>DASXYZ010000057.1:0-26213 GCA_036502185.1 Rhizomicrobium sp.
ATCGATGAGTGGCGGGCTGACGCAATCGCTGCGCCAGCCCCGTTTCCCACCCACTCAGCGATAGATTTCCTCATTCCAAAAAAAACTCACCTCAGACCCTTGCAAACGGGTGAGAGGTCCCGCTTTCGCGGGAATGACAAAGAAGAGAGGCGTCAAGCTGGGACATAGCCCTGGCCGGCAAGGAGATTGAGGGTTTCCAGAAGCGGCAGGCCCACGACATTGGAATGGGAGCCGTTGAGGCTTCGGACGAAGCTTTCGGCGCGCCCCTGGATGGCGTAGCCGCCGGCCTTGCCCTCCCCTTCGCCGGATCGGACGTAGATGTCGATGTCGTGCGGCAGCAGGCGCCGGAAGGCGACGCGGGTGAGGACGACACGATCTCGCGCGAACGCGGGATCGCCGCTGTTCACGACTGCAACCGCCGTGAAGACCTGGTGACGCCGCCCCGACAGCAGCGCGAGACAGGCGCGGACGTCTTCCGGCGCGCGGGCCTTGGGAAGAATGCGCCGTCCGCAGGCCACGACCGTATCGGCGGCGAGGATGAGCGCCGGCGGTCCCGGCCAGTCGGCCGCGACGCGTTCGGCCTTGAGCTTCGCCAGCCGCAGCGCATGCACCCGCGGCGTCTCTTCTTTCAGAACGGATTCGTCGACATCCGCCGGGCGAACGGCATCGGGAACGATGCCCGCCTGCGCGAGCAGGGCGAGCCGCCTCGGACTTGCGCTGGCGAGAACCAGCGCCGGATTACTTGAAGCGATAGGTGATGCGCCCCTTGGTGAGATCATAGGGCGTCATCTCCACGAGGACCTTGTCGCCCGTGAGCACACGGATGCGGTTCTTGCGCATCTTGCCGGCGGTGTGGGCGATGATTTCGTGCCCGTTCTCGAGCTTCACCCGGAATGTCGCGTTGGGCAGAAGCTCGCTCACCGAGCCCGGAAATTCGAGAAGTTCTTCCTTGGCCATTCGTCCCCGAAGCGGATTTGTCGGCGGGGAGATTGCACCGAACCTGCCGAAAAGCAAGGCGCGCGCGTTCTACCCTCCCCTTGAGGGAGGGTCGAAATTGTTCTTCGAGCAAAGCGAGAAGAATAATTTCGGGGAGGGGTGATGTTTCAGCATTCCCCCTCCCCGAAAAATTCTTCGCTGCGCTCGAATTTTTCGACCCTCCCTCAAGGGGAGGGTGGTTCTACTCACGCGCCGTGCGGCGCGCCGGCGGCGAAGCGCCGCTCGATGTGCCGCAGCAGTTCGTCGCGCACCGCCCTGTACGCATCGAGCCGCTGCTCGCGCGAACCTTCCACGGCGGTCGCATCGAAAGTCGGCCAGTATTCCACCTCCACCGCCATCGTGCGGGTCATTTCCATCGCCTTGTGGTGCGCTTCCGGCGAAAGCGTGACGATGAGATCGAACGAGGCATCCTCCAGATCCTCGAAACGCTTGGGCCTGTGCTCCGTCATCGCGATTCCCATCTCGTCCATCACTTCGAGCGCGAAGGGATCGACATCGCCCGGACGCGTGCCGACCGAATCGATGTAGACGAAGCGGCTATAGAGATGGCGCATCAGCGCGGCAGCCATCGGGCTGCGCACCGCGTTCAGCGTGCAGGCGAAGAGAACGGCACCCGGCAATTCCTCGCCGTTGGGGCCGCGCACCGCGTCAGCCCTTCAGATGCAGCACGCAGAGAAGCGTGAACAGCCGGCGCGCCGTATCGAAATCGATGTCGATCTTGCCCTTCAGGCGCTCGCGCAGCAGCGTCGAACCTTCGTCGTGAAGGCCGCGGCGCCCCATGTCGAGCGCTTCTATCTGGTGGGCGGGCGCGTTGCGGATCGCCTTGAAGTAACTGTCGCAGACGAGGAAGTAATCCTTGACGATGCGGCGGAACGGCGTGAGCGACAGCATCACCCGGCCGTGCTTGCCGCCTTCCGCGAGCCGGATGTCGAAGACCAGGCGGTTTTCCTGCACGCCCAGAACGAGCGTGTAGGGACCGCCCGCCGAACCGCGCGGCGCGAAACTGTTCTCTTCGAGCAGATCGTAGATCGCGATCTCGCGCTCCTGCTCGATCTCGCGCGTGCGCCGCACCAGCGTGCGCTCGTCGAGGCTGACTTCGATCAGCCGGAAACGAGACTCATCCGTCATGGCGATCCGGTGCGGATGACATCCCCTTCTCACCATGGCCGGGCTTGACCCGGCCACCCAGCTCGCGAGCGTCCGCGAGCGAATAACTCATTTCTGCATATCTGGCAGGCGGTGCAGAATCATTTCGCCGCGCCGACGCGCGGCGGCTGGGTGGCCGGCTCGGGGGCCGGCCATGGTGAGTGTGGGGTCAGCTCTGCACTTCGGCGCGAAAACAAACAACACCATCTCAGGAATCGAGCTCGTGGACGGGGCGGCCGAGTGCTGCCCATTCGCCGGAAACATCCATCAGCTCGGCTTCGATGCATTCCACTTCGAGCCGCAGGAGACCGCCGCCGGAAAACACCAGTTCCACGATACCGCCCGGATCGTCGCCACCTTTCGCCTCGAAGCGGATCGCAAGCAGCGAGGCCACCGCATCGGGATTGCCCGTTTTCAGCCGCGACGATTTCGCGGACAACACCCCGTCGATATGCAATCCGCACCGCACGCGCGCACCGGAACGTGCCGTCGCGCCTTCCCATTTGAAGCGGTTGAACAGCCCCGCGAAGCGCCGCGACTTCGGCAGATACACAAGGTCCTTCACCTGGGCTACGGCATCCTGCAGGCACGCGGATAGCGCCTTCAGATCCTCGGCATCTCCCGCCGCAAGAACGAGCTTCTGTTTGTTCATGCCGCCAGCCGTTCGATCTTCGCGCCGACGCCCGACAGCTTCTGCTCGATCCGCTCGAAGCCGCGATCCAGATGATAGACACGGTTCACGATCGTCTCGCCTTGCGCGGCGAGCCCCGCAATCACGAGGCTGACGCTGGCGCGAAGATCGGTCGCCATCACCGGCGCACCCTTCAACCGCTCCACCCCGGTGACGATCGCCGTATCGCCCTCGATGCGGATGTCGGCTCCCATGCGTACCAGTTCCGGCACATGCATGAAGCGGTTTTCGAAAATCGTTTCGCGGATGTGCGACACGCCGGAAGCCGTCGCCATCAGCGCCATGAACTGCGCCTGGAGATCGGTGGGAAAGCCCGGAAACGGCTCGGTTGTGACATCCGCCGCGATCGGTCGCACGCCGTTGCGGCGGATTGTGAACCCGCGTTCGGTGGGCGCGATCTCCGCGCCCGTCCGCTCGAGCAACGGCACCACCGCGCCGATCAGTTCGGCATTCGTATCCAGCAGCTCCACGTCGCCGCCGGTCGTCGCCACCGCGCAGGCATAGGTACCCGTTTCGATGCGATCGGGCAGCACGCGGTATTCGGTGCCGTGCAGTGCGTGCACGCCTTCGATGTCGATGCACGAGGTTCCAAGCCCCGCAATGCGCGCGCCCATCGCCTGAAGACAGCGCCCGAGATCGACGATCTCCGGCTCGCGCGCGGCATTGACGATGCGGCTTTCGCCTTTCGCCAGCACCGCCGCCATCAGCGCGTGCTCCGTCGCGCCGACGGAGGGTTGCGGGAATTCGATCTTTGCGCCGCGCAAGCCTGCGGGAGCGTTCGCCAACACATAGCCTTCGCGCAATTCGATCGCGGCGCCGAGCGCGAGCAGCGCGCGAATGTGCAGGTCCACCGGCCGCGCACCGATCGCACATCCGCCCGGCAGCGACACCTTCGCCTGGCCGCACCGCGCGACGAGTGGGCCCAGCACCAGAAAGCTCGCGCGCATCTTGCGCACCAGATCGTAGGCCGCCGTGGTGCCGCGCAGTCCGCCGCCCGCGAGCGACAGCGCGCCATGCGTGCGCTCTGCCTTCACACCGAAGCTCTTCAGCAGGTCGGTCATGAAGGTGATGTCGGCCAGTTGTGGCACGTTGGCGAGCACGAGCGGCTCTGCGGTGAGAAGACAGGCGGCCATGAGCGGCAGCGCCGCATTCTTGGCGCCGCTGATGGTGATCTCTCCCTCGAGCCGGGAGCCGCCTTCAATGCGGATACGGTCCATGACACCTCTTTTTTCGCATCAAGACCGAAATCGCCGCGCGCGCCAAGTCCCGCCGCAACTCCGGGAGCGCCGGCGTCCCGCCCGCATGCTTCGACAGGCTCGGCATGAGGTATTTTCCTCACCCCGAGCTTGTCGAGGGGGCCGGCGGGACGCCGGCGCTCCCAGGAAGCAACGCGCGATCCTAGCGCGCGCGATCCTTTGAGAATGCGCTGTCGCTCTCTTCGCGTGTTTCCTCACGCGACCCAGACGCCGCGTCCCGGCCCTTCGGGGCTTCGTCGCGCCCATGGGCTTTCCGGCGTTTGAGATTGGCCCTTAGCGCGGCCGCCAGCCGCTCGCGGCGGGCCTCGCCAGATGTCTTCTGCACTCTTTTACTCCCGCAAGCCTTGGGCTATAGCAGCCCGCCCGGGCGCGCACCGCGTTCCGCGCGTTTTCCCGGGCTCTGCCGGAGTAGCGTAGTGGTAGCGCAACCCCTTGGTAAGGGGTAGGTCGTGAGTTCGATTCTCACCTCCGGCACCAGATTTCCCATGCCACCAGCTGCACTCAAAATCTCTCCGCGCAACGAGGCCCGTATTGCGGGAGCGATCTATGTGCTGGTGATCGTCCTCGGCGCATATGCCGAACTTGTCGGCCGTCAGGGGCTGGTTATCGCCGGAAGCCCCATCGCCACGCTGCACGCGATCGCCGTTCACCAGAGCCAATATCGACTCGGTTTCCTAGCCGAGATGCTTACCAATGTTCTGGCGATTCCCGTCACCATCATCTTTGTGTGGCGGCTGCTGAGGCCCGTGAATCCCACGCTGGCCCTCATCGCGCTCGTCTTCGATCTCACCCAGAACACCATCAACGCCGTGAACGCATGGACTCAGTTCGCGCCGCTCGGTTTTCTTTCCGGTTCTCCGGACGTTTCGGCTCTATCGCTGTCCGAAAAGGCGGCTCTGGCGCGCCTCGCACTGCATTGGCACGACTCCGGTTTTCAGATCGGGCTCACCTTTTTCGGTTTTGCGCTCCTGCTGGAGGGCTGGCTGGTATTTCGGTCGGGCTACTTCCCGCGCTGGCTCGGGATTTTATATGCGCTGGCGGGCGGGTGCTATCTTGTATCGGCCTGCGACTACTTCATGGCTCTCAGGATGACGGTCATCCCTTATGTTCAGCTTGGATCGTTTGTGGGCGAGGCCGTGATGGCTCTCTGGCTGCTCCTGGTCGGATTGAATGCAGCCAAATGGCGCTCCGCTGAAGTTTGTCTTGATCATGAGACCGAAAATAAACCGTCCGCTGCGTCGCAGGCCGCCTGATAACGGCAATCAGGACCGTTGAGACGTCACGGTGCTGCAGGATGCGCGCGCGTCCACGCCATGCAATCTTCATACGCGCCTTCGCGCACGATCGCCTGCGTGTCGCCGTCAAGCCCGGCGGCACCGGCATCCTCCGCACGCTGCCGCGCAATAATCACTTTCCGCTTTCGCGTCTGCCGCCCGGCTTCGCCTTGGCAATCCGGCGACATCATACATATTGCAAACACGCTACCAGGTCGATTCAGTCATCTTGAATGGTAGCGGCATGTGGATTTTCTATGGGTGAGACGCGATATTCCGAATTACTCTATCCATTCAAATTGGCTGAAGCGAGCGACTACGGCAGATGAGATTCTGCACAGGACGGGGATCCGGCGACATCATACACATTGCAAACGCACTACGGCAGATGAGATTCTGCACAGGGCCGGGGCTTGCGACCAGGCGACCGCCGCGCGATGAGTATATGTATGGCGTCGTCGTATTCTCTGACCCCGGAAACTTCTGACCCCGGAACCTTCTGACCCCGAACCTTCCTGCAGTTACTTATGGACGGATTAATAGCAAGGTCGCTCCGGCAATACAGTTCGGCTGGACAGAAGCAGGGCGGACGTACAACATCGCTAAGGGCATATGCGGAGGAAACCATGTCCGATAAAGCGTCGCCAGTTTTCAACCAGTTGAACATTGTCAGCGGCAACACCGAAGCGTCGCTGCGCTTCTACCGTAAGCTGGGCATTGAAATTCCGGATCGCGCCATCTGGAAAACGCAATCGGGCGCCCATCACATAACCGCGCAAAAGTTTTCGGAGAGCGAGGCCGCCGACCTGGACATTGATAGCACTGCTTTTGCCCGCGTGTGGAATGGCGGGTGGAAGGATCGGGAAGGCCTCGCCGGACGGGTGGTGATCGGATTTGAAGTGTCGTCACGCGAAGGTATTGATGCGCTCTATGCCGAGATGACGGGCGCCGGCTATCGCGGCTTGCAGCCTCCCTATGACGCGCTTTGGGGGCGCGGTATGCTGTCATCGAAGACCCGGACGGGATCGCAGTCGGATCGATGAGTCCGGTATCGCCGGAGCATCGGTTGCCGCCGCCCGCGATCTAGAGCGTTTTCGGGCTGGAACTACCCACAGCCTGTCATTCCCGCGAAAGCGGGAAGCCAGAGCGCAGGTTTATCCGGAGAGAATTGCGTCCTGGGTTCCCGCTTTCGCGGGAATGACATTCGGGGAAAACCGTGACATGATCCGGCGACATCATACATATTGCAAACACGCTACGGCAGATGAGATTCTGCACAGGGCCGGGGCTTGCGACCAGGCGGCCGCCGCGCGATGAGTATACCTATTTCGTCGCCGTATTCTGCTATGCCACCTTGAGGGGCTTTATGGCCTTGAGCGCCCGCCGTCCCTTTATGGCAGCGGCCGAAAGATCGTGTTGGGCCTGTAGGTTCATCCAGAAATCCGCGCTCGTCCCGAACACCCTGGCGAGTCTCAGCGCCGTGTCGGGCGTAACGGGTTGAGACTCGCGCACCAGGCGCTTCATGCGCGTGCGATCCCTCAATCCCATCGCCTTCGCCAACGAACCGGCGCTCAAATCATAATCCGGCAAAAAATCCTCGCGCAGGTGCTCGCCGGGATGCGGCAGGGGCGCGTTCAGTTCCGAATAGTCCCGCGCGGCCATCTGGTCTACCTTCCGGTTTAATGATAGTCGACGGCTTCACCGATGTCGGGTGCGACAATCACTTTCCGCTTTCGCGCCTGCCGTCCGGCCCCGCCTTCGCCTTCCGTAGCCGCTTCACCAGCAGCTCCGCTTCGGCGCGGGTTTCGGGGCGTTCGTGTTCGCTGGTGGCGAGCGCCTGCATCACCTTGATCCAGGCGTCGCAGCGCGCGGGTTCTTTCCACGCATCCGGATTGTCGGCCCAGCGCTGAGCCTCGGCAAAGCTGTCCTGCTTCATGTTCGGTCTCCGCGTCGATGTGAAAACGCGCTACGGCGAGGGATGCGCCGCCTGCCACGCCATGCAATCCTTGTACGTGCCGTCGCGGACGATCGTCTGCGTATCGCTGTCCGATCCGCCTGCGGCGGCGTCATCCGCGCGCTGTTTCGCGACAGCGGCGCAATGGGAATCGGGAGCGGAAACCGGATTTGGCGCAGCGGGCGTGATCGCTGGTTGCGCTTCGGCCGTTTGAGACGGCGGCGGTGGGGGATTTGAAACAACCACCGCCGGTGCGGGTTCGGTCTGCGGCGGCGGCTCCGGCATAGGCATCGGCGGCGCGGACGGAGATGGGTTCTCGGGCGCCGCAACGATCATGGGCGCGGAGGGCGGAACAGAAGGCGGCTCGACGGGCGCCGGTGGTGGCGCGCTCGCCCTCACGACGGGAGCCGCCGGGATATTTTGCTCTGCGGGCGCGGGCGGCGCGGGCGGCGCGAGCGGCACCACCTCCGGCTGCACAACCGGCGTGTGGGCCGGCGCACCCAGAATGGCGGCCACCGCCTCGCCTTCGGGGCGCACATTGGCCGGGTGCTGGTCGAAATATCCGCCGCATCCGGCAAGCGCCAGCGCCAGCAGCATGCCCATAGCGCCCTTCGACATTTCGGATTTGCCCCTTCGCGGAAATACCGAGCTTACCCGAATCCGGCTCGCGGCGAACGCTTGAAACCACGGCCGTGGCCCGCGTCAAATCCCTGCCCGAAACCGCAGAATGCGAACGATTGCTTTACCCGGAATGGCCAGAATGGGGGAGCGGCGGCGATCGCGCCGCTCTGGCCAAGGAAAATCACCGTGAGTCTGGCAGTCGCGAAAAGACCGGAATCGTCCGCTGCACCCGACGGCGTTCCGCTCGAATTGCTGCCGCTGATGGCTGCCTACGGGCGCGACCGCCGCGTGGCGTTGCGCATCGAGCGCATGCCGAGCCGCGCGCGCCTGTCTCGCGGGCGCAACAATGGCGACGGCTCGTGGTCGCTGACGCGCGACGAACTCGAAGGTCTCCGTTTCCTGCCCCCGCGGGATGCGACCGAGTTGCCGACGCTGGTCGTGCGCGTCATCGGTCTCGACAGCGACAACGGGGCGACACTTGGGGTGTTCGATCACCCCGTGCTTCGCGAGTCGCCACATGACGATGCCACGGAAGAAACTGTAACTCCGCCGCAGAGCGATGCGGAGATGCGCGAGCTGCGGGCGGAGCTCGCAAAAGCGCGCGCAACGCTTCGCGCGACCCAGTCCGAACTCGCCGCCGCTCGACGTTCCTGGGATACGGAGCTGGAGGAGCGGCTCAACGACGCCGCCGACGAAGCCGTCGCCACGCTGGAAGAACGGCGCGGCGTCTGGATGACCGAGACGAAAGAACGTCTCCTCAAATCGGAAGCGCGCGCGCTCGAACGGTTGGAGCAGGCGCGCGAACGCTGGCGTCGCGAGACGGAAGAAGAACTCACAAAGGCGGAAGACGTCTGGAAAAGCGGCGAGGTCCTGCGGCTCGCCTCGGCCGAGGCGCACTGGCAGGAGCAGTCCGCGCGCGCGCTGGCGAAGGAAACCCAGCAGCAGAAGCAGCTCGAAGCCGCCCTCGCCGCGGCGCGCGCGCAGGCCGCATCGAAGACCGGCGACGGCCCGGAGGTCCTGCAGCTGCGCGAAGAGAATGCCACGCTTCAGGCGTCGCTCTCGGATGCCCAGGCGGCGGCGGAACGGGCGCGCGAGGCAGCGAGAAGCGACTCCGAGGCCGCGCTCGCCCGCGCGGAGCAGAACTGGAAAGTCGAACAAACAAAGCGTCTGAATGCGGCGGAAGAGAAATGGCGCGAAGCAAGCGCCCGCGCTCTGGCCGAGGAAGCGGCCCGGCGCGCCGAACTTGAAACCGCGCTTGCCGCCGCGCGCGCACAGGCCACGGCGAACGTGTCGGACAGTTCCGAAACCGAACGCTTGCGCACAGAACTATCAACGGTTCAAGCCACGCTCGACGAACGCGACAAAGCACGGGTCGCGGAGAAAGAGGCTGCCCGGCGTGCGCGCGAGCAGGACGCGAACGAGGCAAGCGCGGCGCTTGCCGGAGCGGAAGAGAGCTGGAAGGCGGCGGAAGCCGAACGTTTGAAGTCTGCGGAAGCGATCTGGCACGAACAGGCGATACGCAAAACGAAGGAAATGGCTGCCCGTCTTGCACAGGCGGAGGCCGCGCTGGCGGAGGTCAATTCCGGACAGCGGCGCGAATCGGCGGAGACGCGCCGGCTTCGCGCCGAATTGACCGTGCTCCGGGAAAATCACGCCGAGACGGAAGAGCGTTTCGCGGAAGCGGAAGCCGAGGCGGAGCGGGCGCGCAACGAAGCCCTGGCTTCCCTCACAGCGCTCGCTCGCGCCGAACAGGCATGGAAGAAGGACGAGGCCGTGCGCTTCGCCGCGGCCGAAGCGCGCTCGCAGGAACAGTCCGCGCGCGTGCTTGCAGAAGTGACGGCAAAGCTCGAGCGGGCGGAATCCGCGCTCGCCCAAAGCCGCGCCGGTGCGAAGAGCATGCGCGAGCGCCAGGAAACGGCCGAGGTTCGCCGCCTGACCGACGCGCTCGCGGAAGCGCAGTCCCGGCTGGCCGATCGCGAGAACGAACTCGAAGAAATACGGCAGAGCGCAAAAAGCGGCAGCGACGGCGCAAGACGGGAATTCGAGCGCGCGCTCGCCGACGAAAAGAAGGCATGGGAAGCCGAAGAAGCTTCGCGGCTGGCCGAAGCGAAGGCCCAGTGGAAGGAACAGTCGGATCGCCTGTTCAAGAAATCGACCATGCGGCTGGAAGGCGCCGAGGCGGCGCTCGCCGATGCCAGGGCGGAAGCCAGCACCGCGCGCGACCGCCGCGACAGCGCCGAACTCCGCAAGCTGCGCTCCGAATTCGCCGCCATACGCACCCAGCTCGCCGAACGCGAAGCCAGTCTCGCCGAGGCACAGGTGGCGGCGGGCCGCACGCGCGAGCGCACCCGGGAAGAAGTCGAAGCCGCACTTCAAAAAGCGGAAGAGACGTGGAAATCCGGCGAGGCGATCCGCATCGCCGAAGCGGAAAGGCGCGAGCGCGAGCGGAGCGGGCGAGCACTGGCCGAGGCTGTATCTCGGCTCGAACGGACCGAAGCGGCGCTCGCCGAAGCGCGCGGCCAACTGGACGCCGAACGGGATCGCACGGCCGTTGCCGCCGCAGAAGCCAGCGCAAAACTGGGACGCACCGAATCGGCGCTGCAGGAGACGCGCAGCAGGATCCAGACCTTGCGCGATCCGGCGAACGAATCCGAACTCGCGCGGCTGCGCACCGAACTCGCGGCCTTGCAGGTTGCCCATACCGACCGCGAAGCCGAACTCGCCCAGACGCGCGCGAACGCGCGGAAATCCCGCGAAAGCTGGGCCGAACGCACCCAGGCGTCCATCCAGCGCGCCGAGGACCAGTGGCGCATCGAGGAAGCCGAGCGCCTCGAAGCGGCGCGCCGCGAATGGCAGCGGGATTCCCGCCTCGCCGGTGTCGCGGAAATGGCGCCGGAACCGGATCCTGCCGCGCTGCGCAAGACGAGCCGGCTCGTTCTCGACAGCGCGCTCGCAATTGCGCTCGCCACTGCTGTTGTTTTGGGCTTCCTGTACTATCCGCGCCTGCAGCCCTATCTGCCTGCCTGGGCCGGCAGCGGCGCTTCGCAGACAACGCCGGTGGTTCCGGCCAAACACCCGCAGCCCCCAGGAGCAACGAACGCGGCGGCGGCGCGTGCCGTGATCGGCATCACACTTGTGAAACTCCGGAGCGACCCTTCGACCGCAAGCGACATCGTCGCAACGCTCGCGCGCGGCACCAGCGTCGAGACCTCCGAACAGCGCGCAGGCTGGGTACGCGTGCATGTCGCCGCAAACGGCCAGACACCCGCACACGAAGGATGGGTGCACGCCACCTCTCTTAAACAGGCGGATGCCCACTGAGGCACTGAGGCGGCGCCGTCAAGTCGTAATCAGGCGACCATCCCAATCGATCGTTACATCTGTCATGGCCCCGCAAATGCGGGCCACCCAGGTCGCAAGTCCCGGAATTGCCGCTGGCGCAGATGTTCAGGAGGCCGCCCGTGTTCGCGTCGTAGCCTTGCGTTTCACCGGGCCGCCGCCGACTTCGGAGAGCGCGAGATGCAGCTCCGCGTCCCGTGCATCGGCCTGCCAGATCACGAAACCCGTCGTATCGTCGGTCATCTGCGAGAGATACCCGGTTGAATTGTTGTACACCTTGTCGATGGAGTAGCCGGAAAAGCACCGCACCGTCGCCACCCGAGCGGCCAGCGAGTCGTACAGTGGCCGCGACCAGTAGCTTGCCGACTCCATCTTGATGGTCTGCGTGCAGGGCGGGAGCTTGCCGGTGTAGGTGTAGTCCCGCTCGTAACTTCCACCCCCGCCGCAGGCCAAGCCCGAACAGGTGCGGAGGGCAGATATCCAACGGCGCAACGCAGCTCGCCTCCGCAGTCCAAGGCTCCTCTGCACGCCGCGCAGTGGGCGCCGCGAGGCCCTCCGAGCACCCGGCAACACGATTGGGCCGCGACCGGCACGAACATTGGTGTGCCGCGATCCGATATCTGCATCACAACGGCAAATCGCGTTTCTCATGGCAGCGCACCGTTTTGCCTCTTCCGCCGCGTTCCCTTCTCGCGCCAGTTTGGGAATCAGGTAGACCTCCGCCGAACTCGCCGGAAGCAGTAGTCCGGTATCGCGAGGCTACATCGCAAGTTTCACGCAATGTCCTTCGTACCTGTCCTCGTACATGGAACGCAAGAGCGTGCCGGACATTCGAAACTCGCCAGTCCGCTTGTTGAGGATAATCACGTTTAGGATCATTTCCGGCGGCTTTCCGGGTTCGGGTGATCCCGATGAATGCGCGATGGCTATAAGTCCGTCATCAGAATCTTCGAGAATGCTGTAATGCATGCGGTATGCGGAGTAGTCGTCAGGCGGCCCTACAAACTCGGTTTTGGTCTCAAGAAAGACGGCCGGTGGCTGTAGAGTCCCGTCTGATGCCTTGTAGGAGCATGACCAGCTGGTTTCGGCTCCAGCAGTGCCCGCCATGAAAACAAGAAGTGAGAATATGGAGATACTCAATAGCCCAATCATTTCGTCGCTCCAGTCAGTACTGCGTCCGCATCGGGTATCCCAGTTCACGGCGGAGGGGATTCTCATATTTGTTCACTGTGTTCATGTTTCCCGGACCGTCATCCTTCACCCCGAGAATGGCGTGAAACAATTCGTGACCTAGCTTAATAATGCTTGGTACTGCCTGTGGTCCGTCCTTGGTCATTACGACTCTGGTGTGAGAAGCGTCCACGTTTACCGTGTAGTCCCAGCCGTTGTCCTCGTTATTCATGTCTGCACGGATATTGAGGACTCGTCCGGATGCCTCTTTTGCCGACTGGTGCCATGGTATTTGTGCTTCCGAGATCTAGAAGGTCTTGTTCAAACTGCCGCACGCCCGAAGCTTCACCCGTCCAATGGACATCTCCCCAGACACCCTCATCGGCACTGAAGTTAACTGATGTAGGATTGCTGTCTTGCAGGGACGTTGGCGATCGTGAACTTGAATAATCATTACTGCCGCCTGAACCAGCGATACTACCCGCCGCGTAGCTGAACGCCGCCGTAATCGCGCCATTGGCAAACTTCCCGCCGCCGAGGAGGGAGGCGGCGCCGCCGAGGGTCGCCATTTCAAGGCCGGTCGAGTACTGGTCGAGCGGGATGGGCGCGGGGAGCGAGCCGACGCCGGCGGCGAGGAAGCCGGAGACGAAGCCGCCCTTCTGGCCGACGTTGAAGAGCCCGCCCACGAAGCCGTGCGCGATGAAATCGTCCGCCACCGGATTGGCGATCACCGTCCCAAGCGCATGACCCAGCCCCGGCGCCGCTCCCTGCATCGCCATGCCCTGGGCCGCACCCATCAGCGCGCCCTTGAGCCGCCCGCTCGTCACCGCACCCGACAGCCCTCCGGCGATGCCGGCATTGATCACCGTCAGGTTCGCGGCGCTCGCGGCCGCATAGGCGGTGGTGGCGGTGCCGCCGATCGTCGCCAGGTTGGTCAGCACTTCGAGCTCGGGCAGGCCGAAAAAGAACAGCCCCACATCGAGCGCCGCGCCGAAGATGGGCGATTTGTAGAAGCAGCCCATGAAGCACAGCCCGCTCGCATCGGTGAAGCCGAGCGGATTGTTGTCGACGTAGGAGTACCGGTTCAGGTCCTGGCCGTCGTAGATCGCTTCCACCGTCGGGTCGGCGGAGAGGAAACGGCCGATCTGCGGATCGTAGAGCCGCGCGTTGAAATTGATCAGGCACACATTGTCGGGCAGGTGCTCCTGGCCGGTGAAGCCGCGGACGAAGGGCGGCTGCGGCGCCTTGGCGCAGTCGAGCGGCTTCCAGTTGACGGGATCGCGCGCCATCCCGAAGGCGTCGTAGCTGTACCGGTCGATCACCTGGCCGTAGTTCGGGTTGGCGCCGTCGACGCCGATCGCGTTGCCGTCCACCAGCGCCACCATCGAGCCCTTGAAATGGAAAGTTGGCACATTGTCATACAACAATCGCGACATTTATTGGAATCGCAATTCCCTCTCAACCTCATCCGTTTCGGGATTTAAGAGCACTTCGAAAGAGTTGCCTCCGCCACCCGGGATCGCTTTGTCGGTCTTGTACAGAACCCAGAAAATTAGTGCAGTTCGCTCGCGTCCTTTGTACTGGAGCGTGTACGTGTCATCCGGCCATCCGCGCGTTTTCCGGACGTAGTCAGCGACGGCCTTTGTGGCTCGGGTTTCGTGTTCCGTATTGTTATGCACTTCGGAGCTTTGAGCGTTCGAGTTTGTCGGTGAGCAGTCCTCTAATCCAACTAGGGCCACAGCCAAGATAAGCAAGACTGGCACACGGGTGAACCTGCGCTTGCGAGCAGCCCTCTTTATGCGCGTCACGGCGACCTCAAGGATATGGAATGATTATAGGGTTCTGATGTGTCATGATCACACCCGGCACTTTGGCGTACCCTCGCGTAAACTCGATATCACCAGGACTCGCTCTATAGCCGTCGTACCCTTCGCTGTTCCAGTTTGGGTGCGTGTGGAACCAACCTTCCACGCCACAGAGTAGCATGCACCATTCTGGCCGTGTATTCAAAATCGTGGGCAATGAGTCTCGAGTTCCGGGGTCAACACGAAGCGTGTCATAGCCGCCCCAAACCCATTTGATTATCCATCCTCCTTGTTCGTGCTTTAGAGAACAGCATTGATCAGCCGGAACAGAGGGTGCATCCGGATTCGAATCAATCCACGCTATATTGAGCGCCCCGCGAACCGACGGGTCGCCCATAAAAGCTGGATTTTGTCCAGAACCGGAGCCGCCATTTCGAGATTCGTTTGGTCCGCCTCCTGAATCGGACTCTGGCGAAGCACTCATTCCTGCCGCATAGCTGAACGCCGCCGTAATCGCCCCATTGGCAAACTTCCCGCCGCCTAGGACGGACGCGGCGCCGCCGAGGGTCGCCATTTCGAGACCGGTCGAGTACTGGTCGAGCGGGATGGGCGCGGGGAGCGAGCCGACGCCTGCGGCGAGGAAGCCGGAGACGAAGCCACCTTTCTGGCCGACGTTGAAGAGCCCTCCCACGAAGCCGTGCGCGATGAAATCGTCCGCCACCGGATTGGCGATCACCGTCCCAAGCGCATGGCCCAGCCCCGGCGCCGCTCCCTGCATCGCCATGCCCTGGGCCGCGCCCATCAGCGCGCCCTTGAGCCGGCCGCTGGTCACTGCGCCCGAAAGGCCGCCCGCGATGCCGGCATTGATCACCGTCAGGTTCGCGGCGCTGGCGGCCGCATAGGCGGTCGTGGCGGTGCCGCCGATCGTCGCCAGATTGGTCAGCACTTCGAGTTCGGGCAGGCCGAAGAAGAACAGCCCCACATCGAGCGCCGCGCCGAAGATGGGCGATTTGTAGAAGCAGCCCATGAAGCACAGCCCGCTCGCATCGGTGAAGCCGAGCGGATTGTTGTCGACATAGGAGTACCGGTTCAGGTCCTGGCCGTCGTAGATCGCTTCCACGGTCGGGTCGGCGGAGAGGAAGCGGCCGATCTGCGGGTCGTAGAGCCGCGCGTTGAAATTGATCAGGCAGACATTGTCGGGCAGGTGCTCCTGGCCGGTGAAGCCGCGGACGAAGGGCGGCTGCGGACCCTTGCTGCAGTCGAGCGGCTTCCAGTTGACCGGATCGCGCGCCATGCCGAAGGCGTCGTAGCTGTACCGGTCGATCACCTGGCCGTAGTTCGGGTTGGCGCCGGCGATGCCGATCGCGTTGCCGTCCACCAGCGCCACCATCGAGCCGAGATGGTCGAGGATGGGATAGTACAGCATGGGGTCCTTGTTCGCGGTGGCGAAGCGGATCGCCACCATGTGGCCGTCGGCCATGATGTAATTGCGCCAGGTCAACGTGCTGCCCGTCTGGATCAGCTCGGCCATCACCCCGATTTCCGGATAATCGGCATAGTTGGTGATCGTGCCCGAGACGCTCTCCGTCTGGCTCGCGCGGGCATGGGAGGGATCGTAGGTGTACGAAATCGTCGTGGCGCCCAAATTGAACGAAAGCTGCACTGGCAATGTGCGTCCTTCGACAAGCTCAGGATGAGGACATTTGAGCCTCGCATCTACGCCTGTGGCAGTATGATTCCCCTCATGCTGAGCCTGTCGAAGCACCCAATACGCGTGTCCAGGAGAATGTAATTCCAATAGAAGGTTTACTTCTTTCCGCCCGCGCCGGATGGCGGGGCAGCGGACAGATCGTCCGGCGTCGGCGCGGCCGTCGTTCCGTGGATCTCGTCGTTGCGGATCTGGCGATAGGTGCTGCGCATGGTGGCGTAGGGATCGACGGAGCCTTTTTCGAGTTCGTGCCTCAGCACCATGTCGCGCGCGTGCGTGAGATAGGGCTTCCAGATGTGCACGTCCGCGGTCACGCCGACACGGTCGAGCAGCGGCCAGCCGTCCGGAATCCAGGTGATGGGATCAAGGAACAGATCGGCGGTGTCGCCCAGCATATCGCGCGGCGGCTCGGGGCCGATGATCGGTAATACAAGAAACGGCCCTTCCCCTACGCCGAAACGGCTCAGCGTCTGGCCGAAATCGGCCTTCTGTTCGGGCAGGTCGTGCTTCGCCGCGACATCCACGATACCGCCCAGTCCCACGGTCGAATTGAGCGTCATGCGCGCGGTCATGCGCGCGGCGCGATCGAATCTCAGCTGCAGGACGTCGTTGGCGATGGAGACCGGCTCTTCGGCATTCGAAAAGACGTTGTGAATGCCCAGGCGCACGGGCTTCGGGATGTTGTTCACGTAAAGGCCGGCAACCGTCAGATAAACATATTGGTCGAACTTTTCGTCAAAGCCGTACACCGCACGGTTCATCGGTTCGAGCGGATCGTTCGCGGCGGTGGCTTCGCGCGATGTGGTCGCGCAGCCGCACAGCGCGCACGCACAGAGAACAGCTGCTGCTGTCAGACAGATGCGCGACATGGAACGCTTGCAGCCCGGCCGAAGCAATCCGGTGACGGACCGGATTCCGATCTCCTCATTGAATGACCACCCGCATGGAAGAAAAATCGAGCCTGATCGGCGCAAGCCGGAGAATCGCATCGCGACCGAGCGTACATCGGGCAGTCGTCCCATTCGATCTGTCGTTTGAAACGGCAAACGCCCGTGGAATTGTCGCGTCGCGGCTGCCCAATGCCACCCGGGCGTTGAATTGCAATCCGTTCAGAGTGTCGGGCCCCCCGCCAATTCCGGTCACAACCACCCTTCCCGCCGGTCGATCCGCCCGTTTAAACGCCCGAATGGGCAATCGCGATGCAATGAACCAGCTGCGATTGGAGCCGGTGTCCATTTCGCACTGCATCGGAATGCCTTCCAGCGCGATCCGCACCGACGGCACGCCACCCGAAAAAACAATCGGGATTTTCATTCCATCGGCGTCCCGGCGCGGGCCTCCGAGTATCAATACAAGCTGGCGCAGGACCGGTAGCCCGATGAGCGCCGAAATTCCGGAATGTTCGAACGCTGCATCGGGTAACACCAGAAAAACAACGTTGCGGATGCGGATGCCATCGAAGCTCAAATCCCCGACAGCAACATCACCGCGCACTTCCTCGCCCTGCGCTGCCCTGATGCGGTATCCGACAGGGTGGACGCGCAGGCCGGCTGCCCTGGCGGCGGAGCGGGAAATCGCGCACAAGCTCGCACCCGTGTCGACGAGCGAAACCACGCGGCGAGTGCCGATAACGGCCGTCAGCCTGAAATCGCGAAGGTTCAACTCCCTGCCGGACACGAGCTGTTCGGGCGGCGTTTCGACGAGAGCGTCGAGCAGCCTCGCATCGTTTTCGAAACCGGCATCGCGGCGCCCACGATCAGTAGAGATCGCAGCGAGGGCGTTGCGATAGTGAAACCGGGAGCGCTCGTTCAGCATGAGCAACTTGCGGGCGCGCCACACCAGGCCGGTATCGGGCGCATGAAGGACAGTTTGCAGGATGGATGCCGATTCCTCGTCGCGCCCCACTGCCGTCAAGGCGATAGCACGGTCGAACAGGGTCGAAGCTGCGGCGGGTGCCGTCCTGCCAGGCCTGGGCGCACAGTTCTGCGAACAGCCGCTTGAGAGCAAATATGGTTTCGCCGATGCGCTGCTGCCGGCACAAAACAGCGCCCCGACCAGCAGGAGCAACGAGACCACGCGGGAATGCAGAGAGTGGCGGCTCCGATTCCGTCCATTCGCGTCGTCAGCCACTCTTTGTGATGGCATCGTTCCCCGACAATCCGTCTCGCAACAAGGCTAGCACCGTCGACCTAAGTGCCTTGTTTACTTCGAAAATATTTTCCATTTGCTCTCCGTTATAATTTGCTTTAATAACTTGTTAACCGGGCATTCCGGTTGGGGTAACAGGTTCGGGGCGCCTGGGGGAGTTCAATCCATGGTTCCGGTCGCGGGCTCGTGCTTTGGCATGGGCCCCAAGGTGTCTCTTTCACGGGGGAGACGCCGGCGGCGGAGGCATGACTCGAGCCCGCCAGGACCGTGCGACGAGCCGGACATCCGGCCACACAAGGGGAGTTGGTGCAGATGTCGACGGCACAGAACGTTGCGATTGCCGCGCTGGCCGGTGTGGTGATCATCGGAGGGGCTGCCTATGTCGAGAAGGACAAGTTGGGCATGTCGTCCGGCGGCATCCATTCGGTGGACTTCCGCAATTCTCCGGTCGAGGTGGTCGGAACGGCGTGCGCCGATGCGCAATTGACCACGGCCGGCGTCGCGACCCTTCCGCTGCACGACGGGGCCTATCAGCTCGGTCAGTATCAGTTCGAACTCGTCGGCGACGTGCGCTACGGGGACGTGTCGGGTCATACCGGAGACAACACCAGCGAAAAGGCGGTGTTTGTCGGCAGCTGTTCCAACTCCGGAAAAACCTCGCAGGTTCTGTTCGTGTACGGAATGATGGACGGGAAGCCGGAAAGGCTCGCAACGAGCGATCTGTCGCAAAGCGGCAATGCGCTGGTCCAGTCCTATTCCGTCGGCGAGGGCGCCATCCAGGTCAAAGCCAATCAGGGCGATCCGCCGGCGCTGGTCACTCTGACCTACGCCCTCTTGAATGGAAGCCTGGTGAACCTCAATCCGCCGGCAGCGCCGCAGCCGGTCCCGGCAGTGGCGAACAACCAGACCGATACCACGCCCGACGCGGACAGTGCTTCTGCTCCCATGCAGAATGCATCCGCTTCCATGACGGATGACAAGATCGATTTTCAGACGTTTCACGATACGCTGTCGCCTTACGGCGAATGGATCCGGCACCCGCGCTGGGGACTCGTCTGGCATCCCACGCAGGTCGACGCAGATTTCCGCCCCTATCGCAACGGCCACTGGGAAGACAGCGACGAGTACGGAACGGTTTGGGTGTCCGATGATTCCTGGGGCGATATTCCGTCTCACTATGGTCGCTGGGGTTACGATCCGGACAATGGCTGGCTCTGGCAGCCTGGCTATACCTGGTCGCCGGCCTGGGTCGCGTGGCGGGAAGGCGCCGGAAACATCGGCTGGTTCCCCATTCCTCCGGACTACTACGATGGAACGGGCCCCTTCATCGACGATTGGGACGGCTGGTACGGGTATCGTGGACTGTATGGCGCGGCCCTGGATGCCGCCGCCTTCTACGCCCTGTGGTCGTTCATTCCAGCCGACGATATTTTCGCTCCGGGCCTGTCCGTCGATTTCATCGATCCTGCTCGCGTTAGGGGATTCATCGGACGAACAGCGGGCTGGACGCGTTTCGGTACCGCCCGCGGGCATCTCGTCGATCGTGCGATAGACGGGGAGCGGTTCCGCTCCGCGTTCGGGCATCCGCTGCCGGCCGGCACGCGTCATGACTTTGCTTCGCATCATGGCCCGATTGTCGGCCCGGCACGAGGCCGCCAGATCGCCGCCCATGAACGCCTCTCGGCGGCGAGCCATATGGCCGGCGCGAGACATGTCTCTTCCCATGCGATGGCGAGCCATTTCGGGCCGGGACTTCATCATTCCTCATTCGGCCACGCCTCTGCGTCGACGCATCATTTCGGCGCGACGCATGGTTCTTCGGGGTTTGCGGAGCGGTCCGGATCTGAAACCGAGCATTCGGGTTTTGGCGGGCGACGCTCGGGATCGCGCGGAGAAACAGTCGCGGAGCATTCGGGCTTTGGCGGAGCACAGCATTCCGGTTTCGGCGGAGCACAGCGTTCCGAGCATTCCGGTTTCGGCGGCGCGCAGCGCTCCGGATTTGGCGGCGGCGCCGAGGCGCAACGCGGCGGGTTCGGTGGCGGTGCCTCTGCCGAGCGGCCGGCGTTCGGCGGAGGCGCCGTGCAGCGCCCGGCGTTCGGCGGAGGTGCCGTGCAGCGCCCGGCTTTCGGCGGTGGAGGAATGCAGTCTCGTCCCGCATTTGGCGGCGGCGGCGTTTCACGTCCGGCTGCACCGATCCAGCGCTCGTCGAAAGACCATCGCTGAGGAATCGATCGCGTGGACTGAGCTCGAGGTACGGCACCGATGAAAGACCAGACGAGCAAGCCCGGAAAGTCGCGCGCGGGAGCACAGCGACAAATTTTCCCGTCTGCTCTTCTTTCGGCCGTGTTTGTCGCAACAGCCGCCGTGCTGCAGCTGACCGTACCGGCACTGGCGCAGAACGATCCAAAAACCATCTACAGCAACGCCCTGGCGACGAATGCCGCGAGCGGGCGGTATTGGCTCGCCATTCAGTATGGCGGGATTCTCGACCGCGAGGGACTTCTCGATCCCGCGGCGTCCGTGACCCTGGCCCGAACATACACGGGTTACGGATCCTATTCCGATGCGGAGCGCATCGCGCAAAGTGCGCTCGACCGCGGCACCGGTGACGAAAAGCAACGCAAACAGCTGTCGGACATCGTATCCGATGCCCAGATTCGGCAGGGCAAGCGCGAGGCCAGCTTCGGCCAGAGCCTTTTCAATTCGCTGCTATCGGGTGCGGCGGCAGGACTGGCGGAAGGTCTGACCGGCCAGCAGGTGGATGCTTCGACCAGCCAGCCGGCCAATGCCGCCCAAAGGCAGGCTGCCTCGCAACAGGCGGAGCGCCAGGCGCAGCAGCGCGCCGCTTCCGAACTGATGTCGGAGGACGCCGGAACATTAAGGACGGTGTACGCGGATCTGACTGACGACGCAGCGCGCCTGTCGGCGGCAGACAGAAAGAGGGCCAAAAGGATTCTGGATTCCGCGTCGAATGCCTACGGACGGGACGAGTTTACGTCCGCGCAATCGTCGCTGCACGACGTTCTCGCCATCGATCCGACGAATGCGACAGCGAATTACTATTACGCCGACTGCCTGGCCCGGGGCAGCAACGATTCGCTGCAGGCAATCGACTATCTCGCACGCGCACTCGCCTTCGACCGCGACGGCGAATCCCGTTCGCTCGCGATGCAGGCATTGCAGGGGATCGTATCGGCCGCCCAAGGCGCAGGGCAGAACTGATCCTTTCGTTTGCTCGTTCGCCGATCAGCCCACCTTCGCCCGCTCTTCTTTCACCCAGATCATTCCGATCAGTCCCAACGAAAGAAACAGCAGCACGGCGATCATTCCGCCGCGCTGGCTCGCGGTCCATAGCGTCAGAAGCGTGACGCTCGAAGTCGCGAGGAACGATGTCGATTGGCCGGACAGGGAATAGAGGCCGAAGAACTCCGTCATGCGGTCGGCGGGCGCAATCCGCGCCATCATCGTGCGTGCATTGGCGTAGGACGCGGATATGGAAACCGCGATGAACGTCGCAATCCCGAGATAGATGAGTTCGGGCCAGGTCCGGAACAGCGGCAGGCTGTGCACCGGCGGCGCGTGCGGATCGTAAGGGATGAACCAGAGGATCCGGTCGGGCGCCATTGAAATCAGCAGGGCGCCGGTCAACAGCGTCCCGCCGACCGACACGAAGAGCGCCGTCTTGGAGCCGAAACGGTCGTCGAGCCAGCCGCCGTAGAAACCGCCGATCACCGCAAACACGCTGAGCACGATGCCGTATGCCGCCATCGCCAGCGCGCCCCAGTGGAAGGTGCCCGCGGCATAGACGCCGCCGAAGGTGAGCAGCGCCGTCATCCCGTCGTTGAAGAAGAGTCTCGCCACCAGATAGCGGGCAACATTGCGGAATCGCTTGAGGCTGCCGAGCGTCGCGAACACCGAGCGAATTCCCGCAACACTCGCGCGAACCCAGCCCAGGCGGCGCGGCGGCCTGTCGGGCGTCCAAAGAAACAGCGGGATCGCGAACACGGAAATCGAGAGCGCGGCGATGGGCCCGGCGAGACGTTCGGCTCCGTGTTGTGCCTGGCCGATGCCGAAGAGCGGATGTGCCGGAACGAAGGGCCAGCTCACCGCGCCGGGCAGCACGAACGCAATCAGCATGAATATCAGAAGAAGCACGCCCGATGCATTTCCGAGCGCGAGTCCGAGACCCGACAGGCCGCCGATGCGCGCCGGCGCGGCAATCGACGGCAGCATCGCGTTATAGAACACGCTCGCGAATTCGTACGCGACATTTGCCGCACCGACGCACAGGCCGATCTCCAGCAGCGAAAGCCCCTGCCCGGCGGGTCTGGCAAACCACAGCAGCGCGCTGGGGATCGCGATGAGCGCGGCGAACGCGGCAATCCACGGCTTTCGCCGCCCGCCTGCGTCCGCCATCGCGCCGATGAACGGCGCGAGCAACGCAATGAAAAGTCCGCTGAACGCCTGGATATCGCCCCACAGCGCCTGCCCGCGCACGGGATCGTGGGGTACGATCGTGTTCGCGAAATAGGGCGCGAAAATGTAGATCGTGACGAGCAGCACGAACGGCACCCGCCCGAAATCGAACGTCGCCCAGCAGAACCGGCCGAACGGACTCGCGAGGCATTCGCCCGTGCTTGAGACTCCCTGCGGCGCCAGAAACAACCCCGCCAATCCCGTGGGCGCGATGCCGGCCGTGGCTGCCGGGCTTGCAGGCGATTCGCGGGGAAGCGCCATGCGGCACGCCTCTCAAACAAGAACCTTTCTAGCGCGATGGCGGGCGTCCCGGCAAAAAGTGCGGCGTGGGGCGGCAGTGTTTGCCGCGCCGGTTGCATCTGGTAAGACGAGTCAAGGCAGCAGAAGGCTCTGAGGGAAAGCCCGGGTATGGCCGCAAACCGCCCCTTTGTGATCGTCACGCGCAAGCTGCCTGACGCGATCGAAACCCGCATGCGCGAGCTGTTCGACACGCAGCTCAATCCCGATGACGCGCCGATGGATCAGGGCCGCCTCATCGAAGCGGTGCAGAAGGCCGATGTGCTGGTGCCGACCGTGACCGACCGCATCGATTCGAAAGTGCTCGGCCGCGCCGCCCCGCAGCTCCGGCTGATCGCGAATTTCGGCAATGGCGTCGATCACATCGATGTCAAGACGGCGCTCGAGCGCGGCATCACCGTCACCAACACGCCGGGCGTGCTGACGGAAGACACCGCCGACATGACGATGGCGCTGATCCTCGCCGTGCCGCGCCGTCTCGTCGAAGGCGCCGAGCAACTCAGGGCCGAAAATTTCCGCGGCTGGTCACCGTCGTGGATGCTCGGCCATCGCATCTGGGGCAAGCGGCTCGGCATCATCGGCATGGGCCGCATCGGCCAGGCGGTGGCGCGGCGCGCCAAGGCGTTCGGGCTGCAGATCCACTATCACAACCGCAAACCCGTGCACCCGCAGATCGAGCGCGAGCTCGGCGCCACGTACTGGGACAGTCTCGACCAGATGCTCGCGCGCATGGACATTGTCTCGGTCAATTGCCCGCACACGCCGGCGACCTATCATCTCCTCTCCGCGCGGCGGCTGAAGCTGATGAAGCCTTCCGCCTACATCGTGAACACCGCGCGCGGCGAAGTGATCGACGAGAACGCGCTCGCGCGCATGCTGGAGGCCGGCGAACTTTCCGGCGCAGGCCTCGACGTCTTCGAGCGCGAACCCGCGGTCAATCCCAAGCTGATGAAACAAAAGAACGTGGTGCTGCTGCCGCACATGGGCTCCGCCACGCTCGAAGGCCGCGTCGACATGGGCGAGAAGGTGATCGTCAATATCAAGACCTTCGCCGACGGCCACAAGCCGCCCGACCGGGTGATTCCCGCGATGCTGTGAGGCCACCCTCCCCTTGCCCGCCTTCGCTGAAGCTCCGGCGGGTCTCGCGGCCTGCCTTGTCCGCCGAAGCCTTGGCGAAGGCGGAAGGGATGGTCGAAATTGTTCTTCGAGCAAAGCGAGAAGAGCAATTTCGGGGAGGGGTGATGTTTCGGCATTCACCCCTCCCCGAAATTTGCTTCGCTGCCGCTCGCAAATTTCGACCCTCCCTCAAGGGGAGGATGGGAAATCCCGGTCGTAGATCACCGCGTTTCCAGAAGCGGGCGCGGTGCCAGCCGCTTTGATAACCGCGGCGGCGCGCTCGCTGCCGGCGCGGTCGTCAAGCAGCCGTCTTGATCCGCTCACGCGCGGCCGACGCGAGAAATGCCGAACGGGACTGCCCGAGCCTGCCGGCCGCCCGATCGATTGCCTGCAGCAGCTGCTCCTCGATTGTGACATTGACGCGAACGGCCTTGCCGGGAAGCTCGACAGGGATGGCCACGATGACGGCACCGCGGGACTCGGCGCGAAAGGTTCTGTCCTTCCGCAGTTCGTCGAGTACGCGCAATCTCGGCAGGTCGTCTTCGTCCTCTGCCATGCCCTGCACATGGAACGCGAGTGTTTGCGTCCCCCGCTCTACCGCCTCGTCGAGACTCCGTCCACCCGACGCCACGCCGGGAAAGTCGGGGAAAGAGATGCCGAATGCACCATGGTGCTCGTGAACGACGCCGTAAACATGGGCCATATCAAACTCCCGATCTTGTCATCGTACTTACCGCCATCGCCATCCCCCTTGCCGGTAGATCGAACGCAGCGTTCCGATTGGTACCTCCCTGACGCCCAAATCCACCGCGACCTTTCCTGGCCTGAGCGGGTGGACGAACTGCACGTGGTCGCCAGGTCCACGGCGTTTCTCCACCCAGCCATCGGCAGTGAGGCGTCGGATAACCTCTCGGGGCCTGACGGTTCCGCGCATGCCCAGGAATTCCTCCTAATGCGCATTTATGCGCATCTATCGTCGCCCGCAAGCGGCTACGCCGGGACCACCCTCCCCTTGAGGGAGGGTGGGAAATCACTGTCGTAGATCACCGCGTCCCAGAAACCCGCGCGGTGCCAGCGGGTTTTGCGACAACCCCGGCGGCGCCGTTCGCGTCGATTCCATGGTCGCGCCGTTGGAAACCCGGATCGTGACGGCTTCGCGGAGCGGCAGCAAATCCGTTCCGATTCTGCGCGCGCTTATCGAGCGTTGGGGCAAAATCGGCAGGCATTGACCGATCGGACGGGCAATGCTTAAATTGCAATCAATGATTGCAGGGACGGCGAACATGGCCAGCATAACGATCCGTAACCTCGATGAGACGCTCAAGCGCCGGTTGCGCATTCGGGCAGCGCATCACAATACCTCGATGGAGGACGAAGCGCGTGACATCCTGCGCATCGCGCTGTCGCAGGAGCCGAGGAAGCCCGGAAACCTGGCGGATGCGATCCGCGCGCGCATCGAACCACTGGGGGGCGTCGAACTCCGCCTTCCCAAACGCGAATCCGTGCGCGAACCGCCGCGCTTCGAATGATCGTGCTCGATACGAATGTGCTGTCGGAGAGCCTTCGTCCAAGACCATCCTCGCGCGTGATGGAGTGGCTGCGCTCGCAGCCGATTGCGGCCCTGTTCACGACCGCGATCACGGAGGCCGAGATGCATTTCGGACTTGAACTCTTGCCGCCCGGGAAGCGCCGCGCCGCGTTGCAGAACGCGGTGAGGCAAATGTTCGACGCCGATATGGCCGGTCGCGTGCTGCCTTTTGACAGCGCGGCCGCGCAGGTTTTTGCGAGGCTGGCTGCGGCCCGGCGGCGAAGTGGCAGTCCGATCTCGCAATCCGATGCGCAGATCGCCGCTATTGCACGTTCGCGGGGCGCCGCATTGGCGACGCGAAACACGCCAGATTTTGCAGACTGCGAAGTGGAGTTGACCGACCCCTGGCGATGAATACGACGCCGCCCGAATCCCCGTCGCCAATCGCAAGCGGAGGGGTGGTGCTGCAACCATTACCCCTCCCCGAAATTTGCTTCGCTGCGCTCGCACATTTCGACCCTCCCTCAAGGGGACTAGGGCATCTACAGATCGTGTCCCCGGAAGTGGTGTAGGAGCGCGTGGCTCGTGATCTCCGGCAGGTTTGGCCGGATTGTCAGGCCACTGCCGGCAGCCTGACGATGGGATCATCGCTCAATGGCGCGATGGTTTCCAGCGACATGTAGCGGCC
>DASXYZ010000058.1:0-63460 GCA_036502185.1 Rhizomicrobium sp.
CGTCGCAGCCAATCTGCCGGGGCACATGTCCCGCTTGGGTGCTCAATGGCACAGGAACCCATGGTGCTCCCGACAGATGACCCAATCCCGTCAGCTTAACAGCGACAAGATCGTCGTCACGGGTACAGGAACCCAGAGCGCAATTCTCTCCGGATAAGCCTGCGCTCTGGCTTCCCGCTTTCGCGGGAATGACACGAGGGTTTTTTGGCGAGGCCGCGCGCGGCTCTCACCCCCTTGCCTCTCTTCGCGCGAGGAAGGCGAGGCGTTCGAAGAGGTGAACGTCCTGCTCGTTCTTGAGGAGCGCACCGTGGAGCGGCGGAACGAGCTTGCCGGGCTCGTGCTCGCGCAGCGCCTCGGGCGGAATGTCTTCGCTGAGCAGGAGTTTCAGCCAGTCGAGCAACTCGGAGGTGGATGGCTTCTTCTTGAGGCCCGGCACCTCGCGGATCCGGTAGAAAACGTTCAGCGCCTCCGAGACCAGTTTCTGCTTGATCCCCGGGTAATGCACGTCGACGATTCGCTGCATCGTCTCGCGGTCGGGAAACCGGATGTAATGGAAGAAGCAGCGGCGCAGGAACGCGTCGGGCAGCTCCTTCTCGTTGTTCGAGGTGATCATCACGACCGGGCGCAACCTGGCCTTGATCGTCTCGCCCGTCTCGTAAACGAAGAATTCCATGCGATCGAGCTCGAGCAGGAGATCGTTCGGGAATTCGATATCCGCCTTGTCGATCTCGTCGATCAGGAGCACGCATCGCGCGGCGCTCTCGAATGCCTCCCACAGCTTGCCGCGCCGGATGTAATTCTTCACGTCCGCAACGCGCGGATCGCCGAGCTGGGAATCCCGCAAACGCGTGACGGCATCGTATTCGTAGAGCCCCTGCTGGGCCTTGGTCGTGGATTTGATATGCCAGGTGATAAGCGGCGCGCCGAGTGCCCCGGCCACTTCATACCCAAGCTGCGTCTTGCCGGTTCCCGGCTCGCCCTTGACGAGCAGCGGGCGTTCGAGCGCGATCGCCGCGTTGACGGCAACGCGCAGATCGTCGGTTGCGATGTATCGTTCGGTGCCTTCAAACCGTTGGGCTGCCATGTCTCTTCCGTTGCACAAATGACTTTCGGAAGAAGCTAGGAGCGAGCTTCCCGCTTCGCAAGACCGCCCTCGTCCTGCTAGATTGCCGCCATGCACCGCACCACCCCGGAAACGCTTTCCGCCGCACTCTATCGCGATCCATCACTTTACGAGACGGAACGCCGCCGCATCTTTGCGCGGACTTGGCAGCTTGCGGGGCACGAATCGCAGCTCGGCGAGAACGGCGACTGGCTCGCGTTCACGCTCGCGGGTTATCCGCTGATTCTCGTCCGTGGCAACGATAGCCTCGTGCGCGGCTTCCACAATGTCTGCCGGCATCGCGCGGGCCCGCTCGCTCCCGACGGTCACGGCAAGTGCGACGGCGCGCTCGTCTGCCGCTATCATGGCTGGCGTTATGCGCTCGACGGCCGGCTCGCAAGCGCGCGCGATTTCGGCCCTGCGGACGGATTCGATCCGCGCGCCTACGGCCTCTTTGGAATTCGTTGCGAAAACTGGCGCGGATTTCTGTTCGTCAACATCGACGGCGACGCCGCGCCGCTCGCGATGTCAATCGCGCCGCTGATGGAGCGCGCGCGCGACATGCCGATCGAGGCGTTCCGGCCGGCGCGCCACGCGATGCACGATATCCGGTGTAACTGGAAAACCTATGTCGAGAACTATCTCGAAGGTTACCACGTACCGATCGTGCATCCTGCGCTTCACGCTTCGATCGACACGTCGCGCTACGAAGTCGAACTGCGCGGCGAAATTGTTTTTCATTACGCGCCGCCGCGGGAGGGGGCTGCCGTCAGCGGGTTGTGGGGCTGGATGTGGCCCTGCCTCGGCATCAACGGCTATGCAAATGGCCTGATGATGGAGCGCATGTGGCCGCTCGATCATGCGCGCACGCGGCTCGACTATCTCTATTTCTTTCCGTCGGATCTTCCGGAAAGCGAACTGCAGGCGGCTGTCGCCGCTTCGGAAGCGACCACGGGTGAGGACATTGCGATTACCGAGGCCGTGCAGCGCAATCTCGATGCCGGCGTGTATGACCGCGGGCCCCTTTCGCCGAAACACGAGGACGCGGTCGCGCTGTTCCAGCAACTCTATTCGCGGGCGATGGGCAACTGAGGGGCGGAAGCAATACCGCGAAAAAGGGGAAGGGGATTGCGATGTCATGGAGTCTAAGAGCGGTGATTGCCGTGCTCGCCGCGGGAACCGTCAGCATGTTTTCGGATTGGCTGTTCATGGGCGTGCTGTTCCATGACCGTTACAACCGCTATCCGGAAGTGTGGTGGCCTGGTCTGCGGCAAAAGGCGGCCGACGCGCGCGCAATCCTGATCTCCAGCGCGCTCGCCTATCTGACGGCGCTCGCCGTGGTAGCGCTCTGTTGCTACGGTCGTGCCCACACTTTGCCGCGCGCCCTGTTTCTGGCGTTCGCCGCCTGGGTGGCCGGACCACTCGTGATGCAGGTCACCAACGGCTTCTGGATCAAGACCGACCCGCTCATTACGGTTTCGCACAGCGCGGGCTGGCTCGTGCGCTTCCTGGTCGCCGGCCTTGCAGCGGGCCTTCTACTCGTCTGACGAAGTTCGCCGCGGACGCCATTCCGCGAAACTTTGATACAGGCGGAACAAACTGTCCCGATAACTCTCTCGATAGTCTCCCCGCGCGAGATGGTTTCGGGGGATGCATGACAACCGCGCATGTCTATACGGTGGCGTTCCAGGGCATCGAGGCGCGCGAAGTCGACGTTCAGGTCCATATCGCGCGCGGTAATCCCTATTTCACGATCGTCGGCCTCGCCGACAAGGCAGTGGGCGAAAGTCGTGAGCGCGTGCATGCCGCCCTCTCGGCCATCGGGCTCGCGCTGCCTCCCGACCGGATCACCGTCAATCTCGCGCCAGCCGATCTGCCGAAGGAAGGCAGTCACTACGACCTGCCGATCGCGCTCGGGATTCTCGCCGCGATGGGCGTACTGCCGATGCGGGAAATGGCGGGCTACACGGCGCTGGGCGAATTGTCGCTCGATGCCGCGCTGACGCCTGTTGCAGGCGTGCTTCCTGCGGCGCTTGCCGCATCGGAAGCGGGCCGCGGACTCATCTGTCCGGCCGCGAGCGGGCCCGAAGCCGCTTGGGCCGGCAAGATCGAGATCATCGCCGCACCGTCGCTCATCGCACTCGTCAATCACATCAAGGGCGCGCAGGTGCTGCGCGCGCCCGCGCCGAAAATTGCCGAAGAAAAGACAGCAATCCCTGATCTCAAGGACGTGAAAGGCCAGGAGACCGCGAAGCGCGCACTCGAGATTGCCGCTGCGGGCGGACATAACATGCTGATGATCGGTCCGCCCGGCGCCGGAAAATCGATGCTGGCCTCGCGACTGCCCGGGGTACTCCCGCCGCTCGACGCACGCGAAGCACTCGCCATTATGCAGCACTCACACCTAGCCGCGCTCGCCTCCCCCAGCCCCTAATCGGTAAGCTCGCCACCAGAAATGGAGACAGCTATGTCCGATATTATCGTCATGGGTCTGATGAAGCGACGGGCCAAACTCACCCACGACATCGAAGAAACCCATGAACGTCTGAGGCAGATGGTTGTCGATCTCGAAAACCTCGACGCCACGCTGCTCCAATTTGATCCAAAGCTCGAAATCGAGACCATCCGTCCTCGCGCCTTCCGTCCGCCCAAGGACTGGGCCAAGCGAGGTGAGATGATGCGGCTGATCTACAGCGTCCTTCGCCGCGCCATTGAGCCCCTGACGACCCGCGACATTGCCTTTGAACTGATCGTGGAACGGGCTTTGGACAAGCAGGACCAGAACCTAATCCGGCTCATGTCAAAGCGTGTAGGCGTGGCCCTGAGAGGCCAGCGGGCCGCTGGGAGACTCAGGTCGTTTCAGGGAACGGGGCAGTACATGCTGTGGGAGATCGTGCGGGAGACGCCGAAGGACGAAGGGGATTCGACGTTCACGTTTCCGCCGAAGCGGGGTTTCGCTGTGGGTATCAGGACGCCGATGACGAATGTGACGGGGAAGGGGGCGGGAAAACGATAACCCTTACCTAACGCGTGTAAAATCTATTTTGAACTCACGTTCGGATTTCTCTCCCTGCCATAGCTCAGCATGCGGATAGCAACGTTCGGCAATATCCCCTATCTCACGCCGATCTTGCTCGGTTATTCGGCATCCCAGAAACAGCGCTGTAAGCTCTGAAGGATGAAATCCCAAATCTGCAAAATCTGCATCAGGGTCGGTAAAATGGAGTGGTATTCGCCATTCCTGTTCGTACTCCCAGTCAATCGCTTTGGTGAGGATACTCAGGTCCACGACTCTCTCTGGGGTTAGGGTAAGCTCGCCCGACAAAAAGCGAATGAGTTCATTCTCGCTCAACATGCGAGGCATGCTTTTTTCGTAACGTACGGGCGCTGCCACGCCCCAAATGCTATCTCTAGCGGGAACGCATGCAAGACGCAGTACGACGCCCGAGTGACTACCGGAATAATGGGACCACATAAGCAAATTGTCATGGATTGCCGAAAGGCAAAGCAATTTCACGTCTCGCAAACTGTTCCTTATTTTCGCGCGAACATCGGGCAACGAATTATCGCCGGCGACCAGAGACTCTTCGACGGAACCAGCCATCTCTGCTTCGAACTCCTCGCGGGACATTCCCGGCAGATTGTCGCGCAAGCACGCGTGAACGTGTCCAAGTTCGTTCTGAGGGTTAAACTCGCGGAGACCAGCGTAGCTCGTCCACATATTTTCATTAACGGCCTGAATTACCCGGTCGCGATCATATTCCACATGCAGATCGAAGCCTAAATCGAACGGATCATTAAATAAGCCGACGGATGACCAGCGCAGACGAGCGGAACGAAGAGTCTCTTTAGCGGTACTTGCCGTGACATATTTGTAGAAATGGTCGCGGTCGTGACTCCAGATAGCTGGACGAGTTTTAGAATCGTTCGCGGCAGACACGTTCATTGTCCCTTCCAACGGTTGACCTGATATTACCCTGTCAAAACGAGTGCCGCCTCATCGACTCAACACGCTGGTAGTAGCGTTCAACAAACATGGGAAACGCTTTCCAGTCTGCGCCGCCCCAACCGATCAGGCCACTGTTACAGCACCGGATCAGGACTGAACGGCGTTATGGTAGAGAAAAAGCGCCGAAATCACACTATCGGACCGACCTAATCGCTTTACATAGTCGGTACACCCGGGCCAAGCCGGTATAGACATCTGCGCCTTCGGGCTGCTCCGCCTGCCAAAAACAATACTCTTGCACGACGCTGTTTTCCCAAACAGTAACGATATACCAACCGAAGAAATCACGCACCATACTGAGATCGACGATCCCCCGCTGTTCAAATAGGGCGAGCGACTCCAGCGGGCCTAACACGAAATCATCTAGCTCATAGGTGTCAAATGTCACATCTCCAGCGATAAACTTCTGAGAATCGGGGTCGAATTTGCAATCCTGTCGTTCAAGCGCTCTGAGAATCCTTCTAGCACCGGGCTTGCAAAAGTCGGCGCTCAATCGGTGTATGAAATCGGCGCGCGATGTGAGTTTCAGTGCTCCAAGCTGTACCCACGCGACAACTACCAATGCAACGGTGGCGATGGCAGTGAGCCATTCGGCCCACACGCCTGCCCCACGGATTGCAATGACCACCAGCGCGGACAAAGCTAATCCGCAACTTCCAAGAAGGATTCCGTCGCCCCTGTCCAATTTGTACGAAGCTAAAATGCGACGACGCCGAATGGGAAATACGGCCCTGATCGAGGCTTCTCGGGGGGCGGTGGATTTTGGCGACCACCGCTGAGAGCGACTACCTTGTTCGCCGCCGCCGTGTGCGCATCGACACCCAACAAACTCGCCGAATAGTGGCTGTGTCTAGCGCTCGCCCAGTCATCCGCCGCGCGTATCAGGTTTGAAGAATAATAACCTCCGGATTTTGGGTCATCTTGTGCCGTCTCTCCTAAAGCACAAGCGTGTTGTACGACTAGCCCTGTCGGGCACCTGGCAATCTCTTCGTCAAAATACTTACGCGTATCGCGTGGCTCCATATCTGCCTTTGCGAGTAGAGCCCGCATCATCGTATCTTCGGCCAATACCGATTTGGAAAGTTCCCGACAACAATCCAGCACCAATGTATGTCTCGGGCTGCCACGGCGAAGCTCCAGTTCGTTAATTTCCTCGCCCTTTCTTAATTCGAGTATGGTCGAGTTGCCTCTGGTACATCCGTGTCCACAGAACACAACGAACGAGTAGCTCGCGTATTTCATAGTTGTTGTTATAGCGGCTCGCACAGTGGCGACGTTGGGTCGGTTGAGCGTCGTTATTTCGCTGTCGTACCAAGCCCCGCCAACCGGGGAGAGCAGAAATTTCTTGTAGTGTACGAGGTCCCAATCGACGCCCGGACAATAATCTGACGCACCTGTTTCTCCCGGATTGCCGATTATCAAAGCGCTTCGTGTCATCACGCAGTCCCTCTAATCACGTTTTGTGCCCGCAGACGGGCTAAGCGACTCGACGATCCGAGTCTAGACGAGAACAGAAAAAGAACAAGGCTAAAGGCTGCCGATCCGCTGGGCACGCATTCGTTGACAGTCATCTACTATTGGTGTATACTAATAGTAGTCAAATCAGTATTGGGATTCGTGCTTGAAATCGGCACTGCCAGCGCTGGGAATAGTACGGCTAACCGGCTGCCGATGCCGGTGTGGACATGAATGGCTTCCCCGCACGCAGGAACGCCCCCGTGTTTGCCCACACTGCAAGAGTCCCCGTTGGGATCGGCTCAAGAAATTTAGTCGGGCGCTCAATCGTGCCTCCCGACCTTCAACTGAGGAAAATGAAAAATGATTGACATTGAACAATTCGCCGTCGTCGAAGGCCACGATGCCGTTGATCACAACGGCGCTGGTCTCGTCGGGGCTCGTGACGAGAGCGGTCGCTGGCTGACGCCTAGCGAACTTGAGGAGGCGAAAGCCAAGGGAAGAGCTTACTTCCTTGCCCGTTTTGGCTCACTTTCACGCCGTCTGTATCCCAAAACACCCTCAATTCAATCGGAAACCGACGCGGCGGAGTAATCAAGTCGATTTCTGCAATCGCATCCCCGAATTTGATTACGTGAACAAACACGTACAGTTCGCCCGACGCCGTTTTTGTGACTTTTGCGGAACAGCGGTCTACAGTTGAATCGATTAGAGGATGCATTTGATCATCTTCCCACCAACTCGGCAGGTTCGGGATGTCGAGATAAAAGGCCACGCTGCCGGGACCGGGCATCTATGCGTCCTGCGGAATACCGCGATAACCATCACAGCAAATCGTTAAGGAAGTTTGCGTAGTGTTCCAGCCGTAAATTTGCGCTGGGCCAGCCATGACCAATACAGACGGATCGCAGAGGGCACTCACGCCCACCAGCGTGAACTTGACACCCACTACGGCCCTCGATCTTTCGTTTCTTCCCGAAGAACAACGGAAAGTGCTTCTTGCAGATTATCACAAGGGAATTCTCGACGTAGCCAAAGAAGCGCACCGGATGCATCTGGATGTCGCGATCCTCGAAAAGACGTTGGCGACACTAAGCAGCACGGTTCAAGATGTTGCGCAGAGCGGCAATGCCGCAACGATTTCTCACGTTCACAACACCAAGACTGGCCGGACGGAAGTGCTCGTGGGAAACACGGAACGCGCATTTGGGGGGAAGCTCACCGCTTCACAAACTGGGACCACGAACTGGACGCCAGCCTACGTTATCGCGGGCCTTGTTGCTCTTGTCCTAATCGTAGCGGCAGTTTTCGGACACCATTGACGTGTTCCGGCAAACTATCCGAGCGACGGAACGCACGGATGTCGATTCTGAGAGCGCCAAACTTCGCGCACAGTGTACGGCAGCAAACGTCCCTATTAGCCAGTCCGCCGTTCTAGTTGCTGAGGTTGAAGCCGGTCTTCTCCAGCTAGTCACAAAGGCTCGTGAACTTGCTGCGATTGGCAGCCAAATAGAAGCAGCAAGGCAAATCACTGGGAAGGGCTATTCGGTGAAGCTCATTCTGTCCGGGAATCAACGCCGGACGCTATTGCAACGATTGTGGGCTTCGATACGAGGCCACTAAATGCCCCAAGCACGCCGTAGATACGCGTCGCGCTCCTACTACGGATGTGAGCGGGCAATGCAGCATATCAGGGAGGCCCATGAGCTTTCCCGAGAACTTGGCGGCACAGATCAGGATGTCAAAGCCTATTTTTTCTCGCTCCCATCCGACCAACTAAAGTACGTTCTCGATCTTTATCAGCAGGAGCATGGATTACAGGCGCGAGAATACGCCGAGCTAACGATTCCAAAGTGGCGCACGAGTAGTGTCAAGATGAGCGGACAAACAGCCGAGCGCCTGTTCAACCTGCTCCCACCCCTTATGCCACTCCAAGCCAAGTATCAGTTGACGGAAAACCTTTGGAAGCATGTAGGGCCAAAATCGAAAAGGCGATTGCGAATTGGGCTCGACGCGAATCTCGAAAGCGTCTTGGAAGCGATCCGCACACATATCGCGGAGGTCGTAATTCGCTACCAAATCCCTGAACAGCTAGAGAGGCGGTTTGAGTGGCTGTCGGCGGGCGATGTCAGCGTAAAGCAGGACTTGCTCAACCACGTGAGAAACGTGGAAAGAGCACTCGTTGTCGAATCCGCCAAGGTACACCTTCCGGTACTGTTGAGGCATCTTTCGTCGGCAGAAGGAAGCTACACCACGCGGGCTGCTCAAATCCTGGCGGTCGGCAAACACGAATTGGAAGTCCTGATCGACAAAGCGGCGAGCGGTGTCGCGCTGGAGGAGTGGTCGCCAGTTTCGTTGCGCGGCGGACGGTCTGGCATTAGCAACGTGACTCTGTTCTGGCTCGCTTTTTTTGTTGTTCTCGCCTTAATTTGGGTTGCCTCGCGCTAGGAAGCTCAGCGCGAATGCCCTCGGGCATGTGTCCGTGAAAAGGCGTAGCGTTGATAAGCGACCGTCCAGTTTCCCTTAAACGCGTCTTGTGCAGTGCGGAGCGAGATCGAATCATCGCAGACTCTACGGTGTATAATGTCCTCTAGCTGATCCTTCTTCTCCGCATTCCAAAATCCGAAGCGCGGCTCCGGCCACAGATTCCGAACATCGCGGGGAGAGCCTCCCAGCGACAGAGGAATTAAATGGTCCTCCTCGAACTCCCGCATCCGCCCGTAAATGCCATCTGACGCAAGCTGCCGATGTTTCAGCTTCGACGTGTACCAGCTTGGCGGGCGGACGGTGCGGCTATAGCCGGGAATGCAGATGGTTTGATGGATGTTGGATTGGGTGACGGCGGGATCGGTTGCGCCCGGAGTCGTGCTGGCGTCAGGGAGTGACCCCGATGCGTGCGCACCGGTCGAAATGAGGACGAATGTGAATGCGAGAGCGCACCGTATTAGTGGAGTCACCGTGGAATCTCCGATAAAGAGGGGCTAACTTGCCTTACGAAGGCTTTCCCTTCCGCTTTCCCTGCTGTTCAATCAGATGATCCCTGACGATTTCGCCCGCGTGCTCCCACCCCTTCACGCCGACCACGCTCATGCACATGAGCATGAACGAGGCTGAGAATTCGCCCCGCGCGATCTTGTTGCGCAGGTTCCGTTCGTTCTCCTCGATCCCGGCCTCGTTCAGCAGCCGTGCGAGATCGCCGTAGGTCAGGTCCTTTCTCAGCATCTCCATCTGGACCAGCTTCCGAGCCCAATCCCGACTCTGCTCCAGAACCTTTGGATCAGCCTTGTGCGTGCGTGGCATTTTTGCAACTCTCTTTCATGCCTTAGCACAATAGAACGTGCTTTGGCATTGATCAAGGCGCGTAGTACGTGCTAGAGCATAGTCTAAGATGCACTAGCACGGAAACGGGATTGTCTCAGCATTTTCTCCTTTCCGCCAAAGCCGCAACGCTGAGCCTTACCGAGGTCGCCCGCATGTCGGACGACGAGGCTCACGGAAGGTTTCGGGCGGTCCGCTTTGCGGAGAACGGCGGCGAGCCCTTCTGTCCGCATTGTGGTTCGCTTGGCGTGTACGAGTTCGAGTGCCGGAAAATCTTCAAGTGCAAGGGCTGCCTCAAACAGTTCTCCCTTACGTCCGGAACCATATTCGCCAACCGCAAGATGGCGGTTCGCGACATTCTCGCGGCAATCGCAGTCTTCGTGAACGGCGTGAACGGGGTCGCTGCTCTGCGACTGAGGCGGGAACTCAAGTGCAATTACCGGTCGGCATATGTCCTCGCCCATAAGCTGCGCGAGGTCTTCTCGGCGCAACGGACGCCGCACAAGCTGACCGGCATCGTTGAAATCGACGGCCTCTGGACGGGTGGTCACATGAAGAAAACCAACCTTGTGAAGGATCGCCAAGATCGGCGCAAATCGAATCCGAAGCGCCAGAGTATCGTCAGTCTGCGTGAGCGCCGGAAGGGCGGACGCGTGCTGACGTTCGTGTTCCGCCACGAGTCCGAGGCCATCGCAACAATCATCGCGCACGTACATAAAAGCGCGAGGATCAGAGTGGACGATGCAGGGCACTGGAAAGTTCTGGACGCTTATTTCGCTGACGTGAAATCAGTCGATCACACCAACGACGGCTACGCTGTCGATGGCGTTCACACGAATTTGGTAGAGAGCTTCAACGGGCGCATCCGGCGTGGGATTCGTGGCGTTCACAGCCGCATAACCGGCAATCACCTTCAAGGATATGCGGACGAGTTCGCTTGGAGGGAAGACCATAGACGGTACTCGAACGGCGCTCAGTTTGCGCTTCTGCTGCGCGGCGCAGCCAATCATCCGATCTCACGGGAATGGGCTGGCTATTGGCAGCGTGGACCGTCTTTTCAGAAGGACGCCAACACATGACAGCGGCGATCCACACCATTATGGCGCGAACGCAGCGCTCGGAGGAGCCATGACAAAGAACGAACACGTTGTGAGTTTTAATGGTTACACTTTTACGCGCCTGCCGATGACGGAGCAAGATCGTAAGGCTTTGGAAGCAGCTATGATCTCCGGTGTACTGCCGGATATACAGTACGCCGCGATTCCGCAACAGGATCACGAGCATCGTGAAGCACTACGAGAAAAGATAAGGCAGCAGAAGGAAAAAGTCCTTCGCGAAAGTGCCCTTCAAGCTCAGAAGAGAGATGAGATAGAGGAGAATGGGCGACGACGTTGGTTCGAGGAATTTTTGAAAATAGCCACCGAAATGGGTCCGGGCGATTACCGTGGTGCGGTCGATCTATTTGAGAGAGTATCCCTTGCCAGCGGCTACACGTTCACATGGGAGGAAACCGCGCGAGCCGTCTCTCCAAAGGAGAAGGCCGAATGAGCAACGTAATTCGCTTTACGCGCGGCTCCCAGCAATTCGAGATTGCTGAGGATGCGGCGGTGGCTCCGAAACGGTGGATCGGCTATCTGAACGGATTGCCTTCGGTTGCAGCGGAACAACCGTTCCTTGTAGCGCGGGCTTTGCTTGAGAAGCACGTAGCGCGGCGATTACCTGATCGCGTGGCATGACGGCCCATTGCCTCGGTTTCTCGGAAACAACGATGATCGTTTTACCGATGCGGGGTCTTAACGCACCCATCACATGCGCATCCAGTTTCCGTAGTTCCTGATCATCTGGCTTGATCTTAAGTCTAGCCGCCATGAGCCACGCGATCTCGCGAGTCCTTAAGGGCTTCTTGGTTTCTCGCAAAATCTGATAGACGATCTTGGAGAACGTCCCGATCTTGTTCTTTCTCGGAGAGATCGGGCGAACTCGCTCTCGCACCCATCCGGGCTCAAGCTGCTCGACAATCGCCGCGATCTGATCCAGCCGCGCCCGCATCTGGCGCTTTTCGCGCGTGATGCGGTCGATTTCATTGAGGATGTTTTCGACGCCGACGACGTATTCGATCTCGCGTTCGATCCGTTCATAGCGGCCCAAGAGCCGCGCGTATTCCTTCGTCAGCAGGTTAACTTCGCGGAGAGTCATGCCGCGACATTGGCGCGGCGGAGGTTAAAAGGGGGTTAGGTGTGAGTGCTGCATAATGGCGGAAGCACTCGAAATTTCGATGATCCAATCACTCGCGGGCGAATTGCGCGAGGGCGCGATCTCGCGGCGACGGCCGTTTCGCGCGCCGCACCATTCCGCCTCCATGCCGGCGCTCGTGGGCGGCGGCGTGCGCGTCAAGCCGGGAGAAGTCTCGTTGTCCCACAACGGCGTGTTGTTCCTGGACGAGCTGCCGGAATTCCAGCGCGCCGTGCTCGATTCGCTGCGCCAGCCGATGGAATCCGGCGAAGCAGTCGTCGCCCGCGCCAACGCGCATGTGCGCTATCCCGCCCGCTTCCAGCTCGTGGCCGCGATGAATCCGTGCCGTTGCGGCTATCTGGCCGATCCGGGCCAGGCTTGCGGCCGCGCGCCCAAATGCGGCGCGGATTATCAGGGACGCTTGTCCGGTCCGCTTCTCGATCGCATCGACATCCACGTCGAAGTGGCCGGTGTGAGCGCGCAGGATCTGGCGCTGCCGCCGCCGGCGGAAGGAAGCGCGGCCGTGGCCGCGCGTGTCGAACAGGCGCGCGAGGTGCAGCGCCGGCGCTATCAGGGTCTCGATCTGCGTACCAACGCGGAGGCAGAAGGGGAGTTGCTCGACCGCGTGGCCGCGCCCGAACCGGCGGGTGCGAAGCTGCTCGCCGATGCAGCCGCCGCCATGCGGCTTACCGCGCGCGGTTACCACCGCGTGTTGAAAGTCGCGCGCACCATCGCCGACCTCGCCGGCTCGGAAACCGTCGCGCGTGTACACATTGCCGAAGCGCTCTCCTACCGCCGTATGTCTCACGCACGTTAAACCGAGTGGTCTGACTGTTTCGCCAGATGGCCGGCGGCTCGACACGGCGGCTCCTAGGCGTCGAGTGATCAGGCCGCGCGCACGGCACGGCTGCGCTCAGCCTCCTTCGGCCGAACGCCGTAGCCGGGCGTATCTTTGGTATAAAGATTTTTCAGCGCGCTGCCGACAAGGTCCGGCCGGAACTGCATCGCGATATTCTGGAATTTGCATGCGGCGCGCACCTGATCGAGGATAAATCGCGGTTGATAGCTCGCCAGGGGAAAGTCGTTGCGCTCGCGCAATTCGGCAAACACGAAGTCGAAAATCTGATCTATTGCCTCCAGACCGTCGCCTTTCGAGACGGCGTGGAATATCCGCCGATAGTCCTCGCGCGAGGGCGCGCCGACCTCGATCTTGTAGGGAATTCGACGCAGAAAAGCCGGGTCCATCAGCTGGCTCGGGGCAAGATTGGTGGAGAAGATGACAAGCTCGTCGAAAGGAAGCTGAAAGCTCTTGCCCGTGTGCAGTTTCAGGTAGTCGACCCGGCTCTCCAACGGCACAATCCAGCGGTTGAGCAGCGCCTCGGGCGTCACGATCTGGCGCCCGAAATCATCGATGACGAAAATGCCGCCCAGCGCTTTGATATGGAGCGGGGCTTCGTAGAAATTGGCGGGCGCGTTGAACTTGAGGTCGAGCATTTCGAGCGTCAACTCGCCGCCAGTGACGATGAAAGGTCGCTGGCAGGGCACCCATCGGTGATCGAAATCCTCCCGCCGCAAGCTCGCCGCCCGGCCCGCATGGCCAGGACCAATCGGCTTGTGCGTACCCGGATCGAAAACCTTGATGATCTGTCCTTCAACCTCGAAGCAATAGGGGATGTACACCACATCCCGGAACATTTGTCCGACCTTCTCCGCCACCGACGTCTTGCCATTGCCGGGAGGACCGTAGAGCAAAATGGAACGGCCGGAATTGATCGCCGGCCCGATTTCCTGAACAAAATCCTCGGAGATCACCAGATTGCCAAAGGCATCGTCGATGGCGGCGCGATCGACGCGTTCGTTGACGATGCGTTGGCGCGCGATACGGTCGTGATATTGCGCGAGCGGTACCGGCGCGGGACCGACGTACTGGCTGAGCGTCATCGCGTCCTGCGCCCATTGCTTGCCCTTTTCGGTCAGCGCGTAACGCAATTCGGAGACGGCGCGAACACCGGCCGATCCCAGGATGTCGACCAGTTTGCGCTCCTTCGCCTGATCGAGCAGCTGCTGCACGGCAAGCGGCGGCAATTTCAACAGATTGGCAATCCTGGAAGGCGTTTCCAGGGTGTTGACGTACATTGCCTTGGTCGTGAGGTTGAGCAGATCCGCCAGTGCGAGTCCCGTTTCTTCCAGCGAACGGGGGGGAGTTGGCGTCGAGTGGAGTACGGCCTCAAGATCGGCCGGCGCGAGCCTGCCCATCGCGACCAGGTTTTCGCCCAGCCTTCCGCCTTCGGCGCGCTGGCGCGTCATCGCTTCGGCTATATCCGCGGATGTTACAAGGCGCTGCGCAACCAGTATGTCGCCAAGCTGCATGGAGTGCCGCCTCTGGTGTGACGTGTTCGCTACAAATTGGCCGGGAGGAATGAAAAATATCTGAAAGATTGGCCGATCTGCCCCCGGTCTCGGAATGGGCGGTGGTGGCGAGTTCCCGAAACGCTTGCCGCCGCGGCCGCCGCCATGCGCCTCACCACGCGCTTCGCTCGCAGCATCCGTCGGTCTCGCCGGCTCGGAAACCGTTGCGCACGCCGGTATCGCCAGGCGCTGTCCAACTGGCGGCTGGTACGCGTGGGGTGATGGTGGTCGGCTACGCCCCCTCGTGGCTCACATGGCTGCCCACGAGCTTGTCGGCGAGGCGTTCGTACTGATTTGCGAGTTCGACAAGCTCCTGGCGCCGCTTCAGTTCGGCTTCCCGCAGCGCGGTGTCGCGCATCTGCTGCGCGAGAGCGCGATAGTGCTGGGCGCGGCTGAGATCGTCCTGCATGGTTGCAGCGCCCTACGTCAGATTCGATGCAGCAGAACCAGGATGAGAATGATGATGAGAATCACCCCGATGCAGCCGACCCCGTGATGGCCGTAGCCGTAACCATACCCGCGGTACCGCCCGCTAAAACCGCCCGCAAGCGCGAGCACCACGATGACGATCAGTATGATACCGAGCAGAGACATGACTAAATTTCCCACCGCCGCGACCCCACGATGTCACCGGAAAACTCGGCTGGCAACGTGGCCGCGGATGCGCGCTCCTACAGACGTCTCCCTCCTCGCGAGCCGTGAGGGTGCTTTAGGACTTGCCAGGAGCCGCGAAACCGGCTGAATGCGTCTTCGCCCCGTCCGGGGCAGAACGGAGCTGTGGCCGAGAGGCTGAAGGCGGCGGTTTGCTAAACCGTTATACGGCTTAAACCCGTATCGAGGGTTCGAATCCCTCCGGCTCCGCCACCCTACGCCTTCGGCTTCGGGTGGCAGGCCACATGAACAGCCGAAGGCGTAGGGTGTCTCCCGAAGCTCCGCAGGAGCGCAGGGAGACGGGTCGATCACTGTCACGCTTTGTCTTGGCAGGTCGCGGCGAGACGGTACTGACATATATGCCGCACGACGCTCGGCATAACCTTCGCTGGATTTCTCTAGTGGAGGTTCCCCCGAAACGATGTGGTACGTCTATTTCCTCCATCTGCGCGACGGCGACATTTATGTCGGATCGACGGACGATCTGCGACGCCGGTTCAGTTCGCATTCGAAGGGACAGGTCCAATCGACGCGGCAGCATCTTCCCGTCATGTTGATCGCCTATGTTGCAGTTCGCGGCGAGCGGACGGCGCGATCGCTGGAGCGCTACTTCAAATCGGGCTCGGGAAAGGCATTCGCCGCAAAGCGCTTCTGGCCGGCTATCAGTCGAGGTAATGAAACACCGCCAGATGGTTCGACGGATCCGGCCCGAGTGCAAAATTGATGCGGCCCGATGCGCCCAACCGACGGGGGCGCTCTCCCCTTGCCATCCGATTTCCGAGCACGTCAAACCTCTCGATACTTGCCGATTGCACCCGATGGGGCGGCCCAGAATTTGGCACCAGGAGACAAAGGTGGAAGACAATGTTGTGCTCGTATCACCGGGCCACCGTCGTCGTGGTCAGGGAAAGCGCCAAAGTAATAGAGGCTCTTCAGGGAATCGAGTGGGCGATTTCGGAGGTCATAGGGCGCCAAGACCGGAAAGGTTCGGATACGCCCGGGCGCTGCGATACTGCTCGGCGGGTGGCGGCTCCGAAGCATTGGCAAAACCGTGCAAACAGAGATCCGGAAGCCGGTGCTATCGGACAAAACTATTTCCGGGTGCGCACAAAACCGTAAGCCATGCCGTTGCTGTCGTCGTAGAACCCGGCAACGGCGAAGTGGTCGGCGCGGCTGCTGTCGATGGCCTGGCCATATGTCCCTGTCGAATCGGGAACGTCGAATTCCGTGATCTTCCCGGCGCTTGAGCGCACAATGCCGTGCGCTGCGTAGTTGCCATCTATGTAGTATCCTGCGATCCGGCCGTTCCTGTTCATGCTCACGGCGTAGGTGCCGGTCGATCCCGGAGCATCGAACGTTGTGATGGTCCCGTCGGCAGCCCGCACGAAGCCATGCTCCACGTAGCTGCCATCGACATAGTAACCTGCGATCGCGCCCTCGTCGTCGATGCTATAGGGAGCGGTGTAAACCGATCCCGATGGATCGAAGGTTGCGATTGTTCCATCGGCAGCCCGCACATAGCCGTGGGCCACGCCGGTACTATCGTCATAGTAACCCGTGACGGCGCCCTGTTTGTTGATGCTATACGCGTTGATGTAGGTCGACCCCGAAACATCGAATCTCGTGAATTTCCCGTCGGGCTTCCGCACAAAGCCGTGCCACGCGGAACTGCCGTCCTCGTAATAGCCTGCGATGACGCCCTTCTTGTTGATGCTGTAGGCGTAGCTGGCCATGGCCCCCCGGGGTTCGATCGCTGTGATCGTTCCGTCCGCGGCCCGCACGAAGCCGTGGCCCAGGTAGTTGCTGTCGTCGTAATAACCCGTAATCGCTCCGCCGCTGTTCATGCCCGTGACGTATGTGCCGTCCGATCCCGATGGATCGAAGGTCGTGATTGTCCCGTCGGTAGCCCGCTCAAAGCCGTGAATCGTGGCGTTGATATCCTGATAATATCCCGCAATCACGCCGGCATCGATGCCCACAGGATAGGTGTAGACCGACTGCGGCGGGTCGAATGTGGTGTATGTCGCTTTGGCATCGGCGGAAAGGCTCAAGCCAAAGCTCGCCAGCGCCAAGATCGATAGATGGATGACCGGTCGTTGCGACATCTTTTCCTCCTCCTGAACAGAAGATGCCTCGCGCGGCCGGCGCAAGTGTCTGCGCCGGTATAATCGCGAGCAGGGTTTCCTTCGGCTATTCCTCGGCGGATTGGTTCCCGGCAGAGCTCGCTCCCGCTCCGCCGGATCACTCCCTATACGTCTTCACATAATGCCGCCGCAATCCCGCTGCCCGCAAAAGAACCGTGCACTAGTTCCGATTCAACCTTCGGTGCCAAGCAATACGATACGGAGCACCGACGACTGAATTCTCACATGCGCGAAGTTTTCGCTGCGGTCGGCAGCCCACGGGCGCGGCGGGCCAGCATCGCGAACGGGATACAGAGGAGCCATAAGACTCCCGCGTAGAGGCCGGCGGTCCGGTTCGCGTTGAGAAACAAACCCAGCAGCGCGACGTCGATCGCCAGCGCCAGCGCCGGCAGCCAGGGATATCCGAAGGCGCGGAACGGCCGCGACAGTGCCGGCTCGCGGCGGCGCAGCACAAAGAGCGCCAGGATCACCAGAACAAATGCGGCCGCCTGCAGCGTCGCAATCAACCCGAAGGCCAGATTGAAGGAGCCCGTCAGCGCGATGGCAACGGCCGTCGCCGCAGTCATGAGAATGGCCGTGGTCGGGCTGCCTCCGCGGTTCACATTGCGGAACACCGCTGGCAGCAGTCCGTCGCGTGACAGAGCCAGAAGAACACGCGGCGCGCTCATCACGCCCGCATTCGCGCAACTCGCCACGCTCAGAAGCGCGAACACCGCAACCGTGGCACCGGCGGATGCGCCGCCGAACTTCGCGAGCACGCTCGTGAAGGGAAGCGCATTCTGCGCAACGCCCGCCGTGCCGAGCGCGTGCAGGAGCGCGGCATTGATCCCGAGATAAAGCGCCGCCGTCACAAGAAGGCCGATCGCCATCACGCGCGGAAGGCTGCGTCCGCGATCGCGCGTCTCCTCAGCGAAAAACGCCGGCTCGTACCAGCCTGCATAAGCGCCGACGATCAGCTGGTATGCGACGATCATGCCTGCCCAGCCGATCGTCTTTGCCGGAAGCGCGCGAGCTGCGAAACCGGCATGCGGCGCCACCATGAGGAAGGCGATTGCACAAAACGCGACAAGCGCCAGCGCCTTGAAAAAGCTCGTGATTTCCTGGACCGCGCGGCCTTCGCGGAGACCGGCCCAGTTGAGGCCGAACATGCCAACCTGCATCGCCACTGCGATCGCGCCCGCGGCGTGGCGCGCAGGCGGCCACAAGAGCGCGAGAAAATCCGCGAAGGCGATCGACAGCGCCGCGGTCGATGCCGCGCGCTGCATCCACAACGTCCAGCCGACAGCGAGGCCGCCCACATCTCCGAACGCGCGGTGCACATAGACGTAAGGTCCGCCCGCGCGCGGCATCGCGGTGCCGAGCTCCGCGATTACGTTCGCTTCGAGCCCGGCATGCACCAGCGCCGCAAACCACAACAGGAGAACGAGGCCCGCGTCGGGCACATCGCGCGCGATCGAAGCTGGTGCGCGCAGAATTCCCACGCCGATCATCGCGCCGACCGCGACCGCGACACCGAACGAGAGCCCCAGAATGTGGAGCAGCTCGCCGCGCCCTGTGTGAGCGCGAGCGTTCAAGACGCTCACGGCAGCAGCTCCTCCTCCTCGGGATCGCGCAGCACCCATCCGCCGCGCCGGCGCAGGACAAACATATAATAGCCCAGCGACAGCGCAATCACGGCGAGGTTCGCGATCAGACTCGGGCGGCCGACATCCGGGTCGAGCCAGTTGGTGTAGAGAATGTAGGCGAGCGCGAGGAGCCCGAGCACAGGAAGCACAGAAAAAAATTTCATGCGAAAGGCGGCATGCCGTGTGGTTCCGTTGCGACGTCCCGCAAGCGATGCCGCACAGACGCCGGCATAGGTCAGCACGATGCCCGTACCCGTGAGCACGAGCAGCAGATTTAGTCCCAGAAAGCACATCAGGAGGGACGAGAGCCCTGCTGCCAGCGTCGCACCCCAGGGCGAACGGAAGCGCACATGCGTGCGCGTGAAGACGTCGTTGACGAGCCCGTGCCAGGCATTGTCGCGGCCGGTCGAGAACAGGAAGCGCGCATTCTGCAGGAGCGTGGCGAGCACCGCATTGATGATCGCGAGCGCTACGGAAAGACTGATGGCCGCGTTGAGCAGTTGTCCGCCCCGCGCGCGCACGAAATCGCTGAACGGACTTTGCGATGCGAGGAGCGATTTGAGATCGGTGGCCCCGAGGAGCACCGCGGCGACCGGTACGAGTTCGGTGAGCACCGTGATCACCATGGCCCACAGAATGGTCCGGCCGATCAGGCGCGGCGCCTCGTGCATTTCCTCCGTGAAATACACGGCCGAACTGAATCCGTAATAGGCGAACACGGATACGGCCGTCGAAAGACCGATCAGGGCGAGCGGCGTGGGATGCAACGCGCCTCCGGCGAGCACCACCGGGTGCAGCGCGAGCGCGCTCAGCGGGCGCGCGATGTGCGAAAACCCAAGCCCGGCGAGAACCATCAGCGCCAGAACCTCGAGCAGAAGAAAGATGCCCGTAACCCACGCGTTGGTGCGGACGTGCAGGATCGCAAGCAGCGTGGTTGCGACGATGATCGCAATGGCAACGGTGGTCGCATCGAGCCCGGGAAACACAGCGCCGATATACACACCGGCTCCCAGCGCGAGTACCGCCGGAGTCAACATGTTGCCGATGAGAATGAGACCGACCATGGCAAATCCCCATCCCGGACCGAGCGTGCGCCCGAGCATGCAGTATTCGCCGCCGGAAATGGGGAACGCCGAAGCCAGCTCGGCATAGACGAAGCCGATCGGAAACGAGAGGAGCGCTGCGGCGAGCATGCTCAGGAATGCGCCCGTTCCGGACTGCTGCAAAACCCCGGGAACAATCACGAACACCGAAGACGCCGGCGTCACCGAGGAGAGCGTCAGCAGGAGAGTCCCGACGATGCGCATGCTGCGTTGGAGCGTGCGCGGCCGTCCCGCGGACGGCGTCAAAGCGCTCACCGCGTTTGCGGACCCGCTCCGATCGTCCGAAATCGATGGAGATTCACAGGACACGCAACGTCAACCAGCCCAATACGGCGAACACCAGCACGAACGTAACCCAGGCGACGGCCCTGGTGGAATCCTCACTACGAACGCGACGCGCCATCCATTCGCTGATGCCGGCAGTCGCGGCGGCCGCGAGCACCACCGTTGCGGCAACCATCAGCAGGACCCCGAGAAGATGCAGGCCGGCCGTACTGCCATGGCGAATTCCGCCATGGCCGAATCCGCCGAAGAACCTGCCATGCATCATCGCCAGCATCCGGCGATCTTATACCGCCGCTGCCGGCAGTCCGCGAAACTTACTGGTTCGGACCCAGGGAAAAATCCAGCACGACCCGCTTCTGGCCCGAAGACGGCGCCGCAATGGTCGCGCGCGCCATGCCGCCACCGGGCTGGGAAAGCAGTCTCGCCGTCACCCGATAAATGCCCGGCGGCACGCGGAACAGCACCCAGGCGCCGTTACAGTCCACACTGGCGATCGTGTGCCCGCTTCCCGTGGAAAGATCGACTTGCGCGCCCGACAGATATTGCGCGCCCTTGTTGGAAAATTCGATACGGACAGGATACGCGAGCCAGCGTGGATCCTGCTGGGCACGTTGTCCCACTCCCGTGCACACCGCCTCGGTCCCGTTCACGTTGACAGGCGTATCCATTGGCATCGGCCCCCGACCTGGCGTGGGGGCCTGTTCCTGAGCTGGTGGGATGTTCTGATTCTGTGCGGGCGGCGGACCCTGTTGCCCGGCCGGCGGAAGTCCTTGCTCGTACCCGGGGGGAGCAGCCTGCTCCTCGCGTGGTGGAGGCCCCTGCTCGTATCCCGGCGGCGGACCCTGCTCCTGCCCAGGCGGTGGGCCCTGGGTTTGGGCGTGGACTGGCCAGAACCATCCCGCCGTCCCACCCATCAGGGTTGCGGCAAGGGCTGCATAGACGAGTTTCACGGCTCCTCCTCGAGGCTTCTAATCGAGGCTTCCAAGCCTATGGGAACGCGGCGGCGCCGGTCGGTATCCCGGGGCTTCGCTTGCCAAATGGCGGGCGAAACTCTATATGCGCGTCGGTTGAGGCCGCGCGAGCCAGAGAAGAGTTTCATGAGCGCCGGCCGATGCGATCTGCGGGGCGGGCAGAAACGCCGTCTCGCGGCAGCAGACGGCCTGGAGTGACGACGACGCTTTCCCTGAAATGAGACGCGACTTTGACGACACGGCGGGCATGGTGTCCGCCGCGAGAAAACCTGTCTTCAGGAGAAAGCCGTAATGACGACCGGTCAGGTCAAATTCTTCAACACCACCAAGGGCTTCGGATTCATCGCGCCGGAAGGTGGAGGCAAGGACGTATTCGTGCACGTCACCGCCGTGCAGGCCGCGGGCCTGCGCGGGCTCAACGAAGGCCAGAGCGTCAGCTTCGATGTGGAGCCGGACACGAAAGGCCCCAAGGCGGTCAATCTCAAGCTGGTCTGATACCACCCTTCGGGTTAATTTCGCGCGGCGCGGGACGAAAGTTCCGCGCCGTTTCGGTTCCGGCAAGGCTCTTCTGCCCTTCCCCGTTCCATAGACGGATTTCCGAAACCTGGCCGGGCACGGCGACCGCCGCAGTGTAGCCTGGCGCTGGATGAAAGCACACCAGCGACCACGCGGACGGATCGTCGTTCGGCAAAGCCACAAAACATGGATCATTGCCGTGCGAGACGGTGATTTCCTGCAGGGCCGGCTCGAGGCCAATACCGCACGCTTTGAGCCAGGCTTCCTTGCAGGTCCAGAAGCGCAGAAAGACTTCCGTTCGCGATTGCTTTTCTGCCCTCTCCCAGACCGCGCGTTCAGGCGGGGACAGAACCATGTCTGCCGAGTTCCGGGTGGCGAGTTCCGACCCGAGCCACTCGAGATCACATCCGATTTCGGAGTCTTGCGCGAAAGCGTAAAGCGCCGTGCCGTTCGAGTGTGAAACATTGAAGTGCACGGCGCCCCCTTCAATGAATGGCTTGCCAAACTGGCCATCAGAGATGAACACGTCCTGGGCGCGGCAGCCGAGCCGACTTGCGAGCAATTCGCGCAACTTGCCGCGCCGGACAACGAAGCGCCGCGAATCGCGGGGATGCCGGTACTGTTCGGCGCGTCTGCGTTCTTCGCTCGACAGAGTCGAATAAAGGTATCTGCAATAAGCGTCCGCAATCTCAAGAGGCAGGCACCAGGCGTCGATCAAGACGGATGGGACCAGCGCGCCCTTCGCTGGACGCGGTGCATCAATGCGCGAAATCGGGTTCACCGAGTGCTTGGGAGCCGATGGCAATTTCGTCCCGATCGCGTTTCTTGAGCACTTCCTTCTGAATCCGTGTGTCTGCGCCGGAATCCAGCTGCGCGAGACATCGGTTCAGCTGAAGCGCTAGTCCATTCACGTTCGGATCGTCCATAATGGTTCCATGCGTGCCACTGATCGTGAACACATCCACGCCAAGCGCCAGCCGGCGCCAGAGCGGCAACGGATCGCAGAGGTCGAAAGCACCCTCGGCAAGATTGAAGACGCTGATCCGGCCTGCAAAGCGTCTCGGCCGGTAGGCGAAGAATTCGCGGACGCAAATTCTCCACATCTCGCGATTGCGAGCGATCACGGCCTCGGGAAGCTGCTGCGAAGGCGGAATCGGATCAATGCTCTCGAGCCGCAGAAACAGGCGGTGCCAGATCATGGCAAATTTCGTCAGGAGATAAGACGGCCATTCCCGGATCGGCAGTATCTTCAGCTTGCAACCGACCCTTCCCACTAGACTCCACTGATAGGACAGCCACTCAAAAAAGAGCAGATTGCGGTAATAGACGTTCGTTTCAATCAGCGCGAGCAGATCCACCTGTTCGCCAGCTTCCCGCAGGCGGCACGCCATCTCGTACGCGATAAGGCCGCCGAAGGAGTAGCCCGCAAGCGCATAGGGTCCTTGGGGCTGAACCGCGCGGATGTCATCGAGGTAAGCCGCAGCCATCTCGGCGACCGTCTGATGGGGCGCCTGTCTTGTGTCGGCGCCGCGCGCCTGAAGTCCGTAGATCGGGCGATCGGTCTGCAGGCGCCCGGCAAGATCGAGATATTGCAGGACGTTTCCGAAAAGCGCGTGCACGAGGAATAACGGCGGGCGTGTACCTTCTTTTCGTAGAGCGACCAGGTGGGAGAATGGCGGCTCTTCGTCCGAGCGCAACAGATCGGCTTGCGAGGCGATCGTGGGGGCGCGGAACAGGGAGGCGAGCGGCAGCTCCCGGCCCGTCGTTTTTTTGATTTCCCCCGCCAGCATTGCAGTCAGTAGCGAATGCCCGCCGAGTTCGAAGAAATTGTCGTGTATGCCCACGCTCGAGAGGCCAAGCACGCGATGCCAAGCCTCTGCGAGAGTCCGTTCAAGCGCGTCGCGTGGCTCGGACACAGGCTGGTTACGGATTTGCGCCGGCATCGGCAGGCGCGCGCGATCCACTTTTCCGTTCGCCGTCATCGGCAGCGCGTCGAGGACCACGAAGTGGGGCGGAATCATGTAGCGGGGAAGCCGATTTTCGACGAAGCCGGCGAGATGGGACACGTTTCGCTCGGACGTGGGCACCACATAGGCGACGAGGTTCAACTCGCCCGACGCATCGGGCCATGCGCGAACCGACGCGGCGGCGACTTCAGGGCAGTCGGCAATGGCCGCTTCGACCTCTTCCAGTCCGACGCGAAAGCCACGGATTTTTACCTGGTTATCAACGCGGCCGAGGAATTCCAGCAAACCGTCGTTGCGAACGCGGACCACGTCGCCGGTGCGATAGAGCCGCTCGGACGACCACTCCGCGGCCGTGCAAAACTTCTGTTGCGTCAGGAGCGGGTCGCCGCGATAGCCGCGCGCCAGACCCGGTCCGCCGATCCAGAGTTCGCCCGCAACGCCGTTGGGAACCGGTTCGCCGCGCGAGTCCAACACAAACGTCGTGGTATTGGCGAGCGGACGGCCAATCGGCACCGGATCCTCGCCCGGCTGCACCTTGTGAATCAACGACCAGATCGTGGTTTCCGTCGGTCCGTACATATTCCAGAGGCCGCTTCCGTGTTTCAGCAGCTGCATTGCCAGCTCATGCGGAAGCGCTTCGCCGCCGCAGAGAATTTTCAGATTGGAGGGACCCGACCAGTCCGCCGCAAGCAGTCCGCGCCAGGTCGCCGGCGTTGCCTGCATGATCGTGCAGTGCGAGCGGTCGATCAGCGCCTTCAGCATTACTGGATCGGACGCTTCTTCGCGCGTGGCAATCACCAGGCGCCCACCAGTCACGAGGGGAAGAAACAATTCCAGCGCGGCGATGTCGAAAGAGAGCGTGGTGACGGCGAGCCAGGCGGCGCGGTCACTGGGCTCAAGTTCGTCGACCATGGCGCGCAGCAGATTGGCGAGCGAGCGGTGAGCAATCTCGACAGCTTTCGGCCTTCCGGTCGAGCCGGAGGTGTACAGAACATACGCCGCATCATCGGGAACACAGCGCGGGAGCATTTCGGGTGCGGCTTGCTCCCAGGCTTCGGAGTGTCCGTCGCAGAGCACGATCCTGGCATCGGTCTGCGAAATGCGTGCGCAATGTGTGCTCTCAGTCAGCACGAGCGACGGCCTGGCGTCCTCGAGCAGCATCGCAAGCCGCGCCAGCGGCAGCGCGGGATCGAGCGGCAGATAGGCAGCGCCACATCGCAGGATCGCGAGTAGTCCCGCGACCATGTCGAAGCCACGCTCGAGCATGATGCCGACGAGGCATTCGCGCCCGCATCCCGCGCATTCGAGACGCGCTTCGAGCTGCAGTACCCGTTCGCGAAGGTCGCGATAGCTCCACTTACGGCCTTCGCATTCGACGGCGGTCGCGTCCGGTTTACGCAGCGCCTGCCCGTCGAACCATTCGGGCAGCGTCATCTCTGGATATGCGCGCACCGGGCCATTGCGCACGTTGGAAAGATCGCGGCGCTCCTGCGCCGAAAAAAGCGGAAGGCGACTGAGCGCACATTCGGGATCGGCGACAGCGCTTTCGAGCAGCCGCGTCCAATGCCCGATCATCCGGCGTATGGTCGGCGCATCGAAGACGTCGGTGCTGTAGAGAAAACGGCCGATCAGCCCGTCCGGCCGTTCATCGAGTTCAAGATAGAGATCGAACTTCGCGATGCCGACCGTGAAATCCATCTGTGTCATGTCCCAGCCCGCGTCGAGAGCGGGCGGCGGCGGTTCGATCGAGAAGAGAACCTGGAATATGGGATGCCTGCCGTCATCGCGCCTGGGCTGTACTTCCCGGACCACACGGTCGAAGGGAACGGTGCTCGCATCGAGCGCACCGAGCACAGCGTCTTGAACATGCCCGAGATAGCTGCGGAACGGCAGTTCGCTGCCTGGCCGCGTGCGCAGCGCGAGGCTGTTGAGAAAATATCCGACGGTGCCTGCCAGCTCGGGGCGGCGGCGCATGTCGGTCACGCTGCCGATAATGATATCTTCCTGTCCGCTGTAGCGGTGCAGCAGTGCCTTGAATGCGGCGAGCAGCACGACGTAAAATGTAACTCCCTCCTGCCGACTCAGCGATTTCAGCGCCGCGGTAAGCGCAGCCGAGATCTGAAAGGTTTCCATTCCGCCGCAGTGGGTCGAGCGTGTGGGACGGGCCCGGTCGCCGGGCAGCCGAAGGACCGGCAGTTCGCCCGAAAGCGTTTCCCGCCAGTAGCCAATCTCCCGCTCCATGCCGCGGTGTTCGATCTCGTGCTCGCGCCATAGCGTGTAATCGCCGTATTGCAGCGGCGGAGGAGAGCCATCCGGCTCGCGACCGTCTGCATAAGCTGCATAAAACATGGCCAGTTGCGGCAGGATGATCCGGTAGATCGATACGCCATCGAAAATGATGTGATGGAGCGCGAGATAGAGCCGGTGATTGTCCGGCGCCATGCGCACGATCCGCGCGCGAAACAGTGGAGCCTGCGCGAGATCGAAGGGCTTTTGCGCATCGGCAGTGGCGATGTCGAGCGCGGCACCTTCGCGTTCGGGCTCGGGAAGGTGCGTGAGATCGTCCAAGGGAATCGCGATCTGCAAGTCGGGATGGACGATCTGCCGCAATTCGCCATCGACCATCCGGAAAGAGGTCCGCCAGATCTCGTGCCGGCGCAAAGTTTCGCGGATGCTCCGTTCCAGCGCGACACAATCGAAGGAGCCGTGGCGGTGGATCGTCAGCGCTTCATTGTAAAGCGGGACATCGGGCGCCATTGCGGCATGCAACCAGACATTCTTCTGCTCGGTCGAGATGGGGACGACTTCGCCTGGCGCGCGCGTCCCGATCGCCTGGGGTGTTGTTTGCCGGCCTTTGCCGCTCAAGCGCCGTTGCAGCAGCGCTCGCTTCGGCGCCGAAAGATCGTCGGCCACGCTCATGGCGCGTGGGCTCTGTCGAACCTGACCGGAAGCGAGGTCAATCCGCGCAAACCGAGATTCTGGCGCCACGCGAGCGGTACGGGTTCAAGTGCGAGTCCGGGCAGTCGGCGGAGCAACGTTTCAAACGCGATCTGGCCCTCGATGCGCGCGAGCGGCGCCCCGAAACAGAAATGCGCAGCCCAGCCGAACGCCAGATGCCGGTTCGGCGTCCTGGTCAGATCGAGGCGATCCGGATCGGGAAACTGCGCCGGGTCGCGATTTCCCGCGGCCATGACAGCCATCACGGCGTCACGCTTGCGGATATTTTTCCCCCCGAGCACCATGTCGTGCGGCGCAAGCCTGCCTGTGTGCTGGCTCGGGCTTTCGAAGCGCAGCAGTTCTTCGACGGCCTGTTCGGTGATCGAAGGATCGTCGCGAAGCCGAGCGAGATCGGCCGGGTTCCTGAGCAGAGTCAAAAGCCCGTTTCCGATGAGGTTGGTCGTGGTCTCCTGACCGCCCACCATGGTCACGATGACGTTGGCGACGATTTCATTCTCGTCGAGCCGTGCCCCGTCGATCTCCGCGTCCATCAGAAGCCGAATGAGGCCGTTACGGGAATTATGCGCCCGCTCGCGCATTGCAGAACGCAAATAGGCTGTCATCTCGCGGACGGTTTTCAATACACGCCCGACGCGATCGGGATTGTGCTGGAAATTTCCGAGCATCTCCGCGAAGTCGGCGGACCAGGACTTCAGCTGTTCGTGGTCCGAGGGGGGCAAACCCATCAGTTCTGCGGTCACAATGGCGGGGAGCGGATTGGCGAAATGCGCGATCGCGTCCATGCGGCCCCGCGGCAGCACGCGGTCGATCAGCCGATCGGCAATCTGCTGGATATGCGGCCGCAGCAGTTCGACACGACGCGACTTGAATGCACTCGCGCAGAGGCCACGCAGCCGCGTGTGCGCAGGGGCATCCATGAACAACATCTGGCGCACCATGACTTCCGCCACGGGCTCGAGCGCGCCCATGCCCATCATCTTCAGTTGTTGAGGGGTCGGTGTGCGATCGGCGGAAAATTTGTGCAGTACTTCGAGCACGCCCGAATAACTCGTGACCACCCAGGCATGTAGCGGCGGATCCCAGTGGACCGGATCGTAGTCCCGCAAACGCCGGTAAAGCGGATACGGATCGGCCAGGACCTCCGGATCAAGAAGCTCGCACAGGCTCGGCGGCTCGGGTTCCGAACAGGGCACACTCGCAAGATCCGCGGCTGCGCTCATTGTCTTTTCCCCCTTAGCTCGCCAGCTGCGCGCCCGCCTCTTCGTCGCTCATTTGCTCGATGCTCTCGATAAGCCGCCGCTCGATCGTTGCTGAAAGTTTTGCAACTGTTTGCGCCCTGAAAAGGTCGCGCAGAGTCAAGTCAATGCCGAACGCATCGCGGGCCCTCAGCACGAGCTGGGTTCCGAGAAGAGAGTGTCCGCCCAGCAGAAAGAAATTGTCCTCGCTGCCGACGCGGTTGAGTTTCAGAAGTTCGGCGACGATCGCCGCAATCCTGCTTTCGACCTCGGATTTCGGCTCGCGATACGCCGCCTCGGGCAGCCGGTTGCCATCGTGCGGAAGCGGTAGGGCTGTAACATCGATCTTTCCGCTCGGCGTCACGGGAAGGGACGGGATCGCCACGAATGCCGATGGCAGCATGTAATCCGGCAGGCGGATAGCAAGAAATTCGCGCAGTGCGTCTGCACCAACCAGGGCGGGCCGGCCAAGGACAACATAGGCGACCAGCTGCATGTCACTGCCTTCGCCGCTTGCGAGGGCTGCGCTCTGCACGACAAGCGGATGACGATCCAATGCCGCCGAAATCTCATCGAGCTCGATACGATGTCCGCGCAGCTTGATTTGATTGTCGCGCCGGCCATGGAATTCGATTTGTCCGTCGGGAGACCAACAGCCCAAATCGCCTGTCCGGTAAAGGCGGCTCTCCTTGCCGTCGGCGGCCAATCGAGACTTGATGAATTTCTGCGCTGTCAGCTCGGGGCGGTTTCGATACCCTCGCGCAACGGAAGTGCCCCCGATGCAGATTTCACCTGTCTCCCCCGGTGCGGCGGCCTGATCGCTTGCATTGAGAATATGAATTTGCACGCCGGGAATCGGATGCCCAATCCCCGGAAGAACCCCGCCCTCCAGAGGCACAACGACGCCGGATGTCGCAACCACCGTGCATTCGGTCGGGCCGTAATTGTTGATGACGGCAAACGGCAGCCCCGCGACGGGACGCGCATGAAGGGTATCCCCCCCAGTGAGAAGAAAGCGGAGCTTCGTACCGGGGGGCCACGCGGCAGAAATCAGCGGTTCGGCAAGGGGCGTCGGAACGAAAGCAACGGTAATTTGCTCCTCGACAAGGAATCGCTGCAACGCCGCGGCTGACGTGCGCGAAGCGTCATCAGCCAGCACGATGGACGCGCCCGCGCACAGGTTCGGCCAGATTTCCCAGACGGCCGCGTCGAATCCGAGACCGGCAACACAGCTTGCGCGATCCTGCTCCGTCACACCGAAACACCCGCAATGCCAGTGGATCAGGTTCAGCAGATTGCGATGTGTGATTTCGACGCCCTTCGGTTCCCCCGTCGAGCCGGATGTGTAGATAATATAGGCGAGATCATTCGCGGCGGATTGCGCCCACTCGCGCTCATGGGCGACCCGAGTATATGCGTTTGCGGTGATTGCTTTGCGTCCGGCGCGTGCAAGTACGGCAGAACGCGCGGCGCTGGTCACAACAACCGGTGCGCGGGAATCGTCCAAAACGAATCGCTGCCGTTCCTCCGGCCAGCGGGGATCGAGAGGCAGAAAAGCGCCGCCGGCCCGGCACGCCGCCAGCATGGCGATCACATGCTCAAAGGATCGCTCAAGGCAGATGCCGACGGGAACGTCGCGAGCCACGCCGGTTTCTGCGAGTTCTGCCGCAAGGCTGTCCGTGGCAGCAACCAGTTCTCGATAGGTGAGGCTCGCGCCCTCGCAACTCAGGGCTACCGCATCCGGACGGGCGCACGCGGCGGCACAGATCATATCAATTGGAAGGCGCAGAGACTCGTCGCACGGGCTGGCGTGTCGTGACATCGCGAGACTGCGGGAATCGCCGCTCTGATTTCGGAACGATAATGGGAACTGGCAGACTTCGTTCCGGGCGCCTCGGTCGCAGCCCGGACCAAAGTCGGCAGGAATCCGAACCGCTTAGGGACCGAATATTACCAAATCGCCGCGCACAGCGGACTCGCCGGCCACTCCACCGGGCCACACAAGATGGGGCGATCTTCCATCACCCGGACGGATCAGCGCTCCGCCCCAGTCCTCCACCACCAAACCGGGCATGCGTCGGTACCGGTCGAGCAGTCGCTTCGGGCCGTCGCAGCGGAAATAATTCCGCCCGCGCCGGTGACACGCGCCATGCATCTCTCCATCATTCGCGCCCAGGATGCCGCAGGTGAGGACGGGTGTCGCACGACAGCGAATTTGTCTTTCTCTATTCGACCGTTCCCGATTCGGAGGCCGCCGAGAATATCGGGCGGGCGCTGGTCGAAGCGAGGCTCGCGGCCTGCGTCAACATTTTTCCCCCAATGCTTTCGATTTACCGATGGGAAGACAAACTGGAGACAAGCCGCGAAACCGCCATGCTGATCAAGACGCGGCGGGCTCTGGCAGAGCGGGTGCTGGAGATGGCGCGGGGGCTGCACCCTTACAGCGTACCGTGTTTTCTGTTGCTGCCAATCGAAGACGGCAACGCAGACTATCTCACCTGGGCACGCGAGCAGACCTTGTCGGATGACTAAGGCTTCGGAAAAAGTGCGGCGCGCCGAAAACGACGACAGCGAAGCGCTACATGATGCCCTCGCCGCGATCGCGCGCGCCGAGGGCAACCCCGCGAGGCGCCGCGCCGCCGCGCTGTCGCACCTGCAGTCCGTAATGCGGGAGGCGCGTGCGATTTTCGCGCAGCGGCTTGCGAACCGCGCATGGTCGGGCCTCCGCATGGCGGACCAACTGTGTGTCTTCCATGACGGGTTGCTCCGCGCTCTTTACACGTTCGCCGTCGAGCATTTACGGACAGCAAAAATTCCCATTGACGCCGAACGCCTGGCGATTGTCGCTACCGGTGGATACGGCCGCGGGATGCTCGCGCCCTTCTCCGACCTGGATCTGCTGTTTCTCCGCTCCGCGAAACAGGGCGCATGGGGAGAAGGTGTTATCGAATTTGTACTTCTGATGCTGTGGGATATTGGCCTGCGTGTGGGGCACGCGGCGCGTTCCGTGCCGGAGTCGATCCGTCTCGCCGGAGAGGACATGACGATCCGCACCTCGCTGCTCGAAGCACGATTCGTCTGCGGCGATCACCGGCTTGCGCAGGGCCTGCGCGCACAATTCCGGTCCGAATTTTCCGGGGGAAGCGGTCGGGACTTCGTCGATGCCAAGCTCGCCGAACGCGATGCGCGGCACAGAAAACAGGGCGAGAGCCGCTATCTGGTTGAGCCAAACGTCAAGGACGGCAAAGGCGGATTGCGCGACCTGCAGAGCCTCTATTGGATCGGCAAATATCTGTATGGCGTCGAGACGCCTGCAGAACTCGCCGCTCACGGTGTTTTCACGCGAGGCGAACACGCGACGTTCCGTGATGCGGAATCCTTCCTCTGGGAGGTGCGCTGTCATCTGCACGCCGTCTGCGGCCGGGCGGAAGAGCGCTTGACATTCGATGTGCAACCCATGATCGCCGCGAGCCTCGGATATGACGGGGCGGATCCGCGGCAGACCACCGAAAGCTTCATGCGCGACTACTTCCTTGTCGCCAAAAACGTAGGAGACTTGACGCGCATCTTCTGCGCGGCGCTGGAGGAGCAGCACAGGAAAGACCGGCCGGTTGCGCTCAGGCTGCTTCCCGGTTTCCTGAAACTGCGCGATCCGCAGGACGAAATCTACATGGAAAACGGGAGACTCGACGCGAGCGACGACGCGTTCCGCAAGAATCCCGCGGACCTGATCCGAATCTTTCAAATCGCGGCCGAGAAAAATGTGGACATTCACCCGGACGCCCTGCGCACCGTCAACCGCTCGCTGGACCTCATCAGCGACGCGCTGCGCGCGGACGAAACGGCAAACAGGCTGTTTCTTTCAATCCTGAGCTCGCGCAACGATCCGGAACGTTCCTTAAGGCTGATGAACGAGTCAGGCGTCCTCGCACGCTTTGTTCCGCCCTTCGCCCACGCCGTCGCGCGCATGCAGTTCAACATGTATCATCATTACACTGTCGACGAGCATCTGATCCGGACCGTCGGACAGCTCGCCTCGCTGGAACACGGCGACTGCACGAAGGGCGAGGGCCTCGCGACCGACGTGATGCACCGCATCGGATCGCGCGACGCGCTTTATTGCGCCGCATTTCTGCACGACATCGGCAAGGGCGTCCCCGGCGATCATTCCGAGGCCGGCGCTTCGGCCGCACTGGACCTGTGCCGCCGTTGGGGCCTGTCCGAAGACGATACGGCAACCGCCGTCTGGCTGGTCCGCCATCATCTGCTGATGAGCGACACGGCGCAGCGGCGCGACATTGCCGATCCGGCCACTGTGCGGGCATTCGTTGCCGAGATTCAATCGCCCGAACGGCTGCGCCTTCTGTTTGCCCTCACGGTCGCCGATATCCGCGCGGTCGGACCTGGCGTCTGGAACGCATGGAAAAGCCGGCTGCTGCGCGAACTCTATTACGCCGCCGATGCGGCCATGTCCGGCGCCGCCCCGGCCCGAACTACCAGAGCCGACGAGGTCAAGGCATTACTCTTCCAGCGCTTGGCGGATTTCCCTGAAGAAGACCGCCGCGAGGCCATCAGCCATTTCGGCGAACCTTATTGGCTGTCGTTCGATGCAGATGCGCTCGAGCGCAATGCCCGCGTCAGGGCCGAGGCGATGCGCGCACCCGAACGGTTCGCATTCCATGGCGCAGCCGAACGCGCGAGGCCGGTGTGCGAGATCGTCGTGTGCGCGGCGGATCGCACAGGTCTGTTCTTCCGCCTGGCGCGCGCGATCGCGGCCTGCGGCGGTTCGATCGCGGAAGCAAAAGCCTTCACCTCCGACGACGGGTTCGCGCTCGACGTTTTTGCGGTTCACGATGGCGAAGGCCGTCCCTTCGGGGACGCAGAGCGCCTCGAAGTGCTGCGAGATGCGCTGGCCCGTGCGAGTGCCGGCGAGACGCCGGACGTTGACGCCATTATCCGGCGGCCGGAAGGCGCACGCGCCGCGGCCTTCGAGGTCCTCCCAAAAATCCACCTCGACAACGACGCCTCGGCGACCGCGACCGTGCTCGAAGTGGAAGGCGCGGACCGGCCGGGCTTTCTCTCGGACATTGCGCACGCGCTCATGGAACTGCACCTGTCCATCTCGTCGGCCATTGTCGCGACCTATGGCGAGAAGGCGGTAGACGTTTTCTACGTGCGCGACCTCTTCGGCAACAAAGTCGTGCAGCCCGACCGGCGCGCCCGAATCGTAGCGCATCTTACCGGGGCGCTGACCGGCGGCTCTTGAACGGCAAGACCGGCCCGGCCATAACCCGCCCCACCCTGCCCGGACCTCGCAATGGACACTGCCACCCACAAGCCGCTCGTATTTTCAGGCATGCAGCCGACCAACACGCTTCACCTTGGAAATTACCTGGGCGCGCTCAAGAACTGGGTGCGGCTACAGGAGACGATGGAATGTCTCTACTGCGTCGTCGACATGCACGCGATTACGCAGGACGCGGGCTACGCGCACGCAGAGGACATTGCGAAGGCCACGCGAGAGGTCGCCGCGGCTTACATCGCCTCCGGAGTCGATCCGGCGCGGGCGATCCTTTTCAACCAAAGCCAGGTCCCGGAGCACGCGGAGCTCGCGTGGATCCTCAACTGCGTGGCGCGGCTGGGTTGGCTCGACCGCATGACCCAGTTCAAAGAAAAGTCCGGCAAGCACAAGGAACGCGCATCGGTCGGGCTCTATACCTATCCCGTGCTGATGGCGGCCGACATCCTGGCCTACAGGGCGACGCATGTCCCGGTCGGCGAGGATCAGAAGCAGCATCTGGAGCTTGCGCGCGATGTCGCGCAGAAGTTCAACAACGATTTCTCGGTTCCGGATTTTTTCCCGTTGCCCGAACCGGTGATCACCGGCGTCGCCACACGCGTGATGTCGCTGCGCGACGGAACGAAGAAAATGTCCAAATCCGACGACTCCGATTATTCGCGGATCAACCTGACAGACGATGCCGAGGCGATTGCGCAGAAGATCCGCAAGGCCCGTACCGATCCCGCCCCGCTGCCCGACTCCGAAAAAAGCTTCGAGGGCCGCCCCGAAGCCGAGAATCTCATCAACATTTTCGCCGCGCTGGCCGACGAGTCGCGCGAAGCGACCATTTCGCGTTTCGCCGGGAGGCAATTCTCCGAGTTCAAGAACGAGCTCGCCGAACTTGCGGTGTCGAAGCTCGTCCCCATCGCCACCGAGATGCGCCGCCTGTTGGCCGATCCTGCGGAAATCGATCGGCTCCTTCACCACGGCGCCGAAAAAGCACGCGCGCTCGCCCATCCGGTACTCACCCAGGTGAAGCACATCGTGGGATTTGTGAACTGAAAGGAATGGCGGAGCAGAAAACCGTTCTCGTCACTGGCGCCGCAAAACGGCTGGGCGGGGCGATTGCGCTCGATCTCGCGAAGGCGGGCTGGGACATCGCACTGCATTTCCACCAATCGGAGCGCGAGGCCATCCAGACGGCGGAGCAGATCTCCGCCGTCAGCTGTCGTGTCGCTCTGCTGCGGGCCGACCTCGGTGATGAGGAGAGCGTTGCTCCTCTGGTCGGACGAGCAACCACCGAACTCGGGCCGATTTCTGCGCTCGTCAACAGCGCCTCGGTCTTTGAGCCTGATGATTGGGCCAGCACGACGAACGAATCCTGGGAACGGCACATGGCCGTCAATCTACGGGCGCCTTTCGTGCTCTCACAGGCTTTCGCGCGCGCCTTGCCGGACGGGCAACGAGGCGCGATCGTGAACATCATCGACCAGCGTGTTTTGAAGCCGACGCCGCAATTTCTTTCCTACAGTATCAGCAAGGCAGGACTCTTCTGGTTGAATACGACCCTCGCACAGGCGCTGGCGCCGCGCATCCGGGTCAATGCCGTGGCGCCGGGCCCGACGCTGATCAACGCGCGTCAGAGCGAATCTCACTTCCGCCGGCAACGCGAGGCGACGATTCTGGGCACTGGAGCCGAGCCGCAGGACGTCTGCGACGCCGTGCGCTATCTTCTCGGCGCAGCAGCGGTAACCGGACAGATGATTGCGGTTGACGGCGGCCAGCACCTGATCTGGCAGACGCCCGATGTTGGCGTTGCCGAATGAGATGGGCCGGATGAGCACACTCGGTGGAAACGATGCGGCCGATTCGCATCTGCGACGGATCTTCATACGCGATCTGGAGCTTCTGGCCCGGATCGGAATTCACGGCCACGAGCGGACAAATCAGCAGCCCGTCCGCATCAATGTCGAACTTTGCATCGAGGAGACGCAGCCCGCTGAGGATCGACTCGAGCGCGTGGTGGATTATGAAGCAATTGCGCTCCGCATCCGCGCAATTATCGGCCAGGGACACGTCAATCTGGCCGAGACGCTCGCCGAGCACATCGCGCGCGCGTGCCTCGAGGATGGGCGGGTGCGCTTGGCACGGGTGCGCGTGGAGAAACTGCACGCCGTGCCCGGGGCCGAATCCGCTGGCGTGGAAATCGAGCGGCATGCGGCGCGCCGCTGAGCGCGATACCATATTCCGGTCATGAGCGATTTTCCGCAGACGGACAATGGCATGCTTGCTCCCGTACTGGCCGGCCCGGAGCGGATCAGGGCCTACCTGAAAATGCTGCCCGATGCGCCCGGCGTCTATCGCATGCTCGATGCGAAGGGAAATGTCCTCTACGTCGGCAAGGCCAAAAGCCTCAGAAAGCGGGTCGCGTCTTATGTGAAGACGGGCGGGCATATCGACCGCATCGCGCGAATGATCGCGGAAACAGCCGAGATGCTCTTCGTGACCACGGCATCCGAAAGCGAAGCGCTGCTCCTCGAATCCAACCTCATCAAGCGCCTGAAGCCCCGCTATAATGTTTCCTTCCGCGACGACAAATCCTTCCCCAATATCCTGCTGCGCGAAGACCATCGGTTTCCGCAGATCCTGAAACACCGCGGCGCCAGGAGCACGAAAGGCGTCTATTTCGGACCCTTTGCCTCGGCGGGCGCGGTCAACCGGACACTGAGTGCGCTCCAGCGGGCATTCCTGCTCCGGTCCTGCTCCGACAGCGTCTTCGAGTCGCGCACGCGTCCATGCCTGCTGTTCCAGATCAAGCGCTGCAGCGCGCCCTGCACCCGGCGCATCGACGAAGCCGAATACCGCAAGCTGGTCGGCGAAACGGAGGCATTCCTGACCGGAAAGAGCCGGGCCGTGCAGGAGAATCTCGTTCGCGACATGAATGCCGCTTCCGAGACACTCGATTTCGAGCGTGCGGCGCGGCTGCGCGACCGGCTGCGCGCCATGAGTCACATCCAGGCGCATCAGGGCATCAACCCCTCGACTTTTTCCGATGCCGACCTGTTCGCCGCGTTCGCGCAGGGCGGCCATACCTGCATCCAGGTGTTCTTTTTCCGCGCCGGCCAGAACTGGGGAAACAAACCTTATTTCCCGCGCGCCGACTGCGAGGTTTCGACGGCCGAGGTGCTCGAATCGTTTATAGCCCAATTCTATGACGAACGCCCGCCGCCGCCGCTGGTGATGGTCTCGGAGCTCTTGCCGCAGCAGGCGCTGCTTTGCGAGGCGCTGTCGCTCAAAGCCGATCGCAAGGTGGATATCGCAGTGCCGCAGCGGGGAGAAAAGCGCGACATTCTCGAAATGGGATTGCAAAACGCGCGCGAACAGCTGGCGCGAAGGCTGGCCGAGAACAGTGCCCAGCGCGAACTGCTCGACGGTGTTGCCGAGACTTTCAGGCTCGATACCGCGCCCCGGCGGATCGAGGTGTACGACAACTCGCACATCCAGGGCTCCAATGCCGTCGGTGCGATGATCGTCGCGGGTCCGGACGGCTTTGAAAAAGGCGAATACCGCAAGTTCAACATCCGCTCTGCCGATCTCGCGCCTGGAGACGATTATGGCATGATGCGGGAGGTGTTGACCCGCCGCTTCTCGCGGTTGGTGCGCGAATCCGAGGATGGCAAGAGCAAATGGCCCGATCTCGTGTTGATCGATGGCGGGCCGGGGCAACTCGCGGTGGCGCAGAGTGTAATGGAGGACCAGGGCGTCGAGGACGTGACTCTCGTCGGCGTGGCCAAAGGGCCGGATCGCGACGCCGGACGGGAGCACTTCCATATCCGCGATCGCGATCCCTTCCGGCTCGACCCGAAAAGCCCGTTTCTCTACTACCTGCAGCGTCTGCGCGACGAGGCACACCGCTTCGCAATCGGCACCCATCGGAAGAAGCGCGCCAAGGCTCTGGGGGCCAATCCGCTCGACGAAATCGCGGGCGTGGGCGCCGCACGCAAACGCGCGCTCCTGCAGCATTTCGGATCGGCGCGCGCGGTGGCCGGTGCAAGCCTCGCCGATCTCGAAACCGTCGGCGGGGTAAGTACGGCATTGGCGCGGAAAATCTACGATTACTTCCATCCCGGCGTGCCGGGGAATTAATTCGGACACCGCTGTCCGCAACCCGGAAAGCTATTAAGGTGGCGACATGCTCAGCCTGCCCAATATGCTCACGGTCCTGCGGATCGTACTCGTTCCCGTCTTTGCGCTCGCCTTCATGCTGCCCGGCGAGACGGGGCGGCTGACCGCCTTTGCGATCTTCTGCCTTGCGGGGGTCAGCGACGCGCTGGACGGGCTGGCTGCACGGAAGCTTCGGGCCATCTCGGAATTCGGCCGCATGCTGGACCCGATCGCCGACAAGATTCTCGTCGCGGTCGCGCTGATGATGCTCGTGGAAAGCCGCGTGCTCCACGGCTTCGAACTGATTCCGGCACTGATCATCCTCGGCCGGGAAATCCTCGTTTCCGGCCTGCGGGAGTTTCTGGCCACCGTTGCGGTCAGCGTGCCCGTCACGCGGATCGCCAAGATGAAGACCGTGCTCCAGATGATATCCCTCGGCGCCATGATTCTGGGACCGTCGGCGCAGAAAATCTGGCCGGGCGCCATTGACCTTGCGTACGCGCTGCTTTGGATCGCAGCCGCGCTGACCGGTTACACCGGGTATGCCTATTTCCGGGCGGGCGTCGCGCATGTGCGGACCGGCGCGGCTCCCCGGTCCCGGCCGGGAGAAGCCGCGTGAAGCTTCTCTATTTCGCATGGGTGCGTCAGAGGATCGGAAAGGCCGAGGAGAACCTCGAGCGGCCCTCCGAAGTGACAACCATTGCGGAACTCGCCGCTTATCTGCACTCCCGCGGCGAAGGCTATGCCAAAGCCTTCGCTGATCCCGTCCGCCTCCGCGCCGCTCGCAATCAGGAGCACGCGTCCTTCGACGCGCCTGTCTCCGACGAAGACGAGATCGCCTTTTTTCCGCCGGTGACCGGAGGATGAGAACCGTCCGCGTACAGACGGCCGACTTCGATATCGAGGCCGAGTGCCGCGCGCTGGCGGGCGGCCGGCCCGCGATCGGCGCCGTGGTCGCGTTCACCGGATACGTACGCGGCGGTAACGGACTCACTGCGCTGACAATCGAGCACTATCCCGGTATGACCGAGCGGGAGATTGGAAGGCACGCCGCGGAAGCCGAAGACCGCTGGCCGCTCGATGCGCTTACTATCATCCATCGAATCGGGAGACTGGGGGGCGGCGATCGCATCGTGCTCGTGGCCGCAGCAAGCGCGCGTCGCGAACCCGCGTTCCAGGCCGCCGAATTCCTCATGGACTACCTGAAAACGCGCGCGCCGTTCTGGAAGCGGGAAGAGCGCGGAACGTCAATGGAGTGGGTGGAAGCAAAAGAATCCGACGCGACCGCAGCGCTCAAATGGCATCGGTCGTAAGGATTCCGCGAACTTCCCTGGCATAATCGTCCATCATCGTCTCGCACATCTGCCCGGGCCGGAAGCTGTAGGGTCCCACCTGCGACACGGGAGTTACCTCGGCTGCGGTTCCGGTGAGGAAACATTCCTCGAAGCCGGCCATCTCCTCAGGCTTGATATGACGCTCGAAGACGCGAATCCGGCGCGTGCCTGCAAGCGCAATCACCGATTTGCGCGTGATGCCATCGAGAAAACAGTCGGGTATGGGCGTATGCAGTGCGCCGTCCTTTGCGAAGAACACGTTGGCGCCGGTCGCTTCCGCGACGAAGCCACGATAATCGTACATCAGCGCGTCGGCGAACCCCTGCTGTTCGGCCGCATGCTTCGAGATCGTGCAGATCATGTACAGTCCCGCCGCCTTCGCTTTCGTGGGCGCGGTGTCCGGCGCGGGGCGGCGCCAGTCCGAAATTGTCAGACGGATGCCCTTGCGCTTTTCGTCGGGAGAGAAATAGGACGGCCAGGGCCATGCAGCTATTGCGACATGGATTTTCGAATGCGGCGCCGCCACCGACATCATCTCGCTGCCGCGGAACACCACCGGCCGCATATAACCATCGTCGAGGCCCTGTATCCTTGCCGCCTCGACACACGCGGAGTTGATCTCATCCTCCGTGAACGGAATTCTCATGCCCAGGATGTTCGCCGACTCGAACAGCCGGCTCGTGTGTTCGGCGAGCCTGTAGATGCGACCGCGGTAAATGCGCTGTCCTTCGAAGACCGAGGAGGCGTAGTGCAGTCCGTGGGTTAGCACGTGTGTCGTGGCCTCGCGCCACGGGACCAGACGGCCGTCGTACCAGATCGAGCCGTCCCGGTCGTCAAAGGGGATCAGCGGCATGGGAAACACCTTTTTGCCGGCCCTTGTTTCCGGGCGGCTCGGGAGACAGATTGACGGCGGGCGCGAACCCGCCGTCGCCGGCCGGGGCACCCCATCCGGACATGGGAGATATATGTTCGCGGCGGCGCATTGAAAGCAAGCGAAATGAACGGCACTGCGCAGGACGCTCACCTGCTGGTCGTGGATGACGACGAAAAGCTGCGGCGCCTGCTGCAGCGTTATCTCACCACGAACGGCTTTCGTGTAACTGCGGCTGCGGGCGCCGCGGAAGCCCGTGCGCTCCTGAAGGGCATGGCCTTCGATCTTCTGATTGTCGATGTGATGATGCCGGGCGAATCCGGTCTGGATCTCACCCGTTCCATTCGCAACCAGACGCAGACGCCGGTGCTCATGCTGACGGCGCTCGGCGAATCCCAAGATCGTATTGCCGGCCTCGAGAACGGCGCCGACGATTATCTCGCCAAACCCTTCGAACCGCGCGAGTTGCTTTTGCGCTGCGCGGCGCTCCTGCGCCGGACGACGCCCCCGGCGCGCTCGCCGCATCGCCTGATCAAGATGGGCGAGGCCTTGTTCGATCCCGAACGGGGCGAGCTACGTCGCAAGGGACGACCCGTCCGCCTCACCGGTTCCGAAGCCGCCCTCCTCAGGCTTTTCGCTGCCAATGCCGGCCGGCCGTTTTCGCGCATGGATCTTTGTGCGCGCATGGGAGTCGCGCTGGAACGTTCGATCGATGTGCAGGTGACACGGTTGCGGCGAAAAATCGAGGACGATCCCAAACTCCCGCTCTATCTTCAGACTGTCCGCGGCTTCGGCTATGTGCTCGTGCCGGACCGGGTGAACTGAGCGGCATGCCGCATTCTCTGCCCTTGCGTCTCCTGAAGCAGGTATCGCCGCGCGGCCTGTTCAGCCGTTCGCTGATCATCATCATAACCCCGATGGTCTTTCTGCAGGGCATCGTGACCTATGCGTTTTTCGTGCGCCATTACGACATCGTGACACGCCACATGGCGCACAATGTGGCGGGCGACCTCGCGTTTCTCACGAACATATCGGAAAGTTATCCGGCCGGGCCGGCACGAGCGCATCTGCTCGACATGGCGGCGCATTCGCTCGGATTCCATATCTCGCTCACACCTGGCGCAAAACTGGGGGCACCGTACCGGCACTCCAGCATCGATCTCAAACATGCGATGGATGCAATCTTTGCCACGCGCCTCGGCATGAAACACCCCTTCACCTCCGATGCGGTAAACAACGCGGTCGACCTCGCAGTCCAGACAAATGCCGGAGTTCTGCGGGTCGAAATTCCCCGCGATCATCTGGTCGCGTCGAACGCCGACATTTTCATCCTGTGGATGGTCGGTTCGTCGCTTGTACTGATTGCCGTGGCCATTGTCTTTCTGCGCAACCAGGTCAAACCGATCGAGAGGCTGGCGGCGGCGGCCGATGCTTTCGGCAAAGGCCGCCCCGTACCCGATTTCAAGCCCTATGGCGCAATGGAGGTCCGCAAGGCGGCCCAGGCTTTCATCACCATGCGCGCGCGCATAGATCGTTACGTGCAGCAGCGGACGGAAATGCTGGCGGGCGTCAGCCACGACCTCAAGACGCCGCTGACCAGGCTGCGCCTCCAGCTCGCGATGATGGGTAGCGGCGAGGATACGGCTCCGCTGCTGCAGGATGTGCGCGAGATGGAGCACATGCTTGATGAGTATCTGGACTTTGCTCGCGGCGATTCCGGCGAGGAGGCGGAGCGCGCAGATCTGGGCGAAATGCTCGCTGAAGCCGCGTTCGCGGCCGCAAGCGCGCGAGCAGGCGGCAGTGAAAGACTAAGCGTGGAAGCCCCTACCGGCATCGCGCTCGCGGTCAAACGCAACGCGCTGAAGCGCTGCGCCACGAATCTGATCGATAACGCCCTCAAGCACGGCAATCGCGTCGATGTCGCGTTGACGCAAAGTACCCGGTTTGTCGAGATCCTCGTGGACGACGACGGACCGGGAATTCCGGAATCGCGGCGCGAAGAGGCATTCCGGCCGTTCCACCGGCTCGATGAAGGCCGCAATCTGCAGGCCGGTGGCGTGGGCCTCGGACTTGCAATCGCCCGCGATATCGCTCGCGCGCATGGCGGCGACATCATACTTGGCGTAAGCCAGCTGGGCGGATTGCGCGCTGCGCTCCGCCTGCCGGTGTGACCTTGGTTATAGTTATAACAGGCGGCCCAGGCGGCGCAGACCGCGATCGAGTTGCGCCATGGTTCGCCCCATTTCTCGATCGTCCTCGAGCCAGACAGGGATGCAGCGAGCAACAACGGCCGCCAGACCGGCTGCCCGGACACTCGATGCAAGTCCGGCATCGGCTTCAGCGAGTGCGAGAAGCCCTTCCGAAATCCGCATGATTTGGGCGCGCAGCAAGAGCAGCGAGAGCGGCTCCTTAGCGAGATCGCGATAGAGATTGCCCATTGCTTTTTTCCGGGGCTGCTGCACGTCAAACCAGCTCATCACCACATCGAACAGGCGCTCGCGGACATTTCGCTGGCCCGCTTCCGGTCGGTAGGCCCGCATGGTTTCGCGTTCTGCCTGGCGAAGCAGGATCGCGATCAGTCCAGACCGGGACGGAGCGATCTTCAGGACCTCGTGCAACGGGATTTTTGCCGCGCGGCCGATGGAAGCGATTGTCAGTTCCCGCCATGGCCGCGAAGCGAGCAGTCGAAATCCTGCGGCGGCAATCCGGGCTTCGGGATCGGAATTCGGGATCGCGCTCTTTTTCCGCCGAATCACTTCTCGGACCGCTTCCTCAGCTCCGCGGCGCGCGCACGCGCACCGGCAACGGCTTCCACAACGAGGTTCCCGAATGCATCGTTCTTTGTAAGGACTTTCAGTGCGGCCTCGGTCGTGCCTCCCGGACTCGTTACATCGCGCCGCAAACTCGCCGGTTCGCGGCTGTCAGACTCCAGCAACGCGCCGGCTCCGGAAACGGTGATTCGGGCGAGGCGATCCGCGACAGGTCCGGAAAGCCCTTCTCTGCGGGCGGCGTGCGCCAGGCACTCCGCCAGCAGGAACACGTAAGCCGGTCCGGAGCCCGAGACGGCCGTAACTGCATCGATCAGGGTTTCCCGACCGACCCAAAGCGTCTCGCCAAGACCTTCCAGGAGCGTCTGAGAGCGTTCGCGAAGAGTCTCCCGCGTTCCAGGGGGGGCATACAGCACCGAAATGCCGCGTCCGATCGCCCCCGGCGTGTTGGGCATGGCGCGGACAATGGCAGCGTCGCGTCCCCAGGCTTTGCGCAATGCGGCAATGCTCGTCCCGGCAGCGATGGAGAGCATGAGCGCGCCCGATTGCGCGATTGGCCGAAGGTTCGGTGCCTCGCTCTGAAGCACTTGGGGCTTCAGCGCGATTACGCAGGCCGAGAGAGACCAGCCGGCTGCATCGTCGATTTTCGTGAGAAGCCGTATGGCATTGCGCCGCGCAAAACGCTGCAACTCGGGACTTGGAGCGGGTTCGACGGCGGCGACGGGCGCTATGCCGCGAGCCACCCAGCCTTTGAGGAGGGCGCCGCCCATCCGGCCGGCGCCCACCAGCAACGTGAAAGCGGATGCCTTCTCAGGCCCGTCCCGCACATTCGAGGATTGCCGCCGCAACCGCCTCTTCCGCAGTCTTGCCGCCCCACAGGACGAACTGGAACGCCGGATAATAGTGCTCGCAGGCTTCCACTGCGAGATTGAGCAGCGCCTCGCATTGCGATGCGCTGGCCCGCGCATCGGGGAAAATCATGGCGTGCCGGAAGACCAGCGCCCCCTCGTCGGCGAACAGGTCGAAATGCCCGATCCAGAGCTTGGCGTTGATGTAGGTGAGAAGGGCTGCCATCTCGCTGCGGCGCGCATTCTCGACCCGCATGTCGAACGCGGAGGAGAGATGCAGCGACTGCAGATCATCTCGCCACGTGAAGCAGAAATGATGATCGCACCAGCGGCCTGAGACGGACAGATTGAGCTCATCCCGCCCGCTGCGCTCGAATGGCCAGCCATGTTCCTCGACGGACTGCTCGAGCATATCGAGCGGATGGAAGTCCGCCACCGTCTGTTGTTGCTGGGCCAGGCTCATCCGCACCTCCTGATGGGTGGTCGGCAAAACGAAGCAGATCGCAGCCAACCTGACACAAGATTTTGTGGCTCTACAAGCGTCCGGGATTATAGGCGCCTCAGGTTAACCCGATCATTCACAGGTTTGAGACGGTGCGGCGCTCAGTCCGGAATCGGCGTCCTTCATACGTGCTTCGAGGGTTGCGAGCCGTATTTCGAGCCGTTCATTTTCGGCGCGCGCCTTGGCTGCCATCGCCTTGACGGCCTCGAACTCTTCGCGCGGAACGAAATCCATGTCCGCCACGAGGCGCTCGAACTGCTGACGGACGAAGGTATCGATTTCCGTTCGCAAACTCTGCGCGGCTCCCGCGGCGTCGGTGAAGAAGCGCGCGAGACCGTCGAGAAAGGGATTGTCCGTCTGCATGGGCGCTGCTTATGGACGGAATGCCGCGCCCGCCGCAAGCGGACCGGAGAATTCTTGACACGCAGGGCCGAAGCAGAGCGTCCTAGCGCCCGTCCCTATGATCGAAGCCATCCTTCCCTATCCCCACATCGATCCGGTGCTCGTGCGGCTGGGGCCGCTCGCCATCCGCTGGTACGCCCTTTCGTATATAGCGGGATTGCTGCTGGGCTGGTGGTACTTGCTCCGGCTCGTGCGCAACCCCTCACTGTGGGCGTCCCCCACCTTCGGAGGGCGCCCGCCCGCAACCGCCGACGACATCGGCGATCTCGTGGTGTGGGCGACTCTCGGCGTAATCCTCGGAGGGCGCCTCGGATATGTCCTGATCTACGGCACGTTTTTTTGCGGCATCTGGGGAACCTCGCCGGCCTGCGCCGGCCTGCCGCTCGGCTATCTGACCGATCCCGTCAAGATCATCGCGGCCTGGGAAGGCGGAATGTCGTTTCATGGCGGCCTCATCGGGGTGGCCGTTGCGATCTGGCTGTTCACCCGCGCCCGCAAGCTCGACCTGCTGAAGATCGGTGATCTCGTGGCGAGCGTCACGCCCATCGGCCTGTTCTTCGGGCGCATCGCCAATTTCATCAACGGCGAATTGTGGGGCAAGCCGACCGATGTTCCTTGGGCGATGATTTTTCCCCGCGCGCCCGATCAGCTGCCGCGCCACCCGAGCCAGCTTTACGAAGCGGGAATGGAAGGGCTCCTGCTGTTTCTCATTCTGCAGATCGGGCTGCGGCGTTTCCATCTCCACAATCGGCCCGGTTTGCTGGCCGCAATATTCTTCACCTTTTACGGGCTGTTCCGTTACATCGCCGAGATTTTTCGCGATTCCGACACGGTGTTTCCCCATTGGTTGAGCGTAGGCCAGGCGCTCAGCATTCCGATGTGGATCGTAGCCGCGCTGCTCTTCTGGCTGGCGTTCCGGCGCCCGCTTGCGCGTGCTCCCGCGTGAATGCGCTTGCGCAGCGGCTCGCGCGCGCGATCCGGCGTGAGGGCCCACTGCCGGTCTCGGTCTTCATGACTTTCGCACTGCACGACCCGCAATCGGGCTTTTACGCGGCGCGCGAAGCAATTGGTGCGGGCGGCGCCTTCGTCACCGCACCCGAGATCAGCCAGGTGTTCGGCGAATTGCTGGGTGTTTGGCTGTTGCAGGTCTGGCGAGATCAGGGGCGGCCGGCCAACGCCATGGTCGTCGAACTCGGTCCGGGGCGCGCCACACTTCTCGCCGATGCGCTTCGCACTTTGCGCAGCGATGGGGAATTCCTCGACACGGCCGAGATCGTGCTCGTCGAGGCAAGTCCGGCGCTCGAATCACTTCAGCGCGAACGCCTGCGCGATGGATCAACGCGATTGCGCTGGGTGCGCCAATGGAGCGACGTCCCGCGCGAGCGACCATTGTTTCTCATCGCCAACGAATTTCTCGATGCGCTGCCGATCCGGCAATTCGTCAAGACGGAACGAGGCTGGTGCGAACGGACGGTGACGGTGGATGCGTTGGACCGCCTCGCATTCGCCCTGGCGCCGCTGCCGCTGCCGCTTTCGATTCCACTAGGCCGCGGGGTGGCAGAGCCCGGCGCAGTTTACGAGATATCGCCCGGCGCAGAAGCTCTGGTGGAGGATATCGCACGTGTGATCACGAACCGGGGCGGCGCCGGGCTTTTCATTGATTACGGCTACGCGGGCAAAGGCTTTGGGGATACGTTGCAGGCGGTCGCGCACCACGAATCGGTCGACGTGCTGGCCAGTCCAGGCGAGGCGGACCTGTCGGCCCATGTCGATTTTGGCGCGATCACCGAAAGTGCACGGGCTGGCGGGGCGCGCGTGCTTGGTCCCATCGCTCAAGGAGATCTCCTGGAAGCGCTTGGGATCGAGGTGCGCGCGGCGCGTTTGGAAGAGGCCAATCCCGAACAGGCTATTCGCGTAGGAGTCCGTCGGCTCGTCGATCCCGAAATGATGGGCTCTCTTTTCAAGGCACTGGCGATCGTTCCGCAAGCTGCGCCAGCGCCGCCGGGCTTCTGATGCTCCGTTTTGCAGCAGAAAATCTCGACACCGCAGGCGTTGCGCATGGGTTTTTCGGACGCAAGGGCGGTGTTTCGTCGGGACTTTACGCATCACTGAATTGCGGTCCTGGATCGGGCGACGACGCCGAGTTCGTGACGGAAAACCGGCGAAGGTCGCTTGTCGCGCTCTCCCCCCGCGCCGCGAGTCTGGTCACTCTTTACCAGGTCCACGGCGCCCGTGCGCTCACTGTCCGGGAGGCATGGACGGACGATTCGCGGCCGAAGGCCGATGCGGTAGTGACGGACACTCCCAGAGTTGCGCTCGGAATCCTGACCGCCGATTGCGCCCCTGTGCTGCTCGCCGACGCCGGTGCGCGCGTGATCGGCGCGGCTCATGCGGGATGGAAGGGGGCGCTTGCCGGCGTAATTGAGTCCACGGTCGCGGCAATGGCCAAACTCGGTGCCCGGGCCGGGCAAATTTCCGCCGGCATTGGTCCGTGCATTTCCCAGGCCGCGTACGAAGTGGGTGAGGATTTGCGCACACGCGTGCTCGAATCTGCGGCCGAAAATGCGCGGTTCTTCATGCCGGCCGATCGAAGCGCGCATTGGCGGTTCGATCTGCGGGGATTCGTCCGGCACCGCCTCGCGGCTGCGGGTGTCGAAGACGTAGCGGATGTCGGGCTTTGCACCTATGCGCAGGAATTCGCCTTTTTCAGCTTTCGCCGCGCAATCCATCGCGGGGAACCCGATTACGGGCGTCAGCTCTCAGCGATCGCTCTGATCTGATCGGCGGTTTACCCGAACCGGGCCGCTTGCTAGAAGGCCCGCAGGCTTCAACAAAGTTTCACATCGGGGCGGAGCGCTTTCATGGGCGAGGCGAACGGCGCGCGGGGAATGAAGCTGCTGGCGGGCAACGCCAACCGTCCGTTAGCGGAGGCAATCGCCCAGCATCTGAAGCTCCCCTTCACCAAGGCCGTGGTGCGGCGGTTTGCGGACATGGAAGTGTTCGTCGAGGTGCAGGAGAATGTTCGTGGCGAGGACATGTTCGTCCTGCAATCGACGAGCTATCCCGCCAATGACAATCTGATGGAGCTCCTGATCATCATCGACGCGCTTCGGCGCGCGAGCGCGCGGCGCATCACGGCGGTTATCCCGTATTTCGGCTATGCGCGGCAGGACCGCAAGGTCGGCCCGCGCACGCCCATTTCGGCAAAGCTCGTCGCCAATCTGATCACCGGCGCCGGCGCCAATCGCGTCCTGACGGTCGATCTCCACGCGGGCCAGATCCAGGGCTTCTTCGACATTCCCACAGACAATCTCTATGCCCAGCCCGTGATCGTGAAGGACATCCAGGATTATTTGGGGGGGCGGCATCTCATGGTGGTCTCGCCCGATGTCGGCGGAGTGGTGCGCGCGCGAGCGCTTGCCAAACGGCTTGGCGCGGATCTCGCCATAGTGGACAAGCGACGCGAACGCGCAGGCGAATCCGAAGTGATGAACATCATCGGCGACGTCCGCGGACGTGTCTGTCTGCTCGTCGACGACATCCTAGATTCGGGCGGCACGATGTGTAACGCGGCCGATGCTCTGGTCGAACAGGGCGCCGAAGAAGTCTATGCCTATGCGACACACGGCGTTTTCTCGGGCGGGGCGGTCGCCCGAATCCAGGACTCCCGCCTGAAATCCGTTGTGGTGACCGATTCGATCGCAGCCACCGAAGAGGTGCGCAAATGCGCGAGCATCCGGCGGATTTCCATTGCTCCGCTTCTGGGCGAAGCGCTTCGCCGCATCAACAACGAAGCGAGCGTCTCGAGCCTCTTCGATTAGCGTCAGGCTGCGATCCACGATTCGGATCAGCATTTGTTGCATCACGCGGCCGCGGGAAGGCGCACATTGGCGCAACCGGAACAGCGTGTGGAAGGACGCGTTTCCTGAACGGGGGGGAAAGACGCGGCAACTCACCATCGCAACAGGAGCTGCAAGATGAAATGCAAAAGCGAAACACTGGTCCATGGCAGCCTGGCGGCATGCGCCGCTGCCGCGCTTCTGGCCGTCGCGCCGGCGCTCGGCCAGACGCAGACCCAGTACACCCCGCCTGCGCACACCTACCAGAACAACACGGGCCAGAACAACGCGGGGGCCATGCAGACCAACCCGACCGGCACCCAAGGCGCCGCCACCGAATCGCTCAGCAACGTGCAGAACGCAAAGACGACCCTTGCTTCGGCACAGGTGAAGGATTCGAGCGGCCAACAGGTCGGGCAGGTTAGGAACGTGCACACCGGAAGCACCGGCACGCCGACGAAAATCGACATCACGCTGACGCCGAGCAACGGCGGTCGGGCCAAGACGGTGTCGGTCAGGGCGAGCGAGCTCAAGTACGACCAGAACAGCAACACGCTGATAACAAATCTGTCGGCGAGCGCTCTTCAGTCCATGCCGACAGCAAGCTCGTCGAGCATGTGAATCCGGACAGACGCGGGCCGGAACACACCCGGCCCGCTGCCGTCTTCAAAGTCTGCCGCGCCGATACCAGTTCCAGGCTGAAGCGACGATTGCGTCGATGTCCTTCCATTTGGGCGCAAACGCCAGCACGTTCATTGCAGCCGTGGGATCGGCGACGAGCATCGGCGGATCGCCTGGCCGGCGACCCGAAACATGGGATGGCGGGCTGCGGCCCGCGACGCGTGCTACGGAATCGAGGATTTCGCGGACCGAATGCCCGCGTCCGGTGCCAAGATTGAGCGCCGTGCTCTTGCCGCCCTCCGAGAGATAGCGGAGCGCCGAGACGTGTGCATCCGCGAGATCGCAGACATGGATGTAATCGCGAATCGCGGTGCCGTCGTGGGTAGGATAATCGGTTCCGAAAATCTCGATCGCGTCGATGTCTCCGTTTGCGGCCATCAGCGCGCGCGCGACGAGGTGCGTCTCCGGCTCATGCATCTCGCCGATTTCTCCGGAAGGATCGGCACCGCTGGCGTTGAAATAGCGCAGCGATACCGAGCGGAAACCGTACGCCGCAGCCGCGTCCTGCAGCGCCTGTTCGACCATCAGCTTGGAACGGCCGTACGGATTGATCGGCGCGAGCGGGAGCGTCTCCGCCATCGGCTGCGTTTCGGGCGTGCCGTAGACCGCACAGGTGCTTGAAAACACCAGCCGGTCCACTCCGCATTTGCGCATGGCCGCAACGAGCGAGAGCGCACCTGCGAAGTTGTTGCGGTAATAGTCGAGCGGCGCCTCGACGGATTCGCCGACATAGGCGAACGCCGCGAAATGCATCACCGCGGCGGGTTGGTACTTCTGAAGGACATCGACGAGCCTTGGCTCATCGAGAATGTCCCCCTCCTCCAGCGGCCCATAGCGAACAAGCGTGCGGAATCCCCGCGAAAGGTTGTCGTAAGTGACCGGAGTGAAACCCGCCCCGCGCAGCGCGCGGCACGCGTGGCTGCCTACGTAACCCGCTCCGCCCGTTACCAGAACATTCACGCGCAAACTCCTTTGGAACGGGAGCGGCTGCGAGCCAGGATCAGTCCGGCTGGCCCGCCACTTCGCGTGCGCGCCGGTCCGAGAGCAAGCGGTCGAAATAGGCGACGGTGCGCTTCAGGCCCTCGGCCAACGGAACCTCGGGATTCCATCCGAGCAGCTCGCGGGCGCGGCCAATGTCGGGCCGGCGCTGCTTCGGATCGTCATTCGGCAAGTTGCGATGTACGATCCTGGACGACGAGCCGGTCAAATCCACTACCTTTTTCGCAAGCTCGATGATCGTGAATTCGTCGGGATTGCCCATATTGACGGGCCCGACCGTGCCCGCAGGTGTTCCCATAAACTTGAGGAATCCCGAAACCAGGTCATCAACATAACAGAACGACCGCGTCTGCGTTCCTTCCCCGAATACGGTGATATCCCGGCCCATCAGCGCCTGCACGACGAAGCTCGATACAACGCGGCCGTCATTGGGATGCATGCGCGGACCGTAGGTGTTGAAAATCCGGCAGACCTTGATCGGCAATCCGTGCTGGCGGTTGTAGTCGAAGAACAGCGTTTCGGCGCAACGCTTGCCCTCGTCGTAGCACGAGCGCAGTCCGACGGGATTGACATGGCCCCAGTAACTCTCGGTCTGTGGATGCACCTGCGGATCGCCATAGACTTCCGACGTCGATGCCTGGAAGATGCGCGCCTTCACCCGCTTTGCGAGCCCCAGCACGTTGATCGCGCCGATGACGCTCGTCTTGGTGGTCTGCACCGGATCGCGCTGGTAATGGATCGGCGAAGCAGGACAGGCGAGATTGTAGATTTCATCCACCTCGACATAGAGCGGAAAGGTGATGTCGTGGCGGATCAGCTCGAAATGGGGGTGCCCCACCAGATGCTGCACGTTCTGGTGTGCGCCCGTGAAAAAATTGTCGACACAGATGACGTGCGCCCCCATTTCAACGAGGCGCTCACACAAATGGGAGCCCAGGAACCCCGCTCCGCCGGTCACCAGGACACGTTTTTCGAGATGCATTTGCGAACCACCCGTACCTCGGCGGAAGCTATCGATGCGAAGGACGGCTTTCAACCTGAGGCCATGAACCAGAAAAGGTGGCGGGCCGGGCGGTCCCAAATGGGCCATGTCTTGGTTGCGTCGTCCGGCCCGTTCCGCTAGATAGCCCGGCTTTCCGGGCCCAGGCTGGCCGGGACAGGGTTTTTCAAGGAAATTCCGCCATGCGCGAGATGCAGGAACTGGGCGCGGAGCCGCGCCAGGGTACGGGCAAAGGTCACGCGTTCCGGACTCGCAGCAAGGGTCAGGTGCCGGGAATTGTCTATGGCGGGAAGGAAACGCCCGAACCCATCATGGTAGATTACCGAGAGCTCGAGCGCCTCGCGAGCAAAGCGACGTTCCTGACCACGCCCTTCATTCTCAAGACGGCCGGCCACAAGACGCGCGTGATCCCGCGGGCGGTGCAGACGGACCCGGTGAGCGACCGCCCCGTGCACGTCGATTTCCTACGCCTGCCGGAGGGCGCGCGCGTGAAACTCGCCATTCCTGTCCGCTTCAAGGGACAGGAGAATTCGCCGGGACTGAAGCGCGGCGGCGTGCTCAACATCGTACGCCACGAGGTGGAGCTGCTTTGCCCCGCCGAAAGCATCCCGGAATTCATCGAAGGCGATCTTTCGGGTCTCGACATTCACGGCTCCCTGCACATTGCCAATTTCAAGCTGCCCGAAGGCGTCAAAACCACCGTCCGCGAGCGTGATTTCACGATTGCTTCCATTGTGGCCCCGACGAGCGTGATCGAGGAACAGCGCGCAGCAGCTGCCGCCGCCGCGGCTGCAGCAGCCGCTCCGGTCGTCGAAGCCGGAGCCCCGGCCGCGCCTGCGGAAGGTGCTGCCGCGGCTGCACCCGGAGCCGCGGCCCCCGGTGCCGCACAACCCAAGGCGCCGGAGAAGAAATAGCCCGCGCACGGGCTGCCTGAGACGCCATGCCCGACACCCCATTGCTGATCGCGGGGCTCGGCAATCCCGGTGCCGAGTACGCGCGCAATCGCCACAATGTGGGCTTCATGGTCGCGGACGTGATCCACGAAAGCTATGCCTTCGGGCCTTGGCGCAGCCGATTCCACGGCCTTATTTCCGAGGGCACGCTCGCACAACGCAGGATCCATCTTCTCAAGCCCATGACCTACATGAATGAAAGCGGGTCGTCCGTCGGAGCAGCGATTCGTTTCTACAAGCTTCCGCTCCCGGCCCTGGTCGTGATTCATGACGAGATCGACCTCGCGGCGGGAAAGCTCAAGGCGAAAACGGGAGGCGGCGATGCCGGCAACAACGGATTGCGTTCGATCACGGCAGCGCTCGGACCTGATTATCGCCGCGTTCGCATCGGCGTCGGCCACCCGGGCTCAAAGACTCGCGTGATCTCGCATGTGCTGAACAATTTTTCTAAGGCCGAGGAAGAATGGCTTGTGCCGCTCCTCTCGGCGATCGCTGAAGCGGCGCCCTGGCTCGCGCGCGATGACAATGCTGGATTCCTGAACAAGGTGGCCGTGACGCTCAATCCGCCCGTGAGGAAAACTCCGGCGAAGGACGATTAAATTAATGGGATTCAAGTGCGGCATCGTCGGACTCCCGAATGTAGGAAAGTCGACATTGTTCAATGCGCTGACTCAGACAGCCGCAGCCCAGGCTGCGAATTATCCCTTTTGCACGATCGAACCCAATGTGGGCGAAGTCGCCGTGCCGGATGCGCGCCTTGAAAGGCTTGCGAGGATCGCGAAATCCGCAGAAATCGTGCCCGCGCGCATGACCTTCGTCGATATCGCGGGACTGGTGCGCGGCGCCTCCAAAGGCGAAGGGCTCGGCAACCAGTTTCTCGCGAACATCCGGGAAGTGGATGCGATCGCCCATGTGCTGCGCTGCTTCGAAGATTCCGACGTGACACATGTCGAAGGACGCGTACACCCGGTCGAAGATGCCGAAACGGTCGAGACCGAGCTGATGCTCGCCGATCTCGAAAGTGTCGAGCGGCGGATCATCCCGCTCGAAAAGAAGGCGAAGACGGGCGAAAAGGAGGCGAAGGAGCAGTTTGCACTGATGCTCAAAGCGCTCGGGCTTCTGCGCGACGGCAAGCCCGCGCGGGCCGCCGAAATTTCCGCGGAGGAACGCGAGCCCTGGCGCCAACTGGGACTTATGACGCAGAAACCCGTGCTCTACGTTTGCAACGTGGATGAACATTCCGCGGCAAACGGCAATTCGTTCTCTGCGGCTGCTGAGGAGAGGGCCCGGCGCGAGGGCGCGGGCAGTGTGGTCATCTCGGCGCGAATTGAAGAGGAAATCGCGCAACTGGATTCGGCGGAACGCGCCGAATTTCTCGCGCATCTCGGCCTTAAGGAGCCGGGCCTCGACCGCCTGATCCGCGCGGGCTACGACCTCCTTGGTCTGATCACCTTCTTCACAGCCGGGCCGAAGGAAACGCGTGCATGGACGGTGACCAACGGCGCGCGCGCGCCACAGGCTGCCGGCGTCATTCACACCGATTTCGAGAACGGCTTCATCCGCGCAGAGACGATCGCCTATGAGGATTATGTTACCTTTAGCGGCGAGGCCGGGACGCGCGACGCCGGCCGCATGCGCCTCGAAGGCAAGGATTATGTCGTGCGCGATGGCGACGTCATGCACTTCCGGTTCGGGACATAGGCCGCTCTCCGCCGCGCCTTGACAGGTCTTTCCGCCGCACCTTACATCGCCCGCTTCGGTCGGCAGCGTAGCTCAGTGGTAGAGCAGGGGAATCATAATCCCTTGGTCGGGGGTTCAAATCCCTCCGCTGCTACCAGCCCGAATTCCGGCAACCGCCGATCGTCGAAAAGGACGGGTACGATGGACAGATCGCCCGGCGCCGCGCCGATGTTCCCGGAAGTGACACTCGACGATATCCGCGCCGCGGCGGAGCGGATCAAGGGTGCGGTCGCGCGTACGCCGAGCCACTGGTCGCGCACGCTGTCGCAGATCGCGGGCTGCGATATCCATCTGAAATTCGAAAACCTGCACTTCACCTCGTCTTTCAAGGAGCGTGGCGCGCTGAACAAGCTCCTGTCGCTCTCGCCCGAGGAACGGCGGCGCGGGGTGGCGGCCATGTCCGCCGGCAACCACGCGCAGGGTGTCGCCTATCACGCCGGTCGGCTCGGAATTCCGGCGACGATCGTGATGCCGGAAGGCACGCCGTACAACAAGATCAAACACACCAAAAATTTCGGCGCGCGCGTCGTCCTCGATGGCGTGACACTCGAACAGGCTTTCGATCGCGCGCAGAAGATCGCGTCTGAGGAACACCTTGCCTTCATCCATCCCTATGAGGACGCGCGAGTCGTCGCGGGGCAGGGGACTGTCGCGCTCGAACTGCTGGAAGCCGCGCCCGAGCTTGACGCCATCGTGGCGCCCATTGGCGGCGGTGGGCTGATCACGGGAATCGCGCTCGGCGCCAAGGCGCTCAAGCCGGAGATCGAGATCTACGGCGCGGAAGCGGAAGTCTGTCCATCCATGTACGATACGCTCAAGGGCGCGGCACTGCCCTGCTCCGTGCAGACGATCGCCGAAGGCATCGCGGTGAAGAAAGCCGGCGATCTGGCGCGCCGCGTGCTCGCCGCGTTCGCGAAAGACGTGCTGCTCGTTCGCGAAGACCAGATCGAAAGCGCGATCGTTACGCTGCTTGAAGTGGAAAAGACGGTCGTCGAAGGCGCGGGCGCCACGGCGCTTGCCGCGGTTCTGGGCCATCCGCAAATCTTCCGTGGGCGCAAGGTCGGCGTCATTCTCTCCGGCGGCAACATCGAGATGCGGCTGTTGTCGAACGTGATCCTGCGCGAGCTGTCGCGCGAGGGCCGCATTCTCTCCGTCGTGGTGAAAATCGAGGACCGGCCGGGCCTGCTCGCGCGGATCGCCACCATTGTCAGCGAAACCGGAGGCAACATTCTCGAGGTTTCGCACAACCGGATGCTCACGGATATGACGGCGAAATCGGCCGATCTCGGTCTCACCATCGAGGCGCGCGATGCCGGCCATGCGCGGGAGATTCGCGAAAAGCTGGAAAGTGCGGGCTTCGTTCTGCGTCCGGACGCAAACGTGTGAAATGAGTTACGCCGCCGCGTGCACGTCCGCACGCTCGCGGGTTTTCGCGAACGAAATCGCGGGGAATTTCTGTCCGACGTAGCCCAGTTCCCATTCGCTTTTTGCCAGGAACACCGGCGCGCCGTCGCGATCTTCGGCCATCTGTCCGCGATAGAAGGCGAGAAACTTGTCCATCTCCGAAGGCGTACCCGAAACCCACCGCGCCGTATCGTAGGGCGAGGCTTCGAGATCGGTGTCCAGACCGTATTCCGCGCGCAGTCGGCTCTTCAGCACATCGAGCTGCAGCGCGCCCACCACGCCCACGATCCATTGCGCGCCGAGAAGCGGGCGAAACACCTGGATCACGCCCTCTTCGGCCAGGCTTTCGAGCGCGCGCGCCAGATGCTTCTGCTTCATCGGATCGCCGAGCCGAACCCGGCGCAGAATCTCCGGCGCGAAATTGGGAATCCCGGTGAATACCACTTCGCCCGATTCGGACAGCGTATCGCCCACCCGCAGCACGCCGTGATTGGGAATGCCGATCACGTCACCGGGCCAGGCTTCGTCGACCGTTTCGCGCTGCTGCGCAAAGAACAGAATGGGGTTGTGCACGCCGAGCACCTTGCCGGTGCCGGACTGCCTCAGCTTCATGCCGCGCCGGAAACGCCCCGAACAAAGCCGGAGGAACGCCACGCGATCGCGGTGGTTCGGGTCCATGTTCGCCTGAACCTTGAATACGAACCCCGTCACTTCGTCGTCGGCCGGATCGACCCTTCGCGTGCGTGACCCCTGCGCGCGCGGCACGGGCGCGTGTTGTGCGAGGGCATCGAGCAGTTCCCGCACACCGAAATTCTTCAGCGCGCTGCCGAAGTACACCGGCGTGAGATGCCCCGCCCGGTAGGTGTCCAGGTCGAAAACGGGGCAGGCGCCGCGCGCCAGCGCGATCTCTTCGGCGAGCTTCTCCCGTTCGTCGTTGGGCAGAAGATTTGCGATCGCCGGACCGGCAATGCGCTCGCCCGACCCAAAGCGAAGGAATTCGTCGCGCGCGAGATCGTAGGTGCCGCGGAAATTGAGACCCATGCCGGCGGGCCAGACCATCGGCGCGCATTCGAGCTGTAGCTGATCGGCAATTTCATCGATCAGTTCGAATGGATCGCGCGCCTCGCGATCCATCTTGTTGATAAACGTCATGATCGGGATATCGCGCAGCCGGCAGACTTCGAACAGCTTGCGCGTCTGGCTCTCGATGCCGCGCGCCGCGTCAATCACCATCACCGCGGAATCGGCGGCGGTCAGCGTGCGGTAGGTGTCCTCGCTGAAATCCTCATGGCCCGGCGTGTCGAGCAGATTGAACACGCAGTCCGCGTACTCGAACGTCATCACCGCGCTCGTCACCGAGATGCCGCGTTCCTGCTCGATCTTCATCCAGTCGGAGCGCGCCCGCCGGGCTTCGCCGCGTGCCTTCACCTGCCCCGCCATCCGGATCGCGCCGCCGAGCAGCAGCAGATGCTCGGTGAGCGTCGTCTTGCCGGCGTCGGGATGGGAAATGATGGCAAAGCTCCGCCGCCGCGCCGCTTCGCGCGCCGGGGAATCGGGCTTCCGTGCGGTGTCGTTCATGAAGCGGCGGGAGGTAGCAGCGGCGGCGCTTTGGCGCAACCCCGGCTGCCACGCGCCCGATAACAGGCAAATACAGGGACATCTTCCGCAAGATGGCGCGCACCACCCCGAACATTCCGGTTTTTTGCCGTCCTTGCAGCCACTTGCGCAGGATATCCTTTACCAGTCGAACAGCCGGATAACAGAACGCTCCGCCCTGTTATTCCTGCGAACGTCAGCCAATCTGCGCTCGATGGAGGAGATGCGAAACAAACCGCCGACGATTGTTTCACGAGAAACAATCGCTCAGTCGAAACTCCAGTCTTCGATCCGCAGTCCGGGAACGCGCGCGAATTCACGCGTGTTGGCGGTCACCAGAAGAGCCGAGCGGCGCCGGGACTGTGCCGCGATCACAACGTCATGAGGGCCGATAGGCTTTCCCGCGCGCGCGAGCGCAAAGCGAATCTCGCCGGCTTCCTCGGCATCTTCCGGCTCGAATGGCCACACCGTCACGCCAAGGCCCACGAAAGCCGCCAGAGCCGCCGCGTTCGCCTGCGGGCGAGCGCTCTTTCGAATCCCGAAGGACAGTTCGTAGAGAACAATGACCGAAATCGCGATCGCCGCGCGCTCGACGAGCGCCGCTTCGAGCTTTCGCCGGACCTCTGGAGGCTTGCCGTTGATGGCGGCGATGACGGTATTAGTGTCGAGACAGATCATTCGAACGGTTTGGGCGCTGCCGGCATGGGCGGCTGTTCGGGCCGGCCTTCCGGCAGAAAATCCCTCCCGCCTAACCGATCGATTTCGGCGAAAATAGCCTTGATGTCTCCAACATCGCGCTCCAGCGGCTCGAGCAGCACCCCGCGCCCGACGCGCCGGACGCGCACTTCCGTTCCCGGTAGCCGGAATTCTCTGGGCAGGCGCACGGCCTGACTGCGCCCGTGTTTGAACAGTTTTGCCGTTCCGGTTTCGGCCATGTGAGAGGCTCAGATGGTATCTACCATTTGGTATCTACCACCGTGCCGGCCTTGGGTCAAGATTGCAGGCAATGCCTCAGCACCGGCGCTTTCCCGTTCACGGCCGGAGAGTGGGCGGTGAAGCGAGGATCGGAGCGGAATTGAACGGCCGCGGTCTCGTGCACCAGCCGGATGAAAAGACGATCCGAGTTGTTTGTCAGTATGCAAAGCGTCCGGCGCGCGGACCGCGCACGCCACTCCCCCTCCGCCTCCCCCGGCTCAAAGGCCGGGGTCGGCACCTCCCCCACGATGGGGGAGGAAAACCATGGGGGCGGTGTTAGCCCTGCGCCCCCACCCAAAATTTACTCGCGCGGAAGATCGCCGCGGGGCTCGGTCGGGGCGCGATGCGGGGGGTGGCCGTCGGCGAATTGCCAAGCCGGGCGCTGCTTCAGGAAAGGCAGCATCAAAATTCGGGACAGGCTCACGTCGCGGCCGCTGCGATAGGCGGGCACGCCTGTCGTGATCTCGCGCTGCGGCACGTCGCGCCGCAACGTGCCGTGCAGCCGGTCCCACAAGGTAAGCCCGCTCGACCAGTTGGAATTTGTTTCGCCTTGCACGACCGAATGGTGGATTCCGTGCAGGCGCGGCGTCACCACAAACATGGCGAGAACGCGTTCGAGCGCAGGCGGCAGCCGCACATTGGAATGATGCCAGACGATTTCCGCCAGCGCCGCGCGCTGCCAGAGCGCGAGCGCCCGCGGAGAGACGCCGATCAGCAGCACTTGCGCGATGCGCCAGGGAATCGAGAGAAGGATTTCGGCAAAGTGGAAGCGCAACGCCGTCGAGGCGGTGAGATCGCGATCCAGATGATGCACGACGTGGCAGCGCCACAGGAGCGGGACGCGGTGCAGCAGGACGTGCCAGAGATAAAGCGTGTAGTCGAGCAGCAGAATGGCGCAGGGAATCTCGAGCGCTCGGGGCAGCTTCAATCGCTGGAGCAGCCCGAGATGCTCCCGCTCGGCCCGGCCAGCGAACCGCATCACGATCGGCTGCTCGGTGAGGCTGACGGCCAGCGCGCTCAGAGAGGCCAGGACAAGATTGCGGGCGTCGTGCCGGAGGGGATCCTCGCGGCGCGGTCGCAGAGGTTGCCTGGCTTCGAGAAATCGAACGGCGGCGAAGCCGGCGATGGCGAGAGCGATGCCGAACCATGGTGGACGCCTGCCGCTCATCCTACATCCCGCGCTTCACGCCCCATCTGATCAGCAGCCAGTTCGCGGGATAGGTCGTCACGAATCCCAACATCATCCCGATCTGCATCATGAACCAGAACACCACGTTCGAGGCGTCCGGCCGCTGACTTGGCATGAGCAGGAACCAGATCGCCGCCATCCAGGCGAACATGCCGATCTCGAAGGCGGTCAGCGACAGCGTATCCGCCTTCACCGCGTCGACGATCGCCTCGTGCGGCGCAATGCGGCGCATCGCGCGGATCGGGAAGTACTGAAAGGCGATGCCGAAGAGGTAGGCGAGTCCGAACTCGACGACATATTCGGCGTAGAGCCGTTCACCGAACAATATCCAGCCGGTGACAAGGACAATCGGCGCGCCGATGATGTCGCCGATCACACAACCGCTGCCGCAATGGGTCGCGGACAGAAAGATGCTCTTCCAATGAGGCGGACGACCTTCCATTTTCGGCGCGTCCACCGCCATCGGGCGGCCCATGGCCGTGTAGAACCACCAGCCGGCCAGCGGAAAATAGAGTCCGGTCACCGGCCAGACGACGTTCATGATCTTCATGTGCTGGGGATGGCGCGCGACATCGGTCGCGATCGCCCCCGAAGTGAGAAAGCCGAGGACGATCGAGATCCACGACAGGATCACCAGCCACTGCGGCACGTTTTCCTCTTTGGTGCCCGCTTCAAACGCCCGCTGCTGCCCGGACGAGCCGAGCGATCTTCGCCGCCATGATGAAATCGTTCTCGTGGAGGCCTTTGATCTTTTTGGTTTGCAGCGACACGGTCGCATAGCCCCAGCCGAAGCTGATATCGGGATGGTGGCCTTCGGCCTCTGCGAGCGCGCCGACCTTGTCCACGAGTGCGAGCGCCTCGCGGAAGTTCCCGAACCTGAAGGTCCGCTCGATGCGGTGCGCGTCATCCATCAGCGTCCATTCCGGCGCCTGGGCACTCAGCGCCTCGGCGTCCTGCCGGCTCAGAGGCGGGATGCCGCCACGGCACGGGGTGCAGGTTTTTTCGGCGAGATTTTCCATCATGCTCCTCCATCAGTGGCTCGGGTTTCGAGTTCATCGAGGATCGGGCATTCCGGCCGCCGATCGCCGCGGCAGCGTTGCGCCAGATCGGCGATGGTGTTCCGGATGGCGGTGAGTTCCGCAATCTTGCCGTCGAGCTCGGTCACATGGGCAAGCGCCAATCGCTTCACGTCCCGGGCATGGCGGCGGCGATCGCGGTAGAGCGCGAGCAGTTCGCCGACCTCCTTCAGCGAGAAGCCCAGGCTGCGCGCCCGCTGGATGAAGCGCAGTGTCTGGACGTCCGTCTCGTCATAGGCGCGGTACCGGTTCTCCAGACGCGCCGCCGGCGCGATGAGGCCGATCTCTTCGTAGTAGCGGATGGTCTTCGGCGGCACGCCGGAGCAGGAGGCTGCTTCGCCAATCGATATGATACCGTTGCTCATGGCGTCAGGCCCTTCGGTTCGCTGCCGGGCGCCAGCGCCGCAGCAACAGCGCGTTCGACACCACGCTGACCGAGGATAGCGCCATTGCGGCACCGGCGATCACCGGGCTCAAGAAGCCCAGCGCCGCCGCTGGTATGCCGATCACGTTGTAGATGAACGCCCAGAACAGGCCCTGGCGGATCTTGTTGTAGGTGGCGCGGCTCACCGCGATGGCGTCGCCGATCAGCAGCGGATCGCCGCGCATCAGGGTGATGCCGGCCGTCTGCATCGCCACATCGGCGCCGCTGCCCATGGCGATGCCGATATCGGCCGCGGCGAGGGCCGGGGCGTCGTTGACGCCGTCGCCGACCATGCCGACATGGCGGCCCTCGGCCTGAAGCCGCTCGACCTCGGCCGCCTTCTCGCCGGGCAGCACGCCGGCCAGCACGCGCCTGATGCCGAGCTGCGCCGCGACCGCAGCCGCGGTGCGCTCGTTGTCGCCGGTGAGCAGCACGGTCTCGATGCCGATGTCGTGCAGATGCCGCACCGCCGCTGCGGCCGTGGGTTTCACAGGGTCGGCAACGGCGATGAAGCCGAGCAGCCGGGCGGGCGCGTCCAGCGCTGCAATCCACATCACCGTGCGGCCCTGTTCTTCGAGGCGCGCAGCCGGTGGTTCCATCGCTTCGGTTGCGATGCCTTTTTCGTGCATCAAACGCCGGTTGCCGATTGCGATCCGCCGCCCGGCTACAACTGCCGTCAAACCCATGCCGGCATGGCTCTGGAAATGTTCGAGCGCGGGGAGCGCAAGCCCCGCGGCTTTCGCCAGGACGGCGCGTGCCAGCGGATGCTCGCTGCCCGTTTGCGCGGCGGCGGCGAGCGTCAGCAGCTCCGCTTCGCCGATGACATTCGGCGCAATCTCGGTGACCGCCGGCCTGCCTTCGGTCAGTGTCCCCGTCTTGTCGAGGATCACGGTATCGAGGCGATGCGCGCGCTCAAGCGCCTCGGCGTCGCGGATCAGGATGCCGGCCTTTGCCGCGGCGCCGGTGCCGACCATCAACGCGGTCGGGGTCGCCAGCCCGAGCGAGCAGGGACAGGCGATGACCATCACCGCCACGGCGGCGATAACGCCCGCCGTCACGTTGCCGGCGAGCAGCCACCAGCCGAAGAACGCCGCGAGCGCGACCGCGACAATCACCGGCACGAAGATCGCCGCGACGCGATCGACAAGCCGTTGCACCGGCGGCTTCTTCGCCTGCGCGTTCTCCACCAGCGCAATGATGCGCGACAGGGTCGATTGCGCCCCCACCGCCGTTGTCCGGATACGCAGCATGCCGCTGCCGTTGATCGCGCCGCCAGTCACCTCGTCGCCGCGGTTCTTCGCCACCGGCAAACTCTCGCCGGTCAGCAGGCTCTCATCGACCTCGCTGCGCCCGCTCGTCACGCTGCCATCGACCGGCAGCCGCTCGCCGGGGCGAACCACGACCACGTCGCCAATCGCAACTGCGGCAACCGGCATCTCGATCTCGCTGCCGTCGCGTTCGACGCGAGCGCGTTCCGGGCGCAGCGACATCAGCGACTGGATCGCCGCCGTGGTCGAGCGCCTGGCACGCGCTTCCAGCCACTTGCCGACCATGACCAGCGCGATGACCACGGCCGCCGCCTCGAAATAGAGGTGCGTGCCGGGCGGGCCGGCGATCATCAAATAGAGGCTGTAGAAATACGCCGCAGAGGTGCCGAGCGACACCAGCAGGTCCATGTTGCCGGTGAAGGCGCGCAGCGCCTTCCACGCCGCGACGTAGAACCGCGCCCCGATGACAAACTGCACCGGAGTGGCCAGCGCGAGCTGCAGCCAGGCGGGCGGCGCGATGCCGAACATCGGCAGCAGCAACGGCGCGCTCAGCACCACGGCGGCCGCGATGCGCCAGGTTTCGCGCCTGAGACGCCGCTCGTCGGCTGCGACCAACTGCCTGTCGCGTTCGACATCGCCGGTCCGCAGCTCGGCGCCGTAGCCGGCGCGCTGCGCGGCGGCGACGAGGTCGGCAGGCTTCAGGATGCCCGCGATCCCTTCGACCGATGCGTTTTCGCTCGCCAGATTGACTTCGGCGCGGGTGACACCCGGCACGGCGGACAACGCCCGCTCGACCCGGCCGGCGCAGGTGGCGCAGGTCATGCCCGAGATGGCGAGCTCGCGTGTTTCATGCGCGACGTCATAGCCCGCGCGCGCAATGGCATCGGCGAGCGCCGCCGGAGCGACGCGCGTCGCGTCGAATTGCACATCGGCCTGCTCGCTCGAAAGGTTGACGGTCGCTTCAACGCCGGGGATCGCGCGCAACGCCTTCTCGACCCGGCCGGCGCAGGTGGCGCAGGTCATTCCTTCGACCGGCAGAACCAGATGACTGCGCTCAGCAGCGTCCGCTTCGATCGCGCTCATTCCGCCCGCCCGAAGCTTATTGTTGCGACAGCCGCGCGCCAAAGCCGGCGGCCTCGACGGCCGCGGTCAAAGTGTCCGCTTGCGCCTGGCCCCTGACGACCGCGCGGCCGCTCGCGAAATCGAACTCGGCGCTGGCGACGCCCGGCACCCGGGAGAGAACCCGCGTCACCGTGTTCGCACAGCCGGCGCAGGTCATGCCCGAAATCGACTGTGTGAGAGCTTCGCTGTCATGATTGTTGGAACCTTGCATGGGAAGCATACTCCTTCCAGTGAACTGGAATGTAGATAGGGCTTCCAGTCGCTGGAAGGTCAAGACCCCTCAGCAGGGCCATGCCCGGGGGCACACGCGGGCTGGTATTCCGATGCTTACAGATGATTCCCTTTTTTCGTCATCGCCGCTTCATGCGGGCGATGACGAGTTGTGAATGAAGTGTTGGAATCCGAACACCAGAGCGGATTCCGCTGAAATCGAACCAGAGATGTCATTCCCGGCGAGCCGCGCTTGCGCGGCGAGGGAATGATTTTACTGGGTTTTCACCCTAGAGTGCTTCCATTCACAGCACGAGAGGAGCCAAAGGTGGTCGAGGCAACATGCCATTGCGGGGCGGTGCGGGTGGAAGTTCCCAAGCCGCCGCAGGAAGTCGAGGTCAAGGAGTGCAACTGCTCCATCTGCCGGCGGACGGGCGCGGTACTGGCGTACTACTCGCCTCGGGATGTGCGGGTCAGTGGCGCGACCGACACATACGTGTGCGGCGACCGCGAGATCGAATTTCACCGCTGCAAGATATGCGGCAACTTCACCCACTGGGCGCCGGTGCATAAATCGCTGGATCGCATGGGCGTGAATGTGCGCCTGATGCCGCCCGAACTGTTGACCGATCTGCGAATCCTGAAGTTCGACGGCGCGGATACCTGGACGGTCGTCGGGGAACGACGAGGTATCTAGTGATTCCTATCTGACATTTGAATCCCGATTAGGATTCCCCAGCTGCGGCGGACGTGCGAGTCTGGCGCATGCGAACGGGAATATCCATCACGGTGAAAGCTTCGGACCGCAAGCGGCTGAAGGCAATTTTGCAGAAC
>DASXYZ010000059.1:0-57045 GCA_036502185.1 Rhizomicrobium sp.
CGTGCCGGCCTTCACGGCCGCCCGCAGCATATCCCCAGTCGAGAGCTGTACTATTCCGTATTTGCCGACGAGCCGCAGGGCCTGCGTCCCCTTGCCAGCCCCCGGCGGGCCGAGCAGGATCAATCTCATCTACGGCGTCCCCTCAATTTCGATCTCTTAATCAGGCCTTCATACTGGTGAGCCAGCAGATAGCCCTGGACCTGCGCCACAGTATCCATGGTCACGCTGACCACAATCAAGAGCGATGTGCCGCCAAAATAGAATGGCACGGCTGCGTAGGAGATCAGTATCTCCGGAAACAGGCAGACAACCGCAAGATAAGCTGCGCCAATTACCGTGATTCGCGACAGGACGTAATCGATATATTCGGCCGTGCGCTCCCCGGGCCGAATGCCCGGGATGAAGCCGCCGTGCTTTTTCAGGTTGTCCGCGGTCTCCGTCGGATTGAACACGATCGCCGTATAGAAAAAGGCAAAAAAGACGATCAATCCCACGTAGAGAATGAGAAAGAGCGGCCGGCCGTGCGCCAGTTGCGTGGTGATGACGGTTAGCCATCCCGGCCCCTGCCCGGCCGTAAAGTTAGCCACGGTCGTCGGCAACAACAGCAGCGACGAGGCAAAGATCGGCGGGATGACGCCGGACGTGTTGAGCTTGAGCGGCAGATGCGACGACTGGCCCTCGAACATGCGATTGCCGACTTGACGCTTGGGGTACTGGATCAGGAGTCGGCGCTGCGCCCGCTCCATGAAAACGATGAAGGTGATGACCGCGATCACCATGAGGATGACGATGAGAATAAGACCGGTCGACAGCGCTCCCTGGCGGCCGAGTTCGAGCGTGCCGGCGATCGCCGACGGCAATTGCGCCACGATGCCCGACATGATGATGAGCGAGGTGCCGTTGCCGATGCCGCGCTGCGTGATCTGCTCGCCGAGCCACATCAGGAAAATGGTGCCGCCGGAAAGCGTAATCACCGTCGAGATGCGAAAAAACAGGCCGGGATCGCTGACCACGTGGCTTGCGCCTTCGAGGCCCACGGAAATGCCGTAAGCCTGGAACGCCGCCAGCACCACCGTCAGATAACGGGTGTACTGGTTGATCATCTTGCGGCCGGCTTCGCCCTCTTTCTTGAGCTGTTCGAGCGTCGGCGACACGGTCGTCATCAGTTGGATGATGATCGACGCCGAGATGTAGGGCATAATGTTGAGCGCGAAGATCGCCATGCGGTGGATGCCGCCGCCGGCGAACATATTGAACATGCCCAGAATGCCGCCGGCCTGGGATTGAAAAATCTGGTCCCAGGCGTTCGGATCGATGCCGGGCAACGGAATGTAAGTGCCGAGCCGGTAGACCAACAGCGCGCCGAGCGTGAACCAGATGCGCTTCTTCAGTTCGTCGGCTTTGGCAAGCGCCGAGAAATTAAGATTGGCCGCCAGTTGTTCTGCTGCCGAGACCATCCGCCAATGCTCCGTGTGCGCCCCTGCCTATATAGGGATGGCCTATATGGCCGTCAGGCCGCCTGCTCGCCCGCCGGCGCCTTAGGCGCGAGGATTTCGACCGTGCCGCCGGCCTTCTCGACCGCCGCGATCGCCGATTTGGAGGCGCCGAAGACTGCGAATGCGACCTTTGCCTTGATTTCGCCGGAACCGAGCAGCCGCACGCCATCCTTGGCCCGGCGCAACAGACCGGCTTTTACTAAAGCCGCGGCGTCGATGGTGCCCGCGGCGTCAAGCGCACCGGCATCGATTGCCGCCTGAATGCGCCCGAGATTCACCTCATTGAGCTTGCGCGCGAACATCGTGTTCTTAAAGCCGCGCTTGGGCAGACGGCGATGCAGCGGCATCTGGCCGCCCTCGAAGCCCTTGATGCGCACGCCGGAGCGCGCGGTCTGGCCCTTGCCGCCGCGACCGCCGGTCTTGCCTTTGCCCGAGCCGATGCCGCGCCCGATGCGCTTGCGCGTCTTGCGGGCGCCGGGACGGCCGGCGAGATCGTGAAGGTCCATGGCTTATTTCTCCACCACTTCGACCAGATGGGCGACCTTGGCGATCATGCCGCGAGTCGCCGGCGTATCGAGAAGTTCCGCGACACGTCCGATCTTGTTGAGCTTCAACCCGACCAGCGTCTCGCGCTGACTATGGTGCCGGCGCGACGCGCTGCCGGTTTGCCGCACTTTGACGAGCTTGCCGGTTTTCTTGTCGGCGTTCATGACGGGCTCCTCGCTCAATCCGCCGGCGCTTCGGCATCGACGTCGCGGCGGCGCGCTTGCAGCGTCGAAACCTTGACATTGCGCCGTGCGGCGACCGAGCGCGGCGAATCCTGGTGCTTGAGCGCATCGAATGTAGCGCGCACCACGTTGTAAGGATTGGACGTGCCGAGCGACTTCGCCACCACATCCTGCATGCCAAGCGTCTCGAACACCGCTCGCATCGGACCGCCGGCGATGATGCCGGTGCCGGGCGGCGCGGCGCGCAGATAGACCCGGCCGGCACCGTGACGGCCGGCGACATCGTGATGCAGCGTGCGACCTTCCCGCAGCGGCACCCGCGTCAACGCGCGCTTGGCGGCATCGGTCGCCTTGCGGATCGCCTCCGGCACCTCGCGCGCCTTGCCGTGGCCGAAGCCCACGCGCCCGCGCTGGTCTCCGACCACGACTAGCGCAGCGAAGCCGAAGCGCCGGCCGCCCTTGACGACCTTCGCCACGCGATTGATGTGCACCAGACGGTCGACGAATTCGCTGTCGCGTTCTTCGCGTTGCCGGGGTTCACGCGCCATTTACCGTTCCTTCGCTCAAAACTTGAGGCCGCCTTCACGCGCGGCCTCCGCCAGCGCCTTCACGCGCCCGTGATAGATATAGCCGCCGCGATCGAACACAACCTCTTTGATTCCGCCGGCAAGCGCGCGCTCGGCGATCTTGCGACCAACGCTGCCGGCCGCTTCCAAATTCCAGGTCTTCGCGGGCTTGTTCTCTTTCTCGTTTGTCGAGGCCATCGCGAGAGTCCGGCCCCCGCCGTCATCGATGAGCTGCGCATAAATGTGCCGTCCCGAGCGGAAAACCGACAGGCGCGGCTTGGCCGCTCCCGATTGCCGGATTCGATAGCGCGTCCGCTGCTTGCGGCGCTCGAACAGATCCGATTGGCGTGCCATGGCTATTTCTTCTTGCCTTCCTTGCGGAGGATTCGCTCTCCCGCATATTTGATACCTTTGCCCTTGTAGGGCTCGGGCGGGCGCCAGTCCCGGATTTCGGCGGCCACCTGCCCCACCAGCTGCCTGTCGATTCCGCTGACCGTGATCATCGTCGGCTTTTCGCAGACGATACCGATGCCTTCCGGAATCGGATAGCTCACGTCATGACTGAAGCCGAGCTGCAGCTGAAGAGTCTTTCCATGGACCGCTGCGCGATAACCGACGCCCGAAATTTCGAGCTTCTGCGTGAATCCCTGTGTCACGCCCGTGACGAGGTTGTTGACGAGGGTCCGGGAGAGCCCCCACATCTGGCGCCCGCGTTCGGCGCCTTCGCGAGGCGCGACCACAACGCTCTCCGCGCCGACGCTCGCCTCGACCTCGGCAGCCAGGCGCACGCTCAGCTCGCCCTTCGGTCCCTTCACGCGCACGGATTGCCCTTCGACCGTGGCGCTTACGCCCTTGGGCAGCGGGACCGGCTTCTTGCCGATGCGGGACATCTCTCTTTACTCCGTTGCTCGCGGCTCAAAACACATGGCAGAGCACTTCGCCGCCCACGTTACTCTCGCGCGCGTTGGTGTCCGTCATCACGCCCTGCGGCGTCGAGACGATGGAAAGGCCGAGACCGCTGCGGTGCGGCCTCAGTTCGCGCACCGAGGCATAGACGCGGCGGCCGGGCGTCGAAATGCGCCGTAGCTCGCGGATCGCGGGCCGGCCCTCATGATACTTGAGTTCAATCTCCAGCTCGCGCCGGCCGCCTTTGAATTCCACCTCGGCGTAGCCGCGGATGTACCCTTCCGCCTGCAACACATCCAGCACCCGTACGCGCTGGCGCGAGTTGGGTGACTTGATCTTCGCCATGCCGCGAAGCTGGCCGTTGCGGATTCGCGCCAGAAGATCGCCGATCGGGTCCGTAATCGCCATCGCCGTCTCCTACCAGCTTGCCTTTGTCATGCCCGGCACCTGTCCGAAATTCGAAAGGTCGCGAAGCGCAATCCGCGACAGCTTCACCTTTCGATAATACCCGCGCGAGCGTCCGCTCATCTCGCAGCGATGATGAATGCGCGTCTTGGAGGAATTGCGCGGCAGCTTTGCGAGTTGAAGATGCGCGGCAAATCGATCTTCGGGCGCAACCGACATGTCCTCGGTCGTCGCCTTCAGTGCCGCCCGTTTGGCAGCGTAGCGCGCCACCATTCGTTCGCGCTTCCTGTTTCGGTTGATCTGGCTCAGTTTCGCCATGCCCGTCTCGTTTCAGTTGATGAACGGGAATTGAAAGCCCTTGAGCAGCGCTTTCGCTTCCGCGTCCGTCCTCGCGGACGTGTTGATGATGATGTCCATACCCCAGACATTTTCCGTTTTGTCGTAATCGATCTCGACGAAGACAATGTGTTCCTTGAGACCGAGCGCAAAATTTCCGTTTCCGTCGAAGCTCTTCCCGTTCAGGCCGCGGAAATCGCGCACCCGCGGAAGCGCCGTTGTCACCAGCCGGTCGAGGAACTCGTACATACGGTCCCGGCGCAGCGTGACTTTGACCCCGATCGGCAGCCCGTGCCGGATCTTGAAGGTCGCAATCGCCTTTTTGGCGCGTGTAACAACCGCCCTCTGGCCCGCTATCGCGGTCAGATCGTTGACCGCGGACTGGATCTTCTTCTGGTCGCCAGCCGCCTCGCCAGCGCCGATATTCAGAACGACTTTCTCGATGCGCGGCGCCTGGTACGCGTTGGTGTAACCAAATTCCTTCTGCAGCTGCGGCCGGATCACTTCCTCGTAGCGCTTCTTGAAGCGCGGCATGTAGCCGGCATCCCGCGCTGCCGGAGCGGCCGTGGCGTCGGCTTTCGCAGCCTGCGCCTTGCCCTCCGCTTTCGCGGCCTTCTTCGGCTCGGCCTTGCCCTCGCGAGGCGCAGCTCCGCCCTTTGCGCCCTGCGCGGATTGTTTCTTAGCGCGCGGCTGTTTTGCGTCAGACATCGATGACCTCACCGGACTTTTTCGCGAAGCGGACCTTGCGGCCGTCGCCCAGGAACTTGAACCCGATCCGGGTCGCCCCGCCCGTCTTTGGATCGACATGGGCCAGGTTAGAGAGATGCACCGGCGCCTCTTTGCTGACGATTCCGGCCTGCTGTCGCTGCGTCTGGCGCTGGTGCCGCCGCACGATGTTGACGCCGGAAACCAGCGCGCGGTTCTCGCCTGGGTAGAGCTTCAGCACGTCGCCCTTTTTCCCCTTGTCGCGGCCGGTAGTCACGACAACCCGATCGCCCTTGCGAATGCGCGCGGCCATCACAGCACCTCCGGGGCGAGCGAAATGATCTTCATGTGGTTCTTGGCGCGCAGTTCGCGGGTCACCGGACCGAAAATGCGCGTGCCGATCGGCTCATTCTGGTTGTTCACGAGCACCGCGGCGTTGGAATCGAAGCGGATCAGGCTGCCATCGGGACGGCGCACGCCGTGGGCGGTGCGCACGATGACGGCCTTGAGCACTTCGCCCTTCTTCACCCGTCCGCGCGGAATGGCTTCCTTCACGCTCACCACGATCGTGTCGCCCACATCCGCATATCTGCGCCGCGAACCACCCAGCACCTTGATGCACATCACCCGGCGCGCGCCCGAATTGTCTGCGACTTCGAGCTCGGTCGTCATCTGGATCATGATCCGGCTCCCGAACCGCGTTCCTGCGCACTTACACGGCCGATCACCTCCCAGGATTTCAGCCGGGAAAGCGGACGGCACTCGCGGATACGCACCACGTCGCCAACCTTGAACTCGCGGTTCTCGTCATGGGCGTGATATTTCTTCGAGCGTCGCACGGTCTTTCCCATCACGGGATGGGTAAAGCGCCGCTCGACGTTCACCACCACGGTCTTGGCGTTCCTGTCGCTGACCACGACGCCCTGGAGGATGCGCTTGGGCATGTTCTTTCCTTTGCCTCTACTGCTGCGCGTTCCGGCGCCGCTCGCCCAGAACGGTCTGAATGCGGGCGATATCCCGGCGCACCACCTTCGCCCGGCTCGTGTTCTCGAGCTGGCCGTTGGCGCGCTGGAACCGCAGATTGAATTGTTCCTTCTTCAGCTTTGCGAGTCCGTCACCAAGTTCGTCGACAGTTTGCGCGCGCAGATCGGCTGCATCGATTTTCTTCTTTGCCATTTCAGACCTCCAGCCGCGCCACGAACTTCGTGCCGATGGAAAGCTTCGCCGCGCCGAGCCGGAGCGCTTCGCGCGCGGTCTGGGTATCCACACCGTCCACTTCGAAAAGAATTCGGCCCGGCTTGATGCGTGCCACCCAGAATTCGGGCGCGCCCTTGCCAGAGCCCATGCGAACTTCGGCGGGTTTCTTGGACACCGGTACGTCGGGGAAGACTCGAATCCAGACGCGTCCGGCGCGTTTCATGTGACGGGTGATCGCGCGGCGCGCCGCCTCGATCTCGCGCGCGGTAATGCGCTCGGGTTCCACCGCCTTGAGGCCGTAGGCGCCGAAATTGAGCGCAGTTCCGGCCTTGGCAGGGCCATGAATGCGTCCCTTATGCTGCTTGCGAAATTTCGTGCGTGTGGGCTGAAGCATGATTCTGATCCGTCAGTGCGCGGGCGCTTGCTGGGCGCGGCCCGATCCTGAAGCGCGGTGGGGATCGGAAGCTTCAGCCTGACGCCGCTCCGTCGCCAGCGGATCGTGTTCCATGATTTCGCCCTTGAATATCCAGACCTTCACGCCGCAGGTGCCGTAGGTCGTCTTCGCGGTGGCGACGCCATAATCCACGTCGGCGCGCAGCGTGTGCAGCGGCACGCGACCTTCGCGATACCATTCCATGCGCGCGATCTCGGCGCCGCCCAGACGCCCGCCGCAATTGATTCGGATGCCCTGCGCACCGAGCCGCATGGCCGACTGCACGGCCCGCTTCATGACTCGCCGGAACGCCACGCGCCGCTCGAGCTGTTGGGCGATGTTTTCCGCAACGAGCTTGGCGTCGATCTCGGGTTTGCGGATCTCCACGATGTTGAGATGCACTTCGTCGTTCGTGAAGCGCTGAACATCGTTCTTGAGCTTTTCGATATCGGCGCCCTTCTTGCCGATGACGACGCCCGGCCGTGCCGAATGAATGGTGATCCGGCACTTCTTGTGCGGCCGTTCGATGACGATCCGCGACACGCCCGCCTGCTTCAGGCGCTCGCCAAGATGGTTGCGGATCTTGATGTCTTCCTGCAACAGCCGGCCGTATTCCTTCTTCCCCGCATACCAGCGCGAGTCCCAGGTACGGTTGATGCCGAGCCGCAGCCCCGTCGGATTGACCTTCTGGCCCATCAGACCGTCTCCCTTGCTGCCGCGGATTCGCCGCGGCCGCGTCTAGAAGTTGGCTTCTTTTCCTCACGCTTCTGCTGCACCACGATCGTGACCTGGGCGAACGGCTTTTCGACCCGCGCGCCGCGACCGCGCGCCCGCGCGTGAAAGCGCTTGAGCACCATGTTCTTGCCCACGCTCGCTTCGCTCACCACCAGATCATCCACATCGAGATCGTGGTTGTTCTCCGCATTCGCGATCGCGGACTGGAGTACCTTCTTCACGTCCCGCGCCACGCGCTTCGGTGAAAAGGTGAGTTCGTTGAGCGCCTGCTCCGCTTTTTTTCCGCGGATCGACTGCGCAACCAGGTTGAGTTTGCGCGGACTCGTGCGGATGCCGCGACCGATCGCCTGAGCCTTTTCCGGCGAGAGAACTCGCGCGCGCGGTTTCTTGCCCATCCTTAAGCCGTCCTCTTTGCTTTCTTGTCGGCCGAGTGGCCGTAGAAAGTGCGGGTCGGCGAAAATTCGCCGAGCTTGTGTCCGACCATGTCCTCCGTGACGAGGACCGGAATGTGCTTGCGGCCGTTGTGCACGCCGAAGGTCAGCCCCACGAACTGGGGCAGAATGGTGGAGCGGCGCGACCAGGTCTTGATCACCTCTTTGCGGCCCGAGCCCCGCACGGCTTCCGCCTTCCTCAGCAGATAACCGTCGACAAATGGGCCTTTCCATACTGAGCGAGTCATCTTTTACCCTTGCGTCTTCTTCGCGTGGCGCGAACGCACGATAAATTTCGTGGTGCGCTTGTTTTTCCGGGTGCGTGCACCTTTGGTCGGCTTGCCCCATGGCGTCACGGGATGTCGTCCGCCCTTGGTGCGACCTTCGCCGCCGCCGTGCGGATGGTCGATCGGATTCATCGCCGTCCCGCGCACATTCGGCCGCCGGCCCTTCCATACATTCCGGCCGGCCTTGCCGATCACCTCGTTCATGTGATCGGGATTTGATACGGCGCCGATGGTCGCCATGCATTCAAGCGACACGCGCCTCACCTCGCCCGAATTCAGGCGCAGCATGGCGTAACCCGCGTCACGGCCAAGATACTGCGCAAATGTGCCCGCAGAACGCGCGATCTGGCCGCCTTTCTGGGGTTTCATTTCCACATTGTGCACGATCGTGCCGACCGGAATGGCAGCGAGCCGCATCGCATTTCCCGGCTTCACGTCTACCCGCTCGCCCGCGACCACCATATCGCCCACCGCAAGCCGCTGCGGCGCCAGGATATAGGACAGCTCGCCGTCGCGGTATTTCACGAGAGCGATGAAAGAGGTGCGGTTTGGATCGTATTCGAGGCGCTCGACGCGGCCGGGCACATCGAATTTCCGTCGTTTGAAGTCGATCAGGCGATAGCGCTGCTTGTGGCCACCGCCCTGCCAACGGACCGTGACGCGCCCGGTATTGTTGCGTCCGCCGTTGCGCGTCTGTCCTTCGGTAAGATTCTTGACCGGACCGCCCTTGTGGAGCTGGGAACGCTCGACAAGAACGAGCTGGCGCTGTCCCGGGGTTGTAGGTTTGAACTGCTTGAGCGCCATGATCAAAGCCCCGTCGTGATGTCGATCTGGTAACCCTCTTGAAGGGTCACGACCGCTTTCTTGATATCGCTGCGGACGAAGGGACGGCCCCGGAATGCCTTGGGCTTGCCCTTCTGGTTGATCGTGTTGACGGCTTTCACCTTCACCTTGAAGAGGCTTTCGACCGCCTTGGCGATCTGGGGTTTGGTTGCACCGCGTGATACGCGGAACACGAGCTGGTTCGCTTCGCTGAGCTTCGTCGCCTTTTCCGTGATCACCGGCGAAAGAATGACATCGTGGTGGTTCATGATAGCCGCTCCTCGATCGCCCTGACGGCTGCCGTGGTGAGGACGAGTTTGTCGCGGTGCAGGATGTCGTAGACGTTGAGCCCCGCCGTCGCCAAAAGCCGGATACCCGCGAGATTGCGCGCGCTCAGGGCGAAATTTCCGTCGAATTCCCCGTCCACGACGAGCGCGTTGTCCGCGCCTATCTTACCGAGGCGTTGGGCGAGATCTTTCGTTTTGATTCCCGAAGCTTTCGCGCTCTCGATTACGACCAGGGTGCCGTCCTTGGCCTTGGCCGAGAGCGCATGGCGAAGGCCAAGCGCGCGCACCTTTTTCGGCAAATCGAAGGCGTGGCTGTGCTGCACCGGCCCCATGGCCTTGGCACCGCCGACGAACAGCGGAGCCGAGCGCGCACCATGGCGCGCCTGGCCCGTTCCCTTCTGCTTATAGACCTTCTTCTTGGTACGATTGATCTCGCCGCGGGTAAGAACCTTGTGAGTACCCGCGCGACGTTTTGCGAGCTGCCACACGACCACGCGCTGAAGGAGATCGGCGCGGGGCTCGAGACCGAAGATCGAATCCTTGAGTTCGATCTCGGTCGTGCCGTCGGCGTCGAGATTGAGAACTTGCGCTTTCACGTCATCCCTCCGCGTTCTGCGCGGTCGCGCCGTTCGATTCGCGCTTGCGCACCGAGGCGGGCATGGGCGCCGTGTCCGGGCGGGGTCGCTTGGCGGCATCGCGCACCATCACCCAGCCGCCCTTGTGGCCGGGCACCGCGCCCTTGATCATGATAAGGCCGCGCTCGACATCGACTTTGGCCACTTCGAGATTCTGCGTCGTGACGCGGTCCACGCCGTAATGTCCGTGCATCTTCTTGTTCTTGAAGGTTTTGCCGGGGTCCTGCCGCCCGCCCGTGCCGCCGAGCGAACGGTGCGAAATCGACACGCCATGGCTCGCCTCGAGCCCACGAAAATTCCAGCGCTTCATTGCACCAGTGAAGCCTCGGCCGATCGTGATACCTGTCACATCGACCTTCTGCCCCGGCACGAAATGGTCGGCGAGAATAATGTCGCCCACGTCAAGCATATTGGCGCTGTCCACCCGGAATTCCGCGAGCTTTTTCCGGGGCTCGACTTCCGCCTTGGCGAAGCGTCCGCGGTCGGCCCGCGTCAGCCGCTTGGTTCTGGCAAATCCCGAACCGAGCTGGACGGCCGTGTAGCCATCCTTCTCCTCGGTGCGCTTTCCAACGACCTGGCAGCCGTCGAGCTTCAGGACCGTAACGGGCACATGTCGCCCGTCCTCCAGGAAGAGGCGGCTCATGCCGATTTTCTGCGTGATGACGCCCGTGCGCATCCGCGGTGTCCCTTCAGAGTTTGATTTCGACGTCCACGCCGGCGGCGAGGTCGAGCTTCATCAGCGCGTCCACCGTCTGGGGCGTGGGGTCAATAATGTCGAGGAGCCGCTTGTGGGTTCGAATCTCGAACTGTTCGCGGCTCTTTTTGTCCACATGCGGCGAGCGGTTGACGGTGAAACGCTCGAAATCGGTCGGCAGGGGAATGGGCCCCCTCACCTGCGCGCCCGTGCGTTTCGCCGTGTTCACGATCTCCCGCGTCGAATTGTCGAGAATGCGATGATCGAAAGCCTTCAGCCGTATACGGATGTTCTGACCTTGCATTTTTCTGTCTCCAGTACCGTGCCGAGAACCTTCGCCGCCGCCCTTATTTCACGATCTTCGCGACGACACCGGACCCGACCGTGCGGCCGCCTTCGCGAATGGCGAAGCGCAGCTTCTCCTCCATCGCGATCGGCACGATCAGCTCGACGTCGATCGAGACGTTGTCGCCGGGCATGACCATCTCGGTCCCTTCCGGCAGCTTGACGATTCCCGTCACGTCCGTGGTGCGGAAATAGAACTGCGGGCGATAGTTTGTGAAAAATGGCGTGTGGCGGCCGCCTTCCTCCTTCGTCAGCACATAGACTTCCGCCTTGAAGTTCGTGTGCGGCGTAATGGAGCCCGGCTTCGCGAGCACCTGACCGCGCTCGACGCCCTCGCGTTCGATGCCGCGCAGAAGGCAGCCAACGTTGTCGCCCGCCTGCCCCTGGTCGAGAAGCTTGCGGAACATTTCGACGCCCGTCACTGTGGTCTTGGCCGTCGGGCGAATGCCGACGATCTCGACTTCCTCACCCACCTTGACGACGCCGCGATCGATACGACCGGTCACGACAGTGCCGCGCCCCGAAATCGAGAATACGTCTTCAATCGCCATCATGAAGGGTTGATCGACCGGGCGATCCGGCTGCGGAATGTTTTCGTCCACGGCCTTCATCAGTTCCATGATGGACTCGCGCCCCATCTTGGGCTCGCGATCATCAAGCGCGCAAAGCGCCGAGCCGCGCACGATCGGAATCTTGTCGCCGGGAAAGTCATAGCTCGACAGCAACTCGCGGACCTCCAACTCGACAAGGTCGAGAAGCTCGGGGTCGTCGACCATGTCCACCTTGTTCATGTACACGACAAGCGCGGGAACACCGACCTGACGCGCGAGAAGGATGTGCTCGCGCGTCTGCGGCATGGGCCCATCCGCGGCGGAAACCACGAGGATCGCTCCGTCCATCTGAGCCGCGCCGGTGATCATGTTCTTGACGTAGTCGGCGTGTCCCGGGCAGTCGACGTGCGCGTAGTGCCGGTTGGCGGTCTCGTATTCCACATGCGCCGTGGAAATGGTGATGCCGCGCGCCTTCTCTTCCGGCGCCTTGTCGATCTGGTCATAGGCGGTGAATTTCGCTCCGCCCGTTTCCGCCAGCACCTTCGTGATTGCGGCCGTCAGCGTGGTCTTGCCATGATCCACGTGACCGATGGTGCCGATGTTGCAATGCGGTTTCGTCCGCTCGAATTTGCTCTTTGCCATGGTGGCCTCCCGACGGTTGCTTAGGCGTACTTTGCTTTGACTTCATCCGCGATCGACTGCGGTACCTGCTCGTAATGATCAAACTGCATCGTGTACTGAGCGCGACCCTGGGTCATCGAGCGCAAGGTATTGATATAGCCAAACATGTTGGCGAGAGGCACCATCGCGGTGACGATCTGCGCGTTTCCGCGCGTGTCGGTGCCGTGCACCTGGCCGCGCCGCGAATTGAGATCGCCGATGACGCCACCCAGAAACTCGTCCGGCGTCACCACTTCGACCTTCATGATGGGTTCGAGAAGCCTTGCCGTGCCCTTCGACGACAGCTCGCGGAACGCAGCACGGCCGGCGATTTCGAACGTCAGCGCATTCGAGTCGACCTCGTGATAGGCACCATCCAGGAGACGTGCAGCGAAATCGATCACCGGGAATCCCGCGATCAGCCCGCTTTCCTTCTGTGCCTTGATTCCCTTGTCCACCGAAGGAATGAATTCCTTCGGAATGGAGCCGCCGACAACCTCGTTTTCGAAGACATATCCCGAGCCCGGCGGGAGCGGCGCGAATTCGACTTTGACGCGCGCAAACTGTCCGGCGCCACCCGTCTGCTTTTTGTGCGTATAATCAACGGTAACCGGCCTCGCCAGCGTTTCCCGATAGGCGACCTGCGGCGCGCCGACATTCGCTTCGACCTTGTACGTGCGTCTCAGGATATCGACCTTGATGTCGAGATGGAGCTCGCCCATCCCTTTCAATATCGTCTGTCCGGATTCCTGATCCGTAGAAACGCGAAATGACGGATCCTCCTGGGCGAGACGCTGAAGCGCCACACCCATTTTCTCCTGATCCGCTTTCGACTTCGGCTCGATCGCAAGTTCGATCACCGGATCGGGAAAATCCATTTTTTCGAGGATGACCGGCTGCTGCGGATCACTGAGCGTCTCGCCGGTAGTCGTGTTCTTCAGGCTCGCGAACGCCACGATGTCGCCGGCATTGGCTTCCTTGATGTCCTCGCGCGAATTGGCGTGCATGAGCAGCATGCGGCCGACGCGTTCGCGCTGGTCACGGGTAGAATTGAGCACGCCCGAACCCGACGTGACCGTGCCGGAATAAATGCGCACGAAAGTGATGGAGCCGACGTAGGGATCATCCATGATCTTGAAGGCGAGACCCGCAAAGGGCGCCTTGTCATCCGCCGGCCGCACCAGCTTCTCGTCGGAGCCGGGCTTCACGCCCTCCACCGGCGGAATGTCGAGCGGCGATGGCAGATAACTGACGACGGCATCGAGCAGCGGCTGCACGCCCTTGTTCTTGAAGGCTGAGCCGCAGAGCACCGGCACGAAATGGAAGGAGCAGGCGCCTTTGCGGATGCAGTTTCTGAGCTCTTCCACGCTCGGCATCTTGCCGTCGAGATAGGCTTCGAGAAGCTTCTCGTCCTCCTCGACCGCCATTTCGACGAGCTTGAGGTGTAACTCCTGCGCCCGTTCCGACATGTCAGCCGGGATATCGGCGTAATCGAATTTCGCGCCGAGCTGTTCGTCATGCCAGACGACCGCGCGCATCTCGACGAGATCGACCACGCCCTTGAAATCCGACTCGGCGCCGATCGGCAGCTGAACGACCAGCGGACGCGTGCCTAGCCGATCCACCATCATCTGCACGCAGCGCGAAAAATCCGCGCCCATGCGATCCATCTTGTTGACGAAACAGATGCGCGGCACGCGGTATTTGTCGGCCTGGCGCCAAACGGTCTCGGATTGCGGCTCGACGCCGGCTACCGCATCGAACACGGCGATGGCGCCATCGAGCACGCGCATTGAGCGCTCCACCTCGATGGTGAAATCCACATGGCCTGGCGTGTCGATGATGTTGACGCGGTGATCGTTCCAGAAGCAGGTGGTAGCGGCGGATGTTATGGTGATGCCGCGCTCCTGCTCCTGCTCCATGAAGTCCATCGTAGCAGCGCCGTCGTGGACTTCGCCGATCTTGTGACTCTTGCCAGTGTAGTAAAGGATGCGTTCGGTCGTAGTCGTCTTGCCTGCGTCGATATGCGCGCAGATGCCGATATTGCGATAACGGTCGAGCGGTGTTGTGCGGGCCATTTGCCGGTTTCCTGGACTCCTGTCGCGCTACCAGCGGTAGTGGGAGAAGGCGCGGTTGGCCTCGGCCATCTTGTGCGTGTCTTCGCGCTTCTTGACGGCCGAGCCGCGGTTGTTGGCCGCGTCCATGAGCTCGCCCGAAAGGCGCCCGGTCATGGTGGTCTCATTGCGCGAACGCGCCGCATTGATGATCCAGCGGATGGCAAGCGCGCGGCTCCGGTCCTGCCGTACCTCGACGGGAACCTGATACGTGGCGCCGCCAACGCGTCGCGAGCGCACTTCGAGGGCTGGACTTACATTGCGCAGTGCGTCGTGGAACAGCTGTAGCGGATCCTGCTTGGTCTTCGACTGCATCGCGTCGAAGGCGCCATAGACGATTCGCTCGGCGGCGGCCTTCTTCCCGGCGTACATCAGGCTGTTCATGAATTTCGCGAGCACCAGATCACTGAATTTGGCGTCTGGAACGATTTCGCGACGTTCGGCGCGGCGGCGGCGGGCCATGTGTCTCTTTCCTGTTCCTTCGCTCGGCTCAGATCACTTCGGCCGCTTGGCGCCGTAAAGCGAGCGGCGCTGCTTGCGGTCCTTCACGCCCTGCGTGTCGAGCACGCCGCGGATAATGTGGTAGCGGACGCCCGGCAGATCTTTCACGCGGCCCCCGCGCAGGAGCACGACGGAGTGCTCCTGAAGATTGTGCCCTTCGCCCGGGATGTAGCTCACCACCTCGTAGCCGTTGGTCAGCCTCACCTTGGCGACCTTGCGGAGCGCCGAATTGGGCTTCTTGGGCGTGGTCGTGTAGACGCGCGTACACACCCCGCGTTTCTGGGGACAGCCGGTCAGCGCCGGCACCTTATTGCGCTTGGGTTTCTCGCCGCGCGGTTTGCGGATCAACTGATTGATTGTCGGCATCCAGAGCTACCTACATCCTGTCGCGCTTCGCGCGTGTTTCAAACAACATCAAGCGGGGCTCGGCCTTCCGGCCGCCCCGGTTTTGCGGAGGATTGGGGAATTTCCGCCCCAATCGCGCAATTCCAACTCTTCCCAGACTGACTTCGAGCAGCGTTTCGGGCCCAGGAGGCGCCGACAGCCTGTCCATGAAGGTGCGGCTATATAGAGTCGCCCCCGTCGCCGGTCAATACCGGCACAAGGTGTTTCAGCCCCGGAACGGCGCGTTATTTCCCGATCTCGAATACGGTGCCGTATCCCGAACCGCCGAACTCTGCCGTGCCGTAAAGATGACCCTTCCTGTCCGAGATCAATCCGCTCATAGGCTCGCTGCCATCCCCGCCCTGGAAGGTGTGGAGGACGGTTTCCTTGCCGTCGGGAGCGAGTTTGAATACGGTGCCGCCAGCACCGGTGTCCCCGATCGTCGTGCCGTACAGATTGCCCGAACTATCCAGCAGCAGCGGTGCCACCGGCATGCCGTTGTTTTCGCTGTCGAAAGCATAAAGCACGGTCTCCGTACCGTCGGGAGCGATCTTGAACACGGTGCCGCAACCTGTTCCGTAACCGCAGTTTTCGTCTCCCCCCGAAACCGTTGTGCCGTAGAGATTGCCGGCCGTGTCGAGGATGACTCCGGCATACGGGTCCGCGCCATCGGTCAGGGTGAATGCATGGAGCACGGTCTCATGTCCCTGCGGGTCAAGCTTGAAGATGGTGCCGTGCGTGGCGCCGAGCCCTGGCGTTGCCCCATAGAGATTGCCTGCCTTGTCCCTGATCAGGCTCGGTACGGGATGGCCTTCGTCTGCTTCGCCCGTGAAAGCGTAGAGAGTGGTTTCCGTGCCGTCGGGAGTGAGCCTGAAGATGAGACCACAGCCAGAGTCGCTGCAGTCCGCCTCGATGCCGCCATACGCAGTGGTGCCGTACAGATTACCCCTCCTGTCCCTGATCAGCGCGCCAGGATTTGCGCCATCCTTTCCATTGGCAAAGGCGTGGAGCACAGTTTCCCTGCCGTCCGGATCGAGCCTGAAGATGACGCCGCAGCCGGAATGGCCGTAACAGTCCGCATCGCCGCCAGTATTCGTCGTGCCATACAGATTGCCGGCTGCGTCGATGATGATCGAGCCGGGCCCGGCGCCGTCGCTTCCGCCTTGGAAGGAATATAGGGTGGTCTTGGTGCCGTCCGGAGCAAGCTTGAACACCGTGCCGCAGCCCCCATTGCAGTTTCCTCCGCCACCCTGTCCAGTGGTGCCATAAAGATTGCCGGACCGGTCGCGGATCAGCCCGGCTTCCGGAAATTGGCCGTCGCTACCGCCCGCGAATGCATACACAGTCCGGAGCGTCCTCGCTTGAGCACCGGTGGCGAAAGCGGCGAGTGCAAGGGCACAGCCCAGCATGGACCAGCTTACGATGTTCAGTATCTGACGCATGGCGTACCCCTCGCGTATGCGAGGCCGAGATTAAAATATCGCGGGGTTGAAGTAAATTTCGCAGCGCGTCAGGGAGTGGCTGAAGCAGCGCCCCGGCACCCGCGCCCCCTGTCTCATTTTTTTGCGACCCGCCCAAGTTTCCGCGGGTCGGCAACATCGCGCACGCGGCGCGCGCCGATGTCGGCAAGCAAGCCCTTCAGCCATGCGCGGTCGAGTCGCCTTTGTTTGTCCAGGTGCCGCAGCAGATGTTCTCCGCCCGTCGACAGCGCGTCGCGCAGCTCTTTCCGGATGGGGACCAGTTTGGCGATAAGTTCGTCGAGGCGAGCGATCCTGCGGCGGACGAGATCCTCGACGATGTTCAGATCGCAGAGATGCAGAAACAGCAGTGCGCCGTACAGCGTCTGCGACACGGGCCCTTCCTGCTCGAATTGCCCGTGCAGCAGCTCCTGGAATTCCTTCTTCCCCTTCGCCGTGATCCGGTAAATGGTGCGCATGCCGCCCCGGGCGACACGTTCCTGGCTGACGGCCGAAATCAGCCCATCCTTCTCGAGCTGCCGGATCGCGTAATAGAGCGTCCCCACATCGACGTCGATGTAGCACTCGACCATCGCGTTCTCGAGGCGGCGCTTGATTTCGTAGGGATGGAAATCCCCCCGGTGCAGCACGCCGAGAATCAGGAGGCTTGCTTTCATGGTTTAATTAGACTATCGCGGTTGAAGCATAAAGAAGGTGGGAATAGAGTATGTGGCGGACGATAGGCGGGATCGTGGCAGGCCTGGTGGCCTGGGCACTCGTCGTGACAGTACTGAATTTCGGCCTCAGGCTGTGGCTGCCGGGTTATGGACACGTCGAGCACGCGATGCTGTTTACCCTCCCGATGAAAATTGCGCGCCTTGTGATGGCAGCGGTTACCTCCCTGGTCGCGGGCGCCGTGATCCGGGCCGTGGCACCGGCGAGCCGTTGGGCGCCGTGGATCGCGGGGTCAATAATTCTCGCGATGTTCCTGCCCAGTCACATCCAGCTGTGGTCCAGATTTCCCGTCTGGTATCATCTGAATTTCCTTGTCCCCCTCGTACCGCTCGTGGTTCTCGGCGCAGGCCTGTGCTCTGCTTTCGGCACAAGTCACAGATCCCGAAGCGAAGTGCTCACGTGAGAGCAGGACAAAAAGCCGCCCGGATCGTTCCGGGCGGCTTTTGTCTGATGAAGTGAGCGGCTTGTCTACTCGGCGGCCTGGGCAGGCCCCTCGATCTGGGCGGGCTGGGACCGCGCCGCTTCTTCGGCCTGGATGACACGGTCGCGTTCGGCTGCGATGTGACGCAACCGCGCGATCGCGCCGCCCGTGCCGGCTGGGATGAGCCGACCCACGATCACGTTCTCCTTGAGACCTTCGAGCGTATCCACCCGACCGTTGACAGCGGCATCGGTGAGCACGCGCGTCGTTTCCTGGAACGACGCGGCCGAAAACACCGAACGTGTCTGCAGCGATGCCTTGGTGATGCCGAGCAGGACCGGCCGGCCCTCGGCGGGCTTGCCGTCGAGTTCTGCCGCCTTCTTGTTGGCCTCATCCATCTCGAGGAGGTCAACCTGTTCGCCGGCGAGCAGCGTGGTGTCGCCGCCGTTGACGATCTCCATCTTCTGCATCATCTGGCGGCAGATCACTTCAATATGCTTGTCGTTGATCTTCACGCCCTGCAGCCGGTAGACGTCCTGGATTTCCTTGACCAGATACGTCGCCAGTTCCTCTACACCCTTGATCCGCAGGATATCGTGCGGGCTGGGATTGCCTTCGACGATGTAATCGCCCTTCTCGACATAATCGCCCTCGCGCACGCTGATGTGCTTGCCCTTGGGGATGAGATATTCGACAGGTTCGCCCTTGTCGCTCTTCGGCTTCACAATGACCCGGCGCTTGTTCTTGTAGTCCTTGCCGAATTCGACGAAGCCATCAGCTTCGGCGAGTGTCGCGCAATCCTTCGGCTTGCGGGCCTCGAACAGCTCCGCCACGCGCGGGAGACCGCCCGTGATGTCGCGTGTCTTGGCGCCTTCCGTCGGAATGCGCGCGAGGACGTCGCCGGCTTTGATCGCGGCGCCATCTTCCACCGAGATGATTGCATCGACGGGAAGACCATAGCGCACTTCGCCAACGCTCGGCAGCGTGAGCGGCCGTCCCTTGGCGTCGACGATGGCAAGGACCGGCCGAAGGTCCTGCGACTTGGAGCCGGCGCCGCGGTAGTCGGTGACCACCTTATTCGAGACGCCGGTCTTTTCGTCGGCCACCTCTTTCAGCGTGATGCCCGATACCAGATCGGCATAGCGCACGACGCCGTCGATCTCCGTCAGGATCGGGAGACTGTTCGGATTCCATTCCGCGAGCCGATCGCCGCGCTTCACCGACTGTCCTTCGTCGACCTTCAGCTTGGCGCCGTAAACGATGCGGTAGGAGGCCCGCTCGAGCCCTTTCGCATCGACGATCGCAACCTGCATGTTGCGCGACATCGCGACCATCTCGCCGTCGGAGTTTTTCACGAGCTTACGGTTGATGATCTTGATCCTCCCGTCGTAGCTCGCCTCGATCTTCGACTGACCCGCCACCTGTGCCGCACCGCCGATATGGAAGGTGCGCATGGTAAGCTGCGTGCCCGGCTCGCCAATCGACTGGGCGGCGATCACGCCCACCGCTTCGCCGATATTGACCGAGGTGCCGCGCGCCAGATCGCGGCCGTAGCACTTGCCGCAGACCCCGTCACCAAGCTCGCAGGAGAGCACCGAGCGCACGCGCACCTTCTGGATGTGCGAGGCTTCGATCCTCTCTGCCAAATCCTCGCCGATCTCGCGACCGCGCCGGATGAGGATCTCGCCTGTCTCCGGGTTTTTGATGTCCTCCGTCGTCGTGCGCCCCAGAATGCGCTCGGCGAGCGAGGAGACCACCTGCCCGCCGTCGATTTCGGCCTGGACCGTGATGCCGCGTTTCGTGCCGCAATCTTCGGCAGTGATGATGCAGTCGTTTGCCACGTCAACGAGCCGACGCGTCAGATACCCCGAATTGGCGGTCTTGAGCGCGGTATCGGCGAGGCCCTTGCGCGCGCCGTGGGTGGAGTTGAAGTACTCCATCACGCTCAATCCCTCCTTGAAGTTGGAAAGGATCGGCGTCTCGATGATCTCGCCTGACGGGCGCGCCATCAGGCCGCGCATGCCGGCCAGCTGCTTCATCTGTTGCGGCGAGCCGCGCGCGCCGGAATGCGACATCATGTAGATGGAGTTCATCTCCTCGATGCGCCCGCTCTTGGGATCGACGCGCGGCTGCGAGATCTCGTCCATCATCTTTTTGGCGACTTCGTCGGTGCATTTCGACCAGACGTCGATGACGAGGTTGTACTTCTCCTTGTCGGTGGTGAGACCGTCGAGATATTGCTGCTCGTATTCGCGGACGCGGTGGCGCGTCTCCTCGATCAGCTTCTCCTTCGTCGCGGGCACGACCATATCGTCCTTGCCGAAGGAGATGCCGGCCTTGCAGGCCTCGCGGAAACCGAGTCCCATGATCGCGTCGCAGAAGAGAACCGTCTCCTTCTGCCCGCAATGGCGGTAGACCTCGTCGATGAGTTGACTGATCTCCTGCTTGCGGAGGAGCCGGTTGGCGAGGTCGAACGGAATCTTCGGCGAGCGGGGCAGGATCTCGGCGATCATGAACCGGCCGGGCGTCGTCTTCACCCGTCGGGTCACCGGATTTCCGTCCTGGTCCACGGTCTTGTAGCGGGCCTCGACCCTGGCGTGCAGCGTAACCGCGCCTGAATAGAGCGCGTGCTCGATTTCACCGATGTCGTTGAACACCATTCCCTGGCCGGGCTCGTTATCGCGTTCCTGCGACAGGTAATACAGTCCGAGCACGATATCCTGCGTCGGCACGATGATGGGCTTGCCGTTCGCGGGCGAGAGAATGTTGTTGGTCGACATCATGAGCACGCGTGCCTCGAGCTGGGCCTCAAGCGACAGCGGAATATGCACGGCCATCTGGTCGCCATCGAAGTCGGCGTTGAACGCCGTGCAAACGAGTGGATGCAGCTGGATGGCCTTGCCCTCGATCAGGACCGGCTCAAACGCCTGGATGCCGAGGCGGTGCAGCGTGGGGGCGCGGTTGAGCAGTACCGGATGCTCGCGGATCACCTCTTCAAGGATGTCCCAGACTTCCGGCTTCTCCTTCTCGACGAGTTTCTTGGACTGCTTGACCGTCTGCGAGAACCCCTTCGCCTCAAGCCGCGAATAGATGAACGGCTTGAACAGCTCGAGTGCCATCTTCTTCGGCAACCCACACTGGTGCAGCTTGAGCTCGGGACCGACCACAATTACCGAACGTCCGGAATAGTCCACGCGCTTGCCGAGCAGGTTCTGACGGAACCGGCCCTGTTTGCCTTTCAGCATGTCGGCGAGCGATTTCAGCGGCCGCTTGTTGGCGCCCGTAATAACGCGGCCGCGCCTACCATTGTCGAACAGCGCGTCGACCGCCTCCTGCAGCATGCGCTTCTCGTTGCGTACGATAATGTCGGGCGCCTTCAATTCGATCAGCCGCTTCAGGCGGTTGTTGCGGTTGATGACGCGGCGATAAAGATCATTCAGATCCGAAGTCGCGAAACGCCCTCCGTCGAGCGGCACGAGCGGCCGCAACTCCGGCGGGATCACCGGAACGACCGTCAGAATCATCCATTCCGGGCGGTTGCCGGATTCGATGAAGGCTTCGACAACCTTGAGCCGCTTCACGAGCTTCTTCGGTTTCTCGCCACCGTTGCATGCCGCAATTTCGGTGCGCAGCCAATCGCGGAGCTTCTCGAGATCGATCGCCTGAAGCAGGTTGCGGATCGCCTCGGCGCCGATCATCGCGGTGAAGCTGTCCCCGCCGTATTCGTCCTGCGACCGGTAGTACTCGTCCTCCGAGAGCAGCTGCCGTTCCTTGAGCGGCGTGAGGCCCGGCTCGATAACGACGTAGTTCTCGAAATAGAGTACGCGCTCCAGGTCCTTGAGAGTCATGTCGAGCATCAGTCCGATGCGCGACGGCAGCGATTTCAGGAACCAGATATGGGCGACAGGCGAGGCGAGATCGATGTGGCCCATGCGGTCGCGGCGCACTTTCTGCACCGTCACTTCGACGCCGCACTTCTCGCAGACGATGCCCTTGTACTTCATCCGCTTGTACTTGCCGCACAGGCACTCGTAGTCCTTCACGGGCCCGAAGATGCGGGCGCAGAACAGGCCGTCCCGCTCCGGTTTGAAGGTGCGGTAGTTGATCGTCTCGGGCTTTTTGATCTCGCCATGCGACCAGCGCAGAATCTGGTCCGGACTCGCCAGCGATATACGAATTCGATCGAAAGCCGGAATTTCCTTGCCGGTCTGAAAGACGTTCAGCAGCTCTTGGTTCATTCCCGTCTCCTGAAGAGCGGTTAGCGATTATCGGTTCAGCCGTTCACCAGCTCGACGTTGAGGCCGAGCGAGCGCATCTCTTTGACGAGTACATTGAAGCTCTCGGGGATGCCGGCTTCGAAAGTGTCCTCTCCGCGCACGATGGCCTCGTAGACCTTCGTGCGTCCCGCCACGTCGTCGGACTTCACGGTGAGGATTTCCTGCAACGTGTAGGCAGCGCCATAGGCTTCGAGCGCCCAGACTTCCATTTCGCCGAAGCGCTGGCCGCCGAACTGCGCCTTGCCACCCAGAGGCTGCTGCGTGACGAGGCTGTAGGGGCCGATCGAGCGCGCGTGGATCTTGTCATCCACGAGGTGATGCAGCTTGAGCATGTAGATGTAGCCGACGGTTACCGGCCTGCGGAACGCTTCGCCGGTACGCCCGTCATAGAGCGTCACCTGGCCCGTCTCGTTCAAGCCGGCCTGATGCAGCATTTCGACGATGTCTTTTTCCTTGGCACCGTCGAACACCGGCGTCGCCACCGGCACGCCTTCGCGCAGATTTTCCGCAAGCTCGACGAGACCGTGTTCGTCGAGTTCGGCGAGCCGCTCGTCATGCCCGTAGATCTGCTTGAGCGAGCGGCGCAGCGACTCCACCTTGCCGTCGCGCTTCATCCTGTCGACCACATCGCCAATCTGCCGGCCGAGACCCGCGCAGGCCCAGCCGAGATGAGTCTCGAGAATCTGTCCGACGTTCATGCGGCTGGGCACGCCGAGCGGATTGAGCACGACGTCCACCGGTGTTCCGTCGGCCAGATGCGGCATGTCCTCGATCGGCAGGATACGGCTGATTACGCCCTTGTTGCCGTGACGCCCGGCCATCTTGTCGCCCGGCTGCAGCTTGCGCTTCACCGCGACGAAGACCTTGACCATCTTCATGACGCCCGGCGCGAGTTCGTCGCCCCGGCGCAGCTTCTCGACCTTGTCGGCGAAGCGCTTGTCCAGACGCTGTTTCGACTCGTCGTACTGCCGGCGAAGTGCCTCGATCTCGGCCATCGCCTTCTCGTTGCGTAGCCCGATCTGCCACCATTGATGGCGCGGAATCGTATCGAGCACGTTCTGCGTGACCTTGCTGTCGGGAGTGAGCCCTTTGGGTCCTGACGCTATCGACTTGTGCAGGAGTATCTCGGAAAGGCGCGAGAAGATGTTGCGCTCCAGAATCGCGAGTTCGTCATCGCGGTCTTCGGCCAGACGCTCTTCCTCCGCCTTCTCGATGGCAAGCGCGCGCTGATCCTTGTCGACGCCGTGACGGTTGAAGACGCGGACCTCGACAATGGTGCCGGTGACGCCAGGCGGAACGCGCAACGAGGTGTCGCGCACGTCCGCAGCCTTCTCGCCGAAGATGGCTCTCAGCAGCTTTTCTTCCGGCGTCATCGGCGTCTCGCCCTTCGGCGTGACCTTGCCGACCAGGATGTCGCCCGGATTCACTTCCGCACCGATATAGACGATGCCCGCCTCGTCGAGATTCTTGAGGCTTTCCTCGCCGACATTGGGAATGTCGCGGGTGATTTCCTCCGGCCCGAGCTTTGTGTCGCGCGCCATCGTCTCGAATTCTTCAATGTGTATCGAGGTGAAGACGTCGTCGCGCACAATGCGCTCGGAGATGAGGATGGAATCCTCGAAATTGTAACCGTTCCAGGGCATGAAGGCGACGAGTGCATTCTTGCCGAGCGCAAGCTCGCCAAGCTGCGTCGAGGGCCCGTCGGCGATGATGTCGCCCTTCTGCACCGTGTCGCCTTCCTTCACCAGCGGCCTCTGGTTGATGCAGGTCGATTGGTTGGAGCGCTGGAATTTCTTCAGGCGGTAGATGTCGATGCCCGGCTGTGTGGGATCGGTTTCCTGTGTCGCCCGCACGACTATACGCGTCGCGTCCACCTGATCCACCACACCCGAACGGCGCGCGGCGATGGCGGAGCCCGAGTCGCGCGCCACAACGTCCTCGAGGCCGGTGCCGACGAGCGGCGCCTCGGGGCGCAGCAGCGGCACCGCCTGGCGCTGCATGTTGGAACCCATCAGCGCGCGGTTTGCGTCATCGTTCTCGAGGAACGGCACCAGCGCCGCGGCGACCGAGACGAGCTGCTTCGGCGAGACGTCGATGAACTCGACCTGGTCGGGCGTCGTCATCACGAAGTTTCCGCCCTTGCGGCAGGATACGAGTTCGTCGGTCAGTCGGCCGCGTCCGTCGATCGTGGCGTTCGCCTGTGCGATCGTGAACTTGGCCTCCTCCATGGCGGAGAGATAGACGACGTCGTTCGTCACGTGCTTGTGGGTCACGCGGCGATAGGGGCTCTCGATGAAGCCATATTTGTTAATGCGCGCATACGTCGCGAGCGAATTGATGAGACCGATGTTCGGACCTTCCGGGGTCTCGATCGGACAGATGCGCCCGTAATGCGTCGGATGGACGTCGCGAACCTCGAAGCCCGCGCGTTCGCGGGTGAGACCGCCCGGTCCCAGTGCTGACATGCGACGCTTGTGAGTTACTTCCGAGAGCGGATTGGTCTGGTCCATGAACTGCGACAGCTGCGAGGAACCGAAGAATTCGCGCACCGCCGCCGCGACGGGTTTCGCGTTGATGAGATCGTGCGGCATGACCGTATCGATATCGACCGCGCTCATGCGCTCCTTGATCGCGCGCTCCATCCGCAGCAGTCCGACGCGGAACTGGTTTTCCATCAGCTCGCCGACCGAGCGCACGCGCCGGTTACCGAGGTTGTCGATGTCGTCGATCTCGCCGCGGCCGTCGCGCAGATCCGCGAGTGCCTTGACGATCGCCAGAATGTCCTCCTTGCGCAGCACACGCGTGGTATCCGGCGCATCGAGACCCATGCGCATGTTCATTTTCACGCGGCCGACAGACGACAGGTCGTAGCGCTCCGAATCGAAGAACAGCTGCCCGAACAGCGTCTCCGCCGTATCGAGCGTCGGCGGCTCACCCGGGCGCATGACCCGGTAGATTTCGATCAGCGCCTGCTCGCGGCTGTGGGTCTTGTCCGCAGCCATGGTGTTGCGGATGTAGGCGCCCGTGGTGATGCCGTCCACGTTGATCACATCGATCTCGTTGAAGCCCGCTTCTTCGAGCTGCGCAAGATTGGCGGCTGTCAGTTCATCGCCCGCTTCGACGTAGATCTCCCCCGTCTCGACATTGACCATGTCGAGCGCGGAGTAGCGGCCGATCAAGTCCTCCTCGGACAGGTGAACCGACTTGATGCCCTCCTCCTGCCACTTGCGGAGCGCGCGCTGGGCAATCTTCTGGCCGGCTTCTGCGATCACCTCGCCCGTCTTGGCGTTCTTCCAGTCCGCATTGGCCTTGGCATTGCGCATCCAGACCGGATCGACCGGCGTCGTCCAGCCGCCGTCCTTCGCGCGGCGGAACGCAATCTTGCTGTAGAAATGGTTCAGGATGGATTCCTGATCGAGACCAAGCGCGTAAAGCAGCGTCGTCACCGGCAGCTTGCGCCGGCGGTCGATACGCACATGGATGATGTCCTTGGCGTCGAATTCGAAATCGAGCCATGAACCGCGATAGGGAATCACCCGTGCTGCAAACAGCAGCTTCCCGCTCGAATGGGTCTTGCCCTTGTCGTGATCGAAGAAGACGCCCGGGCTGCGATGCATCTGGGACACGATTACGCGCTCGGTGCCATTGACCACGAAGGTGCCGTGGTCCGTCATGAGCGGAATATCGCCCATGTAGACATCCTGTTCCTTGATGTCCTTGACCGACTTCGCGCCGGTTTCCTGGTCCACATCGAACACGATGAGCCGGAGCGTCACCTTGAGCGGCGCCGCGTAGGTCATGGAGCGTTGCTGACACTCCTCGACGTCGTATTTCGGCTCCTCGAAGTGGTAATCGACATATTCGAGCAGGGAATTTTCCGAAAAATCCTTGATCGGAAACACCGAGGAGAAGACGGCCTGCAGCCCCTCGTCCACACGCCCCTCTTCGGGTTTGCGGACCTGGAGAAACTGGTCATAGGAGGTTCTCTGGACCTCGATCAGATTGGGCATTTCCGCGATTTCGGCGATTTTGCCGAAGCGCTTGCGAAGCCTTTTGCGTCCCGTAAAGGAGAGGGTCATTCTGCTGTTCCCTGGCCGTAGACCGTTGTGCTGCCTGTGCGGCATTCCCCGCCCGCATCGACAATGGCGAAAACCACCGGCCCCCGACACACCGGGTGTCGGGGGAGGCGGGATGAACGAAATATGTACGCGTTCGCCGAATTCAACCGGCGAACCTCCTATTTCAGCTCGACTTTGGCGCCTGCGTCCTCGAGCTGCTTCTTGAGTTTGGCGGCTTCGTCCTTGCTCACGTCAGCCTTGACCTCTTTCGGAGCGCCTTCGACGAGGTCCTTGGCTTCCTTGAGGCCCAGACCGGTGATGGCCCGGATTTCCTTGATGACGTTGATCTTCTTGTCACCGACCTCGACGAGCACGACCGTGAACTCGGTCTTTTCGGCGGCCGGAGCGGCCGCAGCGGCCGCAGGCGCGGCCATGGCCGCGACCGGAGCGGCGGCGGAGACGCCCCACTTCTCCTCGAGCATTTTGGCGAGCTCCGCGGCCTCGATCACCGTCAGGCCCGAGAGATCGTCCACCAGTTTTTCGATTTTCGACATGATTTCAGTTCCTTGATTACGGGTTTGATTGGGTTGATCGCGCCACTTATGCCGCGTCCTTCCGGGAATACGCGCCGATTACGCGGGCAAGCTGTCCGCCGGGCGCGGCCATCAGGCCGGCCAGCTTCGTCGCCGGGGCTTTCAGAAGCCCAGCGATCTTGCCCCTCAGTTCGTCCAGAGACGGAAGTTCCGCGTAGGCTCTGACGCCGTTCGCATCGACTGCCGTTCCTGCGATCACGCCGCCCAGGATCACGAGTTTCTCGTTTTCCCGGGCGTAGGCCACCACCACCTTCGAAGCGGCCACTGGATCGCGTGAAACCGCGATGCCGGTCGGTCCCTTGAAAAGATGGGCGATGCCCTCGGCGCTCGTTCCCTTCAGTGCGCGCACCGCCAGACGGTTCTTCGCCACCTTGAACGAAGCCCCTGCCGCACGCATGCGCGTGCGCAGATCGCCCATCTGGGCGACCGTCATGCCGGAATAGTGGGCGACAACCACGGAACCGGCATCCCCGACAAGCCCGTTGAGGCTTCCGACGAGTTCGGCCTTCCTGGCTCGATCCATGCGCGCCACTTTGGCTCTCCTTTACAACCGGCGGTCCCGGCGATGGACCCGCCGCCCTGTGACAGGCCACGAAACTTGCGGCCTATTCCTGTCCCAGGGCTCAAACCCGTCGCAAATCCCGAAGGTCCTTGCAAAACGGCGTACCCTGTCTGTGCAGGCGTTGTTTAAGCCCTTGCGGGCACCTGCAGTCTCGGACAGTCCGGCGATCGCCCGCCGGATTCCCTGAATTAACCTCCCGCTTGCACGCCGACGCTTCCCAGCGCCACCTTTACGCCCGGGCCCATCGTCGAACTGACGGAAATCCGCTTCATGTAGGTCCCCTTCGCGCCCTGCGGCTTGGCCTTGGCCACGCTGTCGATAAAGATGCGCACGTTTTCCACCAGCGCTCTTTCTTCGAAGCTCGCCTTCCCCACACCGGCCTGCACGATCCCGGCTTTTTCCACGCGGTATTCGACGGCGCCGCCTTTCGCATCCTTGATCGCGCCGGTCACGTCCATGGTGACCGTTCCGACCTTGGGATTTGGCATCAGCCCGCGCGGTCCGAGTACTTTGCCCAACCGGCCGACAATGCCCATCATGTCGGGGGTAGCAATGCAGCGTTCGAAATCGATCTCGCCTTTTTGCACTCTCTCGGCGAGGTCCTCGGCGCCCACAATGTCCGCACCTGCCGCTTTTGCCTCGTCGGCCTTCGGACCTTTCGCGAAAACGGCCACACGCAGCTTCCGGCCGGTACCGTTCGGCAGCGAAACCACACCGCGCACCATCTGGTCCGCATGGCGGGGATCGACGCCGAGATTGATCGCCACTTCGATCGTCTCGTCGAACTTGGCCGTCGCGCGCGCCTTTACGAGCTTGACCGCGTCTTCGAGCGGATAGGACTTCGTCGAGTCGATCCCTTCGACGGCTTTGGTGAACCGCTTCGTCAATCTTGCCATCGCCCCTACTCCCTCACCTCGATGCCCATCGAGCGCGCGGAGCCCTCGATCATCAGCATCGCAGCCTCGACGTCGTGCGCGTTCAGGTCCTTCATCTTGGCTTCGGCGATCTGGCGCACCTGGGCCTTAGTGACGCTGCCGCGCAGATCGCGGCCCGGTGCCTTGGAGCCGCCATCCACCTTGGCCGCCTTCTTGATGAAATAGGAGGCGGGCGGCGTCTTCATCTCGAAGGTGAAGGACTTGTCCGAGAACACGGTAATCATTACCGGAATCGGCATTCCCTTTTCCTGGTCCTGCGTCTTCGCGTTGAAGGATTTGCAGAACTCCATGATATTGAGCCCGCGCTGGCCGAGCGCCGGACCGATTGGCGGCGACGGATTGGCCGAGCCAGCCGGCACCTGCAGCTTGACGTAACCAACAATCTTCTTCGCCATTTTCGGCCTTCTCCTCGAAGTTCGCGGTCAGCGGTCCGGCGAAGGACCTCCCGCGCGTTGCTCCCGAAGGAGCGTCAGACTTTTTCCACCTGCGTAAATTCCAGCTCGACCGGTGTCGCACGGCCGAAAATCGACACGGCGACTTTCAACCGGGTCCGGTCTTCGTCTACCTCCTCCACCACGCCGTTGAATGACTGGAACGGACCGTCCGCGACACGCACCTGTTCGCCGATTTCGAAAGTGATCGTCGATTTCGGCCGCTCGGCACCCTCGTGCACCTGGTTCAGAATCCGATCCACCTCGCTCTGGCGCAGCGGCATCGGCTTGTTGTTCTGCCCGAGGAAGCCCGTCACTTTCGCGACGTTCTTGATCAGGTGATAGGCCTCATCCGTCAGCTTCGCCCGCACGAGCACATAGCCGGGCAGAAACTTCCGCTCCGCGCTGTGCTTCTGCCCGCGACGGACTTCGATCACTTCTTCAGTCGGCACGAGAACTTCCCCGATCAGATCCGAGAGGCCCTGGATCTGCGCCTGGCGCTTGATCTCCTCCGACACCTTCTTTTCGAAATTCGAGTAGGTGTGGACGATGTACCATTTGGCGTCCGACTGGATCTGCGGTGCCGTCGCTGCTTCGCTCATCATGCTCAGGCGTCCTTCGCCGCCTCCGCCCCGCTCAATGGAGCGCTCCGATCAACCAACGTTCCCCGAACGACAGCAGCCAATCGACCGCGAAAAAGAACAGCATCATCAGGCCCACCATGATGAAGACAATGACTGTGGTGAGCCACGTCTCCTTCCATGTAGGCCAGGTGACCTTCGAGGTCTCCCGCTGCACCTCGCGGAAAAACTGGATTATCCCACCGCGCCGCATCGGCGCAGTCATGTCCTTGCCAGCGCTGTCGGCAGTTTTCTTTATTGCCTCGGCCACACCGAATTCCCGTTCACGATCATTGGCAGGAGTGGAGGGACTCGAACCCCCGGCCTACGGTTTTGGAGACCGCCGCTCTACCAACTGAGCTACACTCCTTGAGGCAAAAGCCAACGCGCCGGAGAGCCATGGCTCGCCAGCGCGCAGTAACGGCTTTCGCCGGGGAGGCGCGTGTTTACCAGCCGCACCGGGCCCGCGCAAGCGGGAAATGGTTGCTGTTCTGGCATTGCTGACGTCAATCCGGTCGGTCTTGCTCGGCAGATGCGGCGCCGCCTGTGGTAAGCATCGCCGCGACAGCGAGGATGGGATGGGACCTCTAGCAGATTCGCTCGCCCGATCGCCCGAACTGTTTCCCCTCGCGCTCGATTTGCGTACCGGGATGGTGAACCTGATCCGGCTGGCCCGTTCGGACTACGAACAGGCGAGTTTTCTTGATGGCCGGATCGCGGCGCCAACCAGGCCGGTGCGGACACTGCCATTTCCCGACCTCGCCCGCGCCGTGGATGAGGCGGGATTGGGAGAGAGCTGCGATTTCATTTTCCACCTCGGTCATGTCGGTTCGACCCTGCTGTCCCGGCTCCTTGGCCGCCATCCCGCCCTGTTCTCGCTGCGCGAACCGGAAATCTTGAGAACCCTGGCGCAGGCCGCGCCGACCGGCACGGTGGACGACTATCTGGCGGTTTTCCTCAAGCTGTGGTCGCGGACGTTCGACCCGCGCGCCCGCGCTCTGGTGAAGACGACGAGCTTCGTCTCCGAACTCGCTCCGGCAATCCTTGCGCGCCCCTATGCGCCGCGCGCGCTCGCGATCAGCGTGGGGCCGGAGATCTATCTCGCCACGATCTTCGGAGGCGAGAACGCGCCAATGGAAGCGCGCGCGCTCGCGATCTCGCGCTCGGCCCGGCTCGAGCGACGCACGGGCCTGCCGGTGAGACCCGCCAATCTCAGCGAAGGCGAAACAGTCGCGATGGGCTGGGCCTGCGAGGCCACCTCGCTCGCGGCCGCCAAGCGATCGGGCGCCCTGATGCTCGATTTCGACCGCTTTCTCGCCGATCCCGAACAAGGACTGGCGCTTGCGTTCGCGCATTTGGGCGTGGAGGCGGAGCCGAATCTTCTCGCCCGCATTCTCTCCGGTCCGGAGATGCGCACCTACTCGAAGGCGCCGCAACACGCCTACGATCGCAATTTGCGGCGGGCTGCTCTGGATCAGGGCCGCCGGCACCATGCGGCGGAAATCCGCCGTGGTCTCGAATGGCTCAATTCTGCGGCGCGCGAAAATCCACTGCTTGGCAGCGCGCTCGATCTGTTCGGCGAATGAAATCCGGAGCGGGTGATGGCAATTCCCTGCCGCAAAGCGAAGACATTGACCTCGGTCCCGGCGCCGCCTGACACGAGCGCCGTGGACGCGGTGTCGACCGATATTCCCGCACGTCTCGACCGGCTGCCGTGGAGCCGCTTTCACTGGCTGGTGGTGACGGCATTGGGCGTCACCTGGGTGCTGGACGGTCTGGAAGTGACGCTGGTCGGTTCTCTCTCCGGCGCGATCGGCGGTGCTCAGGCGCTCCACCTGAGCGCGCGCGAGATCGGGTTCGCTGCCAGCGCCTATATTGGTGGCGCCGTTTTGGGGGCGCTTTTTTTCGGCGGGCTGACCGACAGCCTTGGTCGCAAACGTCTCTTCACCGTGACAGTCAGCGTCTATCTCGTCGCGACGATATTGACGGGTGCGTCGTGGAACACCTGGTCCTTTGCACTTTTCCGTTTTTGCACGGGGGCCGGCATCGGCGGCGAGTATGCCGCCATCAACTCGGCGATCCAGGAATTCGTTCCGGCACGGCGCCGCGGCGTAACCGACCTCATCGTCAATGGCAGCTTCTGGGTGGGCGCCGCCCTTGGCGCGCTTGGTTCACTGGTGGTGCTCGATCCGCATCTGTTCGCGCCCGATACCGGTTGGAGGCTCGCGTTCCTGCTGGGCGGAGGGCTGGCGCTGATCGTGCTCTGGCTGCGCGGCTTCGTGCCCGAGAGTCCGCGCTGGCTTCTGGTGCATGGCCGCGCTCAGAAGGCCGAGGAGATTGTGGACGACATCGAGCACCGCATTGCAAGACGTGGTAGGACGCTTCCCGAAATCGCGCAGGTGCCGCAGCTTCGGATCGATCCGAGCTTCCGCCTCACGATCGGCACGGTCGCGCAGGTCCTGTTCCAACGCTATCCCGCACGCGTCGTGCTGGGATTGGTGCTGATGGCGACACAGGCTTTCTTGTACAACGCCATATTCTTCACCTACGGCCTCGTGCTGACGCGCTTCGATGGCGTCACCGCCGATGATGTCGGCTGGTTCATTCTTCCTTTTGCCGTCGGAAATTTCCTGGGGCCGTTGCTGCTCGGGCCGTTGTTCGATTCCTGGGGTCGCAAACCGATGATTGCGAACACTTATGCCCTGGCGGGCCTGCTCGTGATCGTGGTCGGTGTCCTGTTGCGCTGGCATGCACTTGATGCCGTCCAGCAGACTTTGGGCTGGACAATTGTCTTCTTCTTCGCATCTGCCGGCGCGAGCGCCGCGTATCTCACTATTGGCGAGAGTTTTCCCCTCGAAATGCGCGCACTTTCGATCGCGCTCTTCTATGCGGTCGGGACGGCTATCGGCGGGATAGCAGGGCCAGCCCTGTTCGGCGCGCTCATCGAGGCCGGATCGCGCAACGAAATCCTGCTCGGCTATTTTCTGGGAGGTGCACTCATGCTGGCGGCCGCTGCGACCGAGCTTGCCCTTGGCATTTCGGCAGAGCGCCGCTCGCTGGAGAACGTCGCAGCACCCTTGTCCCAGCTGCCGTCATAGTTCCACGCGTGCACAGCCCGATCTTGTGGCGCACCTAGCGGACGAAGACGTTTCGATCGCGGACTACCTCAACGAGTGCCTACCCAGCTTCTTTTGCTCGGATCTCTCTCTCATTGATCGCGATAACATCTTTCGTTCTCGGCATGACATAGAGCCGTTTGGCGACGCAGACTTCACATCCATCGATTGGAATGCCGATCGCGTGGACATTCAGAAAGAAAAACCAGACGGTAATCAGCCGCGCTCAATTTTCGAATGACTCGAAGCGCGGTTGATTAGATCAACTGCAACAGTCGTGTTCTGCGATGATGGTAGCGGCGAGATTGCTGACTATATCACGATAGAGGAACGCAATCAGGTGTGCTACGTGACATTTTACCATTGCAAGGCAAGTGCAGCGCGGCAGCCCGGCAACCGAGTAGCCGATCTGTACGAGGTCTGCGGGCAAGCCGTAAAATCCGGCTCGTGGCTTCAGCCCGAGCGGCTGCTAGACAGGCTTGGTCATCGCGCCGCTTTCCCGAGCATTCGTGGCTTTGCAAAGGGCGACGAAGCTGAGGCAGCGCGTTTGCTGGGAGGTGCAGAATTTCGGCGTGGTGTTCAATTCGAGATCAATATCGTGCAGCCAGGTGTACAACGCGATGGTCGCGCGGCGGATATTTCGTCATTGTTAGCTTCTGCCCGTCACTACCTCGTGCAGGGGGCCGTGGACAAATTTGGCGTTATTGGAAGTTAGAGCGCGCAGCCTCGGCCGCGATGTGCCCGGGCCCTACTTGCTTCGCTCACCGACCGCTGCGCGGTTTCGCCCAGCCGGTAACGATCCCTTCGCGCGAAGGGTCTGCGGTTGCGCTACCGTGCGGTTTCGCGCCCGTTTCTTATCATCCGCATCTACGGGACAGCCGCTCATGTTCTCGCTGAATGTAGTAAAAAAGCGCGATTTCTTCTTCCGTCAGCAGGCCGTTGCGCGGATCCCCATACTGAGATCGATGCGCGCGCCTGACATGCTCAAGCAGCTCGCCGTCCGCTACCGCAGCCTTCGTCGTGGTTAGCTCAACGATCTTATCGAGTGGGAAGCCGCCGCCGAACTCAACTTCTCCGCTCTCGGATCGCTGATGATCGAACAACGCGCGAAACGCGCGTCGAACGCCCACCGTCCAGCGTCGATAATGGCCGAGAGCGTGGGCGGCGTTTTCTATCCGGTGATGCAACCGTGGCGCTCCTGTGCTCGAGCATGTCGTGACGTGTCGAGTAAGGAAAAGCGCGACGAGCGGGCGGTAAATACCGATTAGCCGTTGTCGGTCGCGCTCTCTTGTATTCTTCCGCTGCTCGCTCACTCGCGCAGTCGTCAAACTTGCCAAGAGGCAGAAAGCGAGAATCCCAGCGGCAACCAACGCCAACGGAATCCAGGGCCTCGTTCCCTTTGGAACCAGGGCGTAGAAGCTTGGTACAGCGAGGATAACGGACAAGACGAGAACAATCGCGATGAGCAGCCAAGCGGGCGCCCCCTTCGCGACGTCGATCAACTTCTGCGATGCCGTCAAGCCTGAAGCTGCTTCCATATCCGCCTCCACGCGAAACGCCATATAGGCATCGCGCCTGCGTTTGGTTAGCGTTCTTGAACCTCTCATCGTCTCCGAAAGTGTGCTTTCGCGCGGTCTGCCTTTTTGAGCGGCTAAGGACCTCCGGTCTTTGCGCGCAGAAGGGTCCGCTACGCCGCGGGCTGCGGTCCCCCCTAGCTTCGGTCGCTGCGCTCCCTGCATCCTGGGTGATCCCCCTCCCCTGCCCGCGCCCATCCCCTTGCTACCCCCGGTCTCGCCGACGGGCAGAGGTTCACGACGCGAACCTCATGCCCGAGGGAGAGCAAGATGGAATTGATACCAATGCAGTACCGCTACTTCATGGTAATCGAGTCCATCTCGATCGGGCCGCGTGGCGCGATTTTTCAGAGACCCAATTCCTCAACGGTTAGCTCGGTTGTCAGCCCCCTTCGATGGATATTCACTCGCAGCTCACCAACGGGAATCAGCTTGTCATTCCGCCGGACGAACCACTGAATCCAAGCGTTCAGACTTTTAGCTTCGCCGGTCGTCTCGCTGATGTCGCCAACCCGATTTTGAACGATCTTCAATGCAGCCTGGAGCCAAGCTCCGCGCTGAGGCTCGACGCGTTGCTCATCAATGAACAGCGCCCCATCACGCGCGATGGCGACGCCGTCGGGCTTGGATCGCCCGACACTCCCCTTGCGCAGATAACAGTATATTTTTTCGTCCTGCCGCAGGATCGCCCCCTGCCCTAGATCGCATCCCGCGGCGCGCGGGACCGCCTGTCTGGTTGGCCTTGGTGCCGGCGCTACAACGAGTTTTCGCAGCGCGTTGGCGATGATTTCCGTCTCTGGTTGCTCTGGGCGCTCGCGTAGCCTTTCGACCAGCGCCGATGCTTCCGCCGAGAGACCTACGAATTTGATCGGCACGTCCATGCGCCTCACTCCCACGTTGCGGGAGTTCACATAACGCATCTGTAAGCCGCTTACAATGCTAATAGCCGCTAATAGGGCCCATTAGCGGCTTTTGATGAAGGCCATTTACAGGGTGACCCGAATCTCGATCGTGATTTTCTCAACTGCCACACCCATAGCGGCGGCGACATCAGCACGCACACGGTCTGCGAGATCGTTTTTCAACTCTTCTGAGGATTTCTGGCCGCATGGGTTTCCCGTTGCGCTGTGCGCCTGCGGCTCTTTTACCCGCGGTCTCGTCTCGGGCTGCTCCCCTTGAGTCATCACCCTCCCCGCCAATGGGACCACCGCACGCCAAAGTGCCTTCGCCTTCAGATTGCTCCCAACGGAGCGGGCAGCATCCCCCGCGACGTGGTCGAGGCACACGAAAATCGGCGCGTTTAGGCTAAGCTTTGGGTTGCGCGCGCGGCGGGCAGCTAAGTTGGCGTCAAAAGCCGCCTGAATCGTTGCCCTGTCGAAGCCGAAGACTTCGGCCTGCCCTTCGGCTGCGAGTACCGCGACCACGATGAGGTCGCCGTCATCCAAGCCCCGCCACGCGCCGTTTGACGTTCGCATCCAGCCGACCCAGCGATCCGACGATGTCCGAACCAACGCCAGAGAGGTTTGGCTGTTCTTCGATAAAATCAATCTCGCGCCTGGGGCTCCTTTGGTTAGCCCAGAACTGAACCCTTGCTTATCGATGGCAGTTCGAGCAGCCTCTCGTAACGAACCCTGATTATCGTACATTGCTAGGTTCCTGTTTAGTAGCCGAACGCAACTAGAACTAATTGGAACTTAATGCAACCCCCCAATTATCTGGAGTATTCCTGCGCTGCCCTTGCACGCCTTCTCACTGGACCCCGCCGGAGGCAGATTTCAAATTCCTGAGGCCCCCCCTCGTCCGTTGTGCGGGCCGAGAACGCGATTAGTGGCGCTTAGCGGGGGCAGAGCCTTAGGCATCTGCGAGTGGGCAGGCTGACCTCCGCGCAATCGAGCGGAACGGGTAATCGGTTCGACTGCAATGGGAGGCCGCATACAGGCGCGTCGGCGGATACTCGACGGCCCTTTCTCGCCGCGAGGCACGCGGCTCCGAAGAGACCATGAGGTGGCTCGCCGCGCCATCCGTGATGCTAGCGTGCTGGCACGCCCCAAGCCCAAAGACAGGTTGGGAATCGCGCGCCCGACCGCGCACAACGTCACCTGCTCGCGGAGAATCCGAGGACTAAAGCGTGGCGAACCAAGAACGAAAAACGGACGAAAGGTTGCAACTCGTGCCCGAAGTTGCAACTCGCAATTTGACTAACTCATTGAATTTGTTGGAGCGGGTGAAGGGAATCGAACCCTCGTCATCAGCTTGGAAGGCTGTTGCTCTACCATTGAGCTACACCCGCGGGCGCGCCTGCACAAAGCAGAATTCGGCTGCCTTGCCAACCGAAGCTGCGAACCAACACACAGCCCTCCTTCGCCCTTGCGGGCTACGGAGGGCAACTTCCGCTGCTGCGCAGCGCAGGCTGGTGGGGGAAGTAGGACTCGAACCTACGAAGGCTTAGCCAGCGGATTTACAGTCCGCCCCCTTTGCCACTCGGGACATTCCCCCGGTTCCGGATTTCCGCAGCCGTTCGGCCGCGGCGGGCGGGTATCATCCAACCGCGATAAGGTGTCAATAGAATGGGTTGGCAAGGGTATTTCCGCAATGCGTCATCAGGACGGTGATGGGCGATCGGCAGGCAAACAGCGCCGCCCGTTCCAGAACCGCGGTCAATCCGATGCGGCCGGCCTCTGGCTGTACGGCCTCCACGCCTTACGAGCCGCGCTCGCCAACCCGCAGCGCCTCTGCCATCGCTGCGTGCTGACCCGGCAGGCGGCGGAGCAGCTCGGGACGGCGGTTCCCAGGCAGCTGGAGGTCCGGATTGCGAACTCCGACGAGATTTCGCGCCTGCTTCCGGCCGGAGCCGTGCATCAGGGGGCGGCGCTTGCCTGCGATCCACTGCCGCGGAGGCCGCTCGTCGACATTCTCGAGCGGGACGGTCGAAAAGTCGTTCTGGTGCTCGACCAGATCTCCGATCCGCAGAACGTCGGGGCGATCCTGCGCTCGGCCGCCGCGTTCGATGCGGCAGGCGTGATCGTTCAGGACCGTCATGCGCCGCCCGAATCCGGCACGCTCGCCAAGGCCGCGTCGGGCGGCCTGGATCTCGTGCCCTATCTCCCGGTTGTCAACATCGCGCGTGCTGTCGAGGAGCTGGGTGAAGCGGGGTTCTGGCGGATCGCACTCGTCGCCGATTCCGACCGGGGACTCGCCGAGGCGAAGGGACCCGGCGACCTCGCGCTCGTCCTCGGCTCGGAAGGCGCCGGCATCCGCCGGCTTGTGCGGGCGCGCTGCGATGACGAGGCATCCATTCCCATCAGGGGCAGCATGCAGAGCCTCAACGTCTCCAATGCCACCGCAATCGCGCTCTACGAATGTCAACGGATGTGAAATCGTTCTACATCGCGGCGATAATGTTCCGGCCCCCATAGTTTTCGACAAGCACAAGAACCCTGTAACCCGGCATCATCTCGGGCCGCCCGCGCACATCATGCAGGATTATACCTTTGCTGTTCATCGTTCCGGTATGATCGATGACAAATCGGGGAGCGATCCCGCGATATTCCCCACGTACAAGGGCGAACAACGTCCGTGCAGCATCAGGCGGCAGGTGAATGCAGCCCGCACTCGCGCGCATCCCCAGCGCTGCGATATCGCTTCCGGTTGCAGCATGGATGGCCAAGCCGGTCAGCCGTCCTCTCTCTGTTTGGTTGAAAAACATCGCGTACGGCATCGATCGATGCCATTGCGTCGAGCGATGGCGGCGATAGAAACGGTGCCGATCGATTTCGTAGTAGCCGGCCGGCGTGCGGGTTGAAATGTGCTTGCCCTCAGGCGTTTTATCGATGCTTTCGCGGCCCGTTGAAACCGGCCAACGATAAAGCAGCGTGAAGTCGCCACCCGGTTCTTTGCGAAACACGTACATCTGCTGCGCCCAGGGCCCGCTTGCGGCCTTGCTGACATAGATAAAGAGCCGGAAATTGTCGTAGAGGTCCTGAGTCAGATTATCTTTGAGCCGCTCTTCGACTTGCGCGACCCGGGCCTTGTCCGGCAGCGGCAGCTGGAGCGCGCGCCCGACAGGCTGGTACACAGCGTGGCGTGTGTTCTCGGGACGGGCTGCCGGGGGCTGTCGGAAAGCGGGTCGGAACGGCGGTGCTGAATGTACAGCTTCGAGAGACCATGAAATCTGGAGACGCGGTTGCGTGGTGTCAGGAGCACGCCGGGACAGCACGAATCCGGCCACGATCGCGCCGATCGCCGCCAGATAAATGCCGACCATCATCCTTGCTGCCGTCATGGATCTGCACAACCCTGTTAAGGAAGTGTAAACCATTCGGCGCGACCTGTCCTGTGCGAGCCGAGACAGGGTTAACAGGCTCGGCGATGTGCAGATCGTACCTGGAGTGATCGTGTGAGCGCGCTCAGACCCCGAACGCATCTCGAAACCCATTCCGTAACGAACCAGCCACTGCAGTTTGAAGATACTAATCTGTTCAACACGGATGCGGCCTTGGCGGACGCGCTCGCCAAGGCCGGCGGCTCACTTCACCAGGCGCGAATTGCCGCCTTTGGTGCCGTTGCGGGTTCCGCCGAAACGATGGAATGGGCTCGGGCCGCAAACGAGTTTCCACCGCGGCTGAAGACCTTCGACCCTCTCGGTCGTCGAATCGATGAGGTGGATTACCATCCGGCCTATCACGCGTTGATGAAACTGGGGCTGGAACACGGCGTGGCCGCCGCGGCCTGGAACGGCGCGGCAGCGGGCCACGTGCTGCACGCCGCGCTCGAATTCCTGATGGCGCAGGCGGAGCCTGGCGTCTGCTGCCCGATGACCATGACGTATGCCTGCGTCGCCGCACTGCGCCATCAGCCGGACGTCGCGGCGCAGTGGCTGCCACGAATCCTTTCGGCGCAATACGACCCGAGCTCGCAACCCGTCGCGGCCAAGATTGGCGTCACGGTCGGCATGGCCATGACCGAGAAGCAGGGCGGCTCGGACGTGCGGACGAATACGACGCGTGCGACTCCCGCAGGGCGGCCGGGAGCGGGTGAAGCCTATCTGCTCACGGGCCACAAATGGTTCTGCTCCGCGCCGATGAGCGATGCCTTTCTCACGCTGGCCCAAACCGACAATGGCCTCAGCTGCTTTCTCGCGCCGCGCTGGACTCCCGATGGCGAACGCAATGCAATCGGGATTCTGCGCCTCAAGGACAAGATGGGCGACCGCGCCAATGCTTCCGCCGAAATCGAATATCGCGGCGCGCACGCGCTGATGATCGGCGAGGACGGGCGCGGCGTGCGCACCATCATCGAAATGGTTCAGCACACACGACTCGATTGCGCCATTGCGCCGGCCGCCTATATGCGCCAGGCGCTGGCGCTCGCAATCTGGCATGCCGCGCACCGTTCGGCATTCGGCAAGAGACTCGCCGATCAGCCGCTGATGCGAACCGTGCTGGCCGACATGGCGGTTGAATCCGAAGCCGCGACGGCGCTCGTCTTCCGGGCGGCGCAGTGCTTCGACGAGGCGGCGGCTGATCCGGCCGCCGCCGCGCTCTCGCGCATTGCCACGCCGCTCGCCAAATACTGGCTCAACCGACGCGTCGTGAACTTCGTTTATGAGGCGATGGAGGTGCATGGTGGGTCGGGTTATGTCGAAGAAAGTGTTATGCCCCGCATATTCCGCCAGTCTCCGCTTAATTCCATCTGGGAGGGCTCGGGGAACGTTATTTGCCTCGATGTGCTCCGCGCCATGGCGCGCGAACCAGAGAGCACAACCGCTTTTATCAATGAGATCGAGGGCGCGCGGGGCGCCTATTCTGCACTCGATTTCGCGATTGGCCGGACAAAAGATCGTCTGCTGCAAGATCCGCCGGAGCGGGAAGCGCGGAGCATCGTGGAAGACATGGCGATTGTACTGCAGGGCGCGATTGTGGCACGCCATGCACCGCCCGCAGTAGCGGATGCGTTTTGCGCAACGCGCCTTTCGGAACGCCCGCAGTTTGCCTATGGCGCATCCGCCGCAAAGACCGACGCGGATGCAATTCTCAGCCGCGCGATGCCGATTGTCTGAGCATTTGATGAGTCTGCATTCATGGCACATGTGCTTCGACAGGCTCATGCTTCGACAGGCTCGGCATGAGGGGAGCCAAAAATGGCATCAGCATCGGTGCAAGTACAACGGTCCTCATCCTGAGCTTGTCGAAGGACACACACCGCAGATGCAGAGCTGAAAAGCCGAACTATCCGAATTTTCCCGAACGGGGAAAACCGCGCGGCGGGAGACGGCCCGACTGGGCACGTGCGCCTTTCCAGTCCTTGAGTTCGGCCGCCGACCATGTGCGGCCATTGGCGTCTCGCAGTCCGCCCTTCCACGCAAAGCAGCGCGCATCGAGAATGTGTCCGTCCTTGTAGCGCTGGAGAATGACGCCCCGCCCGCGCGCAAGTTCGGGCACCTCCCCAAGTGCAAAAACGAGCAGCTTGCGGTTTTCGCCGATCACGGCGATGGAGTCGCCCTCGACAAACCTGCACACGCTGGCTTCCGTACCGACCGGCACGTTCATCACCTGCTTGCCGGAGCGCTTGAGCGCCACCGCATCATCTTCGTTCGTCACGAAGCCATGGCCGGAGGAAGCGGCGAGCAACAGTTTGCGCCCGTCGCGATGGCCAAACATTGCGACGAGATCGGCTTCCGGCGGCAGATCGATGAAGCTGCGGATGGCCTCGCCATTGCCCCGCCCGCCCGGGAGTTTCCCGCAGTCGAGCGTGAAGAAGCGGCCGTCGGTCGCAAACAGGAGAAGCCGGTCGGTCGTTTCGGCATGGATCCAGAATCGGGCGCGGTCGCCTTCGCGATACTTGATGGCATCGCTCGGCTCCTGATGCCCCTTGAAGGCGCGCAGCCATCCTTTCTCGGAGCAGACAACCGTGATGGACTCGCGCTCGACCATCGAACCGATAGCCTCGGCATCGGCAGCGATTTCCGGCGGCGCCGCAAACGAGGTGCGCCGTTTTCCAAGCACCGTCTTCGATCCGAACCTTTCATCCATTGCCCGGATTTCCTCCGCCAGCCTCGCCGACTGAAGCTTCTCCGAACCAAGCAGTTTATTGAGATCCTTCTGCTCTCCCGTCAGCGCGGCATGTTCCTTCCGGATTTCCGCTTCTTCGAGCCTGCGCAGTGCTCGTAGACGCATGTTGAGGATCGCCTCCGCCTGCAAATCGGTCAGACCAAATGCATTCATCAGTTTCGGCTTGGGTTCGTCCTCGTTGCGGATGATGCGTATGACCTTGTCGAGGTTGAGGTAGACGGCAAGGTAGCCGTCCAGCACTTCGAGGCGCGCGGCGATCTTTTCGAGCCGATGCGTGGAACGGCGCTTCAGGACATCACGGCGATGCGCGAGAAATGCGCGCAACACCTCCTTGAGGCTCATCACCCGCGGTACAAGGCCGCCGTCCAGCACATTCATGTTGAGGGGAATGCGCACTTCGAGATCGGTGGCGCGGAAGAGCTGTTCCATCAGCAGGCCGGGATCGACGGCGCGGCTCCTCGGCATCAGAACGATACGCACCACATCCGTCGATTCGTCGCGCACATCTTCGAGCAGCGGGATTCTCTTCTGCTCGATCAGCTCGGCGACGCGTTCGATCAGCTTCGCTTTCTGGACCTGGTACGGCACCTGATCCACGATGATCTGCCAGTTGCCGCGAGCTCCTTCGACCTTGTCCCAGCGCGCGCGCACGCGAAAACTGCCGCGGCCGCTGCGATAGGCTTCGGCGATCGTGGCGCGGTCGTCGACGATGATTCCGCCCGTCGGAAAGTCGGGCCCTTTGATATGCTTCAGGAGCTTCGATTCCGGCAAATCGGGATTTTCGATGAGCGCAAGAAGGGCCGCGCAGATTTCGCCCGCATTGTGCGGTGGAATGGAGGTCGCCATACCGACGGCGATTCCGCTCGCGCCATTGGCGAGGAGGTTGGGGAAGGCAGCCGGCATAACGACCGGCTCGCGCTCGGCACCGTCGTAGTTCGGGCGGAAGTCGACAGCGTCCTCATCCATTCCTTCGAGGAGCGCCTGTGCGACCGCGGTAAGCCGGCTTTCCGTATAGCGCATGGCGGCAGGATTATCGCCGTCCACATTGCCGAAATTTCCCTGTCCATCGACAAGCGGATAGCGCACCGCGAAATCCTGTGCGAGGCGCACGAGCGCGTCATAAACCGCCTGCTCGCCGTGGGGATGAAAACGGCCGATCACGTCGCCCACTACACGCGCGCATTTCTTGAATCCCGCCTGCGGATTGAGACCCAGTTCGCGCATGGCGTGCAGGATGCGCCGGTGAACGGGCTTCAGCCCGTCGCGAACATCCGGTAGCGCGCGCTGGGTAATCGTGGAGAGGGCATATACGAGATAGCGCTCGCCGAGCGCCCTGTTCAGCGGTGCGGGCCGGATTCCGTCCGGATTCGGGATTTCGTCCATCGGGTTTTCCGGAATTGGCGTTTGAACTGCTTACGCCGATTCGCGTGCGGCGAGCACATCCAGGCGCGCGCGCGCATCAGGAATTGGCCTGTGATGTGGCAGAAGCACGCGCTGGAGCAGGAAATGCGCGGTCAGACCGAGACCGGCCCGTATTTCGGAATGGCTTGCCGACGCTTCGCGCGGTTGGACGAGAAAAGCAGGGATCTCGAACAGCCGATCGCGATAGGGCTCTCCCGCCGCGCACGAGACGGCGCGGCCGGAACGAGGCGATACATAACGTAGGTCGTCGGTTTGGCCCGTCGCCGCGCAGCGCGACAGGTCCAGCCCAAAGCCGAGTGCCTCGAGCACGCCCAATTCCCAGCGCACGTAAAGGGGTGCCCAAAGGGCATAGTCATCCGTTGCGATCGCATCCAGAAGGATTTCCGCAGCCTCGTACAGACCCGGATGCGGTTCGCGTTCGGGCAGCACCACGCGCGAGATCTCTGCGAACGATGAAAGGCCGACAAGTGCGTCGCGTTTCTCCAAAATCGCGCCCGCACGTTCGCGACGCAATTCGATCGCGAACGTGCCGAGATGTTCGGGCAGGCGCGCTCGCCACATCACATGGAGCGTATTGCCCGGTAGAACGGCCGATCTGTACCGCCGCGACGACCCACCATGCACCAGCCCCAAATGCCTGCCATGGCTGCGCGTAAGGCCTTCGAGGACGATATTGCTCTCGCCGTGGCGGCGCGCCGACAGCACGATCGCGTCTTCCGCCCATTCCATGCGCCTGGCTCACTCCCCCGAAGTGTCGAGCCCGATTGCGCTGAGCCGCTCGCGCTCTTCCGCCCAGTTCTCCCGCAGCTTGACGAACAGGAACAGATGAACACGCCGGCCGAACAGGACTTCGAGTTCCCGCCGCGCGGCCGCGCCGATTGCTTTTACCGTACAGCCGCCCCGCCCCAGCACAATCGACTTCTGACTCTCACGCGCGACATAAATCGTCTGTTCGATGCGCAGTGAACCGTCTTTCCGCTCCGTCCAGCCATCCGTTTCGACGCTCGTTTCGTAAGGCAGTTCGTCGTGCAGCGTCATGTAGAGTTTCTCGCGGGTGATTTCCGCCGCCAGCAACCGCGACGGAATATCGGCTGTCTGGTCGGCCGGATAATGCCACGGGCCCTCAGGCATCCGCTCCACGCACCAGGAACGGATATCCGACACGCCATCGCCATTGAGTGCCGAAATCATGAACACGCGCGCAAAGACCTGTGGATCGTGCAGTTTGTTCGCGAGCGGGAGCAGCTGCTCGCGCGGGAGCGCATCAAGCTTGTTCAGCACGAGAGCCGCGTTGGTGCGTTTCGAGCGACGCAGATCTGAGAGTATCTCCTGCGAACCGGCCGCGGTTCCGGTCTCGCGCAGTGCCGCGCGCGCGTCGACGAGCAGCAGCACGGCATCGGCTTCTTCCGCACCCGCCCAAGCCGCCCGCACCATCGCGCGATCGAGGAGCCGCCGCGGCCGGAAAATGCCGGGTGTGTCGACAAAAACGATTTGCGTATCGCCTTCGATCGCGATGCCGCGCACGCGCATACGCGTGGTCTGCACCTTCGGCGTCACGATCGAGATTTTCGAGCCGACAAGCCGGTTGACGAGGGTAGACTTTCCCGCGTTCGGCGCACCAATTACCGCCACAAACCCGCAACGTGTCGGCGTGTCGTTCATTCCGGCTCGCGCGTCACGCGGTCCAGCATGGCTTTTGCCGCGGCCTGCTGCGCCTCGCGTTTCGAGCCGCCCTCGCCAAGTTCGACGCCCTCGCCCGCCACGCTCACTTCGACGGTAAAACGCGGCGCATGATCGGGACCCGCGCGCCCAAGCACCCGATAAACCGGCACGCCACGCGCAATCCGGGTTCGCGATTGTGCCCATTCCTGCAGCGTGGTCTTCGGATCGCGCATATCCTCGCCAAGTCGCGCGAACGCCGTCTCCCAAAGTCGCAGGGTGACCCTGCGCACCACGTCGTAGCCTGCATCGAGATAGATTGCTGCGATCACTGCCTCGCAAACACCGCCGAGGATCGCCGTCTTGTGGCGCCCACCGCTGACCGCTTCCGCCGAAGCCATGACCACGTGATCGGAGAGCCCCGCCGATTCGGCGGCTGCTGCGCAGGCCTCGCCCCGCACAAGAGCATTGTATTTGAGGGCGAGAACACCCTCACTGTCCTCCGGATAATCAGCGTAGAGCTTCTCGGCGATGACGAGGCCAAGCACCCGGTCGCCAAGAAATTCAAGCCGTTCGTTGGATCCCTTCGAATTCGCGCTCGCGTGCGTTAATGCGCGTTCCAGCAACTTTCGGTCGGCGAACACATGACCCAGGCATTCTTCCAGCCCGGAGCGTCGCGTGGCGTCAGTCAATGAGCGTGAACATCCGGTTGTAGCGGATGGCCGTCGGCCAAGTCCAGGGCTCGTACCACACCGCACTGTCCTTGAGCGAAAAGAAGATGATCACAGCCTTGCCTTCGAGGTCGTCGGAAGGCACGTAGCCGACGTCGGCGCGGCTATCGGCCGAATTGTCGCGGTTGTCGCCCATCATGAAATAATGTCCCGGAGGGACGATATAGACTGGCGTATTATCGCTCGGCCCCTCCGGCATGCAATCCAGAACATAGTAATTCTTACCGCCCGGAAGCGATTCCCGATAGCGGGGGATTCGATAGAGCCCGTCAGGCCCGGCGTCGCTCGTCATCGGGCATGGCGGATCGGCCGTGACGTAGTCCGCGACCCGAACTTTGGGAATCGCCTTGCCGTTGAGATGGAGCTGACCTCCGATCATCTGGATGCGGTCGCCGGGCAGGCCGATCACGCGCTTGATGAAATCCTTCATGTAATCGGGCGAATTCGGGTTCGGCATCTTGAAGACGACGACGTCGCCGCGATGAGGACTGCTTGCGAAAGCGCGTCCGGAAACCGGCGGGCCGTCGAAGGGAAAGGAATAACGGCTGTAGCCGTAGGCAAATTTCTCCACGAAGAGATAGTCTCCCACCAGAAGCGTATTCTCCATCGATCCAGAGGGAATGTTGAAGGGCTGGAAGAAGAACGTGCGGATCACGAACGCAATGAGCAACGCGTAGACGATAGTCTTCGCGGTTTCGATCCAGGATTCGCCCGCCGCCTTTTTCTTCCCCTCATCAGGATTTGCGCTCCGCGCCGACGCCTGTGGCGGAGTGCCCCGGGCAACGGGCGCGTTCGAGGCTTCTGGCGGGTTGGACATCTCAACAATTTCCCGTGTGCGAGGATGGATTTCGTCAGTCGGAAGCTTCTTGGGCGGCTGGCGCCGCAACAGTTCCGTGCGGGGCTACGGCCGAGATCACCACGATTGCCTGCGCAAGGGGAAAATCGTCCGTGATCGAGAGATCGATCTGGGGCATATGGCCCCTGGGAGTCAATTCTTCGAGTCGTCTCAGCGCCCCGCCCGTCAGGCGAAGGCTGGGTTTTCCGCCAACGAGATTGACCACACCCATGTCGCGCCAGAAGACGCCCTTGCGCAACCCGGTGCCCAATGCTTTTGCACAGGCCTCCTTGGCGGCGAAGCGCTTCGCATAACTCGCACCGCGCAAGGCGCGGCGATCGGATTTCGCGCGCTCCACCGGCGTGAAGATACGATCGAGAAAGCGCTCGCCGTAGCGCGCAATGGTGTTTTCGACGCGCCGGATATCGACGAGATCCGAACCGATTCCTATGATCATGCGGTATTGCGTCCGTCGCTTCTCGCACGCGCCTCGTCCATCAGCGCGCGCATGCGCCGGATCGCGGCATCGAGGCCCGAGAAAATGGCCTCGCCGATCAGGAAATGGCCGATATTGAGCTCGCGAATTTCCGGAATGGCTGCGACAGGTCCGACCGTATCGTAGCCGATACCATGACCCGCATGCATTTCGAGGCCCAGCCCGGTGCCATATTCCGCGGCAAACCGCAAAAGCTCGAGCTGACGCACTCTCTCAGCGCTATTGCCATCCAGGGCGGCCTCACAGAAAGCGCCGGTGTGCAATTCGACCACCGGAGCCCCCAAGGCACGCGCCACATCGAGTTGACGCTGGTCGGGTTCAAGGAAAAGCGAGACGCGCACGCCGGCACCGGTGAGCGCATCCACCACTGGTGCGAGTCTGTCGCGTTGCCGGACGGCATCGATCCCGCCTTCCGTGGTCCGTTCTTCCCGGCGTTCGGGAACAATGCAGGCCGCATGGGGGCGATGCCGGAGCGCGATCGCCTGCATCTCCGCCGTAGGCGCCATTTCGAGATTGAGCGGGAGGGGAATATCCCGGCTCAGCCTCTCGATGTCATCATCGGAAATATGCCGCCTGTCTTCGCGCAGATGCGCGGTTATGCCGTCCGCGCCCGCGTGCAGCGCCATTCGCGCGGCGCGCACCGGATCGGGATGCCGGCTTCCGCGGGCGTTCCGGATCGTCGCCACGTGATCGATATTCACGCCGAGGCGCAGCCGATTCATCCGCGGCTCTCCGCGCTCTCTTCCGGCCCGCGCACGCGATCGACGGATTCCACGGCGGCGTTCACACGCAAGGCGCCCAGAATGTTCTGCAGGTGCGCGACATCGCGCACTTCGATGTCGATCAGGAATTCGAAATACAGAGGATTGCGGCTCGCCACCTTGAGATTGAAGATGTTGCCGCCGTTGTTGCCGATCACGCTTGCCAGCATCGCAAGCGATCCCGGCGCGTTCTTCACCCGCACCCGTACGCGCGCCACCGCGTTTTCGGTTTCTCCCGCGTGCGACCCCCAGCGCACGTCGAGCCAATCCCCCATGCTCGATTGCGCCCTTTCGAGCTCGGCACAGTCGATCGTGTGAATCACGGCGCCCTCGCCGGGGACCATCAGGCCCACGATGCGGTCGCCCGGCAGCGGATGGCAACAATCTCCCAAACGATAGGCAATCCCCGCCGTCAGTCCCTTGATCGATATCGGCTTGCCGGACGCGGCGGGCCTCGACGGTGCAGGATTGCGCCGGATTTCGGGAAAGATCGCGTGCAGCACTTCGGTCGCACGCAGCGCGCCGCGGCCGACCTGTGCATAGACATCGTCCGGCTTTGCAAGCCGCAGCTTTCTCGCGACTTCCTCGACAGCCTTCCGCGTCAATTCCACATTCTCGTCGGCAAAGGCCTTTTCGAGGATCTTGCGGCCGAGCCGTGCGTGCTCGTCCCGTCTCGCGTGACGCAGAAAGCGGCGTATCTCGGCGCGCGCGCGGCCGCTCACCACAAACTGCTCCCACAGAGGCGAAGGCGTCTGATCTTTCGTGCGGATGATCTCGACCTGGTCGCCATTCCGGAGTGGCGTGTGCAGAGGTACATGCGTCCCGTTCACCTTGGCACCCACCGTCGAGTGTCCGAGATCGGTGTGCACGGCATAGGCGAAGTCGATCGGTGTCGCGCCGCGCGGCAGCGAGATCAGATCGCCCTTCGGCGTAAAGCAGAACACCTGGTCCTGGTATAGGTTGAGCCGGGAGTGTTCGAGGAACTCCTCGGGCGAATCGCCTTTTTCGAGCAGTTCCACCATTTCGCGCAGCCATTGATAGGCATTGGCCGCGGCAGGATCCTGCTCGTCGACATGTTCGCGGTAGCGCCAATGCGCGGCGACGCCGCGCTCCGCCAGATCGTGCATCTGTTCGGTGCGAATCTGCACTTCGACGCGCTGCTGCTCCGGCCCGATCACGGTCGTATGGATGGAACGATAGCCGTTCAGCTTGGGATTGGAGACGAAGTCCTTGAAGCGCTCCGGAATCATGCGCCACCTGGTGTGCAGCACGCCGAGGGCGCGATAGCAGTCTTCATCGGTTTTCACGATCAGGCGAAAACCGAAGATGTCGGACAGCGCTTCGAAATTGATCTGCTTGTCCTTGAGCTTGCGCCAGATCGAATGGGGTCGCTTGGCGCGCCCCTGCACCGTCGCCTCGATGCCGTGTTGGGCGAGTTCCCGCCTCAGCTGGTTCGCGATCCGGCCGATCCGCTCGCCCGACTGCGCGTCCAGCCGGGCAAGCCTGGTCACGATGGAATTGCGCGCCTCGGGATTGAGCTCGGCAAAGGCAAGGTCCTCGAGTTCCTCGCGCAAATTCTGCATACCGATGCGCCCGGCCAGGGGCGCGTAGATGTCGACCGTTTCCTGTGCGATCCGGCGGCGCTTCTCGTCCTCCCCGATGTGTTGCAGCGTCCGCATGTTGTGCAGGCGATCCGCCAGCTTGACGAGCAGAACGCGGATGTCCTCCGACATCGCGAGCATCAGCTTGCGGAAATTTTCAGCCTGTTTGGTGCGTTCGGAGAACAGATCGAGCTTAGAAAGTTTCGTGACGCCCTGGACGAGATCGGCGATCTCCTTTCCGAACTTCTGCACCACGTCCTCATACGTGACGTGGGTGTCCTCAATCGTGTCGTGCAGGAGGGCCGTGACGATGGTCGGCACATCGAGCTTGAGCTCGGTGAGGATGCCGGCGACTTCCAGCGGATGGGAGAAATAAGGATCGCCGGAAGCGCGCAGCTGCTTTGCGTGCGCCGCCATGGCGTAGACATAGGCCCGGTTGATCAGCCCCTCGTCAGCCTGCGGCTCGTAGGCCTTGATCCGGTCGAGCAGCTCCGCCTGACGCATGAAGGGGCGGCGCGCCTGCTGGCGCGCGGGCGCCACAGCCGGCGGCGGAATGGAAGTCGCAGCTTCTGCCGCCGCGACGGTTTCAGCCGGTGCGTTCATGCTGGCCAAAATATAGGGGGTCGCCGGCCGAACGGCGAGAGACCCGCCACGCCAGGCGGCGACCGCTACTCTTCGTAGTCGGCAGGCTCCTCGGGCTGCGGCTCGGCCCGGCGCTGGGCCTCAGTCGTCAACGCGCGCAGCAACTCTTCCTCGGTAACCTGCCGGAATTGCGTTTCTTCCCGGCCTTTATCCTCGTCGGTCTGCGCCTCCTCGGGCTCGTCGACCTCGGCGTGCTTCTGAAGACTTCTTATGTACTCTTCGCGCACCTCTTCCGGCTCTAGCGACTTGGCCGCGATTTCCCTGAGCGCCACCACCGGGTTTTTGTCGCGATCCCGCTCCACCAAGGTATCGGCACCACCCGACAGCTGCCGGGCCCGATAAGCCGAATAAAGCACGAGATCGAAGCGGTTGGGGACCTTGTCGACACAATCTTCAACGGTTACGCGGGCCATTTCGGCTCCTTCAGGGGCTTTTCAGGGGATTGGGCAAGCGCGGGAACTTATAGAAATCGCCAAGGGCACGCAAGCGTCCGGCAGTCAGCCGTGATCGCTGACACCCGAGCCCATGCCGCCTGGGGGAGCGGAACTCCGATGAGCGCTCAGCGCCGCGCGAGCCCGAATCCACGTATGTACGCTTTGGGCCACCAGCATGGCCGTGGTGAAGACCATCACGGCGTCGGTCGCATGGACAAGATCGGCGCCTTTCGCAAACCCGAGCCTCTTAAGCGCGACATCGGCGAAATAGCGAAGGGCGATCAGCCCCAGCACGAGAAGCGCACCCCATTTATTGGGGCGCGCCGAAATCCGTCCGCTCTCCGCCTCTACGCTGAACGCGAGCGTGTGGACGCGGTACCAGCCGATCGTGCCCCCTGCCAGGCCTGCGGCGACAAAGGCCGCAATGACCCCGAACCCGGTCGCCGGCTCCCGCGCGAGTGAGGTCAGCGTGACCAAAAGCAGGAGTATCGGAAAAATCCAGAGTGTCGCGAAGCGGACTCGCTTCGCCTTCTGCGCACGCAGGGCACGGCGCAACAGGATGGCTCCGACCAGAAGCGGGACAAGATAGGGCGACAGCGCGTTCCAGTTCATTCCGGCTCCAGTGCCGCCCCGCCGGAAAGCCTCGTAATCAAACGGGCTTCGGGAGGCAAGCGCGCGATCAATGTGTCAGCGCTCGCGCCGGACACCGGGTGATGCCACTCCGGCGCAATCTCGAGCAGCGGAATCAGCACGAATCCCCGCTCGTGAAGGCGCGGATGGGGCAGGATCGGTGGCCCTCTCTCGACTCGGCCGTTGTAATCGATGATGTCGAGATCGAGCGGGCGCGGCGCATTGCGTTCTGCGGTAACGCGGCCGAAGTGTCGTTCCATTTGTTTCAGCACCATCAGAAGCCGTGCAGGTTCCGCCGCCATTTCGATTTGTGCCACGGCATTGACGAAGGCCGGATCGCGCGAGTTGGGCCACGCGGGGCTCGCGTAGAATGAAGAAACTGCGGAAACCGCGATGCCCTGCCGCGGCAACTCGCGCAGGGCGGCCCGAAGGGTTTCCGCCGGTGCCCCCGCCGGCGAGCCGATATTGGCGCCCAGCGCAATGAGGATCACGGGGTATTCACAAACATTTGCATGGGACTTCGAATATCATAGAACGATTCGCGAAGGACGCTGGATTCCCGCCCGCGGTCGAAGACCGACAGGAGACATTAGCATGCTGTTCTACCCACAGGAAAAGCTCGCCCTGTTCATCGACGGCGCCAATCTCTATGGCGCCGCGAAAGGACTCGCCTTCGACATCGATTACAAGCGGCTGCTCGAGCTGTTCGCACGCAAGGGTGTGCTGGTCCGCGCGTTCTATTACACGGCCGTCGCCGAAGACCAGGAGTTCTCGCCATTGCGCCCGCTGGTGGACTGGCTCGACTACAACGGCTTCGCGGTCGTGACGAAGCCGCTCAAGGAATTCACAGACAGCCAGGGCCGCCGGCGCGTCAAAGGCAACATGGATATCGAACTGGCCATCGACGTGATGGAGCTGGCCGAAACGGTGGATCACATCGTGATTTTTTCGGGCGACGGCGATTTCCGGCGCCTCGTCGAAGCTGTACAAAAAAAGGGACGCCGTGTCAGCGTGGTCTCTACGATCCGTAGCCAGCCTCCGATGATTTCCGACGAGCTGCGCCGCCAGGCGGACAATTTCATCGAGCTGGAGGAGCTGAAGCCGCTGATCATGCGCGAGGGAGGGCCACGCGCGGCGGCCCAGAACAATCATCAGCAGGCGAACCATCTCACGCAGACCGCCTGAACGTGGTTCGGCAAGCTCACCATGAGGAGCCTCATCCTGAGCCTGTCGTGGTTCGGCAGGCTTACCACGTGGAGCCTCATCCTGAGCCTGTCGAGGTTCGGCAGGCTCACCATGAGGAGCCTCATCCTGAGCCTGTCGTGGTTCGGCAGGCTCACCACGTGGAGCCTCATCCTGAGCCTGTCGAAGGATGACCGGGTCAGAGCCGCCGACCGATTGCCCGCTCTGTCCTCGGCTGGCGGCCTTTCGGCGCACGAACCGCGAGCGCTATCCGGATTACTTCAACAATCCGGTGCCGAGCTTCGGCAATCCGCAGGGCCGCCTCCTGATCGTCGGTCTGGCGCCGGGGCTGCACGGCGCGAACCGGACGGGGCGGCCATTCACCGGCGACTATGCGGGCGATCTTCTATACGGCTCACTGCTCCGGCACGGGCTCGCGCGCGGGAATTACAAGGCGAACCCCGATGACGGGCTCGAACTCATCGATTGCCTGATCGCGAATGCGGTGCGCTGCGTCCCGCCCGAGAACAAGCCGCTGCCCATCGAAATTACAACCTGCCGGCAGTTCCTTGCGGCGCTGATCGCGGGCATGCCGAATTTGCGGGCCGTGCTTGCGCTCGGCCGCATCGCCCATGAGAGCGTCTGCCGGGCCCTCGCCATTCCGGTACGCGCCCATCCGTTTGGCCACGGCGCCCAGCACCGGACCGGAAATATCACTCTTGTCTCGAGCTACCACTGCTCGCGCTACAACACCAACACCGGTGTCCTTACGCCCGCCATGTTCGACGAGGCGATGGCAGCAGCCAAAACCGCGGCATTCGGAACCTGAACATCGCCACGACTTTCCTCCCCCCATCGCGGGAGGCTGTCCGGATAAAATGTTCGGGCAATCGCAAAACGCCTGATCGCGATTGGAAAATTCCGCACGTTTGGATTCTCCTGACTCAGGCGTTGCGTCGGCCGGCAAAAGGGTTCACGCGGAGGCGCGGAGCACGCGGAGAAGAAAGTTTGAAACGCCAAGGCGCCAACACGATCGCCAAAACATTCGTTGCGCGCGACGCGCGCGATTTTTTTTCCTTGCCGTCTTGGCGTCTTGGCGGTGAACTTCTCCGCGTTCTTCCGCCTACGCCAAGGCTTCGGCGGACGAATGCAAACTCTTGACCCGCCGTAGCTTTAGCGTAGGCGGGCCGCGCCTCCGCGTGGCCACTCTTTTCGGCGGCGGCGCACAATACTTTCCGATTGTGCAGCGCTGGGGCGCGCCACCTTCCCCATGCCGGGAAAGGAAAACCACGTCACCCCCGCGCCCGCATGAGACGCGCTTTTGAGCGCGCCCAGTCACGCGCCTTTTCGGATTCGCGTTTGTCGTGCAGTTTCTTGCCGCGCGCGACGCCGAGTTCGAGCTTGGCGACGCCCTTGGGATTGAAATAGACGCGCAGAGGGATGAGCGTCATGCCCTCGCGCTGTATCGCGGCGGCAAGTTTTCGCGCCTCTTTCCCGTGCACGAGCACTTTTCGCGGCCGGCGCGGCTCGTGATTGAAGCGGTTCGCCATCGCATATTCGGGAATGTAGGAATTGATCAGGAATATCTCGCCATCCTTCGCCTGCGCGTAGGATTCCGCAATGGTTGCCTTGCCGCTCCTGAGCGACTTCACTTCGGAGCCCATCAGGGCGAGCCCCGCTTCGAGCGTGGATTCGATCGAATAGGCGTGGCGGGCCTTCCGGTTGTCGGCGACCACGCGCCGTTCCGGCTCTTCTTTCTTTCGTGCCACGGTTTAGCCCCGGCCTTCGGGAACGACGGCGCCCGCGGCTTCCATGGCTGCGCGGATGCGCGCGCGCGCCGTTTCGCTCGCCGCAACGATCGGCAGCCGCACCTCATCGCTGCAACGTCCGAGCAGCGACACCGCGTATTTCACCGGGGCCGGACTCGCCTCGCAGAACATCGCATCGTGCAGCGGCATCAGCCGGTCCTGGAGCGCCAGCGCGGAAGCGAAATCGCCCTTCATGCAGGCATTTTGAAATTCCGCGCACAGCTTCGGAGCGACGTTTGCCGTCACCGAGATGCACCCATGGCCGCCATGCGCCATGTAGCCCAGCGCCGTCGCGTCCTCGCCGGACAACAACCGGAAATTCCTGCCGCAAAGAGCACGTTCGCGGCTGGGCCGCGCCAGATTGGCCGTGGCATCCTTCACGCCGACGACATTGGCTATTCGCGACAGCCGTTCCATGGTCTCGACCGAGATCTCGACGACGCTGCGGCCGGGGATGTTGTAGATCACGATCGGAATGTCCGAGGATTCCGCAATCGCCGCGAAATGCCGGTAGATCCCGTCCTGAGTCGGCTTGTTGTAATAGGGCGCGACCGAGAGCACGGCATCGGCGCCGACCGCTTTGGCATGCCGGGTCAGCGCGATCGCCTCCGCGGTCGAGTTGGAGCCCGCACCGGCAATCACCGGCACGCGGCCGGCTGCCTCGTCCACGCAGATTTCGACCACGCGGCCGTGCTCGTCATGACTGAGAGTGGCCGATTCGCCCGTGGTGCCCACCGGAACGAGCCCATGGGAACCTTCCGCGAGGTGCCAGGCAACCAGGCGCCGCAACGCCCCTTCGTCCACCGTGCCCCCGCGAAACGGCGTGATCAGGGCGGGCATGGAGCCTTTGAGGCGTTCGCGCGAATCGGGCATCCGATGCTCTTGCAATTGTTTGTTGCGGCAAAATAGCGCCGCGGCACCGACAGCGGCAAGGCGGGAATACTGGCCTCGGAACGGAAGTCGCATTAATGTCCGCGAAAGCGAGCCGAATCCGAAACCGGGCTGCCCCTTCCATCCATGACCAGATCAGTTGTGCTGCTTGCGTGCGCCGCAATCGCCCTGGCGACGGTGGCCGTGCGCGCGCAGCCACCGACCGCTCCGGCAACGAACACCGGACTGCCACCGGGCCTGATCCGTCAGGGCGACGTGGTGATGATGCGGCCCATCGGCGAGTCCGGCGAAGCGCCGGCGGGGCCGCTCGTGTTTGCGGGCGAGCGCCGGCTCAGCAGCGCGCGCTACCTCGACGCATCCGATCGCGCGATTTTCGGCCGCGCCACGGACGCGGCGGCGCGCGGAGACTGGACGAATGCCCGGGCTACCGCCGCGGAACTCCACGACCCCGTGGCCCGGCGCCTCATCGAATGGGCGTATCTCCTCGACCGGGGGAGCGGCGCGCCGTTCGTCGAGATCGCCGATTTTCTGAAGGCAAATGCCGACTGGCCCGCCCGCGACACGCTGTTCGCGCGCGCCGAAACCGCCCTGCCGCCAACGATGGATCCGGGTTCCGTCATCGCCTGGTTCGGCGATCGCACGCCGGAAACCGGAATCGGCAAGGTTCGCCTTGGCGAGGCACTGATCGCAACGGGATCGGCCGAGCGCGGCCGCGCGCTGATCCGCGAAGCGTGGGCTCAAAACAGCTTCGAGCCGGAACAGGAAGTCTATGTCGAAACGCAGCATGCGGATGCGCTGACACCGCAAGCAGATCGCGAGCGGCTCGAACGGCTCTTTGCCCGCAACGAACTTATTGCGGTGCGCCGCGAACTGCCCCGCTTGAGCGCGGACGCGCAGCGGATCGCAAGCGTGCGGCTCCTGTTGCGAAGCGATCCCGTGCGCGGCGAAAGCGAAGCCGATGCATTGCCGATACCGCTGCGCGAAGACCCCGGCCTTCTGTTCGACGAAGCCCGGGTGCTCCGCCAGCGCAACGACATCCTCGCCGTTCCACCTCTGATCGCGCGCGCGGCGGCAGGCAATCTCGTCCGGTTCGATCCCGCGCGCTGGTGGGCCGAACTCAACGCGGACGCACGAACGGCGCTTGAACAGCACGACGACCGCGAGGCCTACGCGCTGTGCGCCAACGCCGGTCTGCCGCACGACACACAGCAATATGCGGACGCGCAGTTCCTGGCGGGCTGGATTGCGCTGCGAAGGCTGGGCGAACCCGCTGTCGCGCTTACCCATTTCCAGAACCTTCTCGCCGCGGTGTCGCGGCCGATCAGCCGCGCACGCGCGTATTACTGGATGGGCCGTGCCCGCGAGACGGCCGGCGATCCCGCGAACGCGTGGCAGGACTATCAGGCCGCCGCGCGCGATCCTGCCACTTATTACGGCCAGCTCGCGCTGGCGCGGATCGAGTCCACCCCGTCGCTTCATCTGCCCGGCTCGCTCGTGGACGCGAGCGCCACCCGCGCCGCGTACGAACGCGAAGATTTGACCGCCGCGATTCATGTGCTTGCCGATCTCGGTTCGGCGAGCCTCGTACGCGAGTTCGCGATGCGCGACGCGACGCTTCACAACGATTCCGCGCATCTGAAGCTGCTTGCCGGAGATTTGGCGCGCCGGGGCTATCCCGACGCCGCCGTGCGCGTCGCGAAGGAGGCGAGCTATGGCGGAACACTGTTGTTCGAGTATTCGCATCCGGTGATCGCCGTGCCGCGCTACGCCGGGCCGGGGCTCGCGCCGGAAAGCGCGCTGGTGCTTGCCGTGATCCGCCAGGAAACCGAATTCGATCCCGGCGCCGTCAGCCATGCGGGCGCCCGCGGCATCATGCAGGTGATGCCCGATTCCGCTGCCACTCTCGCTCGCCTCAGCGGCCTTCCCTACAACTTCGCAGCACTGACCGGAGACACCAGCTACAACATGGAACTTGGAATGGCCGAGCTGTCGCGCCAGCTGGCCAATTGGGGCGGCTCCTATGTTCTTGCCGCGGCGGCTTACAACGCGGGTCCGGGCAATGCGCGGAAATGGATCGCCGCTTTCGGAGACCCGCGCGACGCGCGCGTGGACCCGGTGGACTGGATCGAGCAGATCCCGTTCGAGGAAACCCGCAACTACGTGCAGCGCGTGCTGGAGAACGTCGTCGTCTATCACGCTCGGCTGAATGGAACGCTGCCGCCGACGATGGCGCAATGGACCCGCTGAACCGGGCGATTGTTGCCTGGACGGGATGTCGTTGCGTATGCGGATCTGGGATGGTGGCACGCCCTCTGGCGACACCGCCGCGAATGACCGACCATCGCCCGGCGCAACCGGGAATCCGCTGATGTCTCCCATGCACTGGATCGCCAGCGGCGGCGGCCTCGGCCGCGCGCCTGTTGCCCCCGGCACCGTCGCCTCCCTGGCCGCCGTGCTGATCGGAGCGCTGGCGCTTTGGATCGATCACCGTCTGCTCACCCTGCTGGCCATTTTCACCTGCGTCATTGGCACCTGGGCCATTCACGAGACCGGCGAACAAGGCGATCCAGGCTGGATCGTCATCGACGAGTTCGCCGGCCAATGGATCGCCATGCTTGGCCTGGGCCGGGTCAGCTTGTACGGATTGATCGCCGCTTTCGTACTGTTCCGCTTGTTCGACATAATCAAGCCCGGCCCGGTTGGATGGGCCGACAAGAAGGATGGCGCTGTCGGGGTGATGGCCGACGATATCGTGGCGGGGCTGATCGCGGCGGCAATTCTGTTTCTCGCGGGAATCCTGTTCCCCACGCTCATTCCGTAACCTGCGGTTACTTGAACTCGGCAGCGCACCCGCGCAAACTGGCCTGGATGCCTCGGGACCTGATC
>DASXYZ010000060.1:0-94015 GCA_036502185.1 Rhizomicrobium sp.
ACGAACAACGCTTCGCCCGGGTTCGGGACTCCGAACGCACCGGCCGGCCACTGGCGACGGCGGAGTACGTCACTGGCCTCGAACGCCGGCTCGGGCGGACCATCGCCCGGCGCGCACCCGGACGAAAGCCAAAGCCGGACACGGCGCAGCAACAGGAACTTTTGTAATATGTATCATGTCGCGGGATTTAGTGTCGCGGGATTTCAGCGCGAGGGACGGTTGCAAGCGGGCCCTCCGTCCCTTGTTCGCGGGGACGCACGTGGTTAAGACTGACTCGGAGGGTTCGGGGGCAGAGTCGGAACTTAGGTCCACAGCAACTCGGGGTGGGCGAAGATACAACTCTGACCCCGAACTATGCTTCAAACATCTGCCGCTGGTCGCGGCAGCATGAGAAATTTCGCCGCCGATTTCGGCGCGCCGCTCCGGTCGGGTTACGCCCTCCCTGCGCGTCACGCCGAAATCGGCAAACTGCAACCGGTAGAGGATCCACTTATCCAGCGCGGAATCCTGTCCAAACAAATCCGGCCACCGCTATGCTCGCTTCACACGAACGTAACATCGATCGCGTGGCGGCGAAGTTGCCGCCGACGAAGTCCCAAGGAGCGTTGTCATGAGCGCGGATGCCCAGACCGCGACCGCCCGGCGCGCGGCGATCACCGCGCAAATCCAGGCCGAGACGGGGATCGATGAGGTGATGATCGAGCGGCTCGTGCGCGGCTTCTATGCAAGGGTCGGGGATGACGCGACCCTTGGTCCAATCTTCGCCGCGAGGATCGACGATTGGGAGCCGCATTTGCAGAAGATGTGTGCCTTCTGGTCCTCGGTCGCGCTGATGAGCGGCCGCTACCACGGCCAGCCGATGGCCAAGCACCTGCCGCTGCCCGTCGACGCCGGGCATTTTGATCGTTGGCTGGCGCTCTTTGCGGAAACTGCCCGGGATGTCTGTCCGCCAGCCGCCGCAAAACGCTTTATCCTTTTGTCGCAGCGAGTAGGGGAAAGTCTCGAGCTCGGAATTGCCAATGCCAATGGAGTGCTGCTGAATAAAGGCCAACGGTATTTCAAGGACGGTGAAAGATCGACGCTGGGTCACGCCCGTGAGTCGATCGGCGGCAATTAAGGAACAGGCACCCAATGACGCAAGAGGCCTTACTTCTGTCCCGACTGCAGTTCGTATGGGTTATCGCCTGGCATATTCTGCTACCGGCTTTCACGGTCGGGCTCGCCTCGTTTGTTGCGTTCATGGAAGGTTTGTACTTCGCGACGCGGCGCGAGACCTATCTTCGCATATCGAGCTTCTGGACGAAGATTTTCTCGGTCTCTTTTGCGATGGGTGTGGTGTCCGGCATCATCATGCCTTTCCAATTCGGAACGAACTGGAGTCGGTTTTCGGACGCAACCGCCAACATCATTTCGCCGCTGCTGGCCTATGAAGGGCTGACCGCATTCTTTCTCGAAGCCGCATTCCTTGGCGTCCTGCTGTTCGGGCGTAGCCTGGTCCCGCGCTGGGTGCATTTCTTTGCCGCCCTGATGGTCGCCGCCGGCACTTTGTTCTCGTCCTTCTGGATTCTGGCGGTCAACAGTTGGATGCAAACACCGGCGGGCTATGAAGTGATCGACGGCCGATTCTTTCCAAAGGACTGGATGGAGATCATCTTTGATCCCTCCTTTCCATATCGTCTCGCGCACACGGTCACCGGCTTCTACGTGACCACGGGTTTTGTGGTGATCGGCGTTGCCGCGTGGCTGCTGCGCAAGGGACGCGCAGCGGATGAAGCCCGAACCATGCTGTCGACGACACTTTGGGTGCTGCTCGCGCTGGTGCCCTTGCAGATCTTGCTCGGCGATATGCATGGCTTGAACACGCTTGAATATCAGCCGACCAAGCTTGCGGCCATCGAGGCGCATTGGAACAGAGAGGCGCGCGCGCCGTTGGCGCTGTTTGCCATCCCGGACGAGAAGCAAGAGACCAACCATTTCAGTATCGACGTGCCGGTCCTGGGCAGCCTGATCCTGACACACGACCCCAACGGGGTTGTTCCCGGCCTCAAGGAGGTGCCGCCCGATCAGCGCCCGCCGGTCGCGATCCCGTTCTTTGCTTTTCGTATTATGGTCGGCATTGGTTTGATCATGCTCACGGTGGTGATGGTGGGAAACCTCCTGCGCCGGGGCGGACGGCTCTATAGGAGCACTATCTTCCTGCGCGCCTGCGAATGGGCCCGCGCCGCTCGGCTTTATCGCCGTCCTGGCGGGCTGGACCACAACGGAGGTCGGCCGGCAGCCTTGGACGGTCTACGGCCTGTTACGCACAGCGGATTCGGTGTCGCCATCACTGACTGGGCTCGATGTCGCGCTTTCCTTCGGCGGGTATATCGTCGCCTATCTGATCATGTTCCCGGCGGGCGTGTTGTTGATGGCAAGGATCGTGCGCCGAGGTCTGGAGGCGGCCGCAACCCAGGGGCCTGTCGAAGGCGGCCGTCCCGATTTGCCGGTGATCGCATTACCGGGCGCACGCGAAGAGGGAGGCCGGTCATGATGCCGTTCACGCTCGATCTGGTGCCGATCTGGACGTTCATCCTCGGCGTCGGCGTGTTTCTTTATGTGCTCCTCGACGGCTTCGATCTCGGTGTGGGCATCTTGTTCGGCTTTGCGCCCGATACGCGCTCGCGCAACCTGATCATGAATTCCATTGCCCCCATCTGGGACGGTAACGAAACCTGGCTCATTCTTGGCAGTGTGGGCCTCATGGCGGTGTTTCCGCTTGCTTTCGCGATCATCATTCCCGCCGTCTATTTCCCGATCGCGATCATGCTGCTTGCGCTGGTGTTTCGGGGCGTGGCCTTCGAGTTTCGCTATCGGGACGCCGACCACAAGAGTTTCTGGGATCACGGGTTCTCCTGGGGCTCGGTAATCGCGACCTTCGCCCAGGGCATCGTTCTTGGCGCTTTCATCCAGGGGTTCAAAGTCGACGGACGTCATTTTGTCGGCAGCAGCTTCGATTGCTTTACGCCGTTTTCGTTGCTGACGGGCTTGGCGCTCGTGTTGGGCTATGCCCTGCTGGGTGCTGGATGGCTCGTGCTGAAGACTGATGGTGATATCCAGTTGACGGCACGCCGCCACGGTCGGATTGCGCTCCTCGGCGTCCTCATCGCTGTTGCCGCCGTGAGCATATGGACGCCACTCGCTGACTCGGACATTGCACATCGCTGGTTTTCTTGGCCGAACCTTATCTTCCTGGCGCCCGTTCCCGTCGTCACGGCTGTGATCGCGTTCTTCGTCTGGCGTTCGCTGAGCGGCCAAAGCGAGGCAGGTCCCTTCATAGGCGCGATCGGGCTTTTCCTGATGTCCTACCTCGGCATCGCCATCAGTCTATGGCCGATGATCGTCCCGCATCACTACACTTTGCGTGAAGCCGCATCCTCTCAGAGCACCCAAGCCTTTCTGCTTGTCGGCACGTTGTTCTTGCTCCCGATTATCCTTCTCTATACGGCGTGGTCGTATTGGGTGTTTCGTGGGAAGGTGAGGGCGGACATCGGATATCATTGAGACCCGGCTCGGGGCAGACCAGAGGGTTTGGGGTCAGTGTAGGAACAGGGTTCACGGCAGCTCGAAGTGATGCTCGCCGGTGGATTCCCCAACGGGGACGCCATCGCCCGCCTCGCCGGCGCGCTACTGATCGAACATGCGCGCGAGATCAGCGTTCCGCGGAAGCCGTTGGCGGACGCGCCGCGCTTACGGCCGATTTTCCTGCGGCGCCTTCCGCTTCAGATCCGGGCTGTCGGTGCAGACAGCATCGATGCCGGCGTTGGCGAGCGCAGCCATTTCGGCGGGGTCGTCAACCGTCCATGCTCCGACCTTGAGGCCGCGGGCGTGCGCTTCGGCGATTGCTTCCGGCGTGGCGTCGCAATGGTATGAAAACCAGCCGTCGCCGCCTGCGGCTGCGATCGCGGCGGGCAGCGAACCGCCATGGGCGACCGCATCGAAGCCGGCGGCCCAGGGCGATGTCCCGGTGCGCGCCCACTGGCGGAGGAGTTGCCGCACCGGTTCGGGCGGCGGGTCATCCGTAGGCGGAGGATCGGCGTCGCCGAACCAGCTTTGCGGACGGGTGCTGAACCAGCAGCGCACAGCCGGTTCCAGTCTCTTCGCGAGCAACAATCCGCGCCAGTCGAAACCGACCAGAATGCTGCGGCCGAGAAAATCGGGCTCCCTCAGAACGGCGATCGTCGCTTCGGCCAGTTTTGCGCAAGCGATTCCCGACGGCAGATCGGCTGGCCCGGTTTTCATTTCGATGAAAAGCCGAAACTCCCGTAACGGGCGCAGCAGTTCGATGACGTCTGCGAGCGTCGGAATTCGCTCGCCCTCACACGGTCGCAGCAAGGGATGGGCAAGCGCGTATGGGCTGTGCGGTCTTGCGACGCCGACCTCGAAGCGCGCGATCTCCTCTCGCGTCAGATCGGCGATCAGAGGCGTGGGCGGAACAAGCCACGCCCCTGTCGAATCGCGGCACAGGTCGGCCGGCAGACAGAGATCGTGAACTACCACCACCTCGCCGTCGCGGGTGAGCTGCACGTCCAGTTCCGCGCCGTCGGCGCCGAGCGCCACGGCATTCGCAAACGCGGACAGCGTATTCTCCGGCGCGAGCGCGGCGCCGCCGCGATGGGCAATACAGAGCGCGGTCATCGCTCCGCCGGGCCCCGATCGGGCAGCTCGGTGAAGTTTCGGTGCTTGGAATACGCCCGCGCGGACGCTAACGTCGCGCGCCCGTCACGCGGCACCCATTCGCCGGAGGAACCATGAAGCGATCGGCCGGAGCCGCTGTTGCGGCATTTTTTTTGGCTGCCGCTGCGGCTCATGCCGCGCCGCGCCTGGCTCAACCTGCCACGGGACCCGCAAAGACCGTTGGGCCCGATTTTCTCTTCGCGCAAGGTCAGTTCGCCGAGGCGCGCGCCGGCTATGAAACCGTGCCGAAATCGAGTCCGCAATACGAAGGCGCGTTGCGCCAACTCGGTGCGATTGCACTTTATCAGAACCAGCTCGGCGCAGCCCAGACAGCGCTCGAGAACGCGCTTTCGCGCAATCCCGCCGACTTGCACGCCATAGCCCTGCTTGCCGAAACCCTGGAGCGGGCGGACCGCTTCGCAGATCTGGTCCCGTTGCTTCGCCAAATGAAAAGCCCGGATCGCGTGGCCGAATTCGCCTTGTTCGGCAAATCCCAACCCTATCGCATGCCGGCGCACCAAGCGGCCGTCACCGCCAAATTCGAGTGGACGGAGCCTCTCCCCGTGGTCCAGGCGAAGGTCAATGACGTCGAAGGCCTGTTCCTGATCGACACCGGCGCGCCCGAGATCGTTCTCGATCCCGTGTTTGCCCGCGACGCAAAAGTCCAGACGACCGCGCCGGACCAGAAACCGCAATCCGGACTCGTGTTCGGTCGCATCGCCAAATTCAGCCTCGCGGGCCTCGATACGGGCGATGTGCCGGCGATGCTTCTGGATGCGCGGGGTCTTTCTGCCATGGCGCGCGGCAAGCGGATCGCGGGCGTGATCGGCGTGGAATTCCTGTCCCACTTCCGGACCACCCTCGATTACGTGCATGACCGCATGATCCTCGAGCCCGCGAACGCGCCGGCGCGCGAGCGCGCAAACGTTGCGGAGATTCCCTTCTGGTTCGTGGGGGACCATTACCTCGTCGCGCCCGGCCGGCTCGACAAAGGACCGAAACAGCTCTTCTTCGTCGATACCGGACTTGGAAATTACGCATTCACCGCACCCGATTCCACGCTGCGCGACGCAGAGATCGCCGTACCCGCTCCGCCCGCGCGCCGGGCGGGCGCGCGCGGCCCGGCACCGCCGCCGGCTTTCCCGATTGCAAGCCTGTCCCTCGGAAGCTTGACGGAAAACAAACTGACAGGCGTCTACGGAAGCTTTCCGGCACCGCTCGAGAATGGCCTCGGAATACATGTCGGCGGAATCGTCAGTCATGGTTTCTTTCATAACCATGTCGTGACGTTCGATTTCGTTCGGATGACAATCGGTATCCGAAAATAGCGTGTCCGCACGGCCACCCGTTGCGAGGAATGCGGTGGAACAGTCACGGACCGAGTTGACAGCTGCGCATCCCGGCGCGTAGCAACTGCGCCCGATCCGCCGACAGGGTGTCGTGCGGGCGCCCATCTTCGCGAGCTCATTGATGGATATCGTTCGTACAGAACAGCGCATCGCGGCCGGACTTCCGGTCTGCTTTGCCCGATCGGCTCGCGAGGAGAACGTGGCCTAGCTTCCAGCGCCCGTTCCAGACGTTTCCCTCCGGGCCCGTCAGGCGCTTCGGAGACTTTCGTCGCTTTCCGAATCGTCTGTCGGCCCGGCCTTTGATGAAAAGACCGTGTCATGACAGATATTGCGCAATTTAATGTGGCACAGGCGGGGCGGCGCGTGGCGGGCCACGGCGCCGAAGCGTGGCTCGAGGAGGCGCGCGAACTCCTGAAGCTCGCAGCGCCGCTCGTGCTGACGCAGCTTTCGCAGATGGCGATCATGACGACAGACGTCGTCATGCTGGGCCGGCTCGGCAAGACGGCGCTCGCTTCGGCCGCGCTCGGCAATACGATCTTCTTCTTCTGCTGGCTGGTCGGCTGCGGACCGGTGGCTGCCGTGGCGCCGGTGATCGCACACCATCTGGGCAGCCGGCCGCGCGAGCGGGCGGGCGTGCGCAATGCGGTGCGTATGGGTTTCTGGGCGATGCTGATCCTGTCGGTGCCGCTGATCGCGCTGCTTCTGTTCACACACCCAATCCTGCTCCTCCTTGGACAGAAGCCTGCGCTTGCGGAAGGCGCCGGCCGGTTCACGGCCGCGCTGTGCTGGGGCCTGCCCTTCTCGCTCGGCTATCAGGTGCTGCGCAATTTCTCGACCGCGCTGTCGCGGCCGCGTGCGTCGCTTTACGTCATGGCGTTGAGCGTCCTGTTCAATGCGGCCGGCGACTACGCGCTGATCTTCGGACATTTCGGACTGCCGCGGCTGGAGCTGGTGGGTTCGGGAATCTCGAGCGCCTGTTCCTACGCATTCGGATTTCTCGCGATGGTCTGCGTCGTAAGGCTGATGCCCGACCTCAACCGCTTCCGCGTCTTCCGCCGCTTTCATCGCCTGCATCCGGCGAAGCTCGCAGAGGTCTTCCGGCTGGGCATGCCGATCGGGGTGACCATGATGTTCGAGGCGATGCTGTTCAACGCGGCGACGCTGATCATGGGCACCTTCGGGACCGCTTCGGTGGCGGCACACCAGATTGCGCTCAACGTGTCTTCGATCACCTTCATGGTGCCGCTCGGCATCGGCATGGCGGCGACGGTGCGGGTAGGTCTGGCGGCGGGGTCGGGCGATGGCGAAGCGCTCCGGCGCGCAGGCTATGCCGCGTTCGCCATGGGCGCCGCCTTCATGAGCGTCGCCGCGATCTGCTTCTGCCTTTTTCCGGCACAAATCGCAGGCCTTTATTTCTCGAACGCTGCGGCAAACGCCGATGTCATCGCGCTTGCGATCGTTTTCCTGCGCGTGGCGGGCGCATTCGAAATCTTCGACGGCCTGCAGGTGGTCGGCGCGATGACGTTGCGCGGCCTGAAGGATGCGCACATGCCGATGTGGATCGCGGGGCTCAGCTATTGGCTCGCGGGATTTCCCGTCTGCCTGTGGCTCGCCTTCGGATGGCATCTCAAGGGGCTCGGGATCTGGATCGGGCTCGCCATCGGCCTGTTCGTCGCGGCCATTCTGATGTTCGGCCGCTTCTGGCATCTCTCCCGCGCGCGCTGACCAACGGCGGTGAAACAGTCGCCCAGACGCCCTCCGTTACCCGAGTCAATGGGCGGGCCATCACGATCGCGTGAGGCGCACCCAACGCGGGGTCAATCCGGTCGATTTCGGACGCTGTCCGGTCAGAAATGGCCCGCGGCGCTTGGGAACGGCGCAAGAAACGGTTACATTATCCGGAAGGCTCGGAGAATCCGCAGGCCAAGCGGGGAGGAGCTGGAGGATGCACAGGGTTTCGGTTTCCGTCGCAACGACCGTCGCGGCAGTCGTCGCGCTGTTCGTAGTGCCCCCATTGACCGCGAATGCACAATTGCCGGTGCATGCCGCTCCGCTCGCGGAAAAAAGCGACACCAGCGCTTTCGATGTGATTCCCGGAGACGACATCGTGATCGCCTGCGATGCCGTCGAGAAGCGCGCGGCGGATTCCGACGTCCGCGTGGTGCTCACTATCTCCGCAATGCCCGGCGATACCGGCCCGGGCTACGCCAAAGTGCTTGCGACCGACGAGCAACTCCTCAAGGACGCGGTCCGCGTGCGAATCCCCGAACTGGCAACACTCGAGGATCACACGGTCGGTCTCGACGTCTATGTCGTCGGTGATTCGATTGCGCAGCACTGCAACGCCGGCCGGGTGAAGATTTCCTGATTGAAGTCTGAGTCCGGTATGGCCCGCCAAGGCTGCGGGGCCATACCGGATTGTTGACTATTACCCACTATCAGCGTTCGGTGACTCGGGTCGCATCCTTCGACGGGCTCAGGATGACGCCGTTTTCTTGCCCTCATGGTGAGCTTGTCGAACCATGGGAGCGGCGGCTCGTATCACTCAACTCTGATTTCGGGTACTATGCCGCGTGGCGGCGGTGTTCGTCTTCGGTTTCGCTGCGGGTGTGTTCTACGATTTCCGAGGTGACGCCCGACAGACTGGATGCGCCGTCTTCGGCGAGATCGCGCATCAGTTCGGCCATGCGCTTCGTCTGTTCCGCGTAATCACGGGCAAATTCGACCATCCATTCCTGCTGAATCGCAAGCAGGCCGGACATGCCCTCGCAGTCGCGGCTGCTCTCGATGGCGTGGCTCGTGTGTTCCAGGCGGCGGTTCATGAATTTCAGGGATTCGGCCTGCATGGCCTGCATCATCTTCTGGAACATCGACCAGTTCTGATCCATCAGGCGCGCCATCGGGCCGCTGAAAATGTCGAATGCGTCCAGGGCACCGCGCTGCATGCGCCGCGCCTGCCGGCCCGTCCGCTGCATCGCATCCCCCATCTCTTCTTCCATCTCCTCCCGGCCGTTTTCGTTTCCGGATTCATGTTCATGTTCGTTGGTGTGCCGGTATCGTCGCTTCGCTCTCGCCATGGCCTGCTCCTGGGGTTCGCGGTTGTGGCCGCCCTCGACCGTGCTGCAACGCAACAGCGACGCGCCTGTTCCTCTTGACCTGAAGCAAGTTTCGTTTGCGAAATCAGAGGATTCCGATCGCGAGCACCACGAGCGCGCCTGCAGCAATCCAGAGCGCGATGCGAACGTGGCGGGTGCGCGCGACCTGTGCTCTGGCGATGTCGCCGGCGGTATCGGGGTGGAGCCGCAGCCCGCCTTCCGCCAGCATGGCCGACACGACTTCGGCGTTGTGCAAAAGATGAGGAAACTCGCGGGCGAGTCGGCCCAACGCGGTGAGCCCCTCCGCCGCATCGCGCAGCCGCGCCTCGGGTCCGACCTGCCCCACCATCCAGCTTTCGATCACCGGACGCGCCGCTTCCCAAATGTCGAGTTCGGGATCCAGTCCGCGTGCCACCCCTTCCACCACCACCATCGTTTTCTGCAGCAACACCAGTTGCGGCTGCAGCTCCATGTCGAAGCGGCGCGTGGTTTCGAAGAGCTGCTGCAGCAGCCTCGCCATCGAAACCGTGCTGGCGGGGCGGCCGAACACCGGCTCTCCGATCGCGCGCAAGGCTTGCGCAAACAGCGAGGCGGGATGGTGGCGGGGAACAAAGCCCGCTTCATAATGCACGTCGGCCACGCGCCGGTAATCGCGGGCGAGGAATCCCGCGAGCGTTTCGGCCATGAATCGGCGCATCGCCACTTCGAGCCGGCCCATGATGCCGAAATCGACACAGACAAGGCGGCCGTCCGCGTCCACGAACAGATTGCCCGGGTGCATATCGGCATGAAAAAAGCCGTCCCGAAGCGCCTGGGTGAGAAACTGGCGCACGATCAGCACCGCAATGCGCTTTGCGTCGTGCCCTGCGGCTTCGAGTTCGGCCGCGCTGCGCAGCGGCGTACCTGCGACCCATTCGGTGGTGAGGACGCGGGCTCCCGTGCGCTCCCAGTCCACGGTGGGCACCCGGAAGTCTTCGTCGGCGTCGGTGCGCTCGGCGAGTTCGGAGGCCGCCGCCGCCTCCATGCGCAGATCGAGTTCCATCGCCACGCTTGCGGCGAGCGTGTCGACAACAGCTGTGACCCGCAGCCGCCGCGCTTCCGCGAAGAAGCGTTCGGCCCAGCGCGCGGCAAACGCGAACGCCGAAAGATCACGGGCGAATTCGGCTTCGACACCGGGTCGCAGAATCTTTACGGCGACGGCACGCGGCGGCTCGCCGCTCGTCGCCGCACGATGAACCTGCGCGATTGAAGCCGCCGCAAACGGTTCCTCGAAAGTTGCAAACAGCAGCTCGAGCGGCGATCCAAACGCAGTCTCCACTTCCGCCCGCGCAAACTCGGTGGGAAAGGGCGGGAGACGGTCCTGAAGGCTTGCGAGCGCGGCGGCCGTTTCTTCGCCGATGACGTCGGGCCGCGTGGCGAGGAGCTGGCCGAGCTTGATATAGGCGGGTCCGAGACTCTCGAGCGCGCGGGCGAGCCGCACGCCGGGAAGGACATTCCTGTCGATCCGGCGGCCGCTGCCCAACACTGCACGCACAATCTTGAGCGCGGGCGGGATGCGGTGCGCGAATTCGCGCGGGATCAGCGCGTCGTGACGCGACAGCACCCGCGCGGCATGAAAGAGGCGCGCCGTGTCGCGAAAGCTCCGCAGCATGAGCTAAAGCCTCCAGGCGGAATGCAGCGCCGCAATGCCGCCCGCGAGGTTGCGCACCTTGACTTGCGAAAGGCCCGCGCGCGCGATCATCTTCGCGAACGCCGCCTGCGCGGGGAAGCGGCGGATGCTTTCGACGAGATAGCGATAGGCCTCGCCGTCCTTCGCCACCCACTCGCCGATCCGCGGCAGCACTGCAAAGGAATAACGCTCGTAAAGCACGTCGAGTCCTGGCGCTTCGACGCGGGAGAATTCAAGACAAAGAAAACGTCCGCCGGGCTTGAGCACGCGCCGAAATTCGGCGAGCGCCGCTTCGATATTGGTGACGTTGCGGATGCCGAAAGCGATCGTACAGGCATCGAGGCTCGCGTCCGCAAACGGCAGATGCTCGGCGTCGCCCACCGCCCAGGTGATATCCCGCTCGCGCCGCTCGGCGGCACGGTGTTGGCCTTCGGAAATCATCTCGGCATTGATGTCGCAGACGATGACGTTGGCGTGACCGCCGTGCCGCCGGGCGCGAGCCGCGATGCGGAACGCGACGTCGCCGGTGCCGCCCGCAACGTCCGCGATGGTCTGGTTGGCTTGCGGATTGAGCCAGTCCACCAGCGCGCCCTTCCACAGCCGGTGCACGCCGCCCGACATCAGATCGTTCATCAGGTCGTAGCGCTTCGCGACCGACGAGAACACGCCGTGCACCAGTCGGGCTTTCTCGCCTTCCGGAACCTCGCGATAACCGAACGAAGCCGTCAAGCGGTCATCTCCGTGTTTCATCTTAATCTGTCATTCCCGCGAAAGCGGGAACCCAGAGCGCCTGAGTTTGAAATATTCGCGCGCGGACGCGCGCGGGCTGGGTTCCCGCTTTCGCGGGAATGACAACCTTTTTGGTCAGAGATGACAAGCTGGCAAGAGCGCGATTGTCGAAAACATGGAAAGAGCATAGCACGGGCAAACCGAATGCTATCAATCGATCCCGATGCCCGAACTTCCCGAAGTCGAGACCGTGCGGATGGGGCTTGCGCCGGTTCTGGAGCGCCACCGCTTTACCAAGGTCGTGACCCGCCGCGGCGATCTGCGCGTGCCTTTTCCACCGCGCTTCGCGGAACGGCTCACCGGCCGCCGCGTCGATCGCCTCGTCCGCCGCGCCAAATATCTGCTTGCCGAACTCGATGGCGGCGAGACTCTGGTGATCCATCTCGGAATGTCGGGACGGATCGGTGTTTATGCGAAAGGCGGCGAGCACCGTCTCGGCAATTACGTTTATGAGCCGCCGCCTGCGAGCGCCGGCCGGGGTCCGCACGATCACGTCGTGATGGAAACCGACGCACCCGCCGAAATCGTTTTCACCGATCACCGCCGCTTCGGCCTCATGCTGCTGATCGAAACGGCCGCGCTTGCCGATCATCCGCGGTTCAAGGGCCTGGGGGTCGAACCGTTGTCGAAGGAATTCACGGCCGATTATCTCGCCGGCGCCTTGAAGGGGCGCCGCACGCCCATCAAATCCGCGCTGCTCGACCAGCGAACGATCGCGGGGCTCGGCAACATCTATGTCTGCGAGGCGCTGTTTCATGCCGGCGTTTCGCCGAAGCGGCTCGCGTCGAAGATCGACCGGCCACGCGCCGAAAAACTCGTCCACGAGATCCGCCAGGTTTTGCGGGCGGCCATACGAGCCGGCGGCTCGAGCCTGCGCGATTACGCGAAAACCGACGGCGCGCTCGGCGAATTCCAGCACCGCTTTTCCGTTTATGACCGCGAAGGCGCGCCCTGCCCCCGCAAAGGCTGCACAGACAAGGTCAGGCGCATCGTCCAGAGCGGCCGCTCGACCTTTTATTGTCCCGCGTGCCAGCGATGATTCGAGTCAGAACTCAACCCGTCGCGGCCTTGCGGCGCTCGCGGCTTTCGGCGGGCCAGAGAGTCTGCATGTCATAATAGATCTCGAACGCCGGCACATCGGGAGGCGGGCCCACCCAGCGTAGCTTCGAGCGCGTGAAGATGTGCGCGTTCGGCGACAGAGCACCCGGTTCGTCGAGCGTGCCGACACGGACGAAGCGCAGACCGGGGCGCCGGCCGTAATCGCTCCACAGCGCGGTTCGGCATTGCGGACAGCGATAGATGTCGTGCGGGCGGCCGCTGTCGGTCGGCACCGACACGGGCTCCGGCGATCCCGACAACAGATCGATGCGATCGGTCTCGATGATCGCGTTGATCACGAAGGCGCTGCCGGTCTGGCGCTGGCAATCGTGGCAGTGGCAGCAATTGACGAACATCGGCGGCGAGGCGAGCCGGTAGCGCACCGCGCCGCACGCGCAGCCGCCCTCGAGGAGTTGAGTCATGGTTTGCTCCACAGCCGCTGCCCGCCTATACGCTGCCCTTGTATCAAATCTACAAGCGCTCTGGAATGCATGCGCAACATCTGTTCAGGAGTGATCACCTCACGCCCGACTCCCCTCCGGTGTCATTCCCGCGTAAGCGGGAACCCAGCAGCTCGATTTATCCGAAAATGGCTGCGCTCTGGGTCCCCGCTTTCGCGGGGATGAAAGGATTTTTGTAAGTATCAGAATACGTTCTACCATGCCAGCAGTTGTCCCGGAACTTCCATGGCTGAGATTCGCATCACCGACGATATTGCGATCAACGACAGCGAACTCGAGGAGAGCTTCGTACTCTCGACCGGTCCCGGCGGGCAGAACGTCAACAAGGTGGCGAGTGCAGTGCAGCTCAGGTTCGATGCGGCGTATTCGCCGTCCCTGACACCGGAGATGCGCGCGCGGCTTGCATCGATTGCCGGAAAGAAACTGACGAAGTCGGGCGAATTGATCCTGATCGGCCGCCGCTTTCGCAGCCAGGAGCAGAACCGCGCGGATGTGCGCGCGCGGCTGATTGCGATCCTTTCCAGAGCCGCGACGCCACCACGCCCGCGGCGCAAGACCAGGCCGCCACCGGCCAGCAGAAGAAAGCGCCTCGATCACAAGACGGCCCGCGGCAAGCTGAAGCGCCTGCGCGCAAACCCGCGCGAGGACTGAATCCCCCTTGCCTTCGCAGGCCGCGCGCGCAAGGGATGCGCCGCCCAAACCGGAGGCCGGACATGGAGTATCGGAACATCCTCGTTGAGACGGACGGTGCAGTTGCGATCGTCACGCTCAATCGCCCCAAGGCGCTCAACGCCCTCAATTCGGAGCTGCTGGACGAACTCGTGCACGCGCTCGAAGCGATCGACGCCGACGACGCGCTCCACGTCATCGTGCTCACGGGTTCCGAGCGCGCTTTCGCCGCCGGTGCCGACATCAAGGAGATGGCACCCAAATCCTACATGGACATGTTCAAGACGAATTACTTTGCAGAGGTATCGGAGCGGATCGCGGCGATCCGCAAACCCGTGATCGCGGCGGTGGCCGGATACGCGCTGGGCGGCGGCTGCGAACTCGCCATGCTGTGCGATTTCATCATCGCGGCCGATAACGCAAAGTTCGGCCAGCCCGAAATCAACCTCGGCGTGATGCCGGGCATCGGCGGCACGCAGCGGCTCACGCGCTTCGTCGGCAAGTCCAAGGCGATGGAAATGTGCCTCACCGGCCGCAACATGGACGCGGCGGAAGCCGAGCGCGCCGGCCTGGTGAGCCGGGTGGTGCCGCTGACGGAGCTGCTCGCCGAGGCGCGGAAAGCCGCCCAGGCGATCGCCGCTCAGTCCGTACCCATCGCGATGATGACGAAAGAAGCCATCAATCGCGCCTATGAGACGACACTCGCCGAAGGTTTGCGCTTCGAACGCCGGGTCTTCCACGCCATGTTCGCGACCGAGGATCAGAAAGAGGGCATGGCGGCCTTCTCCGAGAAGCGAAAGCCGGCGTTCCGGAACCGCTGAGTCGCCATCCCGGATTTGACCGCCCCGCCGACCCCGGGCTAAGAACCGCGCCCTTCACCCAATGCGAGAAAACCCATGCCCAATATCGACTCGGCCAAGAAACGGGTGCGCCAGAACGCCAAGCGGACCGCGACCAATCACGCGCGCAAGAGCCGCGTCCGCAGCTTCACGCGGAAGATCGAGGAAGCTCTCGACGCCGGCGACAAAGCCGCCGCCCTGGCGGCGCTGAAGGCGGCCGAGCCCGAACTCATGCGCGGAGCCTCCAAAGGCGTGATGCACAAGAATACCGCCCGGCGGCGGGTTTCCCGGCTGACGAAGCGCGCGGCCAAACTGTCCGGCTAAGTCACTGGAATCGTTGGGTGAATTTTTTGGGACAGACCTAAGTCTTTGGAAGCGCAACAATTTCTACTCCCGTGCGCGGATTTTTTACTTCTGTCGTCATTCGTTAAAAAATCGTTCCCGGACCGCGGGACATAAAAGTACAAAACCAAAAACATTAGCTGTTTACATGCCGTTAGCTGGCATTCTTCAACGGTTCCGAATGGCGTCCGGTGCTTGCAAAGGGGGTTAATCCGTGTATCCTTCTGTCGCTGGCGGGCGTGGCAACAAGAAAACCAAAAGACAGCGGTAATGAAGTGGGTGTGGCGGCAAGTACAGAGCCATTGTAGCTAGTATTGTGTCCCGGTAAGTAAGAAACATCACTTACGTTTTATTATGCGAGCGGCGCGCTTGTGGGCGCGGCGAACGGAAAAATATTGACCGGACGATGGCTGTGACCAGTTCCAACACACAAGCGCGGCGCTATGCGGGGGATGTCTCTCCCAAAGAAGCTTGGGACCTGCTTGTCCGCGAACCCCGGGCACAGCTCGTGGATGTCCGCACGGCCGCGGAATGGACCTTTGTCGGTCTCCCCGACCTCGCCGCGCTCGGCCGCGAGCCGCTGCTTTTGGAATGGCAGGGCTTTCCCGATCCGCGACCCAACCCCGGCTTTGTGGCGCAGGCGACGGAGCGGCTGCGGGCGGCGAGCGGCGAGGCCGACGCGCCCGTGCTGTTTCTCTGCCGATCCGGCGGGCGTTCGCGCGCCGCCGCGATTGCGATGACGGGCGCCGGCTTCGGACAGGCGCTGAACGTGGCAGGCGGGTTCGAAGGCGATGCCGACGCCTTGGGACATCGGGGGGCTTCGAACGGATGGAAAGCGGCCGGCCTGCCGTGGCGGCAAAGTTGAAAGGCGGTCCGGACAGAAGATAGTCAAAAAGAGATTTGTGCAGGCGTTAATCGAGAGGGGAATTTCCCGGCGGGGGAACCGGCGAAGACTTGCCGGATATTTGAAGGGCAGAGGGAGCGATGACCGAAGCTTTAATCAGGAATACCGACTGGCAGATTGTGTGGTCAAAGGCGCGGGAAACGCTGCGCCGCGATCTTGGCGGTCCGACGTTCGAGGCGTGGATCGGCAAGCTCACCTTGCTGGATTGGGGCAAAGGGGAAATCCGGTTCGGGGCGCCCAAGCCCTTCGTCCGCAACTGGGTCAGCAACAATTATGCGGGCCGCATCGAGAAGGCGCTGCGGGCGGCCGGCGGCGTACCTGTCTCGATCACCATCGTGGTCGAACAGCCCGAAGCGCCGCGGATCGGCGGCGCGGCCTCCAGCGCTCCGTTGCCTGCCGAGCCGGCTGCGCCCGTTACGGTGCTGCCTGTCCACCGTGTTTCGCCTCCGGCCGAACGTGCGCTCTCCTTCCGGTCGCCCGATCCTGCTCTGTCTTTCGCGACGTTTCTCGAAGGACCATCGAACGTCGCCGCGTTGCGCGCCGCTCGCGCTTTCGTCGGCGACGAGGCGGAAGGCGTTTCGCTACTTGTGCTTCACGGCGGCTTCGGTTTCGGCAAGACGCATCTCCTGAATGCGACGGCTCTCGAAGCGCAGCGGCGCGGCCAGCGGACGCTTCTCCTCGGAGCCGAGGATTTCATGCGGCAGTTCCTGGGCGCGCTCAATCGTCGGGAGACGCTGGGTTTCAAGGAGGAACTGCGGGCCGCGGACATGCTGCTGATCGACGATCTGCAGCATCTTTGCCGCAGCACGGCGACGATGTCGGAGCTTCTTCACACGCTGAACGCCTATTCCGATTTGCGGCGCAAACTGGTGATCGCAGCCGACAAGCCGCCGCCGCTCATCGAGAACGTCGCCGCCGACGTGCGATCGCGGCTTTCGGGCGGCATCACCATCGGGATCGACAAGCCCGACCGGGCCACACGCCTCGCCATCCTCAAGGCGCGCGCGGAAGACTATTGCCGGAAACGGCCGCAGACCACCATTCCCGAGGAAGTGCTCGAACGCATCGCTGGCTTGGAAGACACTACCCCGCGCGACATGATCGGATTCTTCAACAACCTCACCATTCATGTCGGGCTGACGCAGAATCCGCTCGCGCTCAATCAGGCGGTGAACACGATCATCAGCCGCGGCACGGCGGCGCGCCGGACCTCGATCGAGGACATCCAGCGAAAGATCGCCGATTTCTACAAACTCGATCTGCGCGACTTCCAGTCGTCGCAGCGCAGCCGCCGGGTCGCCAGGCCGAGACAGGTGGCGATGTTTCTCGCCCGCGCCATCACCGAGCGCTCCCTGCCCGAAATCGGCCGCCGCTTCGGCGGTCGCGACCATACGACCGTCCTGCATGCCTGCCGGCGCATCGCCGCGCTCTGCGATGAAGATCCCGCCTTCCGACAGGAAATCGACTTTCTGAAGCAGGTGCTCGACAGCAATCCATGATCCCCTGGAGGACGGCCCCCCGGAATTCGCCGGGGGGCCGTTGTTTTCGGGAATGCTGTTCTCCCCGCGCGCAGGCTGATATAGTTCCGGCATTGAGTCCCGCCCCATCGCGAGGGTGAAATCCAGGGCTTTCGGCCGGCCGAAACACGCCGGTTGCGGGCCGCAACCCGTCCGGAAACGACAAAGTTCCAGGTCATGAAGGTCACTGTCGAACGCAGCGGATTTTTGAAGACGCTCAACCACGTGCAGAGCGTGGTGGAGCGCCGCAACACCATCCCCATCCTCTCCAACGTGATGATCGAGGCAGCGAAGGGCCGGCTGAAGCTGACCGCCACCGATCTCGACATCGAGATCGTGGAAACGTTGTCGGCGGACGTGATCCGCAACGGCGCGGCAACCGCGCCCGCGCACATGCTCTACGACATCGTCCGCAAGCTTCCGGAAGGCGCGCAGGTACAGGCCGAACTCCTGACCTCGGAAGGTGGGCGTCTTGCGGTGTCGGCGGGCAGCGTGCGCTTCGAACTCGCCTGCCTGCCGAAGGAGGACTTTCCCCAGATGACGGCGGGAGCCCTGCCCTTCCGCTTCCGCCTTTCGACGGACGATCTGAAGAAGCTCATCGACCGCACGCGCTTTGCCATTTCGACCGAAGAGACGCGGTTCTATCTGAACGGCATCTACGTGCATGCGCAGAAGGACGGCGGCGGCAAAGGCGAAATGCGCGCGGTGGCGACCGACGGCCACAGGCTCGCCCGTTTCCGCCTCGACCTTCCCGACGGCGCTGCCGACATGCCGGGCGCCATCGTGCCGCGCAAGACGATTGCCGAACTGAGGCGCCTGCTCGATGACATCGAAGGCGGAATCGACATTTCACTATCGGATACGAAGATCCAGTTCATCACGGACGGCGTCGAACTCACCTCCAAGCTCATCGACGGAACCTTTCCCGATTATCAGCGCGTGATTCCGACGGCCAACGACAAGGTGCTGTCACTCGACTCGCGCGAATTTGCACAAGCCGTGGATCGCGTCTCGACGATTTCTGCCGACAAGACCCGCGCGGTGAAGCTCAGCCTCGCCCAGGACAGGCTTACGCTTTCGGTGATCAATCCGGATTCGGGCACGGCGACCGAAGAGCTGGGCGCCTCCTACAGCGCCAATCCGCTCGATATCGGCTTCAACGCGCGTTATCTGCTCGATATCACGAACCAGATCGGGGGCCGCGAAATCCGCTTCCTGCTGTCCGACGCAGGTTCGCCGACATTGATTGAAGATACCGAGGACAGCGGCACGCTCTACGTTCTCATGCCCATGCGGGTCTGAGTTTGACGCACGCCCTTCCGACGGTCGATGCAAGCGAACTGCCCCGCCACCCATTGGCGGTGACCCGGCTTGGACTGACCAATTTCCGCTCCTATGCGCGTGCGGAACTCGAGCCCGGCGCGAGGCCGGTCGTGCTTGCCGGTCCAAACGGCGCCGGAAAAACCAATCTGCTCGATGCGATTTCGCTGTTATCGCCGGGGCGCGGCCTGCGCGCCGCACCGCTTTTGGAGCACACGCGCAAAGCGCCGCAGGACGCAGCGACCGACGTGCTCTGGGCGGTGAACGCCACCGTCGCGCGCGGCGAAGAGCACTACGAAATCGGGACCGGACTGGTGGCGGGCGCCGCGGGTTCCGAGCGACGCGAGGTGCGTCTGAATGGAGCGCCGGCGCAGAGTTCCGCCGAGCTTGGCGAAATCGTGCAGATGGCGTGGCTCACGCCCGCGATGGATCGCCTCTTTGCGGAGAGCGCGAGCGGCCGGCGCCGCTTTCTCGACCGGCTGGTGCTTGGTTTCGAGCCGGCGCATGCGCACGCGTCGCTGCGTTACGAGCGCGCGATGCGCGAACGCGCGCGCGTCCTGAGGCTCGGACCCCGCGATCCCGGCTGGCTTGCCGCGCTCGAAAAGGAGATGGGTGAGTGGGGCATCGCGATTGCCTCTGCCCGCGCCCGGGTCGTGACGCGCCTGAATATCGAACTTGTCCGTCGCGAGCGCGCCGGCGCCTTTCCCGCGGCACAGCTTGCGCTTCAGGGCGAGACGGATCGGCTGGTCAGCGAACAAGGTGAGCGCGCGGTCGAGGCGCTGCGGGCGGCACTGGAGGCGTCGCGCATTCGCGATGCGGAGTCGCGGCGTACAACCATGGGACCGCATGTAAGCGACCTCTCCGCGCGCCATACCGCAAAACGGATGGACGCACGCGATTGCTCGACCGGCGAGCAGAAGGCGCTGCTGATTTCGATCGTTCTTGCCAACGCCTGGGAGGTCGCGCGAAGTGGCGATGGCCACGTGCCGCTGCTCCTGCTGGACGAGATTGCGGCGCATCTCGATGCGCGTCGCCGGGCGGCACTGTTCGAGGAAATTCTGGCGCTCGGCGCACAGGCATGGCTCACAGGAACAGATCTGTCGCTGTTTGAAAGTCTGGCCCCGCGTGCCGATATCTTCCTTGTCGAAGCCGGTCGCCTCACCCGCCAGAATTGATCGAAACCAGTGATGTCATCGCGCATGAAATTACGACTTTACTCGTCGCACACACATGTTTCCTCCCCCAGCATGGGGGAGGTGGTGCGCGTCAGCGCGCCGGAGGGGGCTGTATCAAGCCAGGGACGTCCCCCTCCGTCTCGCTCCGCTTCGCTGCGCTCGACACCTCCCCCATGCTGGGGGAGGAAAGCCCAGGTGCGCTGATGGCTATTTCTCCCGCCATTCCCGATCCGGACGATTACGGCGCCGAGTCGATCAAGGTGCTGAAGGGCCTCGATGCCGTGCGCAAGCGGCCGGGCATGTATATCGGCGACACCGACGACGGCTCGGGCCTTCACCACATGGTCTACGAGGTCGTCGACAACGCCATCGACGAAGCATTGGCCGGACACGCCGACCGCATCGATGTGGTGCTGAACGCCGATGGCACCTGCGCGGTGCGCGACAATGGCCGCGGCATCCCGACCGACATTCACGCCGGCGAAGGCGTTTCGGCGGCAGAAGTCATCATGACCCAGCTCCACGCCGGTGGAAAATTCGAGCAGAGCGCCTACAAGGTTTCAGGCGGCCTGCACGGCGTCGGCGTTTCCGTCGTCAACGCGCTCTCCGAATGGCTCGATCTGCGCATCTGGCGAAACGGCCAGGAATTCTACATGCGCTTCCGCGATGGCGATCCCGAGGCACCGCTCAAAACCACGGGGGCGGCACAGGGACGCCGCGGCACGCAAGTGACGTTCCTGCCGAGCCCGAGGACGTTCACCAAAACCGAATTCGACTTTCCGACCATCGAGCATCGTCTGCGCGAACTTGCGTTCCTCAATTCCGGCGTGACGATCGTGCTCGCCGATCTGCGCGGCGTGGAAAAGAAGGAAGTGACGCTCCATTACGAAGGCGGTCTCGAAGCCTTTGTCCGCTATCTCGACAGGGCCAAGACAGGCCTGATCCCCTCTCCGATCCTGCTTAAGGGCGAACGCGATTCCCTCGTGATCGAGGCGGCGCTGGTGTGGAACGATTCCTACCACGAAAGCATGCTCTGCTTTACCAACACCATCCCGCAGCGCGACGGCGGCACACACCTGGCCGGTTTTCGTGCTGCACTCACGCGCGTGGTAACGCGCTATGCGGAGGAATCCGGTCCGGGAAAAAAGGAAAAGATCGCGCTGACCGGCGACGATTGCCGGGAAGGGCTGACCTGCGTGCTCTCCATCAAGGTGCCCGATCCCAAATTCAGCTCGCAGACGAAAGACAAGCTCGTCTCCTCGGAAGTTCGCCCGGTGGTGGAAGGAACGGTGTTCGATCAATTGAGCGCCTGGTTCGAGGAACATCCGGCCGAAGCGCGCGCGATCGTAGGCAAGGTGATCGAGGCGGCCGCGGCGCGCGAGGCGGCGCGGAAAGCCCGCGAACTCACGCGGCGCAAGGGCGCGCTCGACGGCATGTCTCTCCCGGGCAAGCTCGCCGATTGTCAGGAACGTGATCCGGCGAAGTGCGAAATTTTCATTGTCGAGGGTAATTCGGCAGGCGGCAGCGCAAAGCAGGGCCGCAACCGCGAGAACCAGGCCGTGTTGCCGTTGCGCGGCAAGGTGCTGAACGTCGAACGCGCACGCTTCGACAAGATGCTCTCGAATGCCGAGATCGCGACACTTATCACGGCGCTTGGGACCGGCATCGGACGCGAGGAGTTCAATCCCGACAAGCTGCGCTATCACAAGGTCATCATCATGACCGACGCCGACGTGGACGGCGCGCACATCCGCACGCTGCTGCTGACCTTCTTCTATCGCCAGATGCCGGAGCTGATCGAGCGCGGTCACATTTTTATCGCGCAGCCGCCGCTCTACAAGGCGACGCGCGGAAAATCCGAGCGCTATCTGAAAGACGAGCGCGAACTCACCGATTATCTGATTGCGGAAGGTTCGGCAGGAACCACGTTTACGCTGCACACGGGAGAAACGATCGCGGGCGCCGATTTTGACGCGCTGGTCGCCAAGGCCCGGGCTGCCGTCACGGCGCTCGAGGGTTTCCCGCGGCACTATCCACGCTTTCTGCTGGAGCAGGCGGCGATCGCGGGCGCGCTCAATCCGGAGATCCTCGCCGACGGCCACCGTGCAGCGGACACCGCAAGTTACATTGCACGCCGTCTCGATCAGCTGTCCGAGGAAACCGAACGGGGCTGGCATGGCGAGCCCACGCCCGACGGCGGTCTGAAATTCTGGCGCGAAGTCCGCGGGGTGCGCGAGGCTGTCGCAATCGACGGCGCGGTTATCTCGAGCGCGGATGCGCGCAAGCTCGACAGGCTCGCGCCGGATCTGCAGGTGGCGTATCTCAGGGCGGGAACGTTTGCGCGCAAGGACGAGACGCGCGAGGTGCGCGCACCGAGCCAGTTGCTTGAGTCCGTTTTCGAATGGGGCCGCAAGGGCCTGGCGCTGCAGCGCTACAAGGGTCTTGGCGAAATGAATGCGGAGCAGTTGTGGGAAACCACGCTTGACGACAACGCCCGAACCCTGCTGCTCGTGAAAGTGGAGCACGCCGACGAGGCCGACGATCTCTTTGCCAAGCTGATGGGTGATGTGGTCGAACCGCGCCGCGAATTCATCCAGGACAACGCCCTCTACGCCGCGCTGGACGTATGATTGCCAAATTTGTTGTCATGGCCCGCAAATGCGGGCCACCCAGATGGCCGCGACGTACGTTTGTGGTGATTTGAATTGCCACTAAACCGTTGCACTGCAAACCGGTTTCACCTGGGTGGCCCGCGTTTGCGGGCCATGACATGACAAGTTGAGACGCGGAGACGACTATTATGCAAGTTCGTGCTGCCGTGGCGTGGGAGGCGGGAAAGCCGCTGTCGATAGAAACGGTCGAGCTGGAAGGCCCGAAGGAGGGCGAGGTGCTCGTCGAGATCAAGGCGACGGGCATCTGCCACACCGACAAGTACACGCTATCCGGCGCCGATCCGGAAGGGTTGTTTCCCTGCATTCTCGGACATGAGGGCGCGGGCGTGGTCGTGGATGTCGGCCCGGGCGTGCGATCGCTCAGGAAGGGTGACCACGTCATTCCGCTCTACACGCCGGAATGCCGACAGTGCAAATCCTGCCTGAGCCGGAAGACAAATCTCTGCACGGCCATTCGCGCCACCCAGGGCAAGGGACTGATGCCCGACGGCACGAGTCGATTTTCCAGGAACGGAAAATCGATCCTGCATTACATGGGCTGCTCAACCTTCGCGAACTACACAGTCCTGCCCGAGATTGCGCTCGCGAAGGTCCGCGAGGACGCGCCCTTCGACAAGATTTGCTACATCGGCTGTGGCGTGACGACCGGAATCGGCGCGGTGATTTTCACGGCGAAAATGGAGCCCGGCGCGAACGTGGTGGTCTTCGGACTGGGCGGAATCGGACTCAACGTCGTCCAGGGCGCGAAGCTGGCCGGCGCCGACATGATCGTCGGCATCGACGTCAATCCGGCGCGCGAAGTGCTCGCGCGGAAATTCGGACTCACCCACTTTATCGATCCGAAAGAGATGAAAGGCGGTCTTGTCGGCCATCTCGTCGAGCTGACAAACGGCGGCGCGGATTACAGTTTCGAGTGCATCGGCAACACCGATACCATGCGTCAGGCGCTCGAATGCTGCCATCGCGGCTGGGGAACCTCGGTCATCATCGGGGTCGCTGCTGCAGGCAGGGAGATTTCGACGCGACCATTCCAGCTTGTCACCGGGCGGGTGTGGAAGGGCACGGCTTTCGGCGGTGCACGCGGCCGCACCGACGTGCCGAAGATCGTCGACTGGTACATGGAGAAGAAAATCGCAATCGACGACCTGATCACCCACACGCTGCCGCTGGAGAAAATCAACGACGCGTTCGACCTCATGGCGAAGGGCAAATCCATCCGCAGCGTCGTCGTGTACTGATAAAACCCTTGTCGCGGCCTCGCACAATGTGGCAATTCTTCCCCGGAGGGTTCAACCGGGGTTGGGTCATGAATATTCGCACCTTAACACGGCGCAGCGCCGGCGCGGCCGCCGCTCTGGCTCTCGCGACGCTAGGGGGCCTTGCGCTGTCGCAAAACACGCTTCATGCAGCGCCCGTTCCGGGAGCGCATACCCTGATCGTGAACAAACAGGCGGTCATGAACGGCTCCAGGCTGGGCCAGGACATCCGCCGGCAGGTGATGGGCTACGAACACCAGGTCGAATCGCAGTTCGGTCCTCAGGGTCAGGCGTTGCAGGCCGAAGGCCAGACGCTGCAGCAGCAGGCGCCCACGCTGGCGCCCGATGTCCGCAACAAGAAAATCCAAGCGTTCGAGACAAAGGAAAATGCCTACCGGCAGAAGGTGCAAGCGAAACAGAGCCTGATACAGGGCGGCGAGCTCGTCGCCCGTCAGCGCTATCTTGCCGCGGTTGGCGCCGTCATTCACGCCATCATGATCGAAAGGGGCGCCGAGCTCGTGCTCGACAAGTCTTCCGTGGCGGACAGCGTGAGTGGCATCGACATTACACCGGCGGTCATCCAGCGGCTGGACAAGAAGATCACGAGTCTCAAGGTGCCGCTGGTCAATCCGCCGGCCGGGGCGATCAGTCCGGCCCAGTGACGGCCCGCGCGCGCCGGCATTGCCTCAGTCGAGCCGCAACGACATCGTGGCCTGCATGCGCGGATAGTATTCCGGAACTGCGGGATAGGAATCGAGAACTGCCCCAAGAGCCGATTTGAGAGGGCCGAGCCACGGTTCGAAATCGCGGCTGTTGCCGACCGCGTCCGCGTAGATTGGCCGACGCGCCTGTTCGATGCTGATTGTTACGATCTCCTGTTCCTTCTCGTAGAAGCGCAGGCACTCCGGCGCGTAGGGCACATCCAGATAATCTAGCAGACGACGGAGCTCCCCTTCGGGATCTGCGATCAGTTTCTCGTAAAACAGGCGATGAACGCGGCCTGGCAAGACGTTGTCGAAATGTGCCATCAGCTCGACATAATCGGCATAATAGTGGCCGAGATCGCCCAGGCTGTGTGACCATGCCGGGCCTTCCGGAAAGTAATTCCTGAAGCACGAGAGGCAGCAATCGAGTGGATTGCGCCGCACATCCAGGACTTTCGCGTTGGGCATCATCAGGTGAATGAGACCCAAATAGAGGAAATTCTCCAAATATTTGTCCACAAAGTAAGCAGCGCCGCGCTTCCGCCTGGCATGCGTGCGTGCGAGATACGCCTCGCCCAAGGCCCGGAAACGCTCATGTGGGATTTTTTTCACCACCTCGGGAAAGGGTGGCGCTCCTTCGCCCATTTCCTGGCGCAGCTGCGCGATCGTGAACGTCATGTCCCGGAGTTCGCCCGTTCGCTCGATCTGAGGATGGGCGGAGAGAATCTCCTGGACAAGGGTCGAGCCCGAGCGCGGCATTCCGACGATGAAAATCGCGTCAGGCGCGACGCATGCCGGACCTTCGCGCGAGCGCAGAAATGATGGCGAGAACGTCGCCTTTGTCCGCTGCACGAAACCTGTGAACGACTGAGCGCTGTAGACGTTTCTGGCGCGCTGGAAACGCTGGCTGTGCCCGTAATGCCCGAAGGACTCGGCGTACTTGCTCGCATCTTCAAGAGCCTTTGCAAGCGCGAAATGCAATTGCGCGCGGCGAAGCGTAAGCACGCCGGGACGGGCGAGGAGATCGCGCAAAGTGTCGATCATTCCGAAATCGAGACGAATGGTCTTGACGGTCGCCAGCGCCCGATACGCGACCGCAAATTGCGGGCATAGCTCGATGGACCGCCGAAACGCGGCGACACACTCCTCCTGCCTGCCGATTGTGCGCAGAGCGCGCCCATACGAAATCCATGCGCCGGGTCTGGGACGCTCGCCGCGAAGGAGTTCTTCGTACTGAGAGATCGCCTGGTGGAATTCCCCGGTTTCGTGGAGCGCTGACGCTCTCAGTTCGAGATAGAATGCATTCTCGGGATCGGTTCGCACCAATCCGTCGATCACGGGAATCGCCGCGTCTCCCCTCCCATCTGCGAGCAACGCCACTGCAAAGAGCAGCCTCCCAGGTTGCCACCGGGGGGCGCCTTCGACACAGCCCTGAAGCAGGTTTACGGCTTCCAGATAGCGGCCACTGCGAATGGCGGCCGCTGCCGATCGCACGATTTTCGGGACCTCCGCGTCCCCTGCGGCCGCCGCCGCCGAGCGCGCCAATCCTTCAGCAATCGCGCACCAGGCGCTGACGAATGTCGGTACCAGATCGACAACCCGGGCGAACGCCTCCATCGCCTCGCGATGTTGTCCCAGCAATTCGAGAGCGAAACCCAGTTCGAGCTGAGCGAAAGCCGAATCAGGCTCCGATGCAACGACACCCGCCAGGACCGCTACTGCTGCAGCCGCTTTGCCCTGTTGCCGGAGCGCTGCACCCAACATCGACAGAGCGTCGGAGTTTTGCGGCTCTTTCTTCAGAGCCTCACGGGCGCGCGCTTCGGCGACCACCGGATCCGAGATCAGAAGTCTGCCGACATCCGCAGAGCCGATGACGGCCTCACCGGAGAAATTCGCGTTTGGTTGGGTCATGAACCTCGTTGTACACTTGGAACGGCGCGGTCTCGTAATTGGTCCCGATCGTGGTGATCGCGACCCAGTAAGGCGTTCCCGCCTTCAGGCTCGTCTTGGAAGTCTTGACTGCGAAATCCGAATGCCGCGACTGCGGTGCCCTTCCTTTTAGCAAGCCCGGTGCCGAGAGCGTTTCTGCCGTTATCGGCGTAGAGCGTCAATGTTACCGATTTATCGCCAGAAACGTAGCCATCGATCTGGTCGGCCATGTCGTCGAGCTGTCAACAAGTACGGTCTGGCATCCTTGCGGGGGAGATCGGATTCGCGCCCCGGCGCAATCGCCTTTCATGGGAAATATCCTCGAATCCACGTACCCATCTGTGAGCCGCCTGCGCCGGAAAAGCGCCCGGCATCGGGCCGTGACCCTTCGGTTCGCAGATCCTGAGCCGACGAGGAAAGCTTTCTCTTGGCCTGGCAACGTAGTATTCTTTGGTTATCCGCCGCAGCGCTGCTGCGGATTTGAATCGAGGGGCCATGCCGAACCAATGATCACACTCAGAAAAAGCGCCAGTGTCGCGGCCCTCGCGGTTGCATTGCTGTGTCCGGGAACAGCGCTGCCGGCAAGCAGCCAGGGTTCGGTCATTCTCGTTGTCGACCGTCACGCGATCATGGACGGCTCGAAGCTCGGAACCAATATTCGAGCTCAGATCATGGTCGACGAAAACAAGATCCAGACCGACCTCGGACCCGAAGACGCTGCGCTGCAGAAGGAGATGGACGCCTTCCAGAGCCAATCGGCATCGCTGCCCGCGGATGTGCGAGCCAGAAAGAACCTGGCGCTCCAGCAGAAACAGGCGGCCTACCGACAAAAAATCCAGGATCGGGAGAATCTCGTCCATGGCGGCGAGATCGTCGCCGGGCACGCTTATCTGGCGGCGGTCAAATCGGTGGTGCATGCGATCCTGCTCGAGCGCGGCGCCAGCGTCGTGCTCGATAAATCCGCGTTGGCAGACAGCATCAACGGACTCGACATCACCTCCGAAGTCATCCGGCGTTTGGACCGACAGATGACAAATTTCAAGGTTCCGCTGGTGAAGCCGCCGGCGGACCAGCAGCTACTGGCGACGACCGTGTCGCACGGCAGCCATCCCTGAAATGCGGCGGCCATTCGATCGCGAACGTACGCGACTGCCGACGCGAATGGTCGCACCGGCGCTTTAACCCGCCGCTTATGCCGGCGAATCGGACGCTTTAGGAACCCCGCTTGTCGACAATGGCCCGTTCGCGTGCGTGCACTCTGACGCAACGCGATTGGTTGGATACGACCGTGGCCGGCTTGCGCCGGCCACGATGCGATGTGCGAGCCCAATCCCGCCGCCACCACCGCCCGGTTTCCCCGGGCGGCGATGATTCACCAAAAGGCGATGCCGCAGGATGCGGCCGCGCCGGCAGGATTACTTCTTCTTGCCGTAGAGGGTCACGGCGCCGGCCGTGTTACTCCCGAAATTGGTCCATCCGGAACCCGAGTTCTGCGCGAGCGGTGCGTTGGTGGTATTCGAGTCGTTCCACGCATCCCATGTGTCGGCAGAGTTGGCGTCCGTCTGGACCGCGACCCAGATCGGTTTGTTGGCCTTGACTTTCACCCCCGTCACCGTGGCCTGGACGGTCATCGTCCCGGTGCTGCCGAAACCCGGGAGGTTCGACACGTCGCCCGACCAGAGCATTGTGCCCGGCACGCCGCTAGCGTCGGAGTAGATGGCGAGCTCGGCAGCGTTCGAGCCTGTCACATAGCCCACGCCCACCACGATTTTCGTCACCTTCGCCTTCTTGGTCGGCGTGATTTGGTCCGCCGACCAGACCTGTCCGACCACGCTACTCGGGCCCCCAATCGTCCAGCCGTTGCAGCAGTTGTACCCGCCCGAGCCGATCGAGTCGAAGATAACCGTGGCGCCCTTCGGAGCATGCGTGTGGTAAAAACCACCTGTCGCGTAGCCCCCCGAGACGGTGGTCACTGCGGCACCGTTCGACAACGTCGAGCTCGTCGGTGCGGCAAGCGCAGCCGTGACGGCCAATGCGAGCGAAGCCGTCGAGAGAAATACCGTACGAAGCATGGGAACCCCCTTTTTAGTTGCGGACGGAAAGGAGGAGGACGATTCCTCCTCCTGACGCTATGAGCAAAGCGCTCCATCGCGGGGAATGCAACAGTTCATTTCACGGATTCCGAGCCAGGTACCGCGAAAATTGCGTCCACAGCCCGATTTGCGCCGGTTTCCAATCGGCCGCAGGGAATGCGCGAATGGATCAGGACCTACAATCGTGCTCGAACCATCCAGCACGCCGCAGGCAGTGTAACGCCGAGCTTGGACGCATAAGGCAAATACGCCGCCTCCACGGCTGCGCGGATTTTTTCCCGCGTCTCGTCATCGAGACCGGTGGCGGCGCGGGCGAGCGGGCCGATATTGAGCGTCTCGGCGGCGGCCTCTTCGAGCGAGGCGCCCATATTCATTGGGCCATCGAACGCGTCGATTTCGACCGACGCATAGCCGGCGCGTTCGAGAATCCCACGTAAACGTGCCGCGTCTGCGAAGGCGAACGGTCCCGGTGCGAAAGGATCGGATGGCTCCTGCGGCGGCAGAAGGGGACGTGCAGCCTCCATCGGTTCCGAGGCCCAGCGGTTCTCGGCGAAATCTCGCCAGCAGACAAAGGCGAGTCGACCACCCGGCGCGAGCGCCGAGCGGAGATTGCCGAAGCCCTTCACCGGATCGGCGAAGAACATGATACCGAAGCGGGAGAAGGCGAGATCGAAAACCGGCTGGAACTCGTAGGTAGACGCGTCCGCCTGCAGGAATGTCACACCCGCGTTCTGCGCCATGGCGCGGGCGCGCGCCACCCGCAGCATGGGAGCAGAGACGTCGATGCCCGCGGCAGCGCCGCCGCTGCCCGCTTTCATCGCCAGAAGGAGCGTCGCCGTGCCGCAACCGCAGCCGATGTCGAGAATGCGCTCGCCGGGCGCGGGTGCGGCGAACCGGATCGCTGCCTCTGTTATATCGGCCAGATGAAGATCGATGCGCTCCTGCAGGCGCGCCCAGCGCTCGCCGACAGGACCGTTCCAGTATTCGATCTGTTGCGCGTTAGCCGCATTCGTCATTGCCGCGTCTTCGCCCGCCGCCGCGCCAGCGTCCGCAGGCGCAGCGCGTTCAGCCTGATGAATCCCTGGGCATCCTTCTGGTCATACGCGCCGCGGTCGTCCTCGAAGGTCACGAGGTCCTTGGTGTAAAGCGAATGGGGCGAGGTGCGGCCGGTGACGATTGCGTTTCCCTTGTACAGTTTCAGCCGCACCGTTCCGCCGACAAATTCCTGGCTCCTGTCGATCAGGGCCTGCAGCATTTCGCGCTCCGGCGAGAACCAGAACCCGTCATAGATCAGCTCCGCGTAGCGCGGCATCAATTCGTCCTTCAGATGCGCGGCGCCGCGATCGAGCGTGAGCGATTCCATCGCGCGGTGCGCCGCGAGCAGGATGGTCCCGCCCGGCGTTTCATAGATGCCGCGCGATTTCATGCCGACGAAGCGGTTCTCGACGAGATCGACACGCCCGATGCCATTGGCGCGACCGAGCGCATTGAGGCGGGTGAGCAGGGTCGCGGGCGAAAGCGGCTCGCCGTCCAGCGAAACGGGATCGCCGCGCTCGAAGCCGATTTCGATGCCGGTCGGGCGGTCGGGTGCTTCCTCGGGCGCAAGTGTACGCTGATAGACGATCGAATCCGGCGCTTCCGCCGGGTCTTCGAGGAGCTTTCCTTCCGACGAGGAATGCAGGAGATTGGCATCGACCGAGAACGGCGCCTCGCCGCGCTTGTCCTTCGCGATCGGAATCTGGTGCGCTTCGGCGAATTCGAGCAGCCGCGTGCGACTCGTCAGGTCCCATTCGCGCCACGGCGCGATGATTTTGATGTCGGGCTTCAGGGCGTAATAGGCAAGCTCGAATCGAACCTGGTCGTTTCCCTTGCCCGTTGCACCATGCGCAACCGCATCCGCGCCGGTCCTCTGCGCAATTTCAATCTGTTTCCTGGCGATCAGCGGACGCGCGATGGACGTTCCGAGCAGATAGGCGCCTTCGTAGAGCGCATTGGCACGGAACATCGGAAACACATAGTCGCGGACGAATTCCTCCCGCATATCTTCGACGAAGATGTTTTCGGACCCGATGCCAAGGAGCTCGGCTTTGGCCCTCGCGGGCGCAAGTTCCTCGCCCTGACCAAGGTCGGCCGTGAAGGTCACGACCTCTGCCCCATAGGCCGTCTGCAGCCATTTGAGAATGACGGATGTATCGAGCCCGCCCGAATAGGCGAGCACAACTTTTCTTGCCTGCCTGTCCACAAAATCACCCGGATATCCGCTCTGGACTATACCGGGCGGACCGACACTCTCAAGCAGCCGGGACAAGGAGCATCGATCCCGCTTGACGTACCGCCAAATGTGCGGTTTTGGCTGATCTGACTCCGACGGGCGTACGATGAACGCATATTCGCACGATCAGGCATCCGCCGACGAAGCCCAGGCGGACGTTTTCGCCGCTGCAGCGGCACGGATGGGAGTCTCGCGTCTGCTCCGCCACCCGAGACTGAAGGAAGCGGCAGAAGCGCTCCGCCAGAACCGGCCCGACGCCGCGAAAGGACTGCTTTCCAGATATCTCGAGGCGCATCCCGACGATCCGGGCGCCGTCCGACTGATGGCGCAGGCGCTTTTCGCAAGCGGACAGAAGGAACAGTCCGAAGGACTATTTGCGCGCGCCGTCGCACTCACGCCGGACGACGCCGGTGCACGGTACGAATACGCGAACGTGCTGTTTCAGCTGAACAAGCCTCCTCTTGCGCTGGCCGAACTGGAGCGGCTGCTGGACACCGATCCGCACAATCCTCTCTGCCTCGATGTCAAATCAATCGTGCTGTCCGCCATGGGCAAACATTCGGACTCCCTTGCCTGCAGGCGGCAACTGGCGGAGGAGCATCCCGGATCGGCCGACATCCAGATGAAATACGGCTGGGCGTTTCGAAGCGTGGGGCAGCGCGATCCATGTGTAGCTGCCCTTCGCGAGGCGATTGAACTCCATCCCTCATTCGGCGAGGCCTGGTTGAGCCTGGCCGGCCTGAAGGGCTTCCGCTTCGACGATCGGGACGTCGCCGCCATGCAGGAGCATCTTTCAAGACCCGAGGTGGCCGGCGAGAACCGCATGTACCTGCAATTCGCGCTGGGAAAGGCGCTTGCCGACCGCAAGCGTTATGCCAAGGCGTTCGAGAATTACGCCCGTGCCAACGCCATCAAGCGGCTTTCCATCGATTACGATCCCGGCTGGCTGACGCGGCATGTTTCGAAATGCAAGGCTCTGTTCACTCCGGAATTTCTGCGGAGCCGCGCAGGCGCAGGTTGTGACGCAAAGGATCCCATCTTCATCGTCGGCATGCAACGGGCAGGCTCGACGCTGCTGGAACAGATTCTCGCCAGCCATCCCGCAATCGAAGCAACTGCGGAGCTGTCTGACATTTGCCTGCTGGCCGAACATATCGGCGAACGGATTGCCCCGGAATATTCCTCGGAATATCCCGCGGTTCTGGAACATCTGGATCCGGACACCCTGCGGAAATTCGGCGAGCGCTATCTCGAGTCCACCCGGTTCCGCCGCACGCCCGGGCGCCCGTTTTTCACGGACAAAATGCCGTATAATTTCCTCCACGTCGGGCTGATCCACCTTATTCTTCCGAATGCCCGGATCATCGACGCGCGTCGGCATCCGCTCGGCTGCTGCTTTTCGAATTTCTCCTTGAATTTCAAATTCGGTGCGCTGTTCGCCTATCGCCTGAGCGAGCTTGGCGGGGCATATGCGGATTACGTGGAGCTGATGGCCCATTTCGATGCCGCGCTTCCCGGCCGCGTTCACCGCGTTATCTATGACGACCTCGTGCGCGATCCGGAAACGGAGATCCGCCGCCTGCTCGACCACATCGGTCTGCCCTTTGAACCTGCATGCCTGAATTTTCACGAGAATACACGGGCGATGGATTCGGCGAGTTCCGAGCAGGTGCGCCGGCCCATTTCCGCCGATGCGGTGGACGAGTGGCGCAACTACGAGCCCTGGCTCGGGCCTCTCAAGGCGGCGCTCGGTCCGGTGCTGGAGTCCTGGCGCGGTGCGCCGGACCCGTCGTTATAATTTGTCACCCCTGCGCAAGGGGGGATGACATCGTTATTGTTGTTTGATCGTTCGGTACAAATCCCGCCGCTCCGCGCGCCGGCGGCATGGCCCGCGCGGTTGCCGCGCCAACCGGACAACCCATTCTCTATCCGCAAAAATCATTGTCATCCCCGCGCAAGCGGGGACCCAGAGCACTGCGCTCGACGGTGAAGGACGAATTACGTTGAAGCCTTTCGCCGCTGCGCCGATTGCGACAGCTCTGCCAGCATTCGTGGGCGCGCTCCTGCAGAAAAAATCGCGCGGAACAGGATATGAGCCGCCTCTTTTATGTGTACATCCTTCCGCGAAAAGGGCATCAAGAAATGGAATCGCGCATGGAAGCTGGATCTCATCGAGGTCGTGAACCCGTATGGGAAGGATCTTTGACGATCTTTTGTGAGCTTCCGGTGAAAGCATCCATCTGGGTTCCCGCTTTCGCGGGAATGACAATCTCTTTATCGGCCACAGATTGTTACAGCTTCCATGCACCGGGCGCTGGCGCGGAGTTTCACGCTTTCGCTTTTGAGCTGCCCGCAGGCGGCCATGATGTCGCGGCCGCGTGGCGTGCGCACGGGCGAGGCGTAGCCCGCGCGGTTCACGACCTCGGCAAATTTCTCGATGCGTTCCCACGAGGCACATTCGTAAGGCGCATCCGGCCAAGGGTTGAACGGGATCAGATTGATCTTCGCGGGAATGCCGGCGAGGAGCCGCACGAGGCCGCGCGCATCCGCGAGACTGTCGTTCACGTCCTTCAGCATCGCGTATTCGAAGGTGATGCGGCGCGCGTTGGAGAGCCCGGGATAGGCGCGCGCTGCCGCCATCAGTTCCGGAATCGGATATTTGCGGTTGAGCGGTACCAGCACATCGCGAAGTTCGTCGCGCACCGCATGCAGCGAAATGGCGAGCGCCGAACCGATCTCCGCGCCCGCGCGCGGGATCATCGGCACCACGCCGGCCGTGGACAGCGTGATACGGCGCTTCGAGACCGCAAGGCCGTCGCCGTCGGCCACAATGGCGAGCGCGGCTTTCACGTTGTCGAAATTGTAGAGCGGTTCGCCCATCCCCATCATCACCACATTGGTGAGCCTGCGGGGTTCGGCTGTCGAGGGCCAGTCGCCGAGCGCATCGCGGGCAATCATCACCTGCCCCACGATCTCTTCAGCCGTGAGATTGCGGACGAGCGGCTGTGTGCCGGTGTGGCAGAAGCGGCAGTTCAGGGTGCAGCCGACCTGCGAGGACACGCAGAGCGTTCCGCGGCCAGTCTCGGGAATGAAGACGGTTTCGAATTCGACTCCCGGCCCGGTGCGCAAAAGCCATTTGCGCGTGCCGTCGCTCGAAATCTGTTCGCTCACGATCTCCGGGCGGGCGATGCTGAATTGATCCGCAAGAAGTGAGCGAAACGGCTTCGCCAGATTGCTCATCGCGCCGAAATCGCGCGCGCCATGCACGTACATCCAGTTCCAGAGCTGGCGCGCGCGCATCGGGGCCTCTTTGGTCGTTACGCCCTCGGCGGCGAGCGCGTGAGCGAGAGCGCCACGGTCAAGTCCGATGAGAGAGTTGGCGGCCAAGGGCAGCTCACATGCCGCAGGCCTGGTCGGCCTTGGCGAGCGCGTCGGCAATACCGGACAGGGAATAGGTATCCCGCGTGACGGTTCCATGTTTCGACGTGCCGGTGACGACGGCTTCGGAGCCCACCTTCATGGCTTTCACGAGCCGTTCCTCGTCGGCCTGCGCTTCCACCCAGGCGCCGCCGGCGCCGCCCTCGTTCTTCGCGAACAGGGCGAACTTGTCGGAACCGATCTGCACCGTGACATCACTCCCGTCCTTGTACTCGTAGCCCGGCACGACTTCCGGTTCCCCCTTCGCCTTGCGCCCCGGCCAGTCGTTGATGAGAAAGAAGATCGGGTCCCGCCGCGCCTTGCGCGGTTCGGAGGACAGCGGCTTCGACAGCGCGTAACAGACCTTCGCATCACCGGCATCGGTCGTGTAGGCCGTCCAGTTCTTGAAGGAGCCCAGAATTTCCGGCTGGGCCGCGCGCGCGAGTCCGGGCGCTGCGCAGGCAGCGGCGAGAAGAAGGGCGCAGGACGGACGGGAACGGAACATGGCGGCTCCTTGCTCGTGAGGGTTGGCAGCACGTGTTGTTGTCGGGAAATCGGGCCTTACTATGACGGCCCGCCCCAGCGCAATCTGTATGTAGCGTCCCCGATGAGCAGCGCAAGCCTGCGGGATTATTCCCGCAAACCATAGCCGACGGCATAGAGCCGCCACACGAGCGCGCTCATCAGCACGGCCAGCCCAAGCGCCACCGCAATCCCGAGACTCTCGGGCGCTTCGGTAAAGCCGATCATGGCATGGCGAATGCCGCTGATGAAATAGAAGAAAGGATTGCCCCAGGCAAGCCAGCGCAGCCAGGACGGCAGCATGGATACCGTGTTGAACACGCCGCCCACGAATGAAAGCGGCGTGATGAAGAAGATGTTCAGGATCGTCAGCTGCTCGAAATTGTTGGCCCACAATCCGATCACGATGCCGAGGAGCCCGAAGACCACGGCCACGCACACCACCCAGAACACGAATTCCGGGAGCCCGTTGATCGATGTTGCACCGAAGCAGGCGGCGAGAAGCAGAATTCCGACCGCGGTGATCACCGAGCGCGCGATCACCACCGCGATCACGCCCGCGATCATTTCCGCGTAGGAGAGCGGTGCGACCAATGCCTCCTCGACGTAACGAAGGAACCGCGAGAAATAGATCTGCGAGGAGGATTGCAGGAACGCCGCATTGACGATGTTCATCATCAGGATGCCCGGCAGTACGAATTCGAGATACCGGTGGCCGCCGATATGGGCGATGCGCCTGCCCACCACGAAGCCGAATATGAAGATGAAGAGCAGCGCGGAAATCCACGGCGCGACGAAGGCCTGAACCGGCACCCGCATGAGGCGCGACCATTCGCGGCGGATGATCGTGGCAAGCCCGATCCAGTTGACGCGGAAAGATTTCATGCAGCGGGCGACGCGACGTGATCGGCCTCCGCACCGGTCGCGCGCAGATAAGCGGATTCAAGTCCGCCCGGGCCGCGCACGAACTCCTCTTTCGGTCCCTGGCGCACGATGCGGCCCGCCGCCACGATCGCGATGTCGCGGCACAGCCGCTCCACCTCTTCGAGATAGTGCGAGGTGAGAAAGATGGTCTTGCCGTCGGCATTGAGCTCGAGCAGATAGCGCCAGAGATCGCGCCTCAGTTCGACATCGACTCCCGCGGTCGGTTCGTCGAGAATCAGCAGAGCAGGATCGTTCACCATCGCGCGCGCGAGCATCACCCGGCGCTTGAGCCCGCCCGAGAGCTCGCGAAAGCTCTTCTTTGCATGCGGCTCGAGATCAAATTTGGCGATCAGCATGTCCACCCGCGCGCGCCGCTCGGCTACCCGCATGCCGAAATATCCGCCCATCCAGTCCACGATGTCGCGCGCGGTGGCGAAGGAGTCCACGTTGAACTCCTGCGGCGACAGACCGACCATGCGGCGGGCCTCGCGGTAGTTCTTCACCGCATCGATGCCGAAGATCTCGATCCGGCCCGAAGTCGGATTGGCAATGCCGGTCACGCAATGAATGGTGGTGGACTTGCCGGCGCCGTTCGGCCCCAGAAAACCGAAAAAATCTCCGGGGGCTACCTCGAGCGACAGGTCGGCTACCGCGACAGTGCCGCGGCGATACACCTTGCGCAGATGCGAAATCGAAAGGGCGGGAATCATGCGGGCGACTATACCGGTCCGCCTGTGCCCTTCGACAGGCTCAGGGCGAGGAAAATATGCCTCATGCCGAGCCCGTCGAAGCATGAGGCCATCGGCATGTACCGTGTGCTATGAACGAAACGCATCCGCCGGAGATTCGCGTGGCCAATCCTGTTCTCGTCGAAGTGACGCGCGGGCATCTCGTCGAAAGCGTCCACCGCGGCTCCGTTGCCGTGACGAATGCACGGGGCGAGACGATCTTCGCGCTGGGCGACACCGCCCTGCCGGTCTATCCCCGTTCCGCGCTCAAGCCGATCCAGGCGCTGCCACTCGTGGAATCCGGTGCGGCGGATGCCTTCGGCGTGCGCGAGGAGGAAATCGCGCTTGCCTGCGCGTCCCATTCCGGTGAGCCGATGCATACGACCCGCGTGGCCGCCTGGCTCGCGCGGCTCGGGCTCGGCGAGTGCGATCTCGCCTGTGGTGCACATTCATCCCGCTACGAGCCCGTTGCGGAAGACATGATCCGTCGTGGCGAGGCACCGACGCGAATCCACAACAACTGCTCGGGCAAGCACACCGGATTTCTCGCCGTGGCGCGATACTGGAGCGTGGCGACTGCGGGCTACGAGCGGCACGAGCATCCGGTTCAGCAGGCGGTCGCGAAAGCGCTTGGCGAGCTCGCGGGAGTTTCGGGAGATCTGCCGTGGGGCGTGGACGGCTGTGCCGCGCCGAATTTTGCGCTCCCGCTCGCCGCCTTTGCGCACGCGCTGGCGCAGCTCGGCGATCCCGCGGGTCTTCCACCCAATCGCGCGCAGGCGGCGAAGCGAATCGTCGCCGCAATGACCGCCCATCCCGAGCTGGTAGCGGGGACGGGGCGCGCCTGCACGCTGCTGATGCGCAAGGGGCGCAGGCGCGTCGCTGTGAAGACCGGCGCCGAAGGCGTATATGCGGCCATTGTTCCCGGCCGTGGAATCGGGATCGCGCTCAAGATCGACGATGGTGCCGGCCGGGCCGCGGAAACAGCGATCGCATGTCTTCTCGCCCGCATGGGCCTTGTTGAATACGACAGTGTGCGTGAACTCGCCGCAGCACCGGTGATCAACACGCGGGGCACGGTCGTCGGCGAACGCCGCCCCGCTGGCGCGCTTGCGGAGGCGCAGCTGCCGCAATTAGGCGCGTAACCTGGTGTGGGAGGACGACCGCGCGTGCTTCGACAGGCTCGGCATGAGGGCAATTTTACTGCCATCGATTCCGATGCAAACAAGAATGGTCCTCGCCCCGAGCCTGTCGAAGGGCGCACTGCGCCGGTGCAACTCTCAATGACCGGATTGGCGACTGCGCGCCGCCGCAGCTTCGTCTGCCTTTTCCATCGCGTGCGTGTACGGCACGATGCTCATGACGGGACAGGTGTAGGGAATGCCGATATCGTGCGAGATCACTTCGTCACCACGTCGCACGCAGTCCAGCCCATTAATGCTTCCGTTCGCCTTGAAACCGAGCGTGAGCTTGAACGGCAGCGCCGGGCAGTAGCCCACCAGTCCCACCTTGAATTTCCGGTGCAGTTCGTCCTCGACGACCAGCGTGCGGCGGTCGAGCGGTTTCCAGCTCCAGATTCGGCCGACCTGAAGACATTGCGGTTGGGCGCGGGCGGGCAGCGCAGCCGCTCCCATCGCGACCAGCGCCAGCGCGCCACACAGAACGGCTTTCTTCATCACCATCGCCTCCAGGCACCTGCCGTTCACCGCGATAGGCGTCCAATGATAATCCGCACCTGGTCCGGAGGTTTCACTTGCAGGGGTGGAAGGTTGCGGAGCCCGAGATGAACCGCCAAGACGCCAAGGCGCCAAGAATTCGCGACAGAGAACCCTTCGGCTTATGGTATTCCCACGCCCCCTTGGCGCCTTGGCGTCTTGGCGGTTCAATTCTTCTGTCTCTGTGCTCTCTGTTCGCGCTGTTTGCTTCTACGGCGAGCGCTGGGACGAAGATCACAGGGCCAAGCATTCATTCCATCGGCATCATTGCGGCAGTGGGCGACACCTGCATGTTCGAGCGTGTGCCCGATCGGCCGTTCGAGTGGATTGCACCGCCCGAGGCGAGTTTCCTCGAAATCTCCGATTGGGGCATCGACGCCGTCGTCACGCGGAAGATCGAGGATCTCCTCGGACCGCGCTATCGCGTGCAGGCGATCGATATCTCGCACCAGGATTTCGACACCTGGACAAATGCCTCGATTACGCGCCACATTCGCGAGCTGCCGCTCCCCGAAACGCCGATCGATGCCGATCTGCTTGTGCTCCGCGACTGGCGGAGCGATGCGATCGGAAAGAGCGATCACGCGGTGGGCGGTCTCGGTCTGTACCGCCGTGACTTCGATGGCGGTCGTGAACGCCTCGGCGTGTTCGCGTCCTATCGCCTTGTGCTCGCCGATCCGGATACGGGCGCCATCATCGCGGAAGCCCCCGCTCTACTTTCCGACGGTAGCCTGCCGTGGCTCTCCGTCGCGACTTCGCTCTGGCCGCGGACGCAGAACGAGATCACCGACGCGCAGCGGCGTGTGCTCCGGTCGGATTTCCTGAATCTCATCGACAAGACACTACCCGGCACATTGGACAAATTGCGCCTGGGCTCTTCGAGCGAGCCCGCCGGCAAATTGAAAACCAGATATTGACATTTCGGCTGCTACACACGAAATGTGTACCCAATGACCAGCCCTTCGAGCCAGGAGATCATCCGAAAGCTCGAAGCGGCCGGATGGAAGCGAGTGCGTACGACAGGAAGCCACCATCAATTCCGCCATTCCGGCAGGCCCGGCACGGTCACAGTGCCCCATCCGGTGAAGGATATGCCGCCGGGAACGGTCAGGAGCATCGAGCGGCAGAGCGGCGTCAGGCTGAGGTAACGATGCAGAAGTTCTATACGGCCATTATCGAAAAGGCTCGCGACGGGTTCGGCGCGTTCTTCCCCGATCTTCCGGGCTGCACGAGTTTCGGGCGGACGGTGGAGGAAACGGCCGCAAATGCCTACACAGCCGCCCAGGCCCACGTGGCTTTGAGCCGCGAGTATGGCGACGCCGTTCCGGACGCACGGCCGCCGGACCAAATTCCACATGAACGCGATGTGAAAGAGAAAGCGCGCCTCCTGATTCCCGTCGAATTCTCGGACGAGCCGGTTCGCGTCAACATCTCCCTGCCCGGCGCCGCACTCGAAGCACTCGACCGCACCGCAAAGGAACTCTCTCTCAGCCGCTCCGGCGCGATTGCTTACCTTGCGCTGGAGACAACCGCGTCGCGGGTGCCAGTCGGCGCTCGACAAAAGAAAACAAGACGGCGCGCGAAGGCCTGAGGCAACTACCCCGCTGCAGCCTTCGGCACATAGATCTCCGAGCCGCGGGCGCGGAATTCTTCGGATTTCTTTTCCATCGCGGCGCGGATTTCGGCGGAGGAGAGCGTGTCGTTTGTCCCGCGCGCGGCGTCGCGCACTTCCTGGCTGATCTTCATCGAGCAGAATTTGGGACCGCACATCGAGCAGAAATGCGCGACTTTCGCGCCGTCCGCCGGCAGCGTCTCGTCGTGGAACGCCTGCGCCGTTTCGGGATCGAGTGCGAGCGCGAACTGGTCGCGCCAGCGGAACTCGAAACGCGCCTTGCTCATCGCGTCGTCCCACAGTCGAGCGGCAGGATGACCTTTGGCAAGATCGGCCGCATGCGCGGCGATGCGGTAGGCGATCACGCCCGCTTTCACGTCGTCGCGGTCCGGCAGCCCCAGATGCTCCTTCGGCGTCACGTAGCAAAGCATCGCCGTGCCGAACCAGCCGATCATCGCCGCGCCTATGGCGCTGGTGATGTGATCGTAGCCGGGCGCCACGTCGGTCGTGAGCGGGCCTAGCGTGTAGAACGGCGCCTCGTCGCAGGCGGCCAGCTGCCGCTCCATGTTTTCCCTGATCCGGTGCATCGGCACATGGCCGGGGCCTTCGATCATCACCTGCACGTCATGCGCCTGCGCAATGCGGTTCAATTCGCCCAGTGTTTCGAGTTCCGCGAACTGCGCGGCGTCGTTCGCGTCGGCGATCGAGCCCGGGCGCAATCCGTCGCCCAGCGAGAAGGAGACATCGTAGCGCGCGAGGATTTCACAGATGTCCTCGAAATGCGTGTAGAGGAAGTTTTCCTGGTGGTGCGCAAGACACCATTTGGCGAGAATGGAGCCGCCGCGTGACACGATTCCGGTGACGCGCTCCGCCGTGAGCGGAATATGCGCGAGCCGCACGCCCGCATGCACCGTGAAGTAGTCGACGCCCTGCTCGCACTGCTCGATCAGCGTGTCGCAATAGATTTCCCAGGTGAGTTCTTCGGCAATCCCGCCGACCTTTTCGAGCGCCTGATAGATCGGCACCGTGCCGATGGGCACCGGCGCGTTCCGCACGATCCATTCGCGGATGGTGTGAATGTGACGGCCCGTCGAAAGATCCATCACCGTGTCCGCGCCCCAGCGGATCGCCCAGACGAGCTTTTCCACTTCTTCCGCGGCGCCCGAGGTAACAATGGAATTGCCGATATTGGCATTCACCTTGGTGAGAAAATTCCGGCCGATGATCATCGGCTCGGATTCGGGGTGATTGATGTTGACCGGAATGATGGCGCGGCCGCGTGCCACTTCGCTCATCACGAATTCGGGCGTGATCTCGTCGGGGATCGCCGCGCCGAAACTCTCGCCGTCGCGGGCCGCCGCGCGTCCGAGATTTTCGCGCGCCGCGATGAATTTCATTTCTTCGGTGATGATGCCCTGTCGAGCATAATGCAGCTGCGTGACGTTGCGTCCCGGCTTCGCGCGGAGCGGCCGGCGCCCGGCGCGATCGAATTGCGGCACGGACAACAGTTCACCGCGCCTGAGCCCGTCATCCTCGGGTTTGCGCGTGCGACCTTCGTATTTTTCCACGTCTCCGCGCTCCAAAATCCAGTTGCGGCGGCGCGGCGGAAGGCCTTTCTCGATGTCGATCGCGACCGATTCGTCCGTGTACGGACCGGAGGTGTCGTAGAGGCGGATGGCCGGCTCGCCGCCCGACAGCGCCACTTCGCGGAACGGCACGCCGGCCACATACAGCTTGCGCGAACCCGGCAGCGACCCACGCGTGACGACCTCGTTGGTCACGGGCCTGGGATTCAAAATCGGCTTGTTCATCTGGCCTCTCCCTACGCCGGTGTGAACCGGATCAGGTTCAAAGGGACTCGCGAATTCGCGATCTCAGCCCGCCGCGCATGCGGAAGGCGCCCCTGGGATGGTCGATCTTGGACCCGTTCCCTGCCGAGTCAAGCCGCGTGGTACCCCTCACTTACCCCTCACCCGCGCTGGAGCGCTTGCGAGATCTCGTCTCGCATCCCTCTCCCATCCGCCTACGCCAAGGCTTCGGCGGACAAAGCGAATCTCCTGATCCGCCGAAGCTTCAGCGAAGGCGGGCAAGGGGGGAGGGGTATTTCATCGCGCTGCATGAACATATTTGCTCGTGCAATGCCGCGGTGCTCCCCCTCTCCCCTTGTGGGAGAGGGATGCAGAACTCGGCCCGCGAAACCGCTCCGGCGCGGGTGAGGGGCAATCGCTAGTCGCCCTCCGCAAATTGCCGCAGTTCGGAGACGAGGGATTTCACCGCAACGGCGACGATTTTTCCGCCGGCTTCCGGGCTCGCCTGGCTCGGATCGGAACCGATGCGGCCGTCGGGGAAGCGGCGGCGATAATCGGCCGCGTCGTGGATCGGTCCGAGCGGCGCGATTTTCGGCTCCATCGCGACCTGCTTCTGCGCTTCGGGAAAGAAATAGTAGGTGACGGACACTTCGGAGGGCGTCGCGTGATGTCCCTCGCCCACCGGAAAGAGCTGTCTCGACACGTCACTGACGCCCGGAAGTTCCCACCAGTTGCGAAGCTTGCAGACGAGCGGCGAGCCCTTCGCATTCGAAAGACTGTGCGCGTGATAACTCTCGGAGAACGCCGCATTGATGGTGGCGATGTTACCGCCATGTCCGTTCAACCAATAGAGCCGCTCAAAGCCATGATGGGCGAGCGAGCTTGCCCAATCGACCATCGCCGCGATCATGGTGGAGGGGCGCAGCGTAATCGTACCGGCGAACGCCATGTGATGCTGCGCCTGCCCCACATTGAAGACAGGCGCGACCATGATGCCGGTCTCCTCGCCCGCGCGACGGCCGATCAGCTCCGCGCACAAGGCATCCGTGCCGAGGAGACCATTGGGGCCATGCTGTTCGGTCGAGCCGATCGGGATGAGGATCGTCTTCGAGCGCGCAAGATACGATTCAACTTCGGGCCAGGAACAGAGATGGAGTTGCATGCCTTTCCTCCTTTCCCCCGCCCCAGTTTTCCCTGCGCGATAGCAGAAGAATCGCTCCGCGCGAATATTTTTGGCTGCGGTGCGGTGGATAGACCCCCTCACCCCAACCCTCTCCCCCAGGAAGCTGGGGGAGAGGGAGTCTCATCGCGGCGGTGCGGTTGCCGCCTGTTTCGACACGAACGGAATTCCGACCGTCTCCCGGATTTAAGCGGAGAAAACGTCGCGGCGGGGATTCGGGAGGGCCGCGATTCATTGCCTGCTCCTGTATCGCGAAACCGCGCGGCCGAGGCGGCGCATGAAGAGCGAGCCGAGCAGCGAAAAACAGAGCGTGGCGGCGATCGCCACTGCAAAGCCGCGCGTGGCGGTGCGCACTTCCAGAGCCGGAATGCGCACCACCGCTTCGGCAAACCCTGCAGCCAGAAGCCCGAAATAGGACCAGCCCATCCAGCGATAATGCCGGTTCAGCCAGTTCCCCTTGCGCAGGATCGGTGCGGAGATTCCGATTACGACGCAGACGAGGTTGAAGATCGCCCCGACATGGAACGGACCGAAATGGCCCGTCATATCGTAGATCGAGAGCGCGCTGAGATCGAGCAGCATCGACGCGAAGACATAGAAGAGACCGAGGAGGCGATGAACGGGCGTGCCCTTGCGCGACAGGACCACGACGCCGCCGAGCGCGAGCGCTGCAAGCGCCGACACAATGTGAACCCAGCCGATCGGGCTGTAGCTCATCGCGATTGCTCCCCCATTGCCGTCGCTTCGACGATTTCGCGCAGGTATCCAATGTAATCGTCGAACGCGCGGCGGCCGGTACGGACGAGACGCACCCGCGTGCGCGGTTTCTTGGCCACGAAATCCTTCTCGACTTCGACGTAGCCCGCCTGCTCCAGCGTCGAGATATGGGCGCCGAGATTTCCGTCGGTCGCGCCGACCAGCGTCTTCAGGCGCGCGAAGTCGATCGGCTCGCGGTCGGGAAGCGCCTTGAGCGCCGCCATGATCTTGAGGCGCACGGGCTGGTGAATGATGGCGTCTGGCTGGTCCATCACACGCTCCTCAGCCAGAAGCCGCCCAGGATCAGCGCGCCGCCCCCGACGACTGCCATCCACAGAAGGAAGTATTGCGGCAGCCCGAAGAATCCGATGAGCGTCAGGGCCGCGACGACGACGCCCGCGAGCACCATCCGCAAGCCGCGCGTCCAGATGCCGATCAGGCTGTAGAACAGCGCCACCAGGATCGGGAAGAAGGCGCTGACCTGCGCCCAGTTCCTCGGCGGCATCACCGAAAAAAGCGCACCGATGAAGGCGAAAATCGCGAGCGCGGTGGCCGCGTAGCGCCAGTCGCCTCTGGCCGCGGCCGGTTTCGATTTCGCACCGATCCAGAAACTCGCCACAATTCCTGCCAGCGCGAGCACGGGCCACGCCGCGCCCCATTGCGGGCGGGCGTAATTGAGTCCGTAGCCGATCGCCCAGATGATGCCCCACACGAACAGGTGCGGCGAAGCATGGCGATAGCCATAGAAATTGGCGCTGGTACGCTCGGTCCTGGTGATGTCGCGAAGCGCGTCCTGCGCCTCGGCACGGGAAAGCGGCATGGCAGCCACTCCTTGGGTTCGCAGAATACTCTATGACGTAGAGTTCTCTATTGCAAGAGGCTCTCGGCAAAATTATAGTGCCGCCCACCCGACCGACGTCCCGACCTCCTGCTGCACTGCCTTCCTCACCATGGCCGGGCTTGACCCGGCCACCCAGCCGGCGAGCGTCCGCGAGCCGAAATCAATTCCCGTTGTGCATGCGCTTGGGGTCGTCAGCCGCGCAGACGCGCGGCTGCTGGGTGGCCGGCTCGAAGGCCGGCCATGGTGCGTGTAGGAGGCGGTGAGTGTGGAAACTGCCGGGGCGCCTTGATGGAGCTACACGCGTCCGCCACACTCCACACGGTAACTACCGGGACATTTTCAAATGCCCGACGAAGTCTTTCCCGTATCCGATGCCTGGCAGGCCTGCGCAGAGATCAACCGCGCGCGCTACGAGGAGATGTACGCGCGATCACTGGCCGATCCGGAAGGGTTCTGGCGCGAACAGGCAAAGGCGATCGACTGGATAAAGCCGTTCACGAAAGTGAAGGACGTCTCGTTCGACGCGCGCGACCTGCATATCCGATGGTTTGAAGACGGTACGCTGAACGTCTGCGCGAACTGCATTGACCGCCATCTGCCGGAGCGCGCGAACGAGACGGCGATCCTGTGGGAAGGCGACGATCCCAAGGAGTCCCGCGCCATCAGCTATCGCGAACTGCACGAACAGGTTGGCCGCTTCGCTAATGTACTGAAGGCAAGCGGCGTCAAGCGCGGTGACCGGGTGACGATCTATCTGCCGATGATCCCGGAAGCGGCGTTCGCCATGCTCGCCTGCGCGCGCATCGGCGCGCCGCATTCCGTCGTGTTCGCGGGCTTCTCACCGGACAGCCTAGCGGGCCGCATCCGCGACTGCGGCAGCACGTTTCTGATCACCGCCGACGAGGGGCTGCGCGGCGGACGCGCCGTTGCGCTCAAGGCGAATGCGGACAAGGCGCTCGCCTCATGCCCGGATGTAACGACCGTACTCGTTGTGCGCCGCACGGGGGCGAAGGTCGCCATGCAGAACGGCCGCGATTTCGCGTACGAAGACGAGGCGGCGAAAGTCTCCGCCGACTGCCCGCCGGAGGAAATGGGCGCGGAAGACCCGCTCTTCATCCTTTACACGAGCGGCTCGACGGGAAAGCCGAAAGGCGCGCTGCACACGAGCGGCGGCTATCTGCTCTACGTAGCCGCGACGCATCGCTGGGTATTCGATTACCGTCCGGGCGAAATCTACTGGTGCACCGCCGATGTGGGCTGGGTGACGGGCCACAGCTACATCGTCTATGGCCCGCTCGCCAACGGCGCGACCACGCTGATGTTCGAAGGCGTGCCGAATTACCCAAGCGCGTCGCGCTTCTGGGACGTGATCGACAAGCACAAGGTGGGCATCTTCTACACGGCGCCGACCGCGATCCGCGCGCTGATGCGCGAAGGCGAAGCGCCGGTGAAACGCACCAGCCGCGCCTCGCTGAGGCTTCTCGGAAGCGTGGGCGAGCCGATCAATCCGGAAGCCTGGCTCTGGTATCACCGCGTGGTGGGCGACGGCCGCTGCCCGATCGTCGATACGTGGTGGCAGACCGAAACGGGCGGGATTCTGATCTCGCCGCTGCCGGGCGCGACGGATCTCAAGCCCGGCTCGGCGACGAAGCCGCTGTTCGGCATCCGGCCCGAACTTGTCGATGCGGAGGGGCGCGTGCTCGAGGGCGAGGCGACGGGCAATCTCGTTCTTGCGGATTCCTGGCCCGGCCAGATGCGCAGCGTCTACGGCGATCACGAACGTTTCGTCGAAACGTACTTCAAGACCTATCGCGGCAAGTATTTCACCGGCGATGGCTGCCGGCGCGACCCGGACGGGTACTACTGGATCACCGGCCGGGTGGACGACGTGATCAATGTCTCCGGCCACCGGCTCGGCACCGCCGAAATCGAATCCGCGCTCGTCGCCCATCCCAAAGTGGCGGAAGCCGCGGTCGTCGGCATGCCGCACGAGGTGAAGGGCCAGGGCATCTACGCCTATGTCACACTGGTCGCCGGCGAACCTTCCTCCGACGCGCTGGCCGACGAACTGAAGACGCAGGTCTCCGAACACATCTCGCCCATTGCAAAGCCCGATGCGATCCAGTTCGCGCCCGCGCTTCCGAAGACCCGTTCCGGCAAGATCATGCGCCGCATCCTGCGCAAGATCGCCGAACGCGACCTCGCCAATCTCGGCGACACCACGACTCTCGCCGATCCCGCGGTGGTGGACGATCTGGTGAAAAACGCCGGCAAGGCCGTGATGCACCGCTGAGCGCGCATGCTCGCGTGCCCCCTCCACCGCTTCGCGGTCCCCCTCCCCCACGCGTTCGCGCGGGGGAGGAAAGAATTGGCGTTCACTTCAGCTGATCGTGGAGCTTCTTCAGAAGAATTCAGCGCCCCCTGTTCGAGCTACGCGGGCGGCGTTTCCTCCCCCGCCAAAGGCGGGGGAGGGGGACCGCGACCCGCCTACGCCTGCGGCTTCGGCGGGTTTGTAAATAGTCCTCCGAAGCTGCGAAGCAGCGAAGGAGGAAGCGGTGGAGGGGGCACGCTTGCCGATCCCGCGGCGATAGACGATCTTGCCAAAACGCAGCTGGGCGATTCACCGATGATCTTTCAACGCATAAAGCCGCTCTCCATCATCCTGGCGGAAGGCGCCGACCGGGAGCATGGCCTGAAGCGTTCGCTGGGGCCCTGGGCGCTGACCGCGATGGGCATCGGCGCGATCATCGGTACCGGCATTTTCGTTCTGACCGGCGTTGCCTCTGCGACCCGCGCCGGTCCCTCGCTGACGATATCTTTCGTGGTCGCCGGAATCGTGAGCGCGCTTGCTGCGCTCTGTTATGCCGAAGTCTCGAGCAAGGTGCCGATCTCCGGCAGCGCCTATACGTACACCTACGCCACGCTCGGCGAGTTTGCGGCCTGGATCATCGGCTGGAGCCTGGTGCTGGAATATGCGCTGGGTGCTGCCACCGTCAGTGTCGGCTGGTCGGGCTATTTCACCTTCATCCTGCACACGCTGTTCGGCTGGAACATTCCGCAAGCCTGGCAGCACAGCCACTGGGACGCGACGCCCGGAATCGCCAACCTGCCGGCTGCCGCCATTGTCTTTCTGATCACGGCCCTCCTCGTACGCGGGACCAAGGAGTCCGGCAGGGTCAATGCGGTCATCGTCGCCATCAAGGTGGCAATCGTTCTGTTCTTCATCGCCATCGGCGTGCAACACATCGATCCGGCGAACTATCACCTGCCCCCCGGACCAAAGACCGCAGCGGGCGGCTACTTCCCCTTCGGCATTGCCGGAACGCTGGGCGGCGCCGCCTTCATATTCTTCGCCTATATCGGCTTCGATGCCGTTTCGACCGCGGCGGAGGAAGCGAAGAACCCGGCGAAGGACCTGCCCTTCGGCATCATCATGAGTCTCGTCATCTGCACGGTTCTCTACATCATCGTAGCGGCCATCCTGGACGGCATGGTGCCGTTCTACACGCTCAACGTCTCCTTCCCGGTCGCCTTCGCGGTGAACAGCGTGGGCCTCGCCTGGGCGGGACTGATTGTTTCCTTCGGCGCGATCGCCGGGCTGACCACGGTGCTGCTGGTGATGATGTACGCACAGACGCGCGTCTTCTATGCGATGTCGCGCGACGGTCTGATTCCGCCGAGCTTCACCCGGCTGCATCCGCGTTGGCGCACACCGATGTTCTCGCAGATCTTTTTCGGGGTTCTTATCGCCGCCGCCGGCGCGCTGTTTCCCATCAGCATTCTCGGATCTCTCACCAACATGGGGACGCTCGCCGCCTTCGTTCTGGTAGCAGTCGCGGTGCCCGCCTTGCGCAAGCGCCATCCCGATCTGAAGGGCACCTTCACCCTGCCCTTCGGGCCGTGGATCGTTCCGATCCTGACAGCGCTCTCGGCGCTGTTCCTCATCTACTTCCTGAAGGAGGGCAATCCTCTCGTCTGGGGATTCTTCCCGCTTGTCTGGCTCGGATTCCTGATCTGGCTCGCGGTGGGACTGCTCATCTATTTCTCCTACAGCCGCCGCAACAGCTCCGTCGCGCTCGCAAATGCGGCGCGCGCGAGGAAGGCGCGGTAGCGGCGGGACGGCAGCCTGCCTCGTGGCAGCACATTGTTAGTCCTGCTTCGAAACCAAGGCACGTTCCAGCGCGAGCCGGATGAAGCGTTGATAGGGAATTCCGGCGCGCCGGGCACGCGCGCGAACTGCCTCGAGCAGGGGCGAAGGCAGCCGCAGATTGATGGATTTGTCCTTGGCCTTCATTTCGAAGCGAACCAGCCTTCCGCCGGAGATGTCATATTCGCTCAGGTCCGACTCGTCGACGAACTTTTCTGCCTCGGCATCACTCCTTAGCACCGGGAGCTTCTTCAGCTTCGTAGATTTGCGCATAACGCCTCATCTCCTTCTCGTGCATGTAGCGCGCGCTGATCGGACGACCTTCACAGACCTGTCTGCAATGGGCATTCGGGCTGCTCAAATCTAAGCTGGCTGATCGGAGGGCTTCTCGAGAAGCTTAGGTTCGGCAGCGCGGCGTAACATCACATCGTCGTCGCCGGCTTCGATGCGCAGCTTTTCGCCCCCCAAAATCACGAATGGCATTTCTTTCTTCGACGAAACACCCAGGCTCTTGAGCTTCTGCGCACGGCCGAGCGCATTGCCCTGCCCGGTCGCCAGCTTCTTCATCGCCTCGGAATGCGCGTTGGCGGCCTTCTGGATCTTGTCGGAGACATCATTCAGTTCCTCGACGACGCCGGACAGCTTGTCGAAAAGCTGGCCCGCCTGACGCGCGATCTCCTGCGCATTGTCGTTCTGGCGCTCGTAACGCCACAGCGAAGCAACCGTCTGCATGGTCATGAAGAGCGTGGACGGTGACACCATCACCACCTTGCGCTCCCAGCACCAGGCGTAGAGTCCGTCGTCGTTTTTCAGCACGGCCGCCGCGATCCCCTCGATCGGCACGAACATCAGCACCAGATCATGCGCGTTGAGGCCCGCGGCGGTTTGGTAGGTCTTGCCGGACAGATCCTCGGCATGCGCGCGTACCGAGGCAATCAGCTTTTTCAGCGCAGCCGCGCGCGCGTCTTCGTCCGCCGCCGCCTCGTAATCGAGATAGGGCACGAGCGACAGTTTGGAATCGATCACGAGGTGCCGCTGTTCCGGCAGGAGCACGATCACGTCGGGCCGCAGATTGCCCCCGTCCTCGCTCTTGAGGCGAAAATCGCCGCCCTGCACCACGAACTCGCGTCCGCGCTCGAGCCCCGCCTGTTCGAGGATGCGCTCGAGCTGCACTTCGCCCCAGCGGCCGCGCATCTGGGAATCGCCCTTGAGCGCCTTGGTCAGGTTTTCCGCCTGGTCGCGCAGCGCCTGCCCGCTCGAAGCGACCTGGCGGATCTGCTCGGCGATGGTGGCGCGTTCGCGCGTATCGTCGGCATGGGTGGATTCGACCTTGTTCTGGAATTCGGTGATCCGCTCCTTGAGCGGATCGAGGATGGCGGCAAGCGACTCCTGCGACTTGGCGGACAGCTGGTTGGCGGTCGCCGCGAGGATCCGGTTCGCCACGTTCTCGAATTCGGTTTTGAGACGCTCCTGCTGATTTTTCAGCTGATCGTCGCGCTCCGCGACGTCGCGCTGGAGGCCTGACTCACGTTCGGCGGCCGCGGCGAGTTCGGTCTGTTTACTCGCGAGCTCTTGGCGCACCCCGTCGGTCTGCGCGCGCAGACCCTCGATTGTCGCGTCACGGTCGGCAATGTGCTTGCCCGCACGCTCGATCTGTCCCCGCAGCTCCGCCTCGGACCGCTCGGCTTGCGCCCGCCTTTTTGTTTCCTCGCTCGCCTGGGCCTGCAGCTGATCCTTCTCGCGCGCGGCATCGGTAAGTGCGCCGTCGAGCCTTTTCTGTGTCATGCCGCCGAGTTCGCGTTCGCGCGCGAGCTCGCGTTCGAGCCCCGCGATTCGCTCCTCGCTCGTGGCGGATTTGGTGCGGGCGGTGTTGAGTTCGGCAGTCTGGTGTTCGAGCTCGAGCGCGAGGGTGTTGAGCCGGGTTTCGAGCTTCGCCACTTCTTCGGCAAGCACCCGCTCGCGCTCCTGCAGGCGAACAAACTCGACGGGCGTTTCAGCCGTTGCGGCGCCCGCCGCTCCCCTGAAAAACCGGCCCGCGAAAAACGCCGCCCCGGCCGCGGCCATTGCCAGCACAGCCCACAGAATGCCCGACTCGATCATGTTCACCCCTTCCCGAGCGCAGGGCGCCCGCCGGTTTCTTCAGCGAATCAGAGTACACCCGTCGCGTGACCCGCATCTACGTTCCCTCGACCGGGCCGGGCGATTGGCAGCGATTGCTTGGCGATCCGGTCAAGCACTGGCGCACCGGCTATTCCACGAAGACGCTCGCCCATTGCTGCGAAGCCAGCGCAGGGCTTCCCGCCCGAGATCGAGACCATGCTGTCGCGGTTGGGCGACAACCCCGAACTGCTGCTGGCCGTCCCCGAGCACAAGGTTGCGCTTCCCGGCTCGCGGCGCGGCGAAAGCCAGAACGATCTGTTCCTGCTCGCCCGCATTGGATCGGAGACGTTCGCCATCACCGTCGAAGGCAAGGTCAACGAGTCGTTCGACAAACCGCTCGACGAGTGGCTCGCGAACGCGTCGGAGGGAAAGCGGGAGCGTCTGGCCTTCCTTTGCGAGATACTTGAACTCATATCGCCCATACCCGGCGATATTCCCTATCAGCTTTTGCACCGGACCGCGTCGGCGATAATCGAGGCGAGACGGTTCAGGACCGACGCGGATTTCACGAATTCGCGCAGCTGCATCACTTCGCGTCGGCTGCCGGTCGCAAGTCGAGGGCCACCACCCGTTCGCTCCCAACCAACCGTGCCCAACCTGCGCCACGTCGCCCAGCTTCTATTGCGCGAGAGATCGGCGGACGATTCGCGCAAAACTATTGTAAGCTCATAGAAGTCGAATGCTCGTGAGCATGGCCAGAGTTGCGGAGAGCGAGCAGACAAGATCGTTACCATCCTTCCCCCATCCACGCGTCGAGATCGCGCGAGGAGAGCACGCGTTCGGTGTACTCCCAGTCGAGTCCGGCATCGTCGGCCACGTCGCGCATATAGCGCAGTTCCATCGACGGACGGGCGCGCTCGATGCGTTGCGAAAAGTGCTTCAGGGCATCGCGATCGCGCAGCACCGCGCCAACCCAGTCGTCCTCGAATCCGTCCGGCAATTGGCCGAGGACAGAAAAGATGTCGCCAAAGCGCTCCGACAGCGCGGCATAGACGTCGTCCTCGACCGTGCCGGCATAGCGCAGGCTGAGCACGTGCACCTCGTCGCGCACCTGTCCGATCCGCTGCACGCGACCAAGCCGCTGCACAAGCCGCGACGGGTTCCACGGCAGATCGACGTTGATCTGCGCCCCGAGGCGCTGGAGATTGAGGCCTTCGCAGGCCGCATCGGTCGCACAGACAAGCCGGATCTCGCCGCTCTGAATCGCCGCCTTGATCTGCTCCCGCGTCGCGGTGCGCCGCTCAGTACCGCGTTGTACGAAAGAGGCCGCGCCGCCCGCATAAAGTGCCAGCGGCTCTTCGGAAAATGTATCGCACAACGCGCCCAATACCCATTGGGCTGTGGCACGATACTGGCTGAAGATGATCGCGCCATTGTCCTTGAGCCAGTTCCGATTCCGCAAATAATGCAGAATCACTTGCACTTTCGGGTCTGTCCCCTGGCCGGCCACGACGGCCGCGAGATTTCGTTCAGTCTCCCGCAACAACTGGATTTCCTCAGGGTCGGGTGGCGCGATTTCGTCGGGTGCTCCTTCATCGCCGATTTCTTCTTCCGGAATCCCAGGCGCATCGAGTCGTCCGAGCAGGTGACGCGCTGTACCAAGCCCCGCGCGCGCGGACGATCCGATACGCCGCAACAGAATCGTCTTGAGGAATCCGGCGCCAGGTTGGCGACTGGCGTAAAGGCGGCTGAATTTCTCGGCGGCTTCGTAAGCGGTCCGGAAAGCCATGCCCATGGCAAGCCCCTGTCGGTTGAAAAGCTCAGCCGGCAGGCCGTCTTCGGCGCGGGGATGGCTGATCACGCCGATCTTTTTCAGGAGGCCGCGCTCTTCCAGCATGGGACGCGTACGGCGGATCACGCGCCGGACGATCGGATTGTGCCGTTCGGCCAGAATCGAGAAATCGTGCAGAAAGTCCCGGCGCAGATCGGGTTTCAGCTCGTCGAAGCGTGGGCCGACGACGGTTTGCGCATCCAGATTCGCGTCGCTGCGGAGGTCGCGAAACACGGTACGTTCGCTCGCCGGCGGCAACGGATTGCGAAACAATCCCCATCGCGAGATTTCATTCTCGGGCCACGGCCGCTCGCGCGTCAGCAGCCGGATCGAATCCTCGCGCAGCCATTCACTGCCTTCCGGCGAGGACCCCAACACCTGCGGCGCGCCCTGATTCAACGCCGTCAGCAAGTCCCACAATTCGACGGCATCGAGCTGAATGGGCGTGGCGGTCCCGAGAATGACGCTGTTCGCGTTGCGCGCCAGCTTATGCAGAAATTCGAGCAGGTTGTTGCGTGTGGCCGTCGTCTGTCCGCGGCGCGTTTCGCGCATGGCGCGCGCCTTGTGCGCTTCGTCCAGGATCACGACACCGAAGGACTTTTTCAGAAGCGTTCCGCGTTCGCCGTCATCGCTTCCGTTTACAATCAGTCCGGTCGAAACGATGCCGATCCGCCACGGACATTTCGCGACCAGCGAAGGATCGCCCTTCTGCGTAAGCGGGCGGCGCTCGGAATCGAGCCAGCATTTCTTCTGCGTCGACCAGACCGCCGACGGAATGCCGAGCTTGTCCTCCAGCTCGTCCTGCCACTGCCAGATGAGCGTTGCCGGGGCGAGAATGAGAACCGGCTTGTCTTCGAAGAACGACAGCACCAGCGCCGCGGCGCCCATCGAGAGCGTCTTGCCGAGCCCTACATCGTCGGCGATCAGATACCGCGCCTTGCCGTTCCATCTGTGGTCGTCCACGCAGGTCTGCACGAAGCGCTTCTGCCAGGATCGCAGGATTTGGCCGCCCTTATAGATCGGCCGGTCGGCGAGCACCGCTTCCGCGGGAACGCCGCCGATCGGATCGCGTGCCTCCTCGATCGAGCGGTATTCGACGCGGCGTGCCATCGCCGCAACGTGTTTGATCACGGCGTCGGGGAGATCGACGCCCTGCGCCCAAAAGTGCTCGAACTCCTCGCGAACCCATTTCGCCGCATCCGCGTCGTCGTCGCCCCACAGAATTTCGTAGGCGTGGCGCAATGCCGACGCAGAATCGTTGATGCTGCCGACGAAGGAATAGACGCGGCCGTCCGCATGCTCGATCAGGCCCGCCTTTCCGTGCACAAAAATGTTCTCGCCATCGCGCGGCACCACACGTACCTTCATGCGGCCGGAAACAAGCAGATCGTGCAGGCGCCGATAGCGCTCGCGCGCGAGCAGAAGATCGAGTCCGTCTTCGCTTGCCTGCCAACTCGAAACAAGCGTGCGGGCCAATGCCTCTTGCCCGTCGCGCGCGGCTTTGGCGACTTTCACATCGTACGGATCGAGATCGCCATTGCAGACAACGCGCACCTCGCCAACCTTGTCGAGCGCCTCGCCCACCACTTCGAGCAGCGATGAACGGAAATAGCCCGCAATACGCAGATAGCACTTTGCGTCTTGAAGACGCTCGGCGAGAACGGGTCCGAGCGGCTGGCGACGGGAGGAAAATCGTTCGATGCTCAATGGGTCAGGCGGCCGTCGTCGTGCGCACCGGCAGTGCCACGGTTTCGAGGCTGGAGAGATCGAAACGTTGCGAGGCCAGATCGATGTCGAATCCCACGACCTGCCCTTCCGCGTCGAGATCGACGACCAGACCGTCGGCCACTTCGCGCGTCTGTGTGCCTGGCGTCGGCTTGAGCTCGATGTAGAGACTGTCGGTCTCCGAATAATAATGCAGCTTCATGAGCCTTACTCCTTGAAATTACGGTCGAAGAACGCGTTGTGTATGGTTTCGCCGTCCTCGAGTATGATGACCCGCAGAACTCTCGTCTTGCCATCGCGCGGATCCACAATCGCAGCCCAGCAACGGATCCTGCCGTCCGGCTGTATTTCGCGCCTGAGCGGCGTGGCCGCCGCACGCGCGCACCAGCCTCGCTCAATATAAGGACGTTTGCGAAGGACCTGCTCTTCAAAATAGCGGGTCGTCTTCATTGGGCTTAAACCTTGTCGAGTCTCAGCGCTTCGGCCAGCTCGTGCGCGGCGGCGCTCTCTTTCGGTCGCGTCCGTTCGGTCTTGGCGGCGATGTAATCGGCGAGGCCGATCAGCTTCTGGCGCCGCTGCCAGTAATCGGCAGCGTATTCGCTCCGCAATGTCGTCACGCCGAGTTTGGGATCGTCCTTTTCCAGCGTCTTACAGATCGCAAACAGTACTTGCCGCAGCGGTGTTTTCGCGAAGCCTTCGCCGTCGAGCATGCGCCCCTTGAGATCGCCGGCACCCGCCAGACTGGCCGCATTGGCGGCGGTGGAGGCCATCAGGTCGGTGTAATCCGCAAGCGCGAAGCTCTTCGCAAAGTTCTGGAAATCCGCGACTTTGGCGGCGCCCTTGGATTCCATGTCGAGCATGCGGACGTAGAACCGTTCGGCCGGTTTTAGGTCGCCCCACCATTCGTGCGGGAAACCGTTCGGCACCAGCAGACCGTTGGCAACCTGTCCGGCATAGTCGAGCAGTTCGCGCAGCGCGGTCTTCTCGTTCTTGCCGAGCTTGCGATAGAGATCGCGATCGAGCGGCTGCCGGTCGATGGTGGAATAGGCCGTGACCACCTGCAGAGCGGCGGCGTAGGCGGCAAGCGTGAGGTCGCCGTCGGTGTAAAGGGCCTCGGCCGTCCACGCCTCGTCAATCGCGGTCAAATGGTCCAGTTGCGCCTGAACCGCCACTTCGATTTCGGACTCGATCTCCATGCGGCGGGCATTCGCTTCCCCGAGCCGCTTGCGGAGCACAAGGCAAACGACGCGCAGCGTGGCGACGGCATTCGCATCGGCCGTCAGCACCAGCACCCGGTTCTGCATATCCTGCCGGCCCCACCAATCCACGAAGTCCTGGGGAAGCTTGTCGGCCGGCCTTTCGAGGATGACCAGTGTCGGCCGGTCTTCGTCGGGCTTGATCTCGTCCAGCCCCGGCAGGATCGACATGTGGTCCGAATACAGCGCACCCGTGCGCGGTCGAAATACTTCCCTTAGTTTTTCGCGCAACGTTTGGTCGACATGTTCCTCTGCGATTCCGGCGGCAATCTCGGCAATTTCTGCCGTCACATTGGCCGTCGGCCCGAAGAAGACTCGCTGGTCGATGCCCTTGAAGAGATACCAGGCCTGTCCTTGGAGTTGGCCAAGTGCCGCCTTGAGCTCCGAAACTTCGAGCAGCGGATCGACGAGCGTTTCGATCAGTTCGCCATCCGTCAGGCCGCGCAGCGGCGTCTCCGCGGTCGAAAGCGAGGACATCAGAAGCTCTTTGGCGACGGCCGTCCCGGTGCTGTTGCCGTCCTTGGCATCGATGCGTTCCGCCAGCGCGTTGCCGCGATCCTGCACATCGTGCGCGATCGCATTGCCGTAACTCGGATTGATCTTGCGGATTTCCTCGATCGTGCCCTGATCGTTGAAATCGAGATGCTGCAGGCCGATCAGAAAGGCGTTGTCGTTTGAGGCAAGCGCGCCGCGCGTGGCGAGACGCAGGATGCGGATCAGCGCCCGCGTCTTCTGGTATCCGCGGTTTTCGGCAAAGCGCGCGACGATGTCGCGAATCCAGGGATGGAACGGATAGGTTTCGCGTATCCGTTCGATGAAGGTTTCCGGCGTGGTGGCGATGGTGTCCACGCGCTTCGCCTTCTGGAGCGCATCGACGTAAGCCTGCGCGATCTCGTCGATGCGGTCGGCGGGAGGAAGCGAATCGAACAGACGCTTTCGCACGATCGCGAAGACTTCGCCCGTGTTCTGCTGGACCGGCGTGATCGCCTGTGCGTTGCGGTCGTAATGTTTCGTCAGATTCTCGATCAGGGTGCGCAATTGCGCCGAGCCGTCGAGATACACGTCGTCCTTCAAATTGGTCACGACCACGCAGGCACGGGGACAGCGGGGAAGCGCATTAAAGAGACGCTCCAACGCACCGATGGTGAGTTCGCCAAGCGTCGTGTTTCCGACCGGCTCGCCCTGCGCCATTTGCAGATAGCTGGGAAGTTCATCGAGCAGGATGAGCACCGGATCCTCGCCGAGCACCGCGACCCATTCATCGACGCCGGGCGTGCGCGCGCCATTCTTCCAGAACGGCACCATCACATCGGCTTTGCCGAGCTGGGCCGCGATGAAGCCCCAGAGCAGGTTTTCCGGGTTTTGATGGCCGTTGAAGATGACGACTTTGGCGGAGCCGAACTCGCGACCTGCCGCGCAGCGCGGCACTACCTCTTCGCGCAGCGCGGGGTCGCCGGCCAAAAGGCCGAGGGCGATCAGGCTATGCGTCTTTCCCCCGCCCATTGCCGGGGTTAGATAGAATGCGCCGTCGTCGGTCCGCCCTGCGAGGCGCTCGAAGCCGCGCTCGACCAGCCGGTTCAGACCGTCGGTAAAATGGTTGCGCTCGAAAAACTCGCGGCCATCGATTCGGCCGGCGGCAAAATCCTCGATCTGCGCCACCTGCTCGGTCAAGCTGTCGCTCTTTACGAGCGCACTCGCCGTGCAAAGCTGCTTGACGGTTCCGATCGGCATGGCGGCACAATACAGGGATTCTGTCGTCCGCAAGCCTCTTGTCCGTCAAGACGATCTGTGGATAACCCCGAGCGCAAGGGCAGTCCCGAGACCTTGTCGCCGCGGCGGAACAACCGTTGCGGAACTGGCATTCGACGGCTGGCAACGCCGAATGGAAGAAGCCGGCAGACGCGAAAGCAGCCTTCGGCGCCAATGTGGATTTCGTGGGCGACAAGCGGCCGATTTTCGATATCGCAGGAAACAAGTACCGGCTTGTCGTGCACGTCTCCTATTCGTACAGGCGCGTGCTGATCAAGTTCGTGGGCACCCACAAGGAACACGACCGCATCGATCCGATGAGCGCGTGATGGCAGCCATGGACGTAAGGCCGATCAGAAACGAAGCCGATTACGATTGGGCACTGCGGGAGATCGAGCGCTCTTTCGTGCAGGAGCCGCGCCGCGGCACGAAGGAGGCAGCGCGCTTCGAATTTCTGGCCACGCTGATCGAGGCTGATGAAACGAAGCACTGGCTGATCGAACCGCCGAACCCGTCGAGGCAATCCGCTATCGCATGAGCCAGGCGGGTTTCAGCCAGGCCGATCTGGCGCGGCTTGTGGGCTCGCGTTCGCGCGCATCCGAGATTCTCAACTGCACGGCCGCTCACCATGGAGCAGGCCTGGAAGCTGCACCGGGAGTGGCAGATTCCGGCCGATACGCTGCTGCGCCCCTACCCCACTGCCCCGACGTAAGGGGCCAGCGCCCTGATAATTTGTTCGAGCACAGAGAATTCTCTAATGCTTGTCGACGTGCTCCGTAACATTGACGTTCGCGCCGCCGCCGTGATGGCCGGTGTAGAAGAAAAATCCCAGCACCGCGATGATGACGATCGCGCCGCCAAGAATGAACGCGAGGACCGGCGTCCCGCCACCACCTCCGCCTGAACCGTTCGCCATTGCACTACTCCCCGAAATAAACCTCTCAGGGACAAACGGGGGGCGCAGCGCGCAGGTTCCCGAGCCGAACCAACAAATGTGGGCCGGACGCGATCAGCCCTTCGCGTAGCCGTCCATCGCCTTTGCCATGCGGATATCGTTCTCGGTCAACCCGCCCGCGTCGTGCGTGGTGAGGCGCACATCGACGGTCTTGTACACGTTCATCCATTCGGGGTGATGGTTCATGCGCTCGGCGAGGAGCGCCACGCGCGCCATGAACCCGAACGCTTCGTTGAAATCGGCGAACTCGAACTTGCGCGCGATCACGTCGCGCCCCTGCACCTCGCGCCATAGCGGCAATTCCTTCAGCGCCGCCGCGCGCGCCTCCGCATCGAGTTTTTTCATCTGGTTCCTCCCAAACCACTGTCATGGCCCGCGAATGCGGGCCACCCAGTTGAACTGTGCTCCGCCTTTGCAGAAAGGAATACAAAAGGTTTCGCAAACCTGCAAAAATCCGTGAGGCACCACCTGGGTAGCCCGCATTCGCGGGCCATGACACGTAATTGATGTAGCGCCATGAACCGGTCCGACTGCACGGCTCCCTCGCTCGACGATCTGGAGGCGCTCGCCCGCGCGGCCTTCGCGGGATTGCCGGCGGAGTTCCGGGCGCTCGTCGAGGGCATCGCCTTCGTCGTGCAGGATTTACCGGACGAGGAGACGATCCGCGACCTCGATCTGGAGAGCGAATTCGACCTGCTCGGCCTCTTCCACGGCTCCGATCTCGCGGCGCGCCGGGCGAACCGCGGCGGCATCGAACCCACCATGATCCTGCTCTATCGCCGCCCCATCCTCGATTACTGGGCGAAGCACGACGAGACGCTCGGCGCGGTCGTGCGCCACGTGCTGGTGCACGAGATCGGCCATCACTTCGGCCTCTCCGACGAGGCGATGGAAGCGATCGAGGCGGAGCAGGAATAGGGACAAATCCCCGGCGCGGAGCGACCCCTCACCCGCTCCAGAGCGCTCGCAGGACCTCGCATGCCATCCCTCTCCCACAAGGGGAGAGGGGGATACCGTGCATTGGTTTTCCGGTGTTTGTGCCATGCGTTGACTTTACCCTCTCCCCTTGTGGGAGAGGGATGTCCGGCACGAGTAGTAGGGACAAGTACAAGTGCGGGTGAGGGGTCGTTACTCCAGCGCGTAGCGGCGCTCGGGGCGGTAGAGGCTGCCGTTGGGGGTGAGCCTGCTCGAATAGAGGATGAACGCGCCCACTTCAAAAGGCGGGCTCGCATAGAGCGCGTGGCTCGCGAGAAAGGTGATGACGCGGTCGCGCGGGCTCCCGCGCAGCCGCGCGAGGCTGATATGCGGCACGAATTTGCGCGCTTCGGCGGGAAGCCCCACGCGTTGCAGCGCGCTCTCGATCTTGCGCTGGAGATGTTCGACAGGCGAAGCATCGCGCACCCCGGCCCACAGCGCCCGCGGATTCTTTCCGCCGAACTCGCCCACGCCTTTCAGCTCGAGCGTGAGCTTGGGCACGCGGATCGAAGCCAGCGCATCGTCGATGGCGGCAGCAGCGCGCCCGTCCACCTCGCCGATGAACCGCAGCGTGAGGTGCAGCTGCTCGAGCGTGCTCCAGCGCGCGCCCGGCACCCCACCCTCCAGGAGAAGCAGACTCTCGGCAACACTGTCCGGCAGCGCGAGAGCGACAAAAAGTCTGATCATGTGCGGACGCCAATGAGTTTGCCGACGCGGCCAAGGGGCAGCCGGTGGCGAAACAGAAGCACGACAACCCCAAACGCCGCGCCTGCGCCGAGAATGGCGAGAACGAGCGGCACGATCTGGCTACCCGAATGGGTGAGCACGCGACCGAGCATGACGGCCCCATAAGCGACTGCCCCGGTCACCGCGGCGGCCAGCACCGCCGGCAACAAAGAACCCCAGAACGCGGGATCGAGCCGAAGAAGCCCGTGCCGCCATCCCAGGAATGCCAGAAGCCCGGCATTGACCCATGCGCCAACCGAGGTTCCAAGCGCAATTCCGGCAATGCCGAATCCTGCTCCCCAGACAAGAACAACCTTGATAGCAATGTTCACGGCGATGGCGGTGACGGTGATCTTTGCGGGCGTCATGGTGTCGTGGCGGGCGTAGAAGGTGGATGCTAAAATTCGGACGAGCGCCATGGCGGGAAGTCCCACGCCGTAGGCGCCAAGCGCGATCGCCGCCAGCGCCGCGGCGTTCCGGTCGAAGGCGCCATGCGCAAAAATCCCGCGCATGATCGTATCCGGAATCACGAGGAACACGGCCGCGAACGGCAGCGTCAGCAACAGTGCGAGCGACGCAGAGCGATTCTGCGCCGTGTCGGATCCCGCGCGGTCGCCGAGCGCAAGCTTCGATGACATTTCGGGTAGGAGCACCGTGCCGAGCGCGATGCCGAGTACGCCCAGCGGCAACTGATTGATCCGGTCGGCGTAGTAGAGCGCGGTCCGCGTGCCGGTGGGGAGCAGGCTTGCAATCACCGTATCCACAAAAGGCGCAAGCACCACGCTTGCGGCTCCGAACGTCACCGCGCCCAATGCGACGAAGAATTCCTTGATTTCCGCCGTCCAGCGCGGCCATGCGATACGCAACGAAAGGCCGTCCCGGTTCGCCGCCCAGATCATGAACAAGAGCTGCGCCAGACCTCCGACGAGGACACCCCAGGCTGCCGCGTAGGCAGCGTTCGGAAACCAGCGCGACGCGAGAAGGGTGCCGATCATCGAAAGATTGAGCAGGTTCGACCACGCCGCCGCCGCCCAGAATTTTTCGATGGCATTCAACATGGCGGAGAGCTGCACGGCGACAAGCGTCAAAATGAGATAGGGAAACGTGATGCGGGCAAGGCTGACGGTGAGCGCAAGCTGACCCGGATTGTCTGCGAATCCGGGGGCAAGGCCATGAATGATCGCCGGCATGAAGGCGAGACCGAGCATAAGGATGACAACCTGCACTGCCATTTCCCAGGAGAAGACACGGTCGGCAAACAGATTGGCGTGGCCGAATTCGCCTCTCGCGCGCAGCGCTGCATAGCGCGGCAGGAAGGCCGGATTGATCGTTCCTTCGCCGAAGATCGCACGGAAGTAATTCGGGAACAGGAACGCGACGATAAACGCGTCCGATAAGACGCCTCGCCCAAGGATCCAGGCCATCAGCACGTCGCGCACAAAGCCGGTCAGGCGCGACAACAGCGTGAACCCGCCTACGGAGAGCAGCCGTTTGAACATCAGCGCACGCGCTCGCGTGTTTCGGCAATCAGTCGCCGCACATAGGGATAGAGATGCGCCACGATGACCTGCACGCCTTTGGGATTGGGGTGGATGCCGTCGGCCTGATTGAGCGCCGGGTTCAGCGCCACGCCCTGCAATACGAAGGGATACAAGAAGTCGCCATATTCGCGCGCGAGCTTCGGATAGATCGCATCGAACGCATGATCAAATTCGGGACCAAGGTTGCGTGGTGCCTTCATGCCGAGAAGCAGCACGCGGACATGCGCCGATTTCAACTTTGCGAGAACGGCGGCGATGTTCTTCTCCGTCTGTCGCGGATCGATCCCGCGAAGGGCATCGTTGGAGCCGAGTTCCACGATCGCGGCATCGGGATGATCGGCAAGCGACCAGTCGATTCGCGAGACGCCATCGGCCGAGGTGTCGCCCGAGACGCCGGCATTGATCACTTTCGCCGCGATTCCTGCCGCGGCGAGCCGCTGCTGCAGAACGGCGGGCAATTCCGTCCCGGGCGGCAAGCCCAATCCCTGGGTGAGGCTCGTGCCGAACATGAGAATCTTGAGCGGCGGCGCAGCGAACGCGGGCGCACAAAGTAACGCAAGTAGCACGCCCGTGGCGGCCCTTTGCTTGAATCGCCCAAACCTCATGCCATATCGCCTACCACCATTCATGGTGATTCGCGCATTCAAAAAGCGCCGTCCCCAAGAAAGCGGGGACCCAGCTCGATTGGAATTTCGGTGTAAACATTCGAAGACTTCGAAATCTGTCGCAAAGGGTTCACGCGGAGCCGCGGAGGAAAACAAACTTGTCATCCCGGCCGGAGCGGAGCGGAGAGCCGGGACCCACAGCGCTGCTTGTGCCGATTAAAGCCGCGCCGCTGGGTTCCCGCTTGCGCGGGAATGACAGGATTTTTCATTTCTTTCTCGGCGCCTCCGCGCCGCCGCGTGCCCCTTTTTCCCGGACAGCCTGCGCGTACATGAAAATTACTTCTTAGACGAAGAGAGAACTGGAGATGCCGCCACCCGCCATTATTCTCGACGACGTGCATCTCACCCTGTCGGGCGGCGCGGGGCCGGTCAACGTGCTGCGCGGGATCTCGCTTTCCGTAGCGGCCGGCGAATCGGTGGCGCTGCTTGGGCCTTCGGGCTCGGGCAAATCCTCGCTCCTGATGATCGCGGCGGGCCTGGAAACGGCGACATCCGGACGCGTCAATCTCGCGGGCACCGACATCACCAATCTCGGTGAGGATGCGCTGGCGCGTCTCAGGCGTGATCGCGTCGGCATCGTCTTCCAGTCCTTTCATCTCATCGCCACCATGACGGCGCTTGAAAATGTGGCGCTGCCGCTCGAGCTCGCCGGCGACGGCCGCGCCTTCGCGCGCGCCCGCGAAACACTGGACGCGGTGGGGCTGCTGCCCCGCGACGCTCACTATCCCGGTCAGCTTTCGGGCGGCGAACAGCAGCGCGTGGCGCTGGCGCGGGCGATGGTCGCGGACCCGTGTGTCCTCTTCGCCGACGAGCCGACCGGCAATCTCGATGCCGGGACGGGTGCGCTCGTGGCGGATCTCCTGTTTGCTCTCGCCGCGCGCGCCGGAACCACGCTGTTTCTCGTCACCCACGAAGAGACGCTTGCCCGGCGTTGCGCGCGCGTGCTGCGCCTCAAGGATGGCACGATCGCGGGCGACGCCCGCGCCACGGCGGCATGAGTTCGCTCGCACTCGCCGCGCGGCTCGCGCGCCGCGAACTGCGCAGCGGGCTTTCCGGTTTTCGCATCTTCTTTGCTTCGCTCGTGCTCGGCGTTGCTGTCATCGCGATCGTCGGTTCGCTCGCCGACGCGCTGCTGTCGGGGCTTGCGGACAATGGCCGCATCCTCCTCGGCGGCGATGTCGCCATCAACCTCGTGCATCGCCCGCTCACGCCGGCGGAGCGGGCATTTGTACAGTCGCACGGACGAATTTCGCAGGTCATTTCCATGCGGGCGATGGCGTATGCATTCCACAATGGCCAAGCTGGCGCGCGGCAGTTGATTGAACTGAAGGGAGTGGATCCCGCCTACCCGCTCTATGGCAGCGTGGGCCTCGCGCCGGAGCTATCGCTTGCTTCCGCCCTTGCTTGTGGAGGGAACGAATTTGCACGCGGAGGCGCGGAGACGCAGAGGGCGCACACAGACGGGGCACTGGCGCGCGAACGCGCGCAAGAATTTCATGGCAGTTCGCCCGTTGCCGTGTTTCCTTCCGCGCCTCCGCGTCTCCGCGTGCCCGGCGTTGGTCCGACCTGTGGCGCGGTGGTGGAGCAGACATTACTTGACCGTCTTCATCTGGCGCGCGGCGGTCTGCTGCGCATCGGCAAGCAGAACTTCCGCGTCGCCGCCGTGCTGACCGATGAACCCGACCGCCTCTCGGGCGGGTTCAGCCTCGGCCCGCACGTCATCATCTCCACGGCGGCGCTCGCGCGCACGGGGCTCATCACCATCGGCAGCCTGATCGATTACAGCACGCGGCTGCGCCTGCCGGCGGGCGGTTCCATCGCGGCGTTCCGGCGTGACGCGAATGCCCGATTTCCGAACGCCGGCTGGCAGATTCGCGACCGCGATCACGCCGCACCCGGCACGGATCGTTTCATCCGGCAGATCGGCGTGTTTCTCACTCTCGTCGGACTCACCGCGCTCGCCATCGGCGGCGTGGGCGCGGGCCAGGCGGTACGCGCATTTGTCGACCGAAAACGCGAGGCGATCGCGACTCTGAAAGCGCTCGGCGCGAATGGCTCGCTCGTTTTCCTCATCTTCTTTATGCAGGTGATGGCGATCGCGGCGCTTGCGTCGGTGATTGGTGTCGGCACGGGCGCAGCGATCGCATTCCTGGTCGTGCAGCTCTACGGCGCGGAACTTCCGCTTCCGGCGCATCTCGCAGTGTTTCCCGCGCCGCTGTCTCTCGCCTTCGCGTTCGGGATGCTGTCCGCGGCTGCGTTCTCGATTCCCCCGCTTGCGCGCGCCCGCGAGATCGCTCCCGCCGGCCTGTTCCGCGACCTTGTCGCGCCAACGCGCAGGCGCGGGCGTCTGCCGTATCGCGCTGCGGCTGCGCTTGCCGGTCTGCTCGTGCTCGCGCTTGCGCTCGCCGTCTCTCCCTCGCTGGTTTTTTCGCTGTGGTTCATCGCCTGTGCCATCGGCGGCGTCGTCGCGCTCTCGCTGGCCGCGGCCGGATTACGCCTTGTGCTGCGCAGACTGCCGCCGCTCGCGCGACCCGCACCGCGGCTCGCGCTCGCCAACATGACGCGGCCCGGTTCGGCCACGGAAGCCGTCGTCGTCGCGCTCGGCCTCGGGCTTTCGCTGCTCGCCGCGGTGACCATTCTCGACCGCACCATCTCCGCGGAAGTGAACGGCAGCCTTCCCGGCACCGCGCCCAGTTTCTATTTCATTGATATCCAGCCTGCCGATGCGCACGCGTTCGACCGCACGATCGCGCGCTTTGCGTCCGCGCGCGATTACCGGCGCACGCCGATGATCCGCGGGCGGATCGTAGCGCTGAACGGCGTGCCTGCCGCCCGGGCGAAAGTGGCGCGCGATGCACGCTGGGCGCTCAACGGTGACCGCGGCATCACCTATGCGGCGCAGGAACCGGCAAATACACAGATCACTGTGGGCCGCTGGTGGCCGGCCAAGTATCGCGGGCCGACACTCGTCTCCTTGGACGCGGATCTGGCGCGCGGCATGGAACTGAAGCTTGGCGACACGATCACGCTGAATGTGCTCGGCCGTAACATCGAAGGCCGCATCGCCAATCTGCGCGACGTCGACTTCTCGACCGGGCGGCAGAATTTCGTGATGATCCTGTCGCCCGGGATCATCGACAAGGCACCGCACAGCTTTCTCGCCACGGTGCGGACCGCGCCGCGCGACGAAGAGCCGATGTACCGCGCTATTACCGACCGCTTTCCCTCCGTCACCACCGTGCGGGTGAAAGACGTGATCGCCGAGCTCGACACATTGCTTGAGAAGCTGGCGCTCGGCGTGCGCGCCGCCAGTCTCGTCACCATTCTTGCCGGGCTGCTCGTGCTGGCCGGCGCGATCTCGGCGGGATTGCGCACGCGGCTCTACGATTCGACGGTGATGAAAGTCATTGGCGCCACGCGCCTGCAGATTCTGCGTGTCTACGCCCTCGAATACGCCATTGTCGGCGCCGTCACCGGCGCGCTCGCGCTCGGTGCCGGCGCGGCCACAGCAACGCTCGTGTCTCACCGCGTCTTCGATCTGCCGCCCGTCATCGACTGGCGCGCGGTCGGCCTCATCATCGGCGGCGGTGTCACCCTCACGCTCGTGATGGGCCTCGCCATCACCTGGACCGCCCTCGCCGCCCGCCCGGCGAAGCAGCTAAGAAATTTGTAATTTTGATTCCCGCAACGCCTCGCGCGATGGAATTTTTCCTGATTTGCTCGTCCTTTTTTCTGGGTCAAGCGGCATGTCGCGGCAGTATCCGGTGGAGTTCGCGCTCGATGCGGTCCTCGGCGGTTTCGAGATCGTATTGCGCCTGCATTCCCATCCAGAACGATGGCGTGGTCTCGAAATAACGCGACAGACGAAGCGCGGTATCGGCCGTGACGGGCGTTTCCTCGCGGGCAAGACGTTCGATGCGCGTGCGCGGCACTCCGACGGCTTTCGCCACCGCATAGGGCGTGAGGCCGAGCGGAACCAGGAACTCTTCGCGCAGGACTTCGCCCGGATGGACCGGCTGAAGTTTCTTTTTCGTGCTCATGCAACGATTCCTCAATGATAATCCATGATTTCCACGGCTTCGGGCCCGGCTGTTGTCCAGCGGAATACAATCCGCCATTGATCGTTGATCCGCATGGCGTGCCGTCCGGCGAGATCTCCTCTGAGCGATTCCAGCCGGTTTCCGGGCGGTGCCGCAAGGTCCCGGAGCGACCCGGCGTTGTTGAGCTGAATGAGCTTTCGCCGCGCGACCTTCGCGACATCGGCCGGAAACCCTTTCGGAATCTCCCGCTCAATCAGGAGCAACTCGGCCCATTTTCCCCGGAAGCTTCTGATCATCGGCCAAGGTATCACATCATGATACGGAAGTGCAACGGCGTGAAGCGGGGTTTGCCGAGCCTGGGTCACAGGGCAACCGAAAATGACGCGGCGCGGCCGCCTCGGGTCCGACTTGATCCGGCGGCGGCGAAGCCCGATATTACGGCAGTGTGGTTCGGGTTCGGACCCTGGAGGAACTTGCCAGATGGCTGACTACGACAATCGCGTTCTGCGCGGACGGACGGCGACTGCCGGCGTTATCGACGCCGGGCTGCGCGCCTACATGCTGCGCGTCTACAATTACATGCTGATCGGGCTGGCGCTGACCGGCGCCACGGCCTGGATCACCGCCGAGACGCCTTTCGGCCAGCTTTTCTATCACATCAATCCCGTCACCCATCAGCTGGGGATGACCTTCCTGGGTCTCGTCGCGCTGTTCGCGCCGCTCGGGCTCGTGCTCCTCATGTCGTTCCGGATCAACCGGATGAGCGTGGGCGCGGCGCAGGGAACGTTCTGGGCCTATGCCGCGCTCGTCGGCATCGGCATCGCCCCGATCCTGCTTGTCTATACCGGCGCAAGCGTCGCGCTGGTGTTCTTCATCTCGGCCGCCACCTTCGGCGCCATGAGCCTCTTTGGCTACACCACCCGCTCCGATCTCTCGGGCTTCGGCTCCTTCCTGTTCATGGGGCTGATCGGCGTGGTGATCGCCATGGTGGTGAACATGTTCCTGCACTCCGCCATGATGACCTTCGTCATCTCGGTGGTCGGCGTGCTCGTGTTCACCGGCCTGACCGCCTACGACACGCAATGGATCAAGGAGAGCTACGTCGCCAACGAAGACGGCACGGCGACGGGCCGCAAGGCGATCTTCGGCGCGCTCCGGCTCTACCTCGACTTCCTCAATCTGTTCCTGATGATGATGCAGCTGCTCGGGAACCGCAGGTAACACACACCCTTCGACTGGCTCAGGGTGAGGAATGAATCCTCATGCTGAGCCTGTCGAAGCATGAGCCCATTCGCATTACCAGATGTGCACGCGGTCCGCAGGCGCGAGGTAGAGTTTCTCGCCCGGCTTGACGTGGAACGCCGCGTACCAGGCGTCGATGTTGCGCACCACGCCATTGACCCGGAACTGGCGCGGGCTGTGGGGATCGCTCACCACCTGCCGCTTCACATAATCGTCGCTCACCTTGCCGCGCCAGGCCTGCGCCCAGCCCAGGAACACGCGCTGGTCGCCCGTCAGCCCGCCGATCACCGGCGCCAGTTTTCCGTTCAAGGATGCGTGATAGGCGTCGAGCGCCAGCGTCAGTCCGCCGAGGTCGGCAATATTCTCGCCCATGGTCAGATCGCCGTTCACATGCACGCCCGGAAGCGGCGCGTAAGACGAATATTGTTTGCCGAGCTTCGCCGCGCGTGCGTCGAACTTCTTCGCGTCCGCAGGCGTCCACCAGTCGCGCAGTGCGCCCGCCGCGTCGATCTTGCGGCCCTGGTCGTCGAAGCCATGCGTCATCTCGTGACCGATGACGCCGCCGATGGCGCCGTAATTGACCGCGGGATCGGCATTCGGATCGAAGATCGGCGGCTGCAGGATGCCGGCCGGAAACACGATATCGCGCAGCGAGCCGTTATAGGCGTCGTTGGTCTGGGGCGTCATGCTCCAGTCGTCTCGATCCACCGGACCGTTCAGGCGGCCTGCATAGAAGGCCCAGTCGGCGGCGGCCGCGCGGCGTACATCGCCCACGAGGTCGTCGCTTGCGATCGCGACCTTCGAATAATCGCGCGGATGGTCGGGATAGCCGACCTTGATGTTGTAGGTGTCGAGCTTCTTGATCGCTTCGGCTTTGGTGGCCGGGCTCATCCAGTCATTGTGCTCGAGCCGCGCGCGATAGGCGGCCTTCAGGTGCGCGACGAGATCCTCGATCCGCGCCTTGGCACTCGGCGGAAAATAGCGCGCCGTGTAGAGCTGTCCGACGGCCCAGTTGAGCGTGCCGAAACAATCGCCGGGGCTCGCGCCGCAATCGCCACCGGCCACGCGATGCACGGCCCGTTTCCAGCGCACCTCTTCCTTTTGCTGCCCTGCCAGCGTCCGGTCGTGCAGATCGAACCACGCCGCGTCGAAATCGTGCGAGAGATAGGGCGCCGCGGCGTCGGCAATGTGAAACGCCTGCCAGGCACGGATCGTGTCGAGCGGCGCCGCCGCGTACACGGCCGCGATCTTCGGAAAGGCGCTCTTCTCGGCAACGATCACCTGCTCGCGCGAACCGAGCTGCGCCCGATCGAGAAACGGCTTCCAGGCGAAGCCGGGCGCGAATTTCACGAGCTCGGCCACCGACATGGGATTGTATAAGGCTTGCACATCGCGGTCCTGCGCTTTCGTCCAGCTGACGGACGCGATCTTCGTTTCGAAATCGACGATGTCCTTCGCCCGCGCCTGCGCATCGGGCCAGCCGATCAGAGTGAGGAGCTTTGCGGCGTAGGCCTGATACGCTGCCCGGGCCGAGGCGAACCGGGGCTCGAGGTAATAATCGCGATCCGGCAGCCCGAGCCCGCCCTGGGACAGATAGACCGCGTAGTGCTTCGGGTCCTTGAGATCGACATCGGTGATGATGTTGAAGATCGCACTCTCGAAATCGTTGGTAGCCCGGCCCATCAGGCCGGCGAGCTCGTCGCGCGATGTGGCGTGGCGCACGGCATCGAGTTCCGGCGCGATGGGCCTGGCACCGAGCGAATCGACGTGCGCCTCGTCCATGAAAGCCTTGTAGAAACCCCCGACCTTGCCTTCGAGATCGGAGGTTTCATTCTTCGCCGCCGCCTTCTCCATAAGATCGTGCAGGCGGGCTTCGATGGTGTCGTTCATCGCGAGCCGCAGCGACCATGCGGGTTTGTCGGCTGGAATGGTGGTGCGGTCGAGCCACGCGCCGTTCGCGTAACCGAAGAAATCGTCCCCGGGCCGAGTATGGGAGTCGACGCCGGTCGCATCGAAGCCCCAGGTCCCGTATTGCGGCTTGTCCGCGGCGAGCGCAGAGCTCGCAAGCACCGCCGCGCAGAACAGGACGGCTGCACCGTGTTTCATCGTCATCCCCTTTGCGATGTCATCAGCACGCGTTCGCGAGCGCGCGGACGAGCTTGCGGTCGAACAGGCGCAACACCTGGTCGAGTTCGCGCCCGCGTTTCAACAGATGTCCGCTCGCGGCGAGGACGGCATATTCGCCCTGTCGCGCGCGGAATTCCGGATGCTTTTCGATGGTGTAGAGCGGTACTTCGCTCGTGTGGCGATAGACGGAAAACACGGCGCGGTCCGACAGGAAATCGATGGCGTAGTCGCGCCATTCGCCCGCCGAAACCATGCGGCCGTAAACGCGAAGAATGAGAGCAAGCTCGCGCCGGTCGAAGCGCACCGCGTTCCTGCGCGCCCCGGCCTCACCGCCCCAATACTCTGTCCGCGCGGGCTGGCGGCTTACCGCGCGGAGGAACGCTATGGGTTCCTCGGCCATGCGCAGGACAATGGAACCCGAATGGCCGATAGGCAAGATGCTTCGATGCTTCGACAAGCTCATGCTTCGACAAGCTCATGCTTCGACAAGCTCATGCTTCGACAAGCTCATGCTTCGACAAGCTCATGCTTCGACAAGCTCATGCTTCGACAAGCTCATGCTTCGACAAGCTCAGCATGAGGGTGTTTAATTCGTCCTCACCCTGAGCCTGTCGAAGGGCCTCACCCTGAGCCTGTCGAAGGGCCTCACCCTGAGCCTGTCGAAGGGCCTCACCCTGAGCTTGTCGAAGGGCCCGCCGAGGGGCGCTTGCGGGCCAGCATGACCCCGTCGGCGATGGTCGTGAGCGCCATGTCGACCCGTTCGTCGGCCTGGATTTTCGCGTTGAGGGCGCGCAGCGCACTGGTATCGGGATCGGTGATCGACGGGTCCGCGACCGCGCCGCTCCACAGCATGTTGTCGAGGGCGATGACGCCGCCGGGCCGAATGAGACGGAGCACCCGCTCGTAATAGGAGTCGTAGTTCGCCTTGTCGGCATCGATGAACGCCATGTCGAACGGCCCTTCCCGGCTCTCGATCATCCGGTCGAGCGACTCGAGCGCCGGGCCGAGCCGGAGTTCGATGCGGCCATCCATGCCTGCCTCCCTCCAGTACCTGCGCGCGCGATCGGTGTACTCGCGGCTCACATCGAGCGCGACAACCCGGCCGCCTTCAGGCAGGGCCAGCGCCACGCTGAGCGCGCTATAACCCGTGAAGCTGCCGACCTCGATCGTCTGCCGCGCGTCGACGAGTTTCGCCAGCAACCCCAGGAAAGCGCCCTGCTCGGGAGCGATCTGCATGTTGGCGTTGGGCATCTTCGCCGTCTCTTCGCGGCAGCGGGAAAGCACCGGGTGCTCTCTCGCGCCGACGTGCTGAACGTAGTTCATCAAATCCGCAGTCACGGGAATCATGCGGCTCATCGGTCCTGATCCATCTTCGGTTTTGCGTGGCCCCCATTACCGCGCGATCGGGCCTTGCCACAACCGCGGAACCACCCCACCGATTAACCTGTGAATTGACACAAATATACCGCAATTAAACCATGCGGCGGCCCAAAAGGACCCTCCTAGTTCGCCTGCCGGCTGGAGCGTAGCGGCGGACCCGCAGATCCAGGCCCCCCAACCCTCTCGGGTTTGACTTAAACGGGCCAGCCGGCAACCTTCCCTTCGAGCCCCCCTCCACCGCTTCGCGGTCCCCCTCCCCCATTCCGCTTCGCGAAACGGGGGAGGAAAGGTTTAGGTCCAATCGGCGGCCAACTGGCCGTAGATGCCGCCGACGGCGCCGGTGAGTACGGAAATCAGGTCGCGGATCACGAAGATCCGCCCGGTCATGTCGCCGAGGACGACCGCAAGCGCGATCCCGATCACCGCGCAGGCGCCGCCCGCGATTGCTCCGCCATAAGCGCCTCTCGCATAGCCGCGGGCGACCTCCAGCGCATAAAGATAGCCGACGGTCGCCGAAATCATCATCCCGGCGAACAGAAAGGCATGGGCCTCGATCCAGGCACTGAAATGGGCGAGCAGCACGATGACGACCTGGAGCATCGTCCCTACGACGATGGCCCGCTGCAATGCTCTGTTATCCAAATTACCCGGGTGACTCATGATCGGCTGCGAGTTGACGCTTCCGGAAGCCTGTCCTTCATGTAATCAGCAAGCACGGCAAAACATGGGCAAGACGTCCGCGCCCGTTGCGCCGGGATCATGACCGCGACTTAACCTTTGCCGTCTTGCACGCGGGCAGTGATTTCTCTAAGGGGCTGCCATTCCCCATGTCGCCACGGATTTGCTTCCCCATCCATGATTGAAATCGATGGACTGACCAAGAGTTTCGGCCCTTTTACAGCAGTTGCCGGCATCAATCTGAAGGTCGAACGGGGTGAGGTGCTGGGATTCCTGGGCCCCAACGGCGCCGGCAAATCCACCACGATGAAGATGATCACCGGCTTTCTCGCGGCGAGTTCCGGCCGGGTGAGGGTTTGCGGATTCGATGTGGAAAACCAGCCGATCGAAGCCCAGCGCAGAATCGGCTATCTGCCCGAAGGCGCACCGGCCTATGGCGATATGACGCCACGGCAGTTTCTCGCCTTCATCGCCGACGTCCGCGGATTCTCGGGAACGGAAGCAAAGTCCCGTATCACCGAAGCCGTCGAAAAGACGGAGCTCGAACCGGTTCTCGATCAACTCATCGAGACGCTGTCGAAAGGCTTCAAGCGGCGCGTGGGACTCGCGCAGGCGGTGCTGCACGATCCCCCGGTGCTGGTGATGGACGAGCCTACGGATGGCCTCGATCCCAACCAGAAGCATGCGGTGCGCCAACTCCTCCGCGCCATGGCGCCGCGCAAGGCGATCATCGTTTCGACCCATCTGCTCGAGGAAGTCGAGGCGATCTGCACGCGCGCGGTGATCATCGACCGCGGCCGCATCGTCGCAGACGGCACGCCGGCCGAACTGCTCGCGCGCTCGCGCTATCACAATGCGGTGACGCTTGCGCTCGCTCCGGCAACCGCCGAAGCGGTGAAGAAGCGGTTGAAGGCGCTGAATGGCGTCGCCAGCGTCGAGGATGCGCCGCGACGCGATGGTGCGATCGAACTGACGGCCTTCCCGAAGAGCGGCACGCTCCTGATCGAAGATGTGAGCGCGCTCGCGGCCGCGGAGAAGTGGGACGTGAAGGAGTTCTACGCCGAGCCGGGCCGCCTCGATGAAGTGTTCCGGGCAATCACCACGACCGACGCGAAACGGGCGCGGGAGCAACGCGCATGAGAGAGCTTCTCGCCGTCTTCAAACGCGAATTCGCCGCGTATTTCGCGACGCCGCTCGCCTATGTGTTCATCGTGATCTTCCTGTTCGCGATGGGCGCCTTCACCTTCTATATCGGCCATTTTTTCGACAACGGCACCGCCGACCTGCAGGTGTTCTTCGGCTTCCATCCCTGGCTCTATCTCTTCCTCGTCCCGGCGATCTCGATGCGGTTGTGGGCCGAGGAACGGCGCAGCGGCACGATGGAGCTTCTGCTGACGCTGCCGGTCCCGCTCTGGGCGACGGTGGCGGGAAAATATCTCGCCGCCTGGGCGTTCACCGGCATCGCGCTCCTGCTGACGTTTCCGATCTGGATCACGGTCAACTATCTCGGCCATCCCGACAACGGCGTGATCCTCGCAAGCTACATCGGAAGCTTCCTCATGGCCGGCGCCTACCTCGCGATCGGGGCCGCCATTTCGGCCTCGACCAGCAACCAGGTGATCGCCTTCGTGGTCAGCGTGGTCGTCTGTTTCCTGTTCACGATTTCGGGCGCGCCGCTGGTGCTCGATTTCTTCCGCGCCTGGGCGCCGCTCGCGCTGGTCAACGCGGTGTCGTCGTTCAGTTTCCTTACGCATTTCACCGCGATTTCCGCCGGCGTCATCGACCTGCGCGATCTGATTTTCTTCTTCTCGCTGATCGCGCTGTTCCTCGCCGCGAATGTGGTCGTGGTGGATCTGAAAAAAACGGGCTGAATTCCAGATGAAGCCGATACCCCGCCGCCTCTATGCCTTGGGCGCCATTGCGCTTGCCGCGGTCATTTTCGTCGCGCTCAACATCGGCGCCGACGCGACCTTCACGACCACCCGCCTCGATCTGACGCAGAACGGGCTCTACACGCTGTCGCCGGGCACGCTGCACACGCTCGACACGCTCGTCGAGCCGGTCACGCTGAAGTTCTATTATTCGAAGACCATCGCCGCGCGCTACGCGCAGATCAACGCCTACGCCCAGCGCGTGCGCGATCTGCTCGGCGCGTATGCCGCCCACTCCCACGGCAAGATCGTTCTTCAGGAGATCGATGCCGAACCGTTCACGCCGGCAGAAGACCAGGCGTCGGCAGCGGGACTGTCGGGCGCGCCGACCGATACCGGCGACCTCGTCTATTTCGGGCTGGTCGGGACCAACACGATCGACGGCAAGCAGACCATTCCGTTCTTCGCGCAGGAACGCGAGCCCCACCTCGAATACGATCTGACGTCGCTGATCTACCGTCTCACCACGCCCCAGAAGTCGGTGATCGGGATCGTTTCGAGTCTTCCGCTCGAGAGCGGCGCAGGCGGCATCGCGGCGATGATGCGAGGGCAGGCGCAGCCCTTCCTGATCTATCAGGAGCTCGCCCAGGCCTACACCACGAAGATGATCGGGACGGACTTCGATCGCATCCCCGCCGATGTGACGCTGCTCGTGGTCGCCCATCCGCCGCCGTTGCCGCCGAAGCAGCTCTACGCGATCGACCAGTACGTGCTGGGCGGCGGCCACGCGCTGGTGTTTGTCGATCCCATGTCGGAAGTGGCGATGGCTGCCCAGGGCGGCGGCCAGGGCATGGCGCCCTCCTCCTCCGACATGAAAACCTTGCTGCAGGCTTGGGGCGTCGATTTCGATCCATCCAAGGTCGTGCTCGACCGCGGCCTCGCCCAGGCGGTGCAGACTTCGAGCGATCCGCGCAATCCGGTCACGCGCTATCCGCTCTGGCTTCACTTCGACGGTTCGGATTTCGCGACCGGCGATCAGGTCACTGCAAATCTGCAGGCGCTGAATCTTGCCAGCGTCGGCGCACTGTCACAGCGCAAAGGCGCGACCACCACCTTCGAGCCGCTCATCCGCTCCTCTGACGAGGCCTCGCTGATGGACGCGATGCAGGCGCATCTCGATCCGCGGCCCCAGGATCTGATGGCGCAGGTCGAGCCCACCGGGCGCCGTTACACCATCGCGGCGCGTATCTCGGGTTCGGCGAAAACGGCGTTCCCGGGCGGACCGCCCGTGCTGGCGACCGCCGCCGATCCGCCGGGCAAGGCCGTTGCCGGCGATCCGCCGGGCAAGCCGGCGGCGGCCGATCCTCCGGCCAAACCCGCGTTGCCGCAGCAGATCAAGTTCTCCAAAGAGCCGATCAACGTCGTGGTCATGGCGGACAGCGACATTTTCGACGACCGGTTCTGGGTGCATACCGAATCGCTCTACGGACATACCCTCGCCACGCCGTTCGCGGACAATGGCGCCTTCGTTCTCAACGCCGTCGAGAATCTGACCGGCTCGAACGATCTCATTTCGCTGCGCACGCGGGCGACCAGCAACCGGCCGTTCACGGTCGTGCAGAAGCTGCAGACACAGGCGCAGGCGCGCTTCCAGCAGGAAGCCGATGCGCTGAAGCAGCGCCTGTCCGATACGGAAAGCCGGCTGCACGCGCTCGAGCAGGGCGGCGGCGCCAACAGCCAGCAGCCAGCCGGAACGGCGCTCACGACCGGGCAGCAGCACGAGATCGCCCAGTTCCGTCACCAGGTGGCCGACACCCGGACGGAATTGCGCGACGTGCAGCACAACCTTCGCAAGGACATCGACGCACTCGGCGCCTTCCTTGCGTTCATCAACATCGCGCTGGTGCCGCTTCTCGTCGCCGCCTTCGCAATGGTTCTGGCTTTTCTCCGGCGCCGTCGGCGCGCCCGCGCGCTGGCGATGTGAGGAACCGACATGGCTGACACGCTCGCCCTCACCAGCGATCCCCGCCGCCGCAACCTTGCCGTGCTTGCCGCGATCGCGGCGGTGATGGTTGTGTTCGCGATCTTTGCGCTACTCCGTCAGTCCGCGGAGGTCGCGCCGCACTACCAGCCGGAATCGTTCCTTCCGGGCCTGGCGTCGCATGTGCGCGAGATTGCACATATTCGCCTCGCCTCGAAGGCGGGCGTTGTCGATGTACAATTCAAACCGGAAAAAGGCTGGGTGGTGGCGAGCCACGACGATTACCCCGCCTCTTTCGACCGGGTGCGCGAGACGATCGTGGGCCTCGCCGCGCTTCAGACCCTGGAGCCGAAGACCGCGCGCGCCGACTGGCTGCATTATCTTGATCTCGCCTCGCCGCCCAAGGGCAATGGCGTGGCGGTCACGCTGCAGAACGGCCAGGGCCGCACGATTGCTGCGGTGGTAACCGGCAAGAACATCGATATCGGCGATCCGAGCGGCGCGGTGGGGCTGTTTGTCCGGCGGGCGAATTCCGACCAGAGCTGGCTCGCCCGCAGCGTGTTCCAGCCCAAGACCGATGTCGGCCAGTGGCTCGACAAGCAGGTGATGGATGTCGATCTGGCGCGCGTTCAGCAGGTCGATATCGACCCTGCCGAGGGAGCCTCCTACGAGGTGCGCCGCGACAAGCCCAATGTGGCGGATCTGGCTCTGGTGAACATTCCGAAAGGGCGCGAACTTTCCTACAGCGGCGCGGCCGACAACATCGCCGGCGCGGTATCGGGCTTCACCTTCGACGACGTGCGCCCGGCGCGGGAATTCGATTTCTCCGATGGCGCGCACGTGGCGCGGATGGTCGCGCACACCTTCGACGGTCTCATCGTGACCGTGCGCACCCTTCAGAAAGGCCAGGATTACTGGGCGACGGTTTCCGCGGAAGGCCAGCCCGGAAAGCCGCAGGCCCAGCAGCAGGCGCGGACCATAGATGCGCGCGCGTCCGGCTGGGCGTATAAATTGCCGGCCTACAAGGGGCGGCAATTGATGAACACCCTCGAAGATCTCCTGAAACCTCTCCCCGCGACGACGGCGCCGGCAAAACCGGGCAAATGAGTTCTCCCGACGGGGCGGGCGCGGACGGCGCGCCCGCTTTCCTGCGCCAATTGTGGTACCGGGCCGCGGGCTCCAAAGACGTTCGCAAGGGCGCGCTGTGCCGGCGCATCCTGCTCGGCGAACCGGTCGTGCTCGGCCGTATGCACGACGGGCGCGCCTTCGCGCTTCGCGACATCTGCCCCCATCGCGCGGTGCCGCTCTCGGCCGGACGCATCCTTGAAGAGAACACGGTCGAGTGCAGCTATCACGGCTGGCGCTTTGCGGCCGATGGCGGGTGCAAATTTGTTCCATCGTTGGTCGAGGGGCAGGATTTCGATGCCTCGCGCATCCGCGTGCGCAGCTATCCGCTGCGCGAACAGGACGGACAGATTTGGGTGTTCATGGCGGCGCCCGGACATGAGAGCGCTGTGCCGGACATTGCGCCGCCCAAAGTGCCGCTGCCCGGCGACTCCAGGCCACGCCTCGTCGAAACCCAGCGCTTCCGTTGCGCGATGGACAATGCGGTGGTCGGTCTGATGGACCCCGCGCACGGGCCGTTCGTGCATCAGGCCTGGTATTGGCGCACGCGCGGCTCGATCCACGAGAAAGCCAAGCGCTTTGCGCCCTCGCCGCGCGGCTTTGTGATGACCGCGCACCGGCCCTCCTCCAACTCCTTCGCCTATCGCCTCCTCGGCGGCGAGGTCACGACCGAGATCCGTTTCGAACTTCCTGGCATCCGCTTCGAGCACATCCGCGCCGGCAGGAACGAGGTCGTGGGCCTCACCACCTGCACGCCGGTGGACACCGACACCACGGACGTGACGCAGACGTTCTACTGGAATCGCGCCTGGCTCGATCTGGCGAAGCCGTTGTTCCGGCCGTTCGCGCGCGCCTTCCTGGGCCAGGACCGCGCCATGGTGGAACTGCAGCGCGAGGGTTTGAAGTATCGACCCCGACTGATGTTCATCCCCGACGCAGACACGCCTGCGCTCTGGTATCAGCGACTCAAGAAAGCCTGGAGCGAATCGCTCGACAGCGGCGACGCGTTCGCAAACCCGGTTCCCGAGACGACGCTCCGCTGGCGAAGCTGAGACACTTTCCTCCCCCAACGTGGCCCGCCTTCGCCAAGGCTTCGGCGGGTCGAGATGCAAGTCCGCCGAAGCTGCGGAGCAGCGTAGGCGGAGGGAGGCGGGTTTGCGGAGCGAAGCGAGGCAAACCGGAGGGGGGAGTCCGCGCGCGGACTGCGCGCGCCACGTCCCCCTCCGCCTCGCTGCGCTCGGCACCTCCTCCGCCTACGCCAAGGCTTCGGCGGACAAGCCGATTTAGACCCACCGGAGCTTTAGCGCAGGTGGGCCCACGATGGGGGAGGAAAATGTAGCGGGGCGTGCCAACGCTAGTACCTGGAATCAGAGTTGAGTGATACGAGCCGCCGCCCCCATGGTTCGACAAGCTCACCATGAGGGCAAGAAAACGGCCTCATCCTGAGCCTGTCGAAGGATGCGACCCGAGTTACCGAACGCTGATAGTGGGTACTAGCCCTTTGCGGCCAGAGCTGCGCCTCCCGGTGTCGAGCCCTCTTCATTCGCAATATCGATCTTCTGCCGCAGACGTTCCCGGGCGCTCTCGTACTGCCGCCGCTCGACTTCCTTTTCCAGAAACTGCCGCGCACGTTTTACGCCGGCTCCCTCAGATTCTCCCTGACTGAGGGAGAACGGCTGGGTTTGGTGCGGCTGCCCCGCGCCTTCCCCGCCTGCCGCATCGCCAGCTTCGAATTCGCTCCCCATGTCGGGATCGTCCGCGCCGAACGGCGGCAGAAAGCCCTCCGATTCGCGAATGTCGGTCTCGAGCAGCGTGAGCAGCAGCCGCTGCGAGGAGGGGCGGCCAATGTTCGCATCGAGCACCAGCTGCCTGGCGATCGCGCCAAGAATGCTGGAGGGGCGCGAAGCCGTGAGCTCATGCGCGCTCTTTTTTTCCAGCGCCTCGCGGATTGCCAGCTGGAATCGCGCTTTCAGCTGCGACGACGGGCTGGGTTTCCCTCCCGGGTTGCCCGATCGGCCCTTCTGAAACCGGCTGTGCAGCGGCGGGTGGCCGGGGCCAACCTTGTAGTCGGCAGGCTCTGTCATCGTCTTGCCTCTCATGTGCGAGGGGCAGCATTAAACCAATACAGTTTTTATGTCAACTGTATCGGTTAGTCGCCATCATGCCATCTGTCGCCAGCGTTCCGACATTGAAGCGCATGGCCGAGCCCCAACTCTCCGTGCGCAGCGCCAGGGCTTGCGAGCTGGCGCGGAGGCTCGCGCGGTGCGAACGCCGCTCGATCGCCGACGTCGTCAAGCGCGCGCTCGAAGCGTACGAAACCCGCGAGGCGGGGCGGGAACCCGCCGCTGCGTTCTATGCACGGCTCTCGGAGGAGTGCGGCAGCGATATCGACCTCGAACAGGTCATCCGTGAAAGCCGGGTCCCCGAGGCGGGACCGGAGCTTTGATCTTTCTCGATGCCAAGGTCGTTTCGAAGTCGCTGCGCAAGATACCCGATCCGTCTGTAACTGCCTGGCTCCGGCGCTACGACGCGGAACTGGCCCTGCCCGCTGTTACGATTGCCGAACTCGCCTTCGGGATCGAAAAAAGCCGCTCCGACGAGAGGTCGTCGCGTCTGGAGCAGGGACTTGCGGCCTGGAGACACCGCTTCGCGGACCGGATTTTCGCATTTACGGAAGCCGCCGCTCTTGCCTGTGGGGACATCATGAGCACGGCCCTGCGACAGGGACGGCCGATGACGGCGCCGGACGGCATGATCGCCGCAATCGCGCGCGTCAACCACGGGCGCCTTGCGACACGGAATGTTTCGGACTTCGCGACGACTGGTCTCGATCTCGTCTCGCCCTGGGACTTCTGATACCCGATTCGCCAATCCCTCGGATCCGGCATTCTGTTGCGAGCAGATTGTCCCGGCGCTTCTGCGCAAACCAACTTCCAGAGGAAGCTCGCGAGATTTACGACGAACTCCGCGCGGCCGGTTGGGATGCTCCGGACCCGGAAACCGTCCAATAGCCGTTCCCTATCCTGCTCTGCCCCGGCCACGACGTGCTGGCCTGTGAGAGAAATGGCCGGCGGGATGGAGCGAAGCAGGCAAAGCTCTGGCGCGAGCATGCGCGCCGTAGAGCGGATTCGGACTGGGACTACCCACAGCCTGTCATTCCCGCGAAAGCGGGAAGCCAGAGCGCAGGCTTATCCGGAGAGAATTGCGTCCTGGGTTGCCGCTTTCGCGGGAATGACATTTGGGGGAAACCGGATGACTCAGTTCAATCCAAAACCGCTCTAGAGCGGATTCCCATCGGATTGAATCACCTGGTGTCAGAGCGGTTCAATACGAACGGAACACGCTCTCTGGTACCCACCATCAGCGTTCGGTGACTCGGGTCGCATCCTTCGGACGGGCTCAGGATGAGGCCGTTTTCTTGCCCTGAGCTTGTCGAACCATGGGAGCGGCGGCTCGCATCACTCAACTCTGATTCCGGGTACTACGCCCGGCGATGCTCCTCCGGGGGAGCGCACTGCGGCAACAAATCAGGCTGCCGTTTGCGCGTCGGAATGCTGGACCACGAGTCTCCCCGCCAGGCGCTCATATTGCACGGCAAGTCCCTTCAGTTGCTGTTGCCGAACCGGGTCCGGCTCCAATTCGGCGGTCCTGTTCATCTGAGCAGCAAGATCGAGATAATGCTGCGCGCGAAGCAGATTGTCTTGCATGACACAACCCGGCAAATCGCTCCTTCCCGAAAAACGGAGATTTCGATTTCTGGTTCCCGACCGAACCTGCGCCGGCCCGGAGTCGACGCCCACCGCGACGGTCCGCAGTGCATCCCGGGCCATGCGACGCTGCAAAGCCAAAGGAATGCGGTGGAGGGGCCGGCCGGCGCGAGCGGTTGCCCATTTCAGATGAAACGCCGCGACGGCGCGCTCATGCGCGAGGCGAGGCGAGCGCGCCGAAACTCGCTGTCACAGTTCGGTTTGCGGCAAATCAGACGCGCCTCTCGCCCTTCGCAACCTCCCGGTCACACATGACGGCCATGACGAGATAGTCCTGGGCCACCGTCATGAGCATCCGCCTGCATGTCCAGTTCGTCATGGATTCCGCACTCGCCCGAACCTCTTCGGCCTTGCTGCGGTATCGTTCGGCGCGAACGGCGGGGCTGTCCATTGTCCATCCTGGCCAGCCCGAGGGCTCTATTTAGGCCCGAATGCACCGCATGTCCAATTTTTCAGAACGCCCGCCGGGGATAAATCGCAGCGCGTGCCACACGAATTCCGGTCGTGACGGTACGCTCGCGAGCTGATGGTGCGTGAGCGCGTGGAACGGCACTGTCAAATCCCGGCTGGGCTTGCGCGCGCCCAATGCGCCAGCGGTGGCCCATCTTTTCGCTACACGGCGCCGGCCGACTTGGAGACCGTCGCCGGGTAGCGGGGCAATAGACGCAGACCGCCAACACTCCAGTCACTATTGCCGGCCCACTGCGTTCCCTCACGACCAGCAACCGTGGTTCGCCGTGTGTGGCGGAAGTAGTTTTTTGTTCCACCCCTGCAAACTGGCGCTACTCTTCTCGGATAGAGCGCCGTCAGCCGCGCAGCACCTTCCCCACGCGGCCGGTCGACATCCTCTGCTCCACCACGAGCAAATTCATCTGGCGCACGATTCGCGCCTGCAATACCTCATGCAAACCGACCCGCCGTTCATGGCTGCGCATCCAACGCGCGACTTCGTACCAGTCCCACAGAGGATTTTCTGTCATGACCCGCGCGACCGGCGCCGGAAACCCTTCGGCGCGCGCTCCTTTGGCGTAAAGAGAGATGGCCGAGCGGGTCAGCCCGGCGCGCCTTGCAATTTCCGAGAGGCTGACGAGATGGTCCGGCTCGACCCGTTCGACGGTGGCGCCGGCCCGCTGCACGTCGTCGATGGCCGAAGTGACGGCCTTCAGGAAGTTCGGCGCTTCACGCGCAAATTCGAGAACGATCACACCCTTCTGGAATGCGATGGTTGCGTCACCGCAACCAGCCTCGAAAAACCTGTCCTCGAAATCGTCCGCTTCGGGATCGAGCCCTGAAGCGATGATCGTGAATTCATGCGTCTTCATTGTTCTGCTCTGGATGCGGACAACGATTCACAAAGCGAATGATCGCGTTGGCATGGTTCTGCGGATTTTTTGGCGTCGACCACGTTCGGGTGTCATGACCTCGCCATCGCGCGAGTCTCGTGCTAAATACCTTTCCGTTGACAATTGTCAACACGAGCAACCGGCCGGCAGCACGGTCGGCAAGGGCAATTTCCTTCGCCTCAGTGCTATCGCACAAGAACGAGCAAAAACCTGCACAGGCGCTGTGCGTCCTTCGACAGGCTCAGGATGAGGAAGATGGAGGTTTGCACCTAGGCCGACGGCAGTAAAATTCTCCTCATGCTGAGCCTGTCGAAGCACGGTTGTTGTTTCCCCAATCCGATGAAACGGGCAAAGACCTGCACAGGCGCCGCGCGTCCTTCGACAGGCTCAGGATGAGGAGGATGGAGGCTTGCACCCAGGCCGGCGGCGATCCGGTTTTGCGGACCGCGGACACGATATGCGATAGGCATCCCTCATCGGGCTGACGTGAGCACAGATTTTTCTCGCCGATGCCGCAGGATGAGAAAATCGTGTAAGCGGCGCCCTTATGTTTTCCTCCCCCAACGTGGGAGAGGTGCCGAGCGGTAGCGAGGCGGAGGGGGACGTGGCGCGCGCAGTCCGCGCGCGGACTCCCCCCTCCGGTTTGCTCCGCTTCGCTTCGCAAACCACCTCCCCCACGATGGGGGAGGAAAACCGTACGATGGTGATAAGAGCGCATGCCCAGACGGCACGACATCCATACCATCCTGATCATCGGCGCGGGGCCGATCGTGATCGGACAGGCGTGCGAGTTCGATTATTCGGGCGCGCAGGCCTGCAAGGCGTTGCGCGCCGAGGGCTACCGCGTCGTGCTCGTCAATTCCAACCCGGCCACCATCATGACCGATCCGCAGCTCGCGGACGCGACGTACATCGAGCCGATCACGCCCGATTTCGTCGAGAAGATCATCGTGCGCGAACGCGAGAACGTGCCCGAAGGCCGCGTGTTCGCGCTGCTGCCGACGATGGGCGGGCAGACGGCGCTCAACACCGCGCTCAGCCTGCGCAAGCGCGGCGTGCTCGAAAAATACGGTATCGAACTGATCGGCGCGAGCGCCGAAGCGATCGACAAGGCGGAGGATCGCGAACTGTTCCGCCGCGCGATGATGAAGATCGGGCTCGACGTGCCGCGCGGCGAGACGCTCAAGGGATATCTGCGCCACAAGAAGGACGCGCGCGGCAATTTCCTCTACGACGGCCAGAACAATCCCATCATGGAGCTGTCGCCGGAAGCCTTCGCGCACGCGCTGCAGGCGCTCGAACAGGTCGGGCTGCCGGCGGTGATCCGGCCCTCCTTCACGCTCGGTGGAACGGGCGGCGGCATCGCCTACAACCGCGAGGAATTCTTCGACATCGTGGAACAGGGGCTCGACGCCTCGCCCACCAACGAGGTGCTGATCGAGGAAGCCGTTCTCGGCTGGAAGGAATTCGAGATGGAAGTGGTTCGCGACCGCGCAGACAACGCCATCATCGTCTGCTCCATCGAGAATGTGGACCCGATGGGCGTGCATACCGGGGATTCGATCACGGTCGCACCGGCGCTCACGCTCACCGACAAGGAATACCAGCGCATGCGCAGCGCCGCGATTGCGGTGCTGCGCGAGATCGGCGTGGAAACCGGCGGCTCCAATGTCCAGTTCGCGGTCGATCCCGACGATGGGCGCATGGTCGTGATCGAAATGAACCCGCGCGTGTCGCGCTCGTCGGCGCTCGCCTCCAAGGCGACCGGATTTCCCATCGCCAAGATCGCCGCGAAGCTCGCGGTCGGCTACACGCTCGACGAACTGCAGAACGATATCACCAAAGCCACGCCTGCCTCTTTCGAGCCCGCCATCGATTACATCGTGACGAAGATCCCGCGCTTTACGTTCGAGAAATTTCCGGGCGCGGAGACGACGCTGACCACCTCGATGAAATCGGTGGGCGAAGCGATGGCGATCGGGCGCACCTTCGCGGAATCGCTGCAGAAGGCGCTGCGCTCGCTCGAAACCGGGCTCGCGGGCCTCGACGAAATCGATCTGCCGGAAGATCCGAATGCCATCCGCGCCGCGCTTGCGCGCACCAGTCCGGACCGCCTGCGGGTTGCAGCGCAGGCGATGCGCGCGGGCTTTCCGGTGACGGAAGTGGCAGCGATCACGCGCTACGATCCCTGGTTCCTCGAAGAACTCGAAGCGATTCTCGCTGCCGAAGCGCGGCTGCGCCGCCAGGGCCTGCCGCAGGATGCCGAGAGCTGGCGCGAGACGAAGGCGATGGGCTTTTCGGACGCGCGGCTCGCAATCCTGTGCGGCACCACGGAGGCGCTTGTCCGCCGCGCGCGTGTCGCGGCAGGCGTGCATCCGGTGTTCAAGCGCATCGACAGCTGCGCCGCCGAATTCCCGGCGCTCACACCGTACATGTACAGCACCTGCGAGCGGCCGGTCGGCGCGGCCGCGATCTGCGAAAGCAATCCTTCGGACGCACGCAAGATCGTCATCCTCGGCGGCGGCCCCAACCGCATCGGCCAGGGCATCGAATTCGATTACTGCTGCTGCCACGCGGCCTATGCGCTGTCGGGCCGCGGCTTCGAGACCATCATGGTCAACTGCAATCCGGAAACGGTGTCGACGGATTACGACACCTCCGACCGCCTGTATTTCGAGCCGTTGACCGCGGAGGACGTGCTGGAGATCGTGCGCGTCGAGCAGACGCGGGGCAGCCTCGCCGGCGTAATCGTGCAGTTCGGCGGACAGACGCCGCTCAAGCTCGCGCGCATGCTCGTCGCCGAAGGCGTTCCCATTCTCGGCACCAGCGCCGATGCCATCGATCTCGCCGAAGACCGGCAACGATTTCAGCTGCTGCTGCAACAGCTCGGGCTTCGCCAGCCGCGCAATGCAACGGCGATGACGGCGGAACAGGCGACCGCGGCGGCCCGCGAGATCGGCTATCCCGTCATCCTTCGCCCGTCCTACGTGCTCGGCGGCCGCGGCATGACCGTCGTGTCCGACGACGCGCAACTCGCCGCGGCGTTGCATTCGGGCGAACTGTTCCGCATCTCCGGCGACAATCCGGTGCTGATCGACGGCTTCCTGCAGCATGCGATCGAAATCGACGTCGATGCGATCGCCGACAGCACGGGCGAGGTGTTCGTTGCCGGGATCATGGAGCACATCGAGGAAGCGGGCGTGCATTCCGGCGATTCCGCCTGTGCGATTCCGCCCCACTCGCTCGCGCGCGAAACGATTGCCGAAATCGAACGCCAGACCATAGCGCTTGCGCGTGCACTCGACGTGCGCGGTCTCATGAACGTTCAGTATGCGGTTCAGGGCGAGGAAATCTTTGTCCTGGAAGTCAATCCGCGGGCGAGCCGGACCGTGCCGTTCGTCGCCAAGGCCATCGGTATTCCGGTCGCCGCCATCGCCGCCCGGGTAATGGCGGGAGAAAGGCTCGCGACGTTCGATCTGGCGAAAACGAAATCCACGCACGTCGCGGTCAAGGAAGCGGTGATGCCGTTCAACCGGTTTCCCGGCGTGGACACGGTTCTCGGTCCCGAGATGCGGTCCACCGGCGAAGTGATGGGGCTCGATACGAGTTTCGGGCGCGCTTTCGCCAAGAGCCAGATCGGCGCCGGCGCAAAGCTGCCTTTCGGCGGCACCGCCTTCATTTCGGTCAAGGAATCGGACAAGCCCTTTGCCATGGAACCGGCGCGCCAGCTGATCGCCATGGGCTTCGACGTGATCGCCACGCGCGGCACGGCGAAATTCCTGCAGGCGGCAGGTCTCGAGGTTCGTCTCGTCAACAAGGTGCTGGAGGGGCGGCCGCATATCGTGGACGCGCTGAAGAACGGCGAGGTCCAGCTCGTTTTCAACACCACCGAAGGGCGCCAGTCGCTGACGGACTCGCTCTCCATCCGCCGGACGGCGCTGCAGATGAAGGTGCCCTATTACACCACGATGGCGGGTGCGGCCGCCGCGGTCGAAGCCATCGCTGCCCTCCGCGAGGGCGGGCTCGAGGTCCGTCCCCTCCAGAGCTACGCCTGAGCGCGGGCCGCTCCGGCCCCGTCTCTTGAAGTCCCCCCGGTCCGGTCCTACCTTGAACGCGCCCGATCGACCGGCAATGGATCGTCGGGAGCAGAGAGGCATTTAAGACAGAACCTGGAACTCCGGATCGGCCCTGCTCGTTGGGCAGGCCGAATGGAGTTCTTTTGCGATTACCGGGGACCCGATGGTCATGGAACGGATACCGATGACGGCCGAGGGTTACAAAGCCCTCGAGGACGAGATCAATCATCTGAAGAGCGTGGAGCGTCCTGCAACGACCCGGCTGATCGAAGAGGCGCGCGCGCACGGCGATCTGTCCGAGAACGCGGAGTACCACGCGGCCAAGGAGCGCCAGGGATTCATCGAAGGGCGCGTCGTCGAGCTCGAGGACAAGCTCGGCCGTGCGGACGTGATCGACATTTCAAAGCTGTCGGGAAGCTCTGTCACCTTCGGCGCGACGGTGACACTCGTCGACGAGGACACGCGCGCCAAAAAGAAATACCAGATCGTCGGCGATTTCGAAGCCAATGCGAAGAACGGCCGCATTTCCATCTCATCGCCGATCGCGCGGGCACTGATCGGCAAGACGAAGGGCGATTCGGTCGAAGTTTCCGCGCCCGGCGGCGCCCGTTCGTATGAGATATTGAAGGTGGAGTTCGTGTAGTACTCCCCAAACATCGTCATGGCCCGCGAATGCGGGCCACCCAGTTCAACGTCGCTCTTCGTCTCAAAGATGGAGCGCAAATTGACCGATAGTGTTCCGATTTCACCTGGGTGGCCCGCATTCGCGGGCCATGACAGGCTTTCTTGTGTCTACTCCCGTTTGGCAATCAGCGCCGATAGCTCCGCGATCTCGGTGAAGCGGCCATCGGGAGCGAGGCACGCCAGTTCGGCGCGGAGTTCGGTTTCGAAGGCGCGGGCGCGGGCGCCGAGCCTTTCCGGAGACAGAACCGAGAGCGAGTAGGCAAGACCCACGACGTCGTCGGCGCTCAGCGAACGACGGACGACAATTCCCACCCGTTCGAGCTGCGAAAACGGCGAATCCATCAGCACGGATTCATGCGTCCTGTATCCCTGGGACCGGCTCGCGCGGACATGCGGCATCTCGGCTCGCCCGTACCGGTCCGCAAGATCTCGCAAAGCACTTCGCCAGGCGTTCTCGACGGTTGCCGGATGATCGTCGTGCACGAGCGCGATCGCACCGCCCGGAACGATCAGACGATCCAGCCTGTCCAGGATCGCGCTGCGGTCCATCCAGTGGAACGCCCGCCCAATCGTGACGAGGCGGAACGGCCCGATTCCCTGGGGCATTTCGAACGAACTGCCCTGGCGGATATCGATCGCCAGTCCGGCCTCGACCGCGGCCTCGTGCAGCACGGCCAGCATCTCCGGCTCGGGGTCCACCGCAGTCACCGCCATCTGCGCCCGCGCGAGCGGGATTGCGAGGAGCCCGGGCCCCGCGCCCAGGTCGAGAACCGCATCCCCCCGCCCGAGCCCGGCAGCGGCAAGGATTCGCCGGATCAGCGCGTCGGGATACGGCAGGCGATAGCGCGCGTAATACGGCACGTTGCCGCGAAAGCGGCGCGGCTCGTAATCCGGCTGGCTCATCGGCGCCCGTGCGATTTATTTTCCCCGCGCCTATACTACGCACGAAAGCCGAGGGACCGACAACGGGAATGGCGACCATCGCGCTCGTCGACGACGACAGGAACATACTGACTTCGGTCGGCATGCTGCTCGAGCAGGAGGGTTATCACGTCCGCACCTATGCGGACGGGGCCTCGGCGCTGAGCGCGCTGCAGGCGACGCCCCCCGATCTTGCCATTCTCGATATCAAGATGCCCCGGATGGATGGTCTGGAACTTCTCCGGCGCCTGCGGCAGGGCGGCGATCTGCCGGTGATCTTCCTCACCTCGAAGGATGAAGAGATCGACGAATTGATGGGGTTGAACGCGGGCGCCGACGATTACATCCGCAAGCCCTTCTCGCAGCGCCTGCTTCTCGAGCGGGTCCGGGCGGTACTGCGCCGCGCCGATGCGCGCAAGAACGCCGCAACTCCTGCCGAAAAGCGCGAGGTGCTGGTCCGCGGCAAGCTCACGCTCGACCCGCAACGACACGACTGCACCTGGGACGACAAGCCGGTGCGGCTGACGGTCACCGAATTCCTCATCCTGCAATCGCTCGCCCAGCGCCCCGGCTTCGTGAAAAGCCGTGATAACCTGATGGATGCGGCCTATGACGATCAGGTCTATGTCGACGATCGAACGATCGACAGCCACATCAAGCGGCTCCGAAAGAAGTTCAAGGTCATCGACGACAGTTTCGACGCCATCGAAACCCTCTACGGAGTCGGTTACCGCTATCGCGAAGGATGACGCCGGCGAGGGGCTGAGTTTCTTCCGCGGAGCGGTTCGGCCACCGCGCCGCCGCATCTCGAACCTCTCCTGGCGAATCATTTTTTTCAATGCGGTTGCGCTGGTGATCCTCATCGGCGGGATGCTGCTGGTGCAGTCGGGCCGACAAGGCCTGGTCGATGAACGCGTTGCCGGGATTCGCCAGGTTGCTACCATCACCGCCGGCACGCTTGCCGAATACGCGACGCGCGAGCGGACGCGCTCGATTGCGATCGACGAAGCCGAACCGCTGCTGCGCCAGCTGATTGCGCCGACCAAATTGCGCGCGCGGCTCTATGGAACCAACGGACAGCTTGAGATCGACACGCGCGATCTGCTTGCGCGCAACGTCGTCGAAATCGAGGATTTGCCGCCGCTCGATTTTCGCCACCGCGTGGAAGCGTGGCTGCGGCGCCTCTACGACGGCATCATCGGCGTGCGCCCGTTCACCGCCATGGAACCCTATGTGGAGGCGGGCGGCAACGGGCGTGTTTACGGCGAGGTGCGCCGCGCGCTCGAAGGTGTGCCCGCTTCGGCGCGGCGCTTCGACCAGCAGAACAAGCTCGTTCTCTCCGTCGCCGTTCCGATCGAACGGTTTCGCACCATCTACGGCGTGCTGATGGTCACCACCGAAGGCGGCGACATCGACGACATCCTGCGCGAGGAACGCGCGAGCCTGATCGGAATCGCGCTGGTCGCCTTTCTGGTGATGGTGATCTCGTCGTTCTACCTGTCGAGCACGATTGCCCAGCCGGTGCGGGCGCTCGCCGCCGCTGCGGATCGCGTTCGCCGGGGCCGCATGGCGCGGGAAAAAATTCCGGCCATGTCCGAGCGCGACGACGAGATTGGAGATCTCGCCAGCAGCCTGTCGGCCATGACAGGCGCGCTCTATGCCCGCCTCGACGCGATCGAGCAATTTGCCGCCGATGTCGCACACGAGCTGAAGAACCCGCTGACCTCTCTCAGGAGCGCGGTCGATATGCTGAAGCGCGCTCCGGACGAGGCAACGCGCGCCCGCCTGATGGACATCGTTGCGAGCGACGTCGCGCGCATCAACCGGCTGATCACCGATATCTCGGACGCGTCGCGGCTCGATGCGGAACTGAGCCGCGAACAGCTCAAGCCGGTCGATCTCGTCCGCCTGCTCGAAATCGTCGTCGACGTGTACCGGCTCGTTCCTCTTCCTCGTGGCGTAACACTGACCCTCGATCTCGACCTGCCCCGCCCGGCTCTGGTGCTCGGGCAGGACGAGAGACTGGGACAGGTCGTCCGCAATCTCATCGACAATGCCGTGTCCTTCAGTCCCGACGGCGGAGTCGTCGCGATCACGGCGGTGCAGCGCGATCACATCGTGCGCGTGACGGTGCAGGACGATGGCCCCGGCATCCCGCCCGAAAATCTCGAAACGATTTTCGAGCGCTTCTACACCGAGCGGCCTTACGATCACGGTTTCGGCCGCAACTCGGGTCTCGGCCTTTCCATTGCGCGCCAGATTGTGGAGGGGCTGGGCGGGCGCATCCGGGCGGAGAACCGGATGCCCACCGAGGGCCGGAGCGGCGCCCGTTTCATCGTCGAACTCCCCCGCGGGGAATGAGACGTTGATCGTCAACATTCACGGGAGCTGTGTGATCGTTGGGCGTGCGGGTGAACCATTCGGCGCGCCAGCCGACACCGGCGTGCTGCTGCTGGGTGAAAGCGGCGCGGGCAAGTCGGACCTTGCACTGCGGCTCGTCGCTCTTGGCGCGATCCTTGTGGCCGATGACCGCTGCGATCTTTTCGTCTCCGGAGGTGCGCTCCGCGCGCGCGCGCCCGGCTCGATCAGGGGACTGATGGAGGTCCGCGGTGTGGGCCTCGTGCGGCTGCCCTGCCGCGCCGAGGCATGCATCGGCCTCGTCGTCCGTTTCGTCTCATCTGCCGTCATCGCGCGTCTTCCCGAGCCCACTCGTTATCGTCCACCCGTGGAGCTTGATGCGCCCGAGACCGTCTGGCCGCCCGAGATCGCGCTGGCGCCTTTCGAACCGTCCGCGCCGGCGAAGACCCTTGCAGCGGCGGCGATGTTCTCGGCCGAACGCGCCACTGTCGTCCCGCGCGGGTGAGGGGCTTCCATCGGGCGCCGCCTGCGTTATCGTCTCGCCACTTCGCGCATGCGGGCTCGGGCATGATCGGAATCGTGATCGTCACACATGGAAGGCTTGCCCAGGAGACCATCGTCGCCATGGAGCACATGGTCGGTCCCCAGCCCAATTTGCGCGCCGTCAGCATCGGTCCGGAGGACGACGTGGAGCGCCGCCGGCGCGAACTCGCGGCCGCAGTCAAATCGCTCGATCACGGCGAAGGAGTCGTCGTCGCGACGGATATGTACGGTGGCACGCCGTGCAATATCGCGCTCACCTGCCTCGAGCGCGGACGCGTCGAAGTTCTGGCAGGCTACAGCCTGCCAAGCCTGATCAAGCTGGTCGATGTCCGCGGACGTCTGCCGCTCGGCGAGGCGGTGAGCCAGGCGATCGAAGCAGGACGCAAATACATGCGCGCGGGCTCCGCCGACCTGCCCGACGGATAGCGGCACGGATGGGGGAAGAACATCGTGCGGTCGTCCGGATCGTCAACAAGAAAGGTTTGCACGCGCGCGCATCCGCCAAGATCGTCGAGGCGGCCGCGCGCTTTCGTTCTCGAATCCAGATCTCGTACAATCAGCAGACGGTGGACGCACGTTCCATCATGGGATTGATGATGCTGGCGGCCAGCGAAGGCAGCGAGATTGCCATCGATGCCGACGGCCCGGACGCCGCCGCCGCGCTCGCCGCGATCGTGGCGCTGACCGAAGCAAGGTTCGGCGAGGAATGACTACGCTCGAAATCCGCAGTATCGACAACGGCGACCCTCGCCGGTTCGAGGTCCGGGTTATCGAGGGCAATGATGCGACGCGCCACGAAGTGAGCCTGTCGCGCGCGCAATTCGATGCTCTCGCCGCCGGATCGGCGACGCCGGAGGAGTGCGTCGAAGCCGCGTTTCGCTTTCTTCTCGACCGCGAACCGAAGGAAGCCATCCTGAAGCGGTTCGATGTTGCGGTTATTGCAAGTTATTTTCCCGAATTTCCTCGCGAATTCCCGCGCTATCTGCCGGCGCGCTGATCGCGCTCAAGACGGCAGGACGCCCGAAGCGCCCCTCGCGGCACTTGCGGCGCCGTGCCGCGTTTATTCGGGTATGCATCTGGTCAGCGGACCTGGCGGCGGACCTCCACGGGTGGTTCGCGAAGTGCGGCTCGACAACGACCGCTCGTTCGACGCGCTGATGCGTCTTGCCGATTGCTGGCAGCAGAAATGGGATCGCCGCCGCCATCTCGAATGGAATTTCACTTTTGCGGTATGGGCGGTGTTTGCCGTCGCATTCGTTTGTGCGAGCTATGGCGCCAGGCTTCCGCTCGCCCTGCCCATGCTGATCTTCCTCGCGCAAGCCTACATCGTCACGCAGATCCGGTTGCAGAATGATCGCGACGGGCGCGTCGTGCTGCAGCTGCGCCGGGAAGCGGAAGCAATTGCGCACCGCCCGCAAACCCTTCCCGAACAGTCGGGCCAGCAGTGCCGATGGCGTCGGGTCGTGAGCGCCGTTACTCATTATTCCACAGTCGCACAGATCGCCCCGACGGCATTCGCGGCGTTGGTCCTGACACAGAATCTCTGGAACGCCGGCGTGCAGTAGAGTTGCCGCGGCCGGAATGTATTCTGCGGTGCTGCGAGTTTCGCCTGGCATCGCTACCGTACAAGCAGCGGATTGGTCGCGAAGAATGAAGACGCGGGTTCGGAGTCCCGCGCCTGCCCGTTTGCGCCAGCAACAGGCTGAAACGATATCTTGACCGTATAGCTGTCGGCGACCGCCTTTAGTGCGTCGGCGTTCGCGGTACGGATCGCCGTACCGCACAACGGCCGGTCGACGGTGGTGGTGAAGCTCCGGTGAACGTTCAGCGTCTGGTCATGGAGCGCCCATAGCGCGTCGAAGACGATGTTTGCAGAATGCACATGGACGTCGCTCGGCAGACTGGCGAAACGTTCGCCCGGCGGCGCTTCGAGCGACAGGTCTTCGGTCGATTGGCCGCTGTAGCAAGGCATATCGGATTCGGAGCTTTGGCCGTTCGCCACGAAAGGCGCCATGAGTTCCCCCGCGGTGCCCAGCACGCGCAAGCCGGCCGGCATGAAAAAGCCTTGTGTCCCTGCGAGTCGATCCGACCAGCCACCAGCCGTGAAGGTTCCGGTCATGGAATACGAATCCGCGAGTTCCGGCGCGGGCGCGGCGTCCAGCGTGCCGTTCGCACTGTTCCCGTAGCCAAGCAATTCCAGGAGCCGTTTGGCGGCAGTCTCGCCGCCGACGCCCTGGATTTTCAGAGCCAGGAAACGAAGTTCGGCGGCATAGGGCCCTTTGGCGGTCACCGTCGTGGTGCCGGAGAGCACGCCGTTTTTGTCGAGATGCGAAACCGTCTTCGTGTCCACGCTCGCCACTCCAGCGCCAAGGATGGGAGTGGACCCGAGGCGCGGCGCGGTTTCCGAAGCGAAGATCGCCGGTTTGCCATATTCGGTAAACGGCAACACGCCGAAGGGCGCAAGGCCGCTCGTGCTGTCGAGATAGAGATCGAGATCGGGGACATAAGTAATGACATGATCGAGTCCCGCAAGAGTGGGCACGTCGCTCAGTGCATAATCGGTTGTGGCGTTCAGCAGAACCGCTTCGCTCGCGATGCCTTCCGCCCGCAACAGCGCCGCCAGCAACGCGACGTGATCCTTGCAATCGCCATAGCCGTTCGTGAGCACGGCATCGGCGGCATCCGGGATCACCGAGCCTTTGCCGAGTTCGACGGCAACATAGCGGATATGACCGCCGACCCAGTCGTAGAGCGCGCGCGCGACAGCGCGGCGATCGTGCGCGCCTTTTGCGACACTGTCCGCAAGCGCCCTGATCGCCGGCGTGACGGCGCTGGCCGGCGCGGCCGCTACCGCATAGGCCCGCCCGAGCGCGGCGTAATCCGGAAAGCTCGAGATGAAATAATGCGGTAGATGCGCGAGCGGGGTAACCGAAGGAGGCTCGACCGCAGCGGATGCGGGCGCGCTGTAATTCCAGCGATAGATCGCCTGGTTGCCCATCCGCGTCTTTTCGAAACGGACGTCGTGATTTTCCACATGGAATGCGAGATCGGCGGGCGCCGTCAGCGTTTCCTGTACATCGTCGAAGGCCATTTGCTTCGGGAATGCGTCGCCGCCCCAGAACTGACCCGGAAATATCGGGTGCTGCGTCGTCACGCGCGCGGTGTAGACGGCCGTATCGCCCACGGCGAACTGGGGAAACACGATCGTCTTGACGTGCAGGTCGGTGATCATGGGCATGCCCGGCGTGCCCGGTGGCAGTTGATCGTAGATCGCGCCTACGTCGACGGGAATTTTCCGGCCGTCGGGCTTGCGGGTATACGCGTCGACGATGTCGAGTGTCTGATAGCCGGTGACATAGGGGACGGAGGTCTGCCCGACCGACATCACCGCCGCGGCATTGTCGGCCTGGTTCTCGGCACGGATGACCAAAACCGCGCTGCCGTCCGCCGCAAGCGTCGTGTCGGTTTTGAGGAGCTTGACGTGCTGACCCGACCAGGAAGGCGCAGCGGAGGCGGGACCGGCAGCCCACAGGCAACACACCAGCAACGCGCCCGCCACGTTCCGCACGATCCGCTCCCCGCCAATCCCTCAGCCCGAGATTACCACGCGCGCCGCCGCTGAACAGTTTCCTTTCGCGCGAAGCGGCGCGGGAGCGGGGCGGCCGGTGCAAAATTCCTGGGAGCAGACGGCCCGCCCGCCTACTTCGACGGGCTGAAGGAAGGCAAGAATACCTCATGCTGAGCCTGTCGAAGCATGAGCCTGTCGAAGCATGAGCCTGTCGAAGCATGAGCCTGTCGAAGCATGAGCCTGTCGAAGCATGAGCCTGTCGAAGCATGAGC
>DASXYZ010000061.1:0-37242 GCA_036502185.1 Rhizomicrobium sp.
CCGGCCGGCGGGAGGCTGCCACGACAGCTTTTTCGGCAAAGTGATCGCGGCCAACGCCACGGTTGCCAATATCCTGCATGTCAATGGCGGCGCGCTCCATTTCGAGAACGCGCACACCTTCAACGCCCTCCAGCCCGACGTGCAGGGCTCGGCGATGTACGGATTCGCATCGGCGCAGCACGATTACATCCTTTCGCCCCAACTCGACGACGCCCGGTTTGCATCGCTTTTCCTGGCCCCGGACGGCGCCCAGGCCGGCCATGGCCAGCGCGTGGTCGAGGCCTGGGCCGATTGCGGTGTGCTCATGAATATCGGCGTGCCCGCAGCCGTCACCCTGAACATGGTGGGCAGCGGTGCGAGCAACAGCACCACCATTACAGTTTCCAGCACCGGCGGAATCGCCCAGGGAATGGCTGTCGCGGGAATCAGCATTCCGGTTGGCGATACGGTGGACCAAGTCATCAACGGCACCCAATTCACCATCACGCCGCTGCCGCTGAAAGGCGCCATCAGCAACGGCAACATCACAATCAATGGCGGCTTCCGCGCAGTCGAGATCTCCGATGGCGATTCCGGCGCCACCGTTACCGCCACGTCCGACGAACCAAAATGCTCGATTGCGGATTCCGCCGTCATTCAGCAGGACGGCGCGGCCGCGGCCTCGACAGCGGTGTTCGGCAACGGGCACGCGAGCTATTCCGTGATGCCCGTTGTCTCTCCGCAGATCGCCGCGACCGCGCCGCAGGGGCGATTGACGCTGGCGAGCGGCACACCGGTGATGACGGCGGATGCGGTGAATCAGGCGACTGTGTATTACGCGCCTTACATCGGTTCCCATATCCCGATCTATAACGGCGTGCAGAAGCTGCTTTACCAGTTCACGACCGGGACGAACGACGCCGTTGGTCTGACGCTGCAGCTTGACAGCAACATGAGCGACGCCGGCTATCAGGCGTCCGGCGGATTATTTGACTTCTATGCCGGCCTCAACGCCGGCGTGGTGACTCTTTGCACCGGACCGGCATGGAGCACCACGACTTCGCGGGGTTCGGCCGCGGTGCTGCAGCTGATTGATGGCTTGTGGACGAACAAGCAGGCAATCACCTGCCGCTACGGCAATTCGAGCAGTAGCACCATGTCTTGTGCGGCCAACGCCTGCACCTATCTCGGCACCATGTACGCAACTGCTGATGGCCAGACCGGAATGCAATTCGGGCCGAATACGGCAAATGGAGGCCCCTCCGGCGGCAACACTCTGGGCATATGGAATGCCTATAACCGCGTCCCGACGACGTCCTATGCCGGTGACACCAATACCTTCATCGCTCCGTCGAGCACAAGTTGGGAGGAATATCATCATCCCCTGTCGGGAGGCGGCGACTACAATCGCGTCACATTTGTCGACGGGCTTCAACAGAGCAGCGTCGAAGGCAATATGATCGGGCATGTCGTCGATCTCGGCACCAGCAGTCCCCAGATGGGCGTCTGCTTCAATTCCGCGACCTGCACGCCCACTCAGCCTTCCATCACCTTCTCTACCACGAAACTTTCGATTCCCTACGACATCTCTTCTCCACCCCAGCAGGCGGGCAAGAACTATGCGCAGGCCATGGAACAGGCGACAAATACATCAGGCGCGGATTTCGGACCGGAGTCGCTGCGGCTCAAGGTGGAATATTGACCGATTGACGTTTCCAGGCCGATGTGGCCGACAATAGCGCACAGGATTGTCGTTCGAGACTTGCTGGACCTTCTCCGTATGCTAGCCGCCGTTCGGCGAATACGGCACTTTTGATGGCGACATCCGACACGCCGGTTCTCACGCCAGATTCCAAGCGGATAGCGCGAGTTTCAACGAGTTGAAAAGCGGCGCATTCGCGCGTTGTCGCCCAGGCTGGCCGGACGGAGGATCAAACTCGGCTTTGCTGCTGACCCTTAAGCCGGGTTCCGTCCTCGGGATGTCGATTTTTTGTGCACCCCATGGGATTTTGTGCAGGGCGGCGCTTGATCGGATTTTCTGTGCAAAGCCCCTCGTGTCGCAGAAGAAATCATTGCGACCTGCGTGTTCACGATGTCTACTTCGCCGGCTCGAACGCCATCACGGTCGCGCTGCCGGCCTCGATGCGCGCGAGCAGCATCGGGCATTCCGGCAGCATGCGTTCCATCCAATAGCGCGCGCTGACGAGCTTGTCGCGGTAGAACTCCGTGCCGGACGGATTTGCCGAGAATTTGGTGTTCGCGAATTTCGCGATGCGCGCCCACATCCAGCCCGTCACCACGATGCCCATGAGACGCAGATAATCGACGGCGCCCGCGCCGGCATCGTTGGGATTGGCGATCGCATTCTGCGCGAACCACAGCGTTGCCGATTTGAGCGCGTCGAGCCCGCGGCGCACCGGCTTCACCAGATCCGCAAGCCCTGCGTCGCCTTCGTTCTCGTTGAGAAAACCTTCGATCGTGTTGAACAGCGCAAACACGGCCGCGCCGCCCTTGCGGCCGAGCTTGCGTCCGACGAGATCCATCGCCTGTACGCCGTTGGCGCCTTCGTAGATCTGGCTGATGCGGCCGTCGCGCACGAACTGCTCGACGCCGTTGTCGCGGATATAACCGTGGCCGCCATAGCACTGCATCGCCAGGTTCGCACACTCGAAACCCATGTCGGTGAAGAATGCCTTGACGACCGGCGTCATCAGATCGGAGATCAGGGCCGCCGTCTCGCGTTCGGGCCGCGCGGACTGCGCGATCGACATGTTGAGCGAGGTCCACAGCGCCACCGCGCGCGCGCCTTCGACAAATGCGCGGCAATGCAGCAGCATCCGGCGGATATCGGGATGGACCATCAGAATATCGGCCGGCTTGTCGGGATCGGCCGCGCCGGTGAGCGCGCGTCCAGCCCGCCGCTCCTGGGCATAAGCAATGGCGTTCTGCGCCGCTACGTCGCCGGTTGCGATTCCCTGTACGCCCACGCCGATACGCGCGGCGTTCATCATCGCGAACATGCCCTTCATGCCTTCGGACGTGGAACGCTTAGCGTCGGGCGCCGCTGCCGCAGGTTTCGGGCCCAGCCTCCAGGCGACCGCATCGTCGAAATTGAGCACGCAGGTCGCGTTCGCGCGGATGCCCATCTTGTGTTCGATGCCGCCGCAGAAAACGCCATTGCGTGCACCGACGCTGCCGTCTTCCTTGACGAGATATTTGGGGACCATGAAGAAATTGACGGTCGATAAATCGTCGCGGACCCGGCCGTGCTCGTCGGGAATTTTTGCGATCACCAGATGGACGATGTTGTCGGCGAGATCATGCTCGCCGGCGGATATAAAGATCTTGGTGCCCGTTACCTTATAGGTGCCGTCGTCCTGTTCGACGGCGCGCGTCTTCATCAGCCGCAGATCGGTGCCGCAATTGGGTTCGGTGAGGCACATCGTGCCCGTCCATTCGCCGGAGACCATGCGCGGCACGATGTGCTGTTTCATCCAGGCCGCGCCGTTCGAGACAAGCGCGGAACACGCTGCCGCCGAGAGCCACGGATACATGGCGAAGGACTGGTTGGCGGCGTGCGTCATCTCACCGACGGCCATGGTGAGAAACATCGGCAGGTTCGAGCCGCCGAACTCCGTGGGCGCGCCGAGCCCCGTCCAACCCGCGCCAACGAATTCCTTGTAGGCTTCCTTGAATCCCTTTGGCGTGCGCACCACACCGTTTTCGTAATGGCAGCCTTCCTCGTCGCCGGACTGGTTAAGCGGCTGCAGCACTTCCTCGCAGAGCTTCCCCGCACTGGTCAGCACGTCGTCGATCGTGTCGGCAGACAAATCCGCGAACTGCGGCAGGTCGGTCTGCTTTTCGACTTCGAAAAACTCGTGCAGGAGAAAACGGTAATCCGCGAGCGGCGCGCGATAGACGGGCATGCAGAAATCCCCGGTGTGCCGAACCTCTATAGGCGCCCCCCGCAATGCGATTCAATGCGCGCCTGAAGTCCACAAGCGTCATGACAATCAAATACACAAAAAACCGCCGCTGCGATTGGCGCAGCGGCGGGAATATTCGTGGGCGGCGATCCGCTGTTACTGAGGCCCGCCGGCGCCTCCGGACGTCGCGCCGCCGGATGTAGCGCCGTTGTTCATCGGAGCGTTGTACTCAGGCGGCGGAGGAGGCGGCGGAGGCTGGTTGTAATATGGGTTGGGCGGCGGCGGGCCTCCTTCCGGCGCCATTTCGCCTTCCGGCGGGAACATATAGAACCGTACGCCGGCCATGATCACGTTTTCCGTGATGCTGTGCGAGCCGACCGGGCCGAACACGGGCGTGAAGGTGGTCATGCGCGCGCTGGCATCGCGATAGCGGTAGTCGACGAAAATGTCTGCATCGGGTTCAACTTCGAAGGACGCGCCGCCAATTCCCTGCCACATGAAACCCCAATGATCGACATGGGCGATCTGGTCGCCGGTGCTTGCGATGTAAGGCGCAAACCAGACATGACCGGCGCCAAGGCCGGCACCGCCGTAGATGTTGAAGCCCGGCGCGACAGGGAAATCGTAGACCGCGTTAATCAATTCGGAGGCGATATTGGCGTGTCCGCCCGCACCGAACGTCGTGTCGCCACTCGTGAACTGGTTGATCTTGTGCCAGTCGTAGCCAGACTCGAATTCGAGCCGGATCGGAAAAGTCGGCAACTTGAAGCCGACCGTGCCGGCCACGATGACGCCGTCATTGCTGGTAACGGTTCCCGTCGCCGGCGGCGGCGAGAACTGGTCGACCCGCATGTCATTCTGGCCATCCCAGCCGACACCGAGACCGAGATAGAGGCCCGTGCCAGCCGTGGCCGGGCCCGCCAGCGCGGCAAGCGCGACGGTAGCGAAAGCAGCAGTTCGCAGCCTCATTTGGAATCCCCACTCATCCGGTTTGCCCCGCTCTAACGCGTTGCAGCAAGCAAGTTTCCTTTCATTCGCGCAAGGCCTTCCGCGAACTGTTGCAGAAACGGCACGCCGACTGTCTGGCGCAAGGCGCGCTGATGGATCCGGCGTGCTGGCGCGTTCGTGACATTTGCGCCAGATTGCGGGAGATCTGATTCGCCCGAGAAGCGATGCGCCTGCGCAATTGGTTGAGGCCCGCGCGCATGCATCCCGGCCTGCTCGCGGGCTGCGCGGCCGGTTTTGTCGCGGCGTGGTTCGTCCCCGCCGCATTCCCCGTGCTTCTTCGCGGCATCCTCGCCTGGGACGTTCTCGTCCTTGTCTTTCTTGTCCTGACCTGGACGGTGATGCTGCAGAGCGGGCACGGCACCATGCGCTACCGTGCCGCCCATTACGACACTTCGGACGTGGTCGTGCTGCTGCTCTGCGTCGCGGCGGTGGTGGCAAGCCTCGTCGCGATCACGGGAATGGTAGTCGGACTGCGCGACATGCCGGAAGGCAAGAAGGCGTTCCGGCTCGCGCTTTCCGTGGTGACGGTCGCGGGTTCGTGGCTGTTTCTCCACACCGTGCTCGCGCTGCACTACGCGCATCATTACTACTGGCCGAAGCGCGGGCTTGGGCATCCCGACGGCCATCGCGGCGGCCTGGATTTCCCGGGGGGCGAAACGCCGGACTACGCCGATTTCCTGTATTTCGCGTTCGTAGTCGGCGCGACCTCGCAGACCTCGGACGTGGCGATCACGGCCAAGTCCATCCGCCGCCTCGCCATGCTGCACGGCACCTTCGCGTTTGCCTTCAACACGGTGCTGCTCGCCCTGACCGTCAATGTCGCGGCGAGTTTACTGTTGTAGGGACGGGAATGTGCGTCCTTCGACGGGCTCAGGATGAGGACAATGGCGGCTTGCATGTGCGCCGATGGTATTTCTAATCTCCTCATGCTGAGCCTGTCGAAGCATGCATGTCGTTTGTCCTACGCTACCCCGCAATCGCACGTGCAAGCCTGAGCGCGTCGTCGGCCGCGTGATAGATGCCGAAGCCGATGCGCAGGCGGTCGGCGCGGTGATCGACGATGACGTTGGCCGCGGCGAGTCGCGCGGTGATCTGCGCGGCGCCCCTGGTACGGAATGCCAGGAAGCGGCCGCGGCGGCTTTCCTCGGCGACAAGCAGATCGCCCGTTCCGATGGGCGCCTGAAGCCTGTCGAGTTCGGCGAGGAACCGGCGCTCCAGCGCCCGCACCTCTTCGAGCATGGACGCGACGGCGCGGCCTTCGCGCACCAGCCAATCCTGCACGGCGTTGAACCGATAGAGCCCCGAGACATCGAAGGTCGCGCCGAAGAAACGGCTGCCGTCGCTTGCGAAGGGCACGCCTTTCCCGCCGCTCTCGAGCGCCGAAAAGCCCGCGTACCAGCCCGTGTCGCGCGGGCGCGGGCACACGCCCGGCGGACAGTGCAGGAAACAGACACCCTCGCCCGCCATCGCATATTTGTAGCCCCCAGCGAGATAGAACGCGCGCTCCGCGACCGCGCCGAGATCGGTCGGAACGGCCATGAAACCATGATAACCATCGATTGCGACCACCGTGTCGGCGGTCAGAACGGAATTCACGATCGCCGGAAGATCGCCAATTGCAAAACCGGAATCGAAGAACACCTGGCTGACGTAAATGAGATCATAGCCGCCCTTCTGCGCGGCCTCGCAAACGCGCGCCTCGAACGTCCCGAACGGCTCGCAGGAAATGCGCGTCACCACGGCCGCACCGTCTTCCTCGAACCTTGCGATCTGGCGCGCAAAGCTGAGAAATTCGGACGAGGTGGTGAGCACGCGAACCGGCCGTGTTCGCGGCAGGCAGGAAAGTATCCGCAGCAGGAAGGAATGCGTGTTGGGACCGAAGGCGATGCTCTTCGGATCGGGCAGGCGCAACTCGCGTGCGATATGCGCCTGCGCGGCCGGAACGACTGCCGCGAACACATGCTCCCATTTCCGGTCGAGGAGCCGCGCCGCATCATCCCACGCCTGTTCCTGCGCGACGCGCGTGACATCGGGCCAGGGATGATGGCTGTGCGCGGCGGCATGAAGCGGCGCGCCCGGCCGGCCGACGCTCAAGGAGAATCCGTTCATTGCGGTGATACCGGTCCGGCTTTGATATCCGGATCGCCCAGATGCGCCGCCTTCCAGCGCATGGCGGTCCAGATGCGCGTGCGACCGGACGGGTGGTCGTAGAATACGAATTCCTCGAGCGGTGTCGGATCGAGCTTGCGGTATTCGCCGAGTTTGAGCGTTGCGGTCGCAAACCCGTCGGGCTGGCGCGCGGCATTGAGCCCGAAAATATCCGCCTGCGATTCGAGCGTGCGCGAGATGGTGTTCGTAACGGGCGTGGCGATCAGAAAAAAGAACGCGAGCAGCGCGCTCAGCACCGGCAGGCCGGCGGGATCGGCGATGCTGCGCACGTCCCAGTTTCCGCCGAAGATGGCGACCAGCGCGCGGAACCCGCGATCGAGGAACAGGAACGCCACCAGGAACACAAGACCGAACCAGGTGAGCCCGATCGCTACGTGGCTGAGTACGTAATGGCCCATTTCGTGGCCCAGCACGGCTTCGATCTCGCGCGGGCTCGAGCGGTTCATCAGATTGTCATTGAGCGAGATGCGCGTGGTGCCGAAGAGGCCCGAGACGTTTGCGGAGATCCGCTTGCTCTGCCGCGAGGCGTCGAATTCGTACACATTGTCGGCCGGAATGCCGTTCGCCCGCGCGAGCGTGAGGATGCGTTCCTTGAGCGGGCTTTCGGCCAGGGGGCGATAGTGGTTGAACAGCGGCGCGACAAACACGGGCTGCGCCGCCGCAAAGACCGCGAAAAGCGCGACCGCGACGAGCGTAGCCCACGCCCACCACAGCCGCTGGCTTGCGCGGATGACGGCGTAAACGAGCGTCAGCGCAATGATCGTCGCCACCAGTTCGACGGCGAAAGCGGTGCCGAAATCGCCGAGCCATTGCGCCAAATTCTGGTTGGAGAGCCCGTAAGCGTGTTCGCGAAAGAACCTCTCGTACAGCGTGAGAGGAAAAGTGAGTGCCGTCGTGAGCACCACAAACATCGCCACGTAGATCGGCACCTGCCAGAATCGCGAGCGCGTCACCCTTTGCGCGATATTGCGCATGCCTGCCGAAAGGCCGGCCCATAGGAGCAGCGCCGAGACGGCGATGGCGTAAGCCGCATCCACGAGAATGAGCACATAGCCGCCCTCGAAATAGGAATCGGAACGCGCCCGCGCGGCGCCGGAGAATTGCGCGAGATAGGCATTTGTCGCCTTGACCGGATCGAACTTCGCGACCGGCGCCGATTGCGGCTTGTGCACCGGCAGGCTGCGGACGGTCACCGGTGCCAATGGAGCGGCGCGGAGATCCTGCTGCGCGGCGGCGGATACGATCCCGGAAAGTGCGAGAATGAGAGCAGCCGCGAGAGTCGCGGTGAAATTCTTCCAGCCCATTCGTTCCTCCGGTCCGCCCGAGGGCACGCTAGCAGACCGAACGGCGGCGCGGCAGTCACCCCGGCGCGGCAGAATGCGCGGCGAGCACTTCGCGGTAGAGGACGAGCGTGTCACCCGTCATGCGCGCGAGCGTGAAGTTCTGCAGCACATGCGCGCGCCCTGCCGCACCCATGGCCGCGCGATGCTCGGGACCCGCATCGCGCAACCATCGCAGTGCGTCGGCAAGAGCTTCCGCATCGCCCGGCGGCACCACCACGCCCGAGGTGCCTGCGAGCACCGTCTCGCGCGCGCCGCCGTGGTCGGTAGCGACAACCGCGCGCGCCATGGCGCCCGCTTCGGCCGCCACGCGACCGAACGCTTCGGGTTTGGTCGATGCCGACACGACGATGTCGGCCGCGGCATAGGCCGCAGGCATGTCTTCGATGTGCTCTAGAAGTGAGACGTGGTGCTCGATCCCGCGGCCATGGATCGCGCGCTCGATTTCCGCGCGGTAACCGCCGCCCTGCTCGTCGCCCGCGAGCACCGCGTGCAAATGCGCGCCCGCGGAATCGCGGGCGAACCGTGCCATCGCATCGATCAGCACAAGCTGTCCCTTCCACCGCGTGAGGCGGCCCGGCAACAGGACGGCCACGCCCTCCGCGGCGATGCCCCAGGAACGCCGGAGCGCAACCGCGCGCTCGGGATGCACGCGCGCGGGATCGAAGCGATCGGTATCGACGCCGCGGTGGATGACAACGCACTTCTTTGGTGTCAGGCGATAGTTCGCGCGCATGTGCGCGGCGGTCCAGTGCGAATTGGCGATCACCGCGTCGCCGCGCAACATCACCGAATTGTAGAAGCGCTTGAGCGCCAGGTCGGCTGCATAGGCGCCGTGCCAGGTGGTAACGAGCGGGATGCCTGTCCGCCGCGCGGCCCATAGCGCGCTCCAGGCGGGCGCACGCGACCGGGCATGCAGAAGCGAGATATTCCGTGTGCGGATGAGTCCGGCAATTTTCCGCGCGTTGGCGAGAAGCGAGAGAGGCGATTTCGCCTCGAGCGGCATCCTGATCCATTCGCCGCCCAGCGCTTCGAGCTCGGGCACAAGCCGTCCGCCTTCCGAGGCGACAAGCGCGCGAAATCCGGCGCGGTCCAGCGCCCCCGCCAAATCGACGGTCGAGCGCTCCGCGCCACCGGAATTGAGCTGCGGCACGAGCTGGAGCACCGCTGGCCCCGTCGCGCCGTCCGCTTTATTGTTGCTCGTCGACATTGGATTTGGCGGATTTCCTTGCAGACGAAGAGCGGCGATCATCTCACACGAATCGGCGCGACGGCCGCGGCCACGTTGCTCGCGTTCCTTTCCGCAGGCACGGCCGCAGCCGCCGCAACGGCATTGTCTGGCCCGAACGGGTACGACCGCTGTCTCGAACTGGTCAAGCACGATCCGGCGCGGGCATCCAAAGAGGCGGCCGCGTGGGCGAACGCCGGCGGCGGCGCCGCAGCGTTGCATTGCGAGGCGCTGGCGCTTTCGACGCTCAAACGCTTCCCGGAAGCCGCGCGCACGCTCGAAAGCGCCGCCGCAAATGCGGGCGCAGCGAATACTCCGCTGCGCGCGGAACTTTTCGACCAGGCCGGCAATGCATGGCTGCTCGCCGGCAACACAGCGAAAGCCGAAGCCACACTCTCCTCCGCCCTCACGCTCTCACCGCGAAACGAAGACATTCTCTTCGATCGCGCCCGCGCGCGTGGCGCCGCGAAAGACTGGACCGGAGCCATTGATGATCTGACGGCAGTGATCGCCGCCGATCCCGAGCGCGCCGACGTCTACGTGCTTCGCGCGAGCGCGCTGCATGCGCAGGGAAAAGCGGATCGGGCGCGCGCCGACATCGCCCATGCGCTGGCAATCTATCCCGCCTATCCCGAGGCGCTGGTCGAGCGCGGCACGATGCGCATCGAAGCGGGCGACCGGGCAGGCGCCCGCGCCGACTGGCAGCAGGCCGCGCGTGAAGCCCCCGACAGCGATGCCGGCGCCGCAGCCCGCGCCCGTCTCGCGCAATTCTCTGTGGCCGCTCCGTCGAAGAAGAAGAAATGAAAATTACCACAAAGACACAAAGACGACGAAGAAATGGCGCGCCAGGCGCCGCAAGGACTCTTCGTGCTCTTTGTGTCTTTGTGGTGGGATTTATTATTGCTGCGCGGCGCCGCGTGCCCATTCGTTTCGAACGTCGGCATCGATTTCGGAACGCAGGTAATTTTCGCGCAGAGCGGCGAAAGCGAGCGGGCCGAGAAGCCGCGAAAGCGCCCACGCGGCCATGGCGCGGACGAGCGGCGAGGGATCGCCAAGCAGACGGCGCGGATGTTCCGCAAGGGCGGGATCGCCCGAATTGCCGATCGCGATCAGCACGTTGCGGAGGAAACGTTCGCGGCCGATGCGCTTGACCGGCGATTTGCGGAACAGCGAGCGGAATCCCGCATCGTCGAGCTGCGCGAGGTCTGCCAGTGACGGGCGAGCGAGTTCCCCGCGCGCGGCCAGCCTTGTCTCACGCGCATTTGCTGCGAAGCTGTTCCACGGGCAGACCGCCAGACAATCGTCGCAGCCATAGATACGGTTGCCGATCGCCTCCCGGAATTCGCGCGCAATATGCCCCTTGTGCTCGATGGTGAGATAGGAAATGCAGCGGCGCGCATCGATGCGGTAGGGCGCGGTGAACGCCTGTGTCGGACAGGCATCGAGACAGCGCCGGCAGCTGCCGCAATGGTCCTCCTCGCGCGTGTCGGGTTCGATGTCGAGCGTGGTGAACACCGAACCCAGAAACAGCCACGAGCCGAATTCGCGAGAGACGAGATTGGTGTGCTTGCCCTGCCAGCCGAGGCCCGCTTCCTGGGCCAGCGGCTTCTCCATCACCGGCGCTGTATCGACGAACACTTTCACGTCGGCGGCAAATTCCTGCGCGATGTACCGCGCGAGCGTCTTGAGCTTCGGCTTGATCACCTCGTGATAATCGTCGCCCTGGGCGTACACCGAAATCGCGCCGCAGCCGGCGGGCGGGACACCTGCGCTGGCGGACGGTCCGTAGTTCATCCCGAGCATGACCGCGGATCGCGCCTCCGGCCACAGCACCTGCGGGTCCGCGCGTCGTTCCGGATTGCGCGCAAGCCAATCCATCTCGCCGTGACGATCTTCGTTCAGGAATTGCGCGAGATTCGCCGCCGCGGGCTGTGGGATGCCTGCGCGCGCAAAGCGCACCGCCTCGAACCCCAGCGCCTGCGCACGCGCGCGAATGCGGGCGCGCGGATCCTCGTCAGGCGTCGAGGTCCGCATAGCTGGGGACCGGCGGCTGGCCGGGAACACGGTCGGCGAGGAGCGTACGAAAGCAGGGTCGCGATTTCATGCGCATGTACCATTCGGCCGCGGCCGGAAAATCCGCCCACGGAACTTCGCCGAAATAGTCTAGCGCGGAAAGATGCGCAGCCACCGCGAGATCGCCGAGGCTGAATTCGCGCGCGGCAAGGCAGCCGTGCTGTTCCGCGCTGCTACCGATGGACGTGAGCGCGCCGCGCAACGCCTCCCGCCCGGCGCGTACGTTCTCCATGTCGGGCGCACGCTTTGCAGTCGCGCCTGTGTAGCGCTGCGACGCGCGCTCAAAGACGATCTTGCGCGTCACGCTCTCGTGGAAAGGTCCCATCGCCCAGTCCAGCAGCCGAAGCGATTCCGCGCGCGCCGCGTCGTCCTCGGGCGTGAGCGGCCGTTCGGGATAGGCGCCCTCGAGATGATCGATGATCGCCCACAATCCCACGCATCGCGTGCCGTCCAGCTCGGTGAAGACGGGAAGATGCCCGGCGGGATCGTCGGGCGTGCTGCAATCGCAGGTCAGCCGTTTTTCGGCGATGACGAGCCGCGCGAAACGCGAGGACGGAGACAGGAGCAGCTGAACGAGGCGGCGCATGCCCGCAATTTAGAGAAGCCGCAAGGCCGCTCCTAGAGGCTTCGCCGCAGGCAGGATTCGAGGCCATCGCGGCGGACCGCCTTCATACGGCGGAGCAGCACAAGCGTGCGCTGCGCCACATATGGACCGGGACGTGCGGCGCGCCAGTCGTCGGGATCGGGCAGCACCGCGGCGAGCCGCGCCGCCTCCTTCGCGGTCAGCAACGCGGCGGAGCGATGGAAGTAGGCGCGGGCGGCAGCTTCGGCGCCGAAATGGCCATGGCCCCAATCGACGAGGTTCAGATACACGGCGAGAATGCGCCGCTTTGGCCAGAGCGCCTCTTCGAGGATGGTGAACCACGCTTCCAGGCCTTTGCGGATCCAGCTGTGCACCGGCAGCAGAAACAGGCTTCGCGCCGTCTGCTGGCTGATGGTGCTCGCGCCGCGCAATCTGGCACCTTCTTCGTGCGCGCGCACGGCTTGATCGATCGAGCCCCAATCGAACCCGTGATGGAAACAGAACTTCTGGTCCTCCGAGGCGATGACGGCGCGGGCGAGATAAGGGGAAATGCGCCGCGGTTCGACCCAACGGTAGTCGGCGCTCTCTCCCTTCGCCCAGGAAACCAGCATCTGGGGTGTGCCGGGGACCGGAACGAACCGGAATAGAAGAAGCAGCAGCACCGGCATGGCCACGAGTAGTGCAACGAGAATTCCAGCCGCGCGCACCAGCCAGCGTTTTCGTCCGGTTCTGACCGGGCGGCGTGCGGCAGCACGCGCCTTCCGTGCACGCGCGCTCGTTGTCTGCTGCACCATGGCGAAAATGCTTAGGCGCGAATCGGCCGCCATGCTAGGCGATTGCGCCAAAAGCAATTCGCAAGGGGCATATGCACGACATCTGGAACGCGATCGTCCTCGGGATCGTGGAAGGGCTGACGGAATTTCTACCGGTCTCGTCGACCGGCCACCTGCTCGTCTCTGAAAAGCTGATGGGCCTCGACGACCATCGCTGGCACGCCTTCACGGTGGTGATCCAGCTCGGCGCGATCCTTTCCGTTGTCGCGGTCTACCGGCGCAAATTCTGGGGCGCGCTGGTCGGCCTGCCGAGCGATCCGGCGGCCAGGCGCTTCGCGGCAATGGTGATCATCGCCTTCATTCCCTCGGCGGTGCTGGGCGCCCTGCTTATCAAGACGATCAACGCGGTGCTCTTGAACCCCTCGCGCGCCCTGCCCGTCATCGCCTCGGCGTGGCTTTTGGGCGGCATTCTCATTCTCATTCTCGAGCGCGTGGCGCCAAAACCCCGTTACACGCAGAGCGACAATCTTCCGCTGTGGAAATGCTTCCAGATCGGGCTGTGCCAATGCCTTGCGCTGCTTCCCGGCGTGTCGCGCTCGGGCGCCACGATCCTCGGCGGCGAACTGCTGCGCGTGGAGCGCAAGGCGGCCGCTGAGTTCACCTTCTTCCTCGCGGTGCCGACCATGCTCGGCGCCGCGGTGTTCGAAATCTACAAGGAACACGCGGGCCTCTCGCATCAGGACGAACTCCTGATCGCAATCGGGTTCGTCGTGTCGTTCATCGTCGCCTATGGCGTGGTGAAGACCTTCATCACCTTCATCGGCCGCTACGGGCTGGCGCCGTTCGGCTGGTACCGGATCGCCGCGGCGCTCGCGCTGTTCGGCTTCATTGCGACGCGCTGAGCGGCAGGCTCGGCGGCGCCTCGAATTGCCCCTCGCGGCGGAAGCGCCAGAGATAGGTCGGAACGATCGTCTCGAGCGACTCCGGATCGATGCCGAGATCCGCGAAATTGTGTGCCTCCGGCGACACCACATTGTCCTGTTCCAGCAGGCGTACCTGGTCGCGCGTGAGCAGCGGCTTCGGCAGCAATCCGAGTGCTGCGGCCTGGATCATGGCGATGGAGAAAGGAATCGGCACGAGCAGCCGCCGCCGGTTGGTTTCCGCAAGCACAATCTCCAGCAGCTGCCGGAACGTGTAGATGCGCGGGCCGCCGAGCTCGTACGCCGTCCCCTGCCCGGCCGGCTCCTCAAGACAGCGCACGACCGCCTCCGCGACGTCGCAGACATAGGCAGGCTGGAACCGCGTCCGCCCGCCGCCGATCAGCGGCAGCGCGGGCGACAGGCGGGCAAGCCCGGCGAAGCGGTTGAAGAAATTGTCCTCGGGCCCGAACAGGATCGACGGCCTGAGAATCGCGGCAGCGGCGAACCCATCGCGCACCGCCGCTTCTCCCGCCGCTTTGCTGCGCGCGTAGAGCGAGGACGAATCCGGCCGCGCGCCGAGGGCGGATACATGGACCAGAGCGCGCAATCCGCGCGCCCGCGCGACCCTTGCGATCGTTCCCGCGGCTTGCACGTGCACCGCGTCGAAGCGCTGCTTGCCGGATTCGTAGAGGATGCCGACAAGATTGACAGCGGCCTCCGCGCCATTCAGCGCGCGCGCAACCGCATCGCTGTCGCGAACGTCCGTCGTGACAAGCTGGATCTGTCCGACATGCGCCATGGGCAGGAGATAATTGGCGACGTTCGGCCGCCGCACGCCGACGCGGACGCGATGTCCTGCCCGCGCCAGCGCACGCACCACGTAACGGCCGAGAAACCCCGAACCTCCGAAAACCGTCACAAGCATGCTCATCGAAATGTCCTGCATCCGGGGCGAAGTTGCGAGATGCCAAAGAGTTCAACGATTTTCAACCGCGCCGACATCTGTTTCTCCTATTCCTCCACATACCGGCGCTCGCCGCTCGCGGGCTCGACATAGACTGTCACCGTCTTCCCGGAATCGGTGTCGACGAACCGTTCGTTCGTGCGCTCCCAATCGGCCCCCGGCGACGCGCGTTCGAGCGGCTTGTAGCGAAACCGCTCGTAGACAACGGCGGCGAACAGGATCGCGCCCCACAGCAGCAGCATGTAGGCGGGCGACGGGATGCCGAAGAGCAGGCACAGGACGCCCCCGCCCAACGCCGCGAGACTGAGGACAAGAAGTACGTTACGAAGCATTCGCGCCCGGCGCCTCGGGTTCGAGGATGACGGCTGTGCCGTAGGCCACGATTTCGCTCATCGTCTGTCCGATCTCGGCCGAATCGAATCGCATCATCAAGACGCCGTTCGCGCCCATGACCGTGGCATTGCGCACCATGCGATCGACCGCGTGGCGGCGCGCCTCTTCGAGAAGCTGGGTGTATTCGAGAATTTCGCCGCCCACGAGCGAGCGCAACCCCGCCATGATGTTGCCGCCGAGCCCGCGCGAACGTACCACCACCCCGAAGCACTGGCCCAGCGTTTCCTTGACCCGAAAACCAGCAACCTGTTCCGTCGTCGACACCAGCATCTGTTGCCCTCCCTCTGTCCGGCGGGCGCATTATGGCTGGAATCGGACCGGAAGTCCCGGTTTGACAGGGCAGTCGGGCGCTCCTACACCTCCCGCCCCCGGGCCCAGATGGCGGAATTGGTAGACGCACTAGTTTCAGGTACTAGCGCCGCGAGGCGTGGAGGTTCGAGTCCTCTTCTGGGCACCATCCGCCGGCTCCTGCCGGCCCCGTGCGAGGCCCTGCATCGGGAGGCGCGAAAATCGTGAAGGTCAGGGTGCACCAGGGCGACCTGCCCGATGATCTGAATCTCGGCAGTGCCGTCGCGATCGACACGGAGACCCTCGGCCTCAATCCTTTCCGCGACCGGCTTTGCCTCGTGCAGATGTCGGGCGGCGATGACGTCTGCCACGCGGTGCAGTTTTCATCGGCCGACGTGCACGCGCCTAACCTGATGCGGATGCTTGCAGATCCCGGCGTCCTCAAACTGTTTCACTTCGCGCGCTTCGATCTCGTCACGCTGAAGCGCCATGTCGGCGTGATGGCGCGGCCCGTCTATTGCACGAAGATCGCCTCTCGGCTCGCGCGCACCTACACCGACCGGCATGGGCTCAAGGATCTGGTGCGCGAGCTGCTGGGCGTCGATCTCTCGAAAGAGCAGCAGAGTTCGGATTGGGGCGCGCCGCAATTGAGCGAAAAGCAGCTCGCCTACGCGGCAAACGACGTCGCCTATCTCCACCGGCTCAGGACCGCGCTCGATGCGATGCTCATCCGCGAGGGTCGCATGGCCCACGCCGAGGCCTGCTTCTCGTTCCTGCCGGCGCGCGCCGAACTCGACCTCGCCGGCTGGGCAGACATGGACATGTTCGCCCATTGAGAATGGGTTGGCGGTCCCGCTCCGCCGGTCCCGTGCTTGAATGCCGCAGCGCATCGGCCCATAATCCGGACCGACGCGGCATGATTTTCGCGTGCGGGCGAATTTGCTGGGGCGCTCCGGTTCCGGTTTGCGGCACCCTCGGGGGCGATTCGCGGCCGATCACGATCGAGTTGGTCAAGAGGTGTCCTTGATGCGTTCCAGCCTCCCGCGCGCCGCCGCGACCGCCGTGACGCGCCAGGATTCTCATGCGCTGGCCGCCGATCTTGCCGCGGCGGAGCGGGTGTTCGATTGCGCCTCGGAGGCTCTCGAGGAGTTCCGCAATTCGCTCGACGGCGCGTTCAGCCGCGCGGTCGATTGTCTCGCGAAAACCTCCGGCCGGGTGATCGTGAGCGGCATGGGGAAATCCGGCCATGTCGCCCGCAAGATCGCGGCGACGCTCGCCTCGACCGGCACGCCCGCCCATTTCGTTCATCCCGCAGAAGCAAGCCACGGCGACCTGGGCGCGGTGACGCGCGCCGACGCACTTCTCATTCTGTCGAATTCCGGAGAGACGCCGGAGCTAAAGGATCTCATCACTTTCGCCAAACGCTTCGCGGTGCCGCTGATCGGGGTGGCGGGTCGAGCCGATTCTGCGCTGCTGCGCGCGGCCGATGTGGCGCTGCTGCTTCCGCCGGCAAAAGAAGCGTGTCCGATGGGACTGGCGCCGACCACCTCGACAACGCTGATGCTGGTGTTGGGCGATGCGCTCGCGGTCGCGCTGATGGAACGGCGCGGCTTCACGGCCGATCAGTACCGCGAACTGCATCCCGGCGGTTCGCTCGGCCGGCTGTTGATCCGCGTCTCCGACATCATGCATGAAGACAAGGAATTGCCGCTCGCAGAGGAGACTGCGCCGCTTTCGGCCGTGCTTCTCGCGATGCGCGAGAAGCGCTTCGGCTGCGCCGGGATCGTGAACCGCGACGGAAAGCTCGTCGGCATCTTCACCGATGGCGATCTTCAGCGCGCGGTTGGCCGCATCACGCCCGAATCGTGCATCGCGGAATGGATGACGAAATCACCAAAGGTCGCCGGCCCCGCCGATCTCGCCGCGCAGGCGCTCGCCGCCATGAATGCGCACAAGATCAATGTGCTGTTCGTTGTCGATCCCGCGGACCGTATGGAGCGGCCGCTCGGTATTCTGCATCTGCACGATTGCCTGCGCGCGGGGCTGCAGTGAACGCCGAGCCGATGGACAGCGGGCGCGCATTGGCCGAGCCGCTCGGGCGGACGCCCGTCCTTCGCGGCTCGCGCGACTGGGGCGCGCGGGTGCGCGAGAGCGTCCGCCAGACCGAACGCTATTCGCGCTTCGTTTCGATCATGAAACGCGCCCTGCCGCTCGCGGCGGCGGCGCTTCTGGCGGCGGTACTCGTCTATGCGCTGCAACCGCGACAGGAGAAAAGCCAGCGCGTGGCGATGAGCTTCCAGCGGCTCGGGATCGTCAACGACGATCTTGCGATGATGAAACCGCGGCTCACCGGAATGGACGATGAGGGCGATCCCTACACGGTGACCGCCGACGAGGCGATCCAGGACCGCGCCGACGCCAAGCGTGCCACGCTCAAGACCGTGCAGGCCGATGTGAGCCTCAAGGGCGGCAGCTGGATCGACACGCTCGCGCCCTCCGGCATTCTCGATGCGCGCCACCGGCTTCTCGCGCTCAAGGGCGGGATCGCCGTTTATTCCGACAGTGGCTACGAACTGCACACGATCGCGGCCGACGTGGACATGCACAAAGCGATCATCAGCGGCGATCACCCGATCACGGGCCAGGGTCCGTTCGGAACCTTTCGCGCCGACCGGTTCCGGATCGATCGTCGCGCCCGCCTCGTATTCCTCCACGGCAATGTCCACATGACGATCGACCATCGCGCCGAGAAACGTTCATGATGCGGCCGCTCGATTTTGCAAAACAAAGTTTGTCATGGCCCGCAAATGCGGGCCACCCAGGTGACTTCAGGTACTTGCGCAAACAAGAGATCCCCGCAAGACCGTCAACGATGCCCAGGTTTCACCTGGGTGGCCCGCATTTGCGGGCCATGACAGTCGGTTTGATAGCTTTAGGGGCTTTCGGTATGGCGCCACTTACCGCTTTTGCCGCGGCGGCGCCCGATGTCGCGAAGGCGCCCGCGCGTGCGGAGTCCCCGTTCGGCGGGCATACATCGAATGCGCCGATCAATGTCAGCTCCGACGACTTCGTCGGAAATTTACAGACCAAGATCGGGACGTACAGCGGAAACGTGATCGTCACGCAGGCGGACTACAAACTCCGCGCCGACCGGGTGAGAGTGAATGTCGTCTCTGGCAAGCCCTCGCGGCTGGAGGCGACGGGTCATGTCGTGTTTGTCTCGTCATCGGGCACGGCGACGGGCGACGAGGGCGTTTACGATCTCACTCCCCGCACGGTGACACTGACAGGGCATGTCGTGCTCACCAAGGAGAAGGACGTGATGCATGGGGCGCGGCTCACCGTGAACATGCAGACCGGCGAATCGCATCTGACGGCGTCGGGCGGTCCCGGCAATCGGGTGCAGGGGCTCTTCGTGCAGCAGCCTTCGGGGCGCGCCACCAAGCCTGCACCCGGCGCGCCGAAATAGTTTCACCGTTCCTTAAAAGGGGACAAGGCAGGGTTTTTCCTCGATGACAGCAATCTCAGCGGACCTGCAGGACGAACGCCGTGAACGGGTGCGACTCGTCGAAGGCGGTCATGGGCTCGTCGTCACGCGCATCGGCAAGAGCTTTCGCCGGCGCCCCGTGGTGCGCTCCGTCAGCCTCTCGCTACGCCGCGGCGAGGTCGTGGGACTTCTGGGACCAAACGGCGCCGGCAAAACGACCTGCTTCTACATGATCACCGGGCTGGTGCCGGCGGATTACGGTACGATCGAACTGGACGGTCACGATGTTACGCGGCTTCCGATGTACCGCCGCGCGCGCCTGGGCATCGGCTATCTGCCGCAGGAAGCCTCGATCTTCCGTGGACTGACCGCCGAAGAAAACATCCGCGCCGTCGCGGAGCTGGTGGAATCCGATTCCTCGCGCCTCGAAGCTCTTGTCGAAGATTTGATGGCCGAGTTCGGCATCGGGCATGTGCGGGACACGCCGGCGATTGCGCTTTCCGGCGGCGAGCGGCGCCGCGTCGAGATCGCCCGCGCGCTCGCCACCCATCCTTCGTACATCCTTCTCGACGAACCGCTCGCGGGCATCGACCCGATCGCCGTGACCGAGATCCGCGCGCTGGTGCGCCATCTGAAAGATCGCGGCATCGGGGTGCTCATCACCGATCACAATGTGCGCGACGCGCTCGATCTGATCGACCGCGCCTACATCATCCACGAAGGCCAGGTTCTGAAGGAAGGAACACCCGGCGAGATCGTGGGCGATCGCGACGTGCGGCGGGTCTATCTCGGCGAGCGTTTCTCGCTATAGGGCCTGGCGGGGCGGGGGCACATGGCGCCGACACAGAAGCTGGAGCTGCGGCAGGGCCAAGCGCTCGTGATGACGCCGCAACTGCAGCAGGCGATCAAGCTGCTGCAGCTTTCCAATCTCGAACTGTGCGCATTCGTCGAGCAAGAGCTTGAGCGCAACCCTCTGCTCGAGCGCGATGAATCCGCCGATACTGCAGGCGAGCCCGATGCGCCTTCCGAGGTGTCCGCCAGCAGCAGCGAAACGCTTGACGCCGCTCTTGCGCGCGAGGACTTTTCGAGAGCCGACGAACTCGACGCCGAGCGCGAGGACGTATTTGCCGAGGATCCAGCCCCTGCCCCGCCCGTGCCGGAGCGCACGGATTGGACGAACCTTCGCGCTGCATCACCGTTCGAGGACGGTGACAATCCGTTCGAGCGCACGCTCGCACGACCGCAGACGCTGCAGGAACACCTTCTCGCGCAACTGACAATCGCGGGGCTCGACGCGAGCCGCAGACTGATCGGCACGGCGCTCATCGATGCCATCGACGAAACCGGATATCTCCGCGCCGACGTCGCAGAAATTGCGGCACGGCTCGGCACGGAAAAGACCGAAGTCGAAAAGGTACTCGAGACCGTTCAGGGCTTCGATCCCACGGGCGTCGGCGCCCGCAACCTTTCCGAATGCCTGGCGTTGCAACTTTGCGAGAGGGGGCGCCTGGACCCGGCGATGAGAACTTTTCTTTCTCACCTTGATCTCGTCGCGCGGCGCGATTTCGGCGGGCTGTGCGTCCGTTGCGGAGTCGATGCCGAAGATGTCTCCGATATGATCGCCGAGTTGCGAGCGCTGACGCCAAAGCCCGGGCTCGCATTCGGAAGCGAGCCGGTGCAGCCCGTGATCCCCGATATCTTCGTACGCGAGGCGCCCGACGGAAGCTGGATTGTCGAGCTTAATGCCGACACACTGCCGAAACTTCTCGTGAACGAGCGCTATCATGCGCGTGTCGCCGCCGCCACGCCGGACAAGGAGTCGAAGATCTGGCTGGCCGAATGCCTCAACAGCGCCAACTGGCTGGTGAAGAGTCTGCAGCAGCGCGCGCGCACCATTCTCAGGGTCTCAAGCGAGATCGTGCGCCGGCAGGACCTGTTCCTTGCGCACGGGGTCCGTCATCTGCGCCCGCTCAACCTGCGTACGATCGCGGAAGCCATTTCGATGCACGAGTCGACGGTGAGCCGCGTCACCACGAACAAGTATATGGAGACGCCGCGCGGCACGTTCGAGCTCAAATATTTCTTCACCGCGGCCATTCCGTCCACCAACGGCGACGAAGCGCATTCGGCGGAAGCGGTGCGCGACCGAATCCGCGATCTTATCGGAAGCGAGACGCCGGAACGCATTCTCTCCGACGATGCGATTGTTTCTTTGCTGACCGGCGACGGCATCGACATCGCGCGACGCACGGTTGCAAAGTATCGGGAGGCCATGCGAATCCCGTCATCGGTTGAGCGCAAACGGCTGCGGCAGATAACGCAGGCGTCGCGCGAAAACCGGGCTGTTCCCGCGTGATTTCGGCGATTGACAGGGTATCGGGCGGGACCTATGGTCCGCCGCTTTTTTCGAGCAGGCTCCGCCGGGACAGGGCAGGAGATCCGGGCCGGACGGAACAACCGCGCAAGTGGGGCTCATGAAGGTTCGGGTTTCGGGCAAGCAGATCGAAATCGGCTCAGCGCTCCCTGATCATGTCCGACAGCGGGTGGAAACGGCGCTCTCCAAACATTTCGACGGCGGAGCCGAAGCGAATATCGTGTTCTCGCACGAAGGACCCGGATTCCGCGCCGACTGCACGGCGCATCTCGACTCGGGTGTGGTGCTGAAGGCACAGGGCGAAGCCCCCGATGCCCATCACGCGTTCGAGGCCGCGCTCGACAAGCTGGAGAAGCAGATACGCAGACACAAACGCAAGCTCAGGAATCACCACGAGAAGGCGAAGCTGCCCAAAGAAGCAGGCGCCTGATCAGCCAGGCAGGCTATCATGGAAATCATCGATCTGCTCGCGCCCGAAGCCGTTCTTGCGGCGCTCAGGGCGCCGGGCAAGAAGCAACTCCTGCAGGAGCTCGCGCATCATGCCGAGCGGCTGACACAGATCCCCGAACGGCGCATCTTCGAGACGCTGATCGAGCGCGAGCGTCTCGGAAGCACCGGCATGGGCCAGGGAATCGCCATTCCCCACGGCCGCATCGCGGGCCTTGCGAAAATCACCGGACTGTTTGCGCGGCTCGATGCGCCGGTTGCCTACGAAGCCGTGGACGACCAACCTGTCGATCTCGTTTTTCTGCTGCTTGCTCCGGAAAACGCCGGCGCCGATCACCTGAAGGCGCTCGCCCGCATCTCGCGCCTTCTGCGCAACCAGGCTACCTGCGAAAAACTGAGGGCCGCCGGCAACGCCGAAGTGCTCTATTCGCTGCTGACCGAGCCCACCAATGGCGGCGCGAGTTCGTCGTCATCGCAGGCGGCGTAGCGAGGCGAGGCAGGAAGGCCGCTGGCGTTCTGCGGCTTCGTCTTAGAAATTCGTCTTACAAATTTGATGGGGCGTAGGGTCGGCAGATTGCGTGCCTCCGCGGGCTCGGCGTTGCAACGCCACAGCTCCCACCCTGACACGATTGATAATTTGTGCCGCTGCGCCGGCCCTGCCCGTCAGTGTACGCTGAGTGGCGTCAGCTCGTTTTCGACGGCAGCGCCGTAGGCCGTTTCCCAGGCATCGGTGAAGCCCAGCACGCGCCCATCACTGGCGTGCAGCACATAGAGTTTCACGTTGTCTGGAATGCGAATTCCCGGCGGCAGGATACCCATCTTTCGCGCCTCCCGTGCCGGTGTCGGTTTGATGTAAGCAATGCGCGCGTCGAACGGCTCCGCTATGGCGCCACCGGGAAACTGCTCGATATTGTTCATTTTTCGTCTCCTTCCGGCCAAGTTCATCGCCTCGGGTGCTGCCGGAACCGGGTGCTAATCATCTTCACTTAAGCACTCCCGGAGCAGCTTTGGCGCCGCTTGCGCGACCGCCTGTATGAATAACGCGTGCGGCCCTCGAAAGGCGCCGCACGTGAAATGTGGGGAATCCCCGCCGCCGGATCAAGGTAAAGCCGCCGCCACAATCCCGGCGCAATCGGCTCCGGGAACGATTTGCAGATTCGCTCAGCCGTTGCTTCGGGCTGCCAGCACGCAGAGAACCACCAGCGTCTCGGGAAGCACCCATCCATGGGCTTCGGCGAGTCGGCCCCGCTCGAGATCGCTGTCGAGCACTGTGACAAGCGAATGTCCGCCGATGCGGGCGCGCAGGGTTTGAGACAACGATGCAGAACTCGAACGCGTGTCCGCCATGACGGCGGCACCGAGGCGCGCGGCGCTTTCGCGATCGGGCAGCAGCGCAAGAAGATCGTCGAACGGCGTGGGCGCGTAGCGGCGCGCGAAAAGATGCGGAACCTCGAAGGACGCCGCGGCCGCTGCGAGAACGCCTGCGGCTGCCAACACGCCTTTCAGCAACGAACGCCGGCCCAATCGCGCGTGATCGGCCGAACTCATCGGAACTGCCCCTTCAGGTGATCGGCAAGCCGAAGGCTCAGCGCGATCAGGTTGAGCGTGGGATTGGATGCGCCGTAGGTCGGAAACACGGCGCTGCCCGCGATGTAAAGATTGCCCACGCCATGTACCCGGGAATTTGCATCCACCACGCCGTGACGGGGATCGTTGTGCATGCGCGTGGTGCCCATGTGATGATTACCCCAATCGAGGCCCGCGAGCCATTCCGCGCGCGATGTGTGTAATATGCGCAGCATGCCCGCGCGCGATTCCAGCAGCTGCCGGCCGAGTTCCTTCAGCGTATTCCTGTAGTGCGCAAAATCATCGTCGGAGATGCGCATTGCGAGTTTCAGCCGCGGAGTGCCGAGCGCGTCCTTCTCGCCGGATAACGTGAGCCGACGGTCGGGATCGGGCGCGAGTTCCATTCCGCAGCCGAGCGTGAAGGCGCGCATCTGGGAAGCATCCGCGCCGAACGCGCCCGCGGCCTCGGCAAGTGCCGCCTGGCTCGTGCTGTCGACCTGCACTTCGCCTTCGACGGTGATGAGCGCGCCGGGAACACCACGCATGCGCCGGAATTCATCGTGGGGCGCGAACGCCGCGCGGAAATTCGCGCCGTTCGCGGTTTGCGTCAGCTGGTAATAGGGCGGGATGCGCCCGTCGAAAACAACCAGAGTCGCGGTCTGCGGCGGAATGGGATGATCGGCGAAAAATCGTCCGACGAGATCGTGCGCATTGCCGACGCCTTTGCTCATGACGTCGTTCGAGGCCAGCAGAAGGCGCGGGGTTTCGATGCCGCCCGTGGCGATCACCGCGACCCTGGGTTTCACCACGAAGCGATTGCCTGACAGCGTCGCCACGTCGAGGCGGTCGAGGCGCTTTGCGTCCGGACTCAACTTCAGGCCGGTCACATTGGCGTGAAGCAAAACGTCGAGATTCGCGATGCGCTTCAAATCGTCCGCGTAGCGCTCACCGAAATGCGTCGGCAGCACGCTGCCGCGCTGTTTGCTGAACTGGAACCAGGTCGTGTAGAGCCCGCCCGGGCCGAGACGCAGCGGCGCTCCGAGCGCCTTCGTCCATTTCGCAGAATCATCGTAGATGAACGGACCGGCTTCGACGAGCGATTGCGCGCGCGCGTAATACGGTTCGATCTCGCTGCGCCGAAATGGCCAACCGGAATGGGGAAACCACTCGCGCGCCTCGAAATCCACCGGATCGAGCGGGCGGCACCATCCGCCCCAGTGATTGCTGCAGCCGCCGAGATAGCGCAGCCGGGTCGCGTCGAGCGGAATGTAGTGAACGCCCGTCTCGGTTCCCGCGTAGAGCTTTTGTGTTGCTGCATCGAAGCCCAGCCCACCGCTCTCCAGCATCAGCAGACGGATCGGCTTGCCTGCAAGCGCCAGCGCCAGAGAAATTCCCGCAGGCCCGCCGCCGATGATCGCAAGATCCGTTTCGATCGTGCTCGCAGGCGGCACGGAGCGGGCATCCACGAACGCGCGCAACAGAGAAACCTTTCGAGTGCGAAGCTCCGCGCGCTCCACGCGGGGTATTACTTCATCTCACGATGTCACTCCCGCGCATGCGGGATTGGCGGGTCCATTTCTCACCATGGCCGGGCTCGACCCGGCCACCCAGCCGCCGCGCATCGGCGCGGCGAATAACTTTGCTTCGCCTGGCAAGTGGGAAATAGCTCATTTCACTCGCGGACGCTCGCTCGCTGGGTGGCCGGCTCGGAGGCCGGCCATGGTGAGGAGGGTGAAATTGGCAATCGGCCCGCCTTCGCCGCTTCGCATCAATGCGGCTTGCTGAGCCGTAGCCGCGAAGCGGCGAAGGCTGGTGGAGCTGAGCGGGATCGAACCGCTGACCTCTTGAATGCCATTCAAGCGCTCTCCCAACTGAGCTACAGCCCCGATGCGTGTCCCGCTTCTAGCGTTCGTCCTTTTCCAGATCGGCATCGATGATGCCGCTCACATCTTCGTCTTCTTCGCCGACCTCTTCGAGCAAAGCGGGATCTTCGACGTCTTCCTCCGCGGCTTCGGCCTCCTCGATGTCCTCCATCTCGGCGCCCCCCGCCGCGGGATCGACGACCGACATGCCGGCGCTTTCCGGTTCCTCTTCTTCCTCCTCTACGCCGACCGCCTCTTCTTCCTCCTCGTCGGCGGGTTCGACCTCCGCCGCTTCGTCAGCCAGTCCCTCTTCGGCCTCGGCGGTCTCCACCTCTTCGCGCCCCTTGACTTCGTTCGGGCTCGGGCGCTGGACAGCTTTTTCAGGCTCGGGGGGACGTGGCCGTCGCTGCTTGTAGAGCGACTCGGGCTCGAAGCTGACGGCGCATTTCGGGCATTCAATCGGGCGTTTCTGCAGATCGTAGAAACGGGCGTTGCAGCTTGGGCAAACGCGCTTGGTTCCGAGATCCGCCTTGACCAGTGTCATGCTTCCCGTGGTGTATTCCGGTTTCCGAAGGTCGGGTCGTTTGCCACGGCCGGACTGGCCTGTCAAAGCCCGAAGGGACGTCCGCATGCAAGCGCCTGAGATACCCCGGCCGCTCGAAGCGCGCAGATCGGGGCCGCTCAAAGGTAGGGCCGAAGTGCCCGGCGACAAGTCCATTTCGCACCGCGCACTCATTCTCGGAGCGCTTGCGGTCGGCGAGACGCGGATTTCCGGTCTGCTGGAAGCCGACGACGTGCTCGGCACCGCAACCGCCATGCGCAAGCTGGGCGCCCAGGTGCTGCGCGACGGCGCCGGCGATTGGATTGTGCAGGGCGTAGGCGTGGGCGGATTTGCCGAGCCTCAGGATGTGCTCGATTTCGGAAATTCCGGCACAGGTGCCCGGCTCGTGATGGGTGCTGTGGCGACCACGCCGGTATCAGCGATATTCACCGGCGATGCCTCGCTTCGCACGCGGCCGATGCGGCGCGTACTCGATCCGCTCGCCCGCTTTGGCGCGAGCTACACTGCGCGGGGCGGCGGATATATGCCGCTGGCTCTCGTCGGTGCGACACGGCCCTTGGCGATCGAACACGCGGTCGAGGTCGCGTCCGCGCAGGTGAAGTCCGCGCTTTTGTTGGCTGCACTGAATGCGCCCGGTCTTTCGCGCATCGCCCAGCGCACGCCCACCCGCGATCACACCGAACGCATGCTGAGAGCCTTTGGCGCGGAGATTGCCATCGAGAGACTCGCCGATGGCGGCGAAGCGATTGCAATCGCGGGCGAGGCCGAATTGCGGCCCGTGCCGGTGGCGGTGCCCGCCGATCCATCTTCGGCCGCCTTTCCGCTCGCCGCTGCCCTGCTCGTGCCAGGCTCCGAGATTGTTTTGCCCGGCCTGCTGCTGAATCCGAGGCGCACCGGATTCCTCGAGACCTTGAAGGAAATGGGGGCTCGGATCGACATCGCAAATATGCGCCAGAGCGGTGGCGAGGAGATTGGCGATGTCGCCGTTCGCGCGTGTGCGCTGCGCGGAGTCGAAGTGCCGCCGGAGCGCGCGCCGTCCATGATCGACGAATATCCGATGCTTGCGGTCGTCGCCGCGTTCGCGGAAGGCCGCACGGTCATGCACGGGCTTGAAGAATTGCGTGTGAAGGAAACGGACCGCCTCGCCGGCATTGTCGAAGGACTTCGGGCGATCGGAGTCCGTATCGAACAGCGCGATGACGGGCTCGTGGTCGAGGGCCGGGGAGTCGATGGCGTGCCGGGCGGCGCGCGTGTCGCCGCGCGGCAGGATCATCGGCTCGCCATGGCCTTTCTCGTGGCAGGGCTCGCGGCGCGCGCGCCGATCTCGGTGGACGACTCCACCATGGTGCGCACCAGCTTTCCGCAATTCCGTCAGCTTATGCGCGGACTGGGCGCCGACATCGCGCCGGTGCGATGAGCCGCAGCGTCGTCATCGCCGTGGACGGCACCGCCGCATCCGGCAAGGGCACGCTCGCGGCCCGGCTTGCGCGGCATTTCGGTTTCGCCCATCTCGATTCGGGATCGCTCTATCGCCTTGTGGCGCACAACCTCATTCGCGCGGGCCATCATCCGGCCGATGAACCCGCCGCGGCCGCGGCGGCGTGCGCAATCGATCCAACCGAGGCAACGCGTTCCGAGCTGCGTGGAGACACCATCGCGGAAGCAGCTTCGATCGTGGCGGCTTTCCCACGCGTGCGCACCGCCCTCCTCGATTATCAGCGCGCGTTCGCGGCCAAACCGCCAGGCGGTGCGCCGGGCGCGGTGATCGATGGTCGCGATATCGGCACCGTCGTATGCCCGGATGCCCAGGCAAAGCTGTTCGTGGATGCGGAACCCCGGATCCGCGCCCACCGCCGTCGGCTCGAACTCGAGGCGGCGGGAAGAATGGTCACGGAGGAAGCTGTGCTCGCGGACATCCGCGCCCGCGACGCCCGGGACCGCTCGCGCGAAACCGCTCCTTTGAGGCCCGCTGCCGATGCGATCTTGCTCGACACCACCGGATTGGATATAGACGCCGCCTTCGCGGCAGCCCTCGCCCGGGTCGAACCCAGCGTCGGGGAAGCGCTCAAGGTCCGCCACAGGGGTTGAAGGAGACCCGGCGGCCTCTTCGAGCAGGTCCGCGAGCATCCAGCTTTCCCGCGCCGCGCAAGCGAACGCGTGCTTCGACAAGCTCAGCATGAGGAAGAACAAGCTCCCTCACCCTGAGCCAAACCAATTCCTCACCCTGAGCCTGACGAAGGGTGAGCTGACAACCCATTCGAAAAGGACGAACCATGGCCAGAGCCGTCGAATCCATTTCCACTCCGAGTCGCGACGATTTCGTCGCGATGCTGGAAGCCAGCTTCGAAACCCGCGCGCCTGCCGAAGGCGCCGTCGTGCGCGGCATTGTCGTCGGCATCGAAAACGATTTCGCGATCGTCGATGTCGGTCTGAAGACCGAAGGCCGCGTCGCGCTCAAGGAATTCTCGATGCCGGGCCAGCCGCCGAACATCGAAACCGGCAGCGAAGTGGAAGTCTATGTGGAGCGGATCGAAAACGCGCTTGGAGAGGCCGTGCTCTCGCGCGACAAGGCGCGCCGGGAGGAAAGCTGGATCCGGCTCGAAAGAGCCTTCAACGAGCAGACACGCGTGACGGGCGTCATCTTCGGCCGCGTCAAGGGCGGCTTCACCGTCGATCTCGACGGCGCGGTGGCGTTCCTGCCGGGCAGCCAGGTGGATGTGCGCCCGATGCGCGACGTGGGACCGCTGATGAACCAGCCCCAGCTCTTCCAGATCCTGAAAATGGATCGCCGGCGTGGAAATATTGTGGTTTCCCGTCGTGCGGTGCTCGAGGAGCGCCGCGCCGAGGAGCGTTCCTCGCTCGTAGCGAGCCTGCAGGAGAAGCAGATCGTCGAAGGCACGGTCAAGAACATCACCGATTACGGCGCCTTCGTGGATCTCGGCGGCGTCGATGGGTTGCTGCACGTGACCGACATCGCGTGGCGCCGCGTCAGCCATCCCACCGAAGTGCTGTCGGTCGGCCAGCAGGTCACGGTGCAGATCATCAAGATCAACCAGGAGACGCAGCGCATCAGCCTCGGCATGAAGCAGCTGCTGACCGATCCCTGGGAAGGCGTGGCCGCGAAATATCCGCCCGGCGTACGCTTTGCCGGCAAAGTCACGAACGTCACCGACTATGGCGCCTTCGTCGAGCTCGAGCCGGGCGTCGAAGGGCTGGTACACGTCTCCGAGATGAGCTGGATCAAGAAGAACGTCGCGCCGTCGAAGATCGTGCAGCCCGGACAGGAAGTCGAAGTGCAGGTGCTCGAAGTCGACTCCAACAAGCGGCGCATCAGCCTCGGCCTCAAGCAATGCACCGAGAATCCCTGGGCGGAATTTGCGACAGCGCATCCGCAGGGAAGCCTCGTCGAGGGCGAGGTGAAGAGCATCACCGAGTTTGGTCTCTTCATCGGCCTGACCGATGACATCGACGGCATGGTGCATCTCTCCGACCTCGCCTGGGACAAGCCGGGCGAGGAGGCGGTCGCCGATTACAAGAAGGGCGACGCGGTCAAGGCGAAGGTGCTCGACGTGGACGTCGAGAAGGAGCGCATCAGCCTCGGCGTGAAGCAGGTCGCCGGCGATCCCATGGAAAAGGCGGGTCCAATCAAGAAGGGCGATGTCCTCACCACCACGGTCACGGAAGTCAACGATGGCGGAATCGAGGTGAGCCTCGCCGACGGCGTGAAGGCATTCATCCGCCGCTCGGATCTGGCGCGCGACCGCAACGACCAGCGGCCGGACCGCTTCGGGGTGGGCGACAAGGTGGACGCGCTGGTGACTGCGGTGGATAAGGCGTCGCGAAAGATTTCCCTCTCCATCAAGGCCCGCGAAGTGGCCGAGGAGAAGCAAGCCGTTGCGCAGTACGGTTCTTCGGATTCGGGCGCTTCGCTGGGCGACATCCTGGGCGCCGCGCTTCGCAAGCGGCAGGACACCGACGCCGAGGAGGAGTGACAAAAACGCCGCAACGGCGGCAATCGCCGCCGCCTGCGGCGTCTTCCCGTTGACGCTGAAAGACTGCTCTGACACGCTGACCAGGACGGGGCGATCATCGGTTGTGTCGTCCCCGGGGAATTGCCCGCGGGGGGCAGGGGATGATCAAATCGGAACTGGTGGTGCGTCTCGCGCAGCGCTACCCCCATCTCTTTCATCGCGATGTCGAACGGATCGTCACCTCCGTGCTGGAGGAGATCACGACGGCCCTCGCGTCCGGCAAACGGGTGGAGCTACGGGGTTTCGGTGTATTTTCGGTCAAGCTCCGGTCCTCGCGCACCGGACGTAATCCCAGGACCGGACAGGCGGTCAGGGTCACCGAAAAACGCGCGCCGTTCTTCCGCACGGGCAAGGAACTGCGCGAACGGCTGAACGTCGCCGCGCCGTAGCAATCCCGGGACCGCGGGCGTCCCGCCCGCCCCTTCGACACGCTCAGGGTGGGGAACAATACCTCATGCTGAGCCTGTCGAAGCATGCGGGCGGGTCGCCCGCGCTCCCAGCCCACGCAAAGGAGCAAGCGATGACTGCGAAAATCAGAGACGTAGCCGAAGAGTGCACGCGCGCATCCGACGAAGACCGGATGAGCTTTCCGCAGGTTTTGGGCGCGCTCGTGGAAGCCGGCATCGAGGGCTATCTCTGCGACCTGCGCCGCGCCACGAAGACCTACTACCTGCCGGACGGCACATGTATCGAAACCGCGGCAGCCGGGGTGGGCAGACTGGTTGCCGAACCGTTCGATGCCGCGGCCGTCGAATCCGCCGTGCGCCGGTCCCAGGGGGGCACGCAGACATACCGGGAATTCTGCGAGAGAGTCGCGGCCGCGGGATGCGCCGGATATCTTGTCTCACTCCCGGGCCGCCGCGTCCTTTATTTCGGCCGCACCGGCGATACCCATACCGAACATTTCCCCGCCGCGCCCTGAGCGCGCGGCCCGCGCACCGGCGGCGCCGCTCACCTGCCGCGAAACAAGTCCTTCAGCCTGTCCATGAACGAACCCGAGCGCAGGTGCCGGGCGGTGGACGCCCATTTGTCTTCCGCGAGGACCTTTCGTTCGCGATCGCTCTCTTCCTTCTTCATCAGCTCCAGCACGCGCTTGTCTTCGCCCGCCTCGAGCCAGAAGCCGTGCCCCTCACCGCAGAAGTCCATCTCGAGATCATAGAAGCGGTAGTCGAACCGGCCCATCGGCTTGCCGCATTCGGGGCACAGGCGCGTATCCGCAGTGGACCCGTATACGAGGCTGCCTTTCTCGTTGTCGCCGAGATCGAAGACCTCGTCCTCAAGCTCGTTCAGTTCCTGGCGGGTCAGCCACATCCCCTTGCAGGTCTGGCACAGTTCGACATCGACGCCGCTCTGCTTCGCGGGGGCAAGCTCGGTTTTGCAATTGGGGCATTTCATGGAATCGGTCCGTCCATTTGGGATCACCTTATGCGCGGAATGTCCTACTCCAAATGTGCTTCCTGCGAAAGCGCAGGGCCATTCGGGTAAAAAGCGCAGCGAGCGATTACGTATTGTGGGCTGCCGCCGAATACAATTGGCTGGTCGCAGATCGGCGCATAAAATTGATGCGCGCCTATTCTGCGTCGGTGATGATCGTCTGTCCCGTGGATTTGGCCTTCAAAGCCCCTTCACGGTTCCTGAGAGCTTCGGCATAACCGGGATGTATGCGCAATGCCTCGTTGTATGCGGTTATTGCACCGTCGAGCTTGCCCTGCGCTCCGTACACATTGCCAAGGTTATTATATAATCTCGGATCGGTTAGCCTAAGCAAGGAAGTCCGGTAATCTGAAATCGCCTTACTGAATCGACGCATGGCGAAGTATGCCGCACCACGATCGAGAAGAGTGATTGCGTCGTCGGGGCTATGCTCCAGCGCAAAATTGAAGTCGGCTATCGCGCGTTCGTAGTCGTGATTGGATTGATACGTGTGGCCGCGTGCACGGTACAAAGCAAGGTCGCTTGGCCGATCGCGAATCGACTGCGGCGTCAGATCATTCCGCGATCGTAATGGGCGAGAGCGCCGGCATCGCCGGTGAGTTCTTCGGAGCTTAACACCCGCGTCAGAAGAGCAATGGCGCCGTCCGGATCACCGCCACGGAATTCTGCAATCGCGGCATTCAGATCGTGCGCGGATTTTGCCACGCCCGGACTGCCCGCAATCGTCCTGTCTTCGCATGCGGAGTGCGCAAACGCGCACTGTGCATGTGCCGCGTGCGCAACGGCCAAACCGGCCGAGAGCAGGAGTGCTGCGGGCCAAAAACACTTCATGCAGCAAACGTTGCACAGCTGGGCTCATCAGCCAACCGGAACTGTATCGAATCCCGAACTTGTGACGCTCCATGCTTCCTGCGGAAGCAGAACATGTTTCATGGCGCGGCCCTTTCCGGCTTGCGGCATAGGCTTCGACCACCTCGTTGAACGGCCAGGTTTGCAGCTCGATCCGTTTCAGCTGTCCGCGCGCGATTTCCACCCGGTGCCTTGAAGCGTTAACATTCAGACTTCCGCCTCCGCGGGAATCATTTGCCGGTCGGCCGGAATTCCGCGCCTCGAAAGGACCATCAATGGCACTGACGCAAATCGACAGGATCGCCGCCCTCGTGGTGATCGATCTTCAGAAGGGAATCGTCGGAATGGCGACCGCCCATCCCGCCGGCGAGATCGTCAGCCGCGCGGCAAAGCTGGCGCGCGCTTTCCGCGCGCTCCAACTGCCGGTCGTTTTCGTCAATGTTGCGGGCCGCCCGCCGGGCCGCACGGACACGAGCTTCAACTTTTCGCCGCCGCCGGACTGGGCCGATCTGGTGCCGGAACTCGATCCGCAGCCGGGCGACGAGCGCGTCACCAAGTTGAACATTGGCGCCTTCTATGGAACGGCGCTGGATCGCATCCTGCGCCGGCGCAGCGTCACGCAGCTTTTCCTGACGGGAATCGCGACGGCGCACGGCGTGGAGGCGACCGCGCGCGACGCCTTCGACCACGGCTACAATGTGGTCACCGTGGTGGACGCCATGACCGACCGCGATGCCGACATGCACCGCCACAGCGTGGAGAAGATTTTTCCGCGGATCGGCGAAACCGCCACGACCGAAGACGTGCTGGCGCGCCTGGAGCAGCCGCGCTGAACGCGGGCAAAGGCACCCGGCGCTTCTCACGGAACCTTCCGTTCCTGCGCGGCTCGAACGCAACATTCTGATCAACCCCGTCCACCCGGACGCCAAAGCCATCAGGCGCGCGGCGCTGAGTCTATGCGGTGGACGAGCGCCTGCATCGCCGGCCGTCGGCTGGACGCTGGTGAGGGGTTCTCCCAGTTCCCTCGAGTGAGACGCCGGAAAACGTCCGTTTTGCGCCAGGAGCGGCCATCATGGACGGCGAACCTGATAGGTTGGTGCTTGTCCGATGTCGATCGTGGGGCTTAGTTTGCTAAACCTCGCTGTGCTGACCACGATGGGAACTCCCCTCGCTCATTGCTCTTCTGCGACATCATCCGCCAAAGCCACCAATCGAACTGGCGTCGCGGTATATTCAGCAAATCTGCCGCATAGGAGATAACTAATTTTAGTTCCGAATAATCGGTTTGCTCAATTTCTGCCCACTGCGCCAGCTGGCGCATATGTCTATCAACCGCAATACAGTCCAAACCCACAAGACTGCTTAGGTAATCTACAGTCTTAGGTCCTATGCCTGTTAAGCCAAGTAAGCTTTGACGCGCTTCGTCCCCAGCCAGCCACGTGTAAAGATCAGCGCAACTTTCCACGCCTTCGGCGTGGATGTGACAGAGCAGTCCGGTGAACCGGACGATTTTGCGGGGATGGACCCAAGATAGAAAGTATCGGGGTCCATGTTCCGATAACACGTCAATAGTCCCCGAGACGGTCGCGGCTTCTGGAAAGAATTCCACTATCCGCCTAACGCGACACGAGACTACTGAGTCGTATTTGAGGCCTGCTTGAAGGATAGAATCCGCTAACGCTGCACCAATATGCGAAGTCACGCTACGGTTTTCGAGCGCTGGTAAGGCGCCCAATCGCACTGACAGATATTCGACAAGTTGGCGCGCGCTCGACAATGCGGCAAGCGTGCGGACGTCGGAAACTCGAGTCATAGCTCGGCTTCCATGTTTGCGATTGCGTTAAGCCGTTCCACACAGTTCGGGCACGCTCCGCATGGTGTGTTGCTGAACACTTGGCAGGAAAAGGTTGTGCCGATAGGGACGCCCAGCTGGACCGCAAGTCGGGTTACGTCAGTTTTTGACTTTTCCCGGAATGGTAGATGAATGCGTACTGGACCAACATGTGCCGCCAGAGCTTCCAGACTGTTGAGAAAATCGGCAGAACAATCGAGTTCTTTGGCATGGTTGCTGTTGATAAACCCGCTGTACACCTCACCCAAGTTCATTGATTGGGCGATGGATACAGCAACAGAAAAGAAAAGAAGAGTTCGGTAAGGAAGGTACAGATCATTGTCGGTGATTGTTTCTGTCCATAAATCGGCCTCCTTGATTAACCTCGAGCACGAGTTCGCAAATACGTCTGAGATGTCAACTCTCTTGGGGTGTGGCAGGCCGGGAGGCAGCACGCCTTGAAGGGTCGTCCACTCTTTTTCCACGCAATGTTGGCCATAGTCAAAAAAGACCGGCACAAAAGAGACGCGGCACTTTTTCAACCAATAAGCAAGAGTCGTTGAGTCTAAACCGCCAGAAGCCAGCAAGATTCCGGTATTCATGGCTGGCGATCCCGTCTCTGACTCAGGGCGTCGAATACGCCGTTTAGGCATTCATCTAACGATCGGGAATAGGTCCACGCGCCAGCCATTACCATTGTGTTTGGGCACTCCTCTTGCGGATCGTAAACCACGACCGGAATTTTTTGCGCAATAGCAATGCCGATTTCAACCAACGTGCCGGGATCCTTATCGGTCGGCACGGCGAAAACGAGATCGCAACTCTCGAGTAGAGCCACGTCTTGGTGGTACGTCGCATTAAGAATGGACCAGCCTGAACCTTGTGGCAGCTCTCCATTCTCCTTCACTGGCCGGCGGACGAAACAATTGTGGTAGTTCAATGCGGACAGAGCACAATCGATCGCCGTTCTTTTGACTGTGGTAAAATCCGGCGCGGCCAAATAAATGTGATGCTTTGGACGCTCTTCCCATGGCAAGAATGCGCCGGGAAGCGCGCTCAACTCCTCCATCGTGAGAGCAAGCTCGCGTCGAACATATTCCTTAAACAAGTCGGGATCGGTTGTCTGAGCGTAACAAGACGCAACTTGGGCCCCACGCCAAACCGCTTCTGTACGATTTACCCGCAAAAAGCTGACGTAGGTGGCGTCTAACGCATCACCCACGCCTACTGAACTTACTGTCTTGCCTAAGTATGCAGGGACATTAAGTGTCTGCCCAGACGCGGACAGATAAGCGCGACAGCCGCCCCTATTTTCTTTCAGGATTACAGCCTGCGGCGATAGAGCGGAAAATCTCTTAGCAAAGGTTTCGAAGTTGGACGTGAATTCGCTTCTGAACAGTTTGGAAGAGGTGGAAATGATCAGTGTATCGATCTTCCGAGGCAGATCTTCTATCGAATTAACCGCGTCCACATCATAGGCCGCATCTAATACTATTTGGACCTCTTCTGGCAATAGCTGCAAGACCGCCGCCACATCATAGGTTCCAGGTATCACCAGTGCTAAGTCAAATCTGGAAAGATCACCCATTAGGGCAGCTGGAGTATGATCAACCGATTTTGCATCGCGTAACAGAATTTCGTAGCCTTGATCGGCAACCTCCGTCACATCGGAAATAATAATTACGTTGAGTGCGCCTGTTATTGTGCCCAATTTGAAGAATTGCTCGCAGCCAAAGCGTGCTAAGTAATCCTTGGCGCTATCTTCCAGGTAGTCTGGCAGAAAAGCGGCAACCGCGTATGGGGTGTTTGTTGCCCAAAAGGCACGAGCGGCGTGCACCACTCCCCCTAGCCTCATCTTATTTTCCACGCCGGAGGCAAGAATGGTGAAGTCGACAAAGACCTCGCCGACAATTAGTGGAATGGTTCCCTCATGCTTCATGGCGAGCTGGCAGCAAAATCACCAGAAACAATTATCGAGGGGCCCGACTTAGACGTTGTGACCCTTCCTACATAGGCGTGACCGTCGTTGATACAGGCGGCCAAATAGTTCAGCCTTGTCGGAAGATTTCCGACAATCTCCCCATCTGCGACGGCAACGACGCGTTTGGCGACCGTCACCCCTAGCAAGGTACCAACCGGAGGTGGCCCGCCATGCTTGGTGTAATAGGGATGATGTTCGACATCTTCCAACTGCGCACTGAACGCTTGTCGACAGCGGTCCTCCGGGATAGACCCGCCACCCCCTTCGTTTCCTGCCTTAGCCTTCCCGCTTCCCGGATAATCTGTAAATCTCCCTGATCCTGAACTTCCCATCGCGACCTCCGTGTCATGACTTGAGCATGGCTTGCATGCGCTCGGTAATTGCGTCCGCTAACCCTTTCTTGTCGGGTGGCAGAAGAACGTAGATCCGGAGTGCATACAAAGCGCTGTTGCTTAGGATGCTCATGAGCGATTGTGGTTCTGACATTATGTCATTCGAGCTACTTCCATCGTCCCCCATGATCCGGATTGATTGTTCGTATTTATCCCTTTCCTTGGAACTTGCGCCGTCTTGCATTGTCCCTACAGGCACTCGCGATCCAACCTTAGTAAGGGTTATGCCTGGCTTATGCCAGAGGTACCAAAGCGACGAATCGATTCCGAATTCTGTCGATGCCGACTCTTTAGCAGCTGACCAAGCGTTCTGCCGGAGGGCGAAGTCCTCGTGCCGGTCCAAGCCGTCCACTCGCTCGTAGTGAAGGACAAGCTTGGGAACTTTCCGATCGAGCAACGCCTGCGCTTTGAACGCATCGACAGATTGGCCTTCCGAAGCAAGCTGTCGGATTAATCCCCAAACATACGGTTCATCCAACTGTGCCCAGGTGCCGTCTGCGATTGCTTTCTGGACAGCGTCCTCGCTGCAATTAAACAAACCTCTTTCTATGACGGCCCTCATTACGTCTTTGAGGAGCATCTCAAGCGCAGCGACCGTCTTGTGGAATGATATCTGTTGATAATCGAAGTACCTGGAAAGCAAAGGTCGTGTCCCGACGAGTGGTGTAGGAGCTGTGGGTAAGTAGCCCGCCGCAGCGGCCGAAAGGGAGCCAGGCGGAGGCGGGCTACTTATCCACAGCCCGCGGCGTTGGCCATCGTGAATTTCCGATAGGTTTTTGGTC
>DASXYZ010000062.1:0-98092 GCA_036502185.1 Rhizomicrobium sp.
CCGCCGTCAGGTTCGCGTGCGCCGGATCGGTGAACGGCACCAGCGCCAGATGGTTGAAGCCGAAGGTGAACGGTGCAGGCAGATACTCGTAAGCCTGCACGCAGGTAAACGACGCACCGAGCAGCACGGTGAGGATCAGGCCCTGAATCGCGCCTTTGCGGTCGCCGGTCTGGATGGCGTGATGGGCCCAGGTCACCGTGGTGCCCGAAGTGAGCAGGATCAGCGTGTTGAGCAACGGAAAATGCCACGGGTCCAGGGTGATGATGCCCGCAGGCGGCCAGGAGCCGATGCCGACATCGTTGAAGAAGATCGCCGAATTGAAATAGGCCCAGAACCAGGCCACGAAGAACATCACTTCCGAGGCGATGAACAGCAACATGCCATAGCGCAGATGCAGCTTCACCACCGGGGTATGGTTGCCGAGCACGACGGACTCGCGCACCACGTCGCGCCACCAGCCGGCCATCGTGTAGAGCACGAGCACAAACCCGGCGACGAAAATCCAGGGCTGCCCGTTCAGCGGCACGCCGAAATTCTTGTAGCCGCTGTTCATCCACAGCACGGCGCCGACGAGCATGGTGAAGGCGCCGATCGAGCCCACGATCGGCCACGGGCTCGGGTCGACCAGGTGATAATCGTGATGCTTTGCGTGCGCGTCAGCCATGATCCGCCTCTGTCACTGGAAAAAGTTCGCCACATGCCCCTTGAGGCGAACCATTGTCATCACGAAGAACAGCACCACGAGAGCGGCGAGCACAAGCGCGATGGCAATACTGCGCCGTCGCCGCTCCCGAGCCTCGCGCGCGTCATCGTCCATCGGCTCACGCCCAGCTCCCGAAAGACAGCGCGGTCATGGGCGGAAGCCCCATTACATGCTCGACAATCAGCCCGGCGAACAACACGAAGAGATAAAGAATGGAAACACCAAACAGCCGGTGTGCCGCGGGCTCGCGAATATCATCGCGCTCCCGCAATACCGCAACCGCGTCGCAGATGAACCAGACGCCAAAGCCGAGCGCCATTGCGGTGTAGAGCGGGCCGCCAAGTCCGATAAAGGCCGGAACGAGACCGAGCGGCACCAGCACGAGCGTGTAAAGAAGGATCTGCCAACGCGTGGTGCGCTTGCCGCGGACGACGGGCAGCATGGGGACGCCTGCACGCGCATAATCCTCCGACCGATAGAGCGCGAGCGCCCAGAAATGCGGCGGCGTCCACAGGAAGATGATGAGTACGAGGAGAAGCGGAACGAGGCCCAGTGAATTCGTCGCCGCGGCCCAGGCGACCGCCGGCGGCAGCGCGCCCGCGAGACCGCCGATTACGATGTTCTGCGCGGTGCGGCGCTTCAGCCAGAGCGTGTAGACGAACACGTAGAAGCCGATCGAGAAGGCGAGCAGCGCCGCCGCAAGGGGATTGACGAACAGCGCCATCAGCGACACCGATCCGAACGCGAGCGTCCAGCCGAAGGCGAGCGCGTCGCTGCGTGCGATGCGACCCATGGGAATGGGACGCGTCGCGGTGCGCGTCATCAAGCCATCGATATCGGAATCGTAGGCCATGTTGAGCGCGCCCGACGCGCCGGCGCCCACCGCAATGCAGAGCAGCGCCGTGAAGGCCGTGAACGGATCGGGGTGGACGGGCGCGAGAAGCATGCCCGCGAGCGCCGTGAAGATCACGAGCGACATCACCCGCGGCTTCAGGAGCGCGAAGTAATCTCCCACGCTGGCCGCGCGGGCGCCGGAGACGAGGGTTGCGGCGAGCGCCGTCATTTGATCCGCGGCAACTCTGTATAGGAATGGAACGGCGGGGGCGACGGGAGGAGCCATTCAAGTGTTGTCGCGCCCACGCCCCAGGGATTGTCGCCCGCGCGCCGTCGCGCGAAGAACGCCTCGGCCATGCAGATGAAAAACACGATCATGCCGAATCCCGCGATAAAAGCGCCGATGGAGGAAACGAAGTTCCAGCCCGCGAAGGCATCTGGATAATCGGCTATGCGCCGCGGCATCCCGGCGAGGCCAAGAAAATGCATCGGGAAGAAGGCGATGTTCACGCCGATGAAGGTGAGCCAGAAGTGAATCTGGCCGAGCGTCTCGTTGTAGGTGTAGCCGGTGATCTTCGGGAACCAGAAATACCAGCCGGCGAAGATGGCGAACACGGCACCGAGCGACAGCACGTAATGGAAGTGCGCCACCACGTAATAGGTGTCCTGCAGGACCACGTCGACGCCGGCATTGGCGAGCACGACGCCGGTAACGCCGCCGATGGTGAACAGCAGAACGAAGCCCATCGCCCACAGCATGGGAGTCTTGAACTCGATCGAACCGCCCCACATCGTCGCGATCCAGGAGAACACCTTGATGCCCGTTGGCACGGCAATCACCATCGTGGCGAAGACGAAATAGGCCTTGGTGTCGACCGAGAGGCCCACCGTGTACATGTGGTGCGCCCACACCATGAAGCCGATGAAGCCGATCGCTACCATCGCGTAGGCCATGCCGAGATAGCCGAACACCGGCCGCTTCGAAAATGTCGAGATCACATGGCTGATCATGCCGAAGCCCGGCAAGATCAGAATGTACACTTCGGGATGGCCGAAGAACCAGAACAGGTGCTGATAGAGGATCGGATCCCCGCCGCCGGCCGCATTGAAGAAGCTGGTGCCGAAATGGCGATCGACGAGCAGCATGGTGATCGCGCCCGCGAGCACCGGCAGCGAGAGCAGCAGCAGAAATGCGGTCACCAGGATCGACCAGACGAACAGCGGCATCTTGTGCAGCGTCATGCCCGGCGCGCGCATGTTGAAGATGGTGGTGATGAAGTTGATGGCGCCGAGGATCGAGGAGGCGCCCGCGATGTGGATCGCGAAGATCACGAAATCCATTGCGGGCCCTGGAGAGCCCGTCGTGGAAAGCGGCGCGTACATCGTCCAACCGCCGCCCATCCCGATGCCGCCGGAATCGCCTTCGACGAACATCGAGAGAATCAGCAATGTGAACGAGAACGGCAGCAGCCAGAAGGAGATGTTGTTCATCCGCGGAAACGCCATGTCGGGCGCCCCGATCATCAGCGGCACCAGCCAGTTGCCGAACCCGCCGATCATCGCCGGCATGATCATGAAGAAGATCATGATGAGCGCGTGCGAAGTGACGAAGACGTTGTAGGTGTGAGGCTGGCTGAAGACCTGCAGGCCCGGGAACATCAGCTCCGCGCGCATGAACATCGAGAAGGTAGCGCTGACCGTCCCCGCCACGATGGCGAAGATGAGGTACATCGTCCCGATGTCCTTGTGATTGGTCGAATAGACGTAACGCCGCCAGCCTGTCGGATGGTCCGCATGCGCAACTTCAGCCATTGGCGTGATCCTCTTTACCTGCCCGCAACCGCGAGCCGGGAACTGTCAGGCCCCGTGATGGATGCAAACTTCTTCTTGGCGCCCGCGAGCCATGCCTTGTAGGCACCTTCGGAGACCACCTTCACTTCGATCGGCATATAGGCGTGGCGGGCGCCGCAGAGCTCGGAGCACTGCCCGTAATAGGTGCCGAGCGCCGTCGCCTTGAACCAGGTTTCGTTGAGGCGGCCGGGGATGGCGTCCATTTTCACGCCGAACGCCGGGACCGCCCAGGAATGGATGACGTCCGCCCCCGTGGTCAGGATCCGCACCACCTTGTTGACCGGCACCACCACCGGATTGTCCACCCCAAGCAACCGCGGTTCGCCCTTCTTCAAAGCGTCCGCGTCGGAAAGGCCCAGGGAATCGAACTGAAAATTGCTCTGCGGATACTGATAGCTCCAGAACCACTGATGACCGATCGGCTTGATGGTGACGTCGGCGGGCGGGACGTCCGCTTCATAATAGAGCAGCTTGAAGGACGGGATCGCGATCACCACGAGGATGATCACCGGAACGATGGTCCAGAGCACTTCGAGCAGGGTGTTGTGGGTGACCCGGCCGGGGACCGGATTGCTCCGATGGTTGTAGCGGATGATGATCCAGAACAGCAGCCCGAAGACCAGCGCGCAGATCGCGATAATGATGTAGAGGACGAAGCGGTGAAAATCCTCGATGTCCTGCATCACAGGCGAGGCGGCGGGCTGAAACCCGATCTGCCACGGCTGCGGCGCGGCCCAGGCGCTGCGCGTCGACAGGGCCGCCGCGGAGCAGAGGCCGGCCGCAAGTCCGAATTTTTTCAGAAACATCCGGCGACCTCGAAAATTAAACGGGCGACGCCCGCGAGCCAACCGCGGTCAGAAATAGAGTCGTCAGGGCGAAGGTTTAGGGGAGCCAAGCCTCGGAAGTCATTGCGACCTTATGCCACGCGATTTCCGCACTGATCGAGAAAGGGTTCAACCACCAAGGCGCCAAGGCGCCAGGAGCTCTTGCGGACCGCTGCTTTGCCGCCAAATTGGGTATATGGCTCGCCGACCGCGGCGGACTTGGCGTCCTGGCGCCTTGGCGGTTGCAAGTTCCGGCCCCCACGGATGGAGAATTGAATGGACGGCGATCTGTTTTTTGACAAGGCGGGACTCGACCGGAATGCCGTGCAGGCGATCGTCGATGATGCGCTTGCGGGTTCCGACGACGGCGAGCTGTACCTCGAACATTGCCGCAGCGAATCCTTTTCCTTCGACGACGGCCGGCTGAAAGCCGCGAGCTTCGATACGACGCAAGGCTTCGGCCTGCGCGCGGTGGCCGGCGAAGCGACCGGCTATGCGCATGCGAACGAACTCTCGGAAGACGCGATCCGGCGCGCCGCCGAAACGGTCAAGGCCGTCGCGAAGGGCCATTCCGGCTCGCTCGCGTTTGGGCCCCGCCGCACCAACGTGAAGCTCTATCCCGATACCGATCCCCTCGGCAGCGCCGAATTCGCGGCGAAGATCAAACTGCTCGAAGAGATGAATGCCTATGCGCGCGCGAAGGATTCCCGCGTTCATCAGGTCAGCTGTGCGCTCGCGGGCGAGCACCAGACGGTCGAGATCCTGCGCGCCGGCGGCGAAGCCTGGCACGACGTGCGCCCGCTGGTGCGCATCGGCGTCTCCGTCGTCGTCGAGGAGAACGGACGGCAGGAATCGGGCAGCTATGGCGGTGGCGGCCGCTCGGGCTACGAGACCTATCTCGATCCCCGCTACTGGAAAGAGGCGATCGACGAAGCGCTGCGCCAGGCGCTGGTCAATCTGCAATCGGTGCCCGCACCCGCGGGCGAAATGACGGTCGTACTCGGGCCGGGCTGGCCGGGCATCCTGTTGCACGAGGCAATCGGTCACGGCCTCGAGGGCGATTTCAACCGCAAGAAGACCTCCGCGTTCGCCGGGCTTCTCGGCCAGCGCGTCGCAGCACCCGGCGTGAACGTTGTGGATGACGGCACGATCGGCGGGCGCCGCGGCTCGCTCACCATCGACGACGAAGGCACGCCCTCGACGCGCACCGTTCTTATCGAAGACGGCATTCTCAAGGGCTACATGCAGGACCGGCAAAACGCACGGCTGATGGGCATGAAGCCGACCGGGAACGGACGGCGCCAAAGTCACGCGCACTCGATCATGCCGCGCATGACAAATACGTACATGCTGGCCGGCGACAAAACGCCGGAAGAGATTCTCGCGAGCGTCGACAAAGGCATCTACGCCGTCAATTTCGGCGGCGGCCAGGTCGATATTACTTCCGGAAAGTTCGTGTTCTCCTGCACCGAGGCCTATCGGATCGAGAACGGAAAGACAGGCGCGCCGATCAAGGGAGCGACGCTCATCGGCAACGGCCCCGAAGCGCTCACCCGAGTCGCCATGATCGGCAACGACATGAAGCTCGATTCCGGAATTGGCACCTGCGGCAAGAACGGCCAGTCGGTGCCCGTCGGCGTCGGCCAGCCGACTTTGCGGCTCGACGGGCTGACCGTCGGCGGCACCGCGGCGTGAGGCGTGTCATGCCCGCGCAAGCAGGCACCGGGACGCATGACGGCGAAGAACTGTCGCACCGTCAAAGAATCCTATGCATGCGCACTACGGTCCGGCTCCAGCGCTCTGGGTTCCCGCCTTCGCGGGAATGACACTACTTTGTTACAACATTTCCTGTCGTGCCCGCGAAAGCGGGCACCCACATGCATGACGCCGATCAGGCGGCGTTCGGCACCGGATGTGGGCTGACGTTACCCGCATGGGACGCCGCAGCAGCGGAGATCTGGACACGCTTCCACTTGGAAAAGCGCACACGCACAAGCCAGTAGATCATCAGTGCGAGCGGTGCGAGTGCGGGAATGAAGAGCAGCGGCGAGCCATGCATGAACGCCGGCATGACCTTCTGTTGACCGAGAAAAAATGAGGCGGCGGCGAAGAACAAACCAAAACACATGCGCCAGAGGTGCCGCGCAAGCCGCGCCACGCCTGCTATACCCCGGCGAAGGATGACATTCAGATCGAGCGAGCCGCAAACTGCGAACAGACAGGCAAACGCGTACCAGAACGGCGCCGCGGAACCCTGATACGCGCCTTTCGCGCTCATGGTCGCCAGCAAGCCCCAAGAGAAGAGAAGTGCAGCCGACCCGAACGCGGCGACGCATGCGACGAGCTCAAACCGGCCGATCGTTCCCGGCTGTCGTTTCACCGTCATCCAGCCGGTCGAAACGAGATAGGATGCGAGCACGCCGGCGATGATGTTGCCGTACTGGCCGATCCAGACGGCAAGCGAGGCGCCCATCACACCCATGGCCAACATGGCAATGGAGAACACGGCGCCAGTCGTTCGATGCAGGTGCGCGCCTTTGCGAACGAATACCGCCGTGTAGCCGGAGATTATGCCTATGCTGCCTCCGCCGATGTGCAGCGCGAGCGCCGTGACCACAATTCCCAATATCCACCAAGGGGCTCCAGGCGGCAGATGCGAAAGCGAGAGCGGCGTCATGGCGTTTCACATCGGTTCGCGGCGGCGGCGGAGCCAGACGGCGAGCGCGAAGAGCGCCGCGGCGGCGGCCAGCCCCGCCCACAGCCCGGGCGTCGAAAAGTACTTCACGGGATCGGGCATGGGCAGCTGGAAGTGGCCGTGGCGGTGCGGGAGTTCGGTGAAGGCCGCGCTGAAACCGCCATGCAGCCGATAGTTTACCAGATTGAAGAACCAGTTTGTATCGAAGGCGAGCTTCTCGACGACGATGATGGCGAGCGGCGGCAATATCGCCCAGAGAAACGGCGCGCGCCTGGCCCAGGCCGAAAGCACCAGCAGCCAGGCGTAGAGCGGCGCATACCAGAGCGTGACCGTGACGGTGACATAGACGACGAAGGCCCAAAATCCAGGCAGCGGGACGGTCGTCCATAACGAAGCGACGTCGCGGCCGTTCGCCGCCCAGCCGAGCGCGTTCAGACCCAGCATGACAAGTTGCGTCGCGCAGATGACAACGATGCTGATGAGCGGCAGCACGACGAGCGGAACGACGATCTTCGCGAGCAGCGTCGTCAAATCCGAAACCGGCATCGATTTCCAGAACAGGATGCTGCGGTCGCGGCGTTCGTTGTAGAGCGTGCCGAGGCAGTAGAAGACCGCGACGACAACGGACGCACCGAGAATTGCAACGCCCGCGATGCCGTAAGGCAGCATGCGGAAGGCGAGCTGTGCGTCCGGCGGCGCCTTGGCAATCTCCTTCAGCGTGTGCGACATGCGCAAGATGCTGAGTGCAAAGCCAAACAGCACGAATCCCGCTGCCGCGAGCGGCGCGATCCAGACGGAACGATTTTCCCAGATTTCGCGCCGCACCGACCACGCGAAAGGCCGCGTGTGCGATGTCGCCGCCGGCGCAACTGCGCGGTGGGCGGGAGTGGTTCCGGCGTCCGCTTGGATGCTCATGCCGCAAGGGCTCCTTTCGTGCCCGCATTGTCGCTGCTGATGATGGCGACGAAGAGATCGGCGATGCCAGGCGTGCGCACCTCGCCGATCGCGGCGAGCCGCGCGCGGTCGCCGTTGTCGAACAGAAGCACGGTGCGGCCGAAGGCCTGTCGTTCGTAGATTGGCTTCAGCGCCCGCGCCGCGTCGAGATTGCCGGGCCCGACCGTAAGCTCCGCATACCGCTGCTCGAATGCCTCCATGGAACATTCGAGCACGATGCGCCCGCGATTGATGAACATCAGGTCGGTGAGGATGTGCTGCACCTCTTCAACCTGGTGCGTCGTCACCAGAATGGTGCGGCTGTGATCGAAATAGTCGTTGAGAAGCGAATCGTAGAACTGCTTGCGGTAGAGGATGTCGAGCCCGAGCGTCGGCTCGTCGAGCACGAGCAGCCGCGCGTCGATCGCCATCACGAGCGCAAGGTGCAGCTGTGTCACCATGCCCTTCGAAAGCTCCCGCACCTTGCTGGCGCGTTTGATCGTCGTCCTGGCGAGAAAAGCTTCCGCTTTCGCCCGATTGAAACGAGGATGCACGCCCGCGACGTAATCGAGCGCCTGCGCGACGCGCATCCAGCGCGGCAGCACGGCCACGTCGGCGATAAAACAGACGTCCCGCATGAGCGCATTGCGGTCGGTCCACGGATTGCGCCCGAGCACCTGCAGTTCGCCTTCATAGGGAATAAGGCCGAGAATCGCGTTCAGCGCGGTGCTCTTGCCCGCGCCGTTGGGGCCGATGAGGCCCAGGATGCGGCCCTGCTCCACGCGCAGGTCGAGCCTTTCGAGCGCGACTGTCTTGTCGAAGGTTTTCCTGAGTCCCTTTGCTTCGATGCAGGCCATCGCTTCAGCGCTTTCCTTGTTTGTTGGCGGCGGTGTGGCTGGTTTCGGCAGCGGCGAGCAGTTCGCGCGGCGAAAGATCGAGCCGCCGGATCGTTTCGCAGATTTCCGGCCACTGCTGGTTGAGGAAATTCTCGCGTTCGGCGCTGAGCAGCGCGGCGCGACCGCCCGGTTTCACGAACATGCCGAGACCTCTTCGTTTTTCGACCAGATCTTCATCGACGAGTTGCTGGTAGGCTTTCAGCACCGTCAGCGGATTGACGCGATTCTCCGCCGCGACGTTGCGCACCGAGGGCAGCGGATCGCCTTCATTCAGGACTCCGTCCAGGATCATCGCCACCACGCGGTCGCGCAGCTGGCGATAGATCGGCTGACTGTCGTTCCACTCGCTGGCCATCACGTCGAAGCAGCCTTGACATCTTGTCCCGGCGCGGTCACCCGGCTGGCGAGCGCGCGAAACGCGCGCAGATTCCGCGCGCACAGCGGCCGGAACATCGTTACAATCAGCGGCGCGAAGACCGGAACGAACCACAGGGGCGAGCCGCGCAGCAGCACGAGGAGTGCATCGGTTCCTGCGAACATCCAGCCTGGGCTGCCTGCGGGGGGGTGAAGAATCACGGCGATTCCCTGTGGAGGCCCTCCCGGCACGGGCAGAGCCGTCTCAGTGATCTAGTCAGCTATAACACCAATGTCAACCCATCGGGCCTGGATTTTTGAAAATGGGGCAACCTTCGGGATCGCGTGCGGCGGGGATGGCCGGCTGATATCGGAATCGCCAGCCCGTTCCGGCGCGCTTCCTTTCGTCCCGGCGCACGGCGGATGAGGCGTCTGCCGATCAGGCTTTCCGGTCCCGCTACAGGCGCCACGCGGCTGGCACATGAAGATCAACAGCGAACATTGCTCCCGCTGGCTTCGCCTGACTCGCATTCGCCAGCCAGCGGCGGTCGAGCGTGTAGTCCTCCGGCGCGAAGAAGATCGTATGCCGAATACTCCGGGGGGAGATTGATGCGCATCGTCAATGCGCGTAGGGTACCCGCATGGCTCGACACGTTGCCGATCCGCCGAGGCCGTTTCGTCACCCGCGCAGCCCGAAAAGCCGGGGGCCTGATCCATCGGCTCCGCGGAAAATCGCAGTGAATGTTACCTTGGACGCGGACATCGTTGCGGAGGCAAAAGCCAGAAAAATCAATATCTCCCGGACGCTGGAGGGCGCCTTGCGAGAACGTTTCCGCGAATTGCAATTGCGGCAGTTCGAACAGGAAAATGCCGCGGCCTTCGAATCCTATAATCGCTTCATCGCGGAAAATGGCCTCTGGGGGGAGGATTATCGCGAGTGGTGAGCGTCGCTCAGTTCGATGTTTTTCCCAACCCGAGTGAACGCACGCGAAAATCGCGGCCCTTCTTCGTGGTTCTTCAGTCGGACCAGCTTCGCCAGCTCGATACGCGAATCGTGGCGCCGCTCGTTGCCCCGGCGAAAATTCGGCATTTCGAACATCTGATGCCGGAAGTGAGCGTCCGCAGCCGGGCTTATGTCATTCTCGTGCAGGAACTGGGCGCGTTTCCCGTCCGGCTGGCCCCGCGCGTGGTCGCGAATCTGGAATCCGAACGCGACCGGATCATTTCCGCGCTGGACCTCCTGTTTACGGGCATTTGATCCCAGCGCCCGAACTACGCGAGGCAGCGGCTCCACGATCTGGCATAGCACCCTATGCCCTACGACACGCGCGCGTACGCTCTGCTCGAGCTACAGCAGATCTTCGATCCTGATCGGAAGCTTCCTGACACGCCGGTTGGTGGCGTGGAAGACGGCGTTGGCGATGGCAGCGTTGACGCCGACGATGCCGATCTCGCCGATGCCTTTCACGCCGAACGGATTCACCGCGCGATCCTGTTCCGGGACCATGATGACATCCACCTTGCACACATCCGCATTCACCGGGATGTGATACTCGGAAATGTTGTCATTGACATAGCGGGCGAAGCGCGGATCGATTTCGGTCTTTTCGAGAAGCGCCGCACCAACGCCCCAGATCATCCCGCCCATGTACTGGCTGTGCGCCGCGAGCGGATTGACGATGGTGGCCGCCGCGAACGCGCCCACCATGCGCGGCACCCGGATTTCGCCCGTGCGGCCGTGCACGCGCACTTCGACGAATTGCGCGCCGAACGCATAGGCGGTGACGTCCTCGCGGCTCATGCCGGCGGACATCGGCAGCTGGCCCTTGCGGAGCTTCTCCATCGAATCCGGCTCCAACCCTTTGGGGATGTTTTCCGCCTCGCCGGCTATCTCGCTGTCGCCGCGGCGGCGCAAGGCATCGACAACCGATTCATTTGTCCCCGGCGGCAGCGACAGTTGTTCCTTGAGCTTGTCACAGGCATTCGCGATCGCGTGGACGATGCTCGCCGTGTGGCTCGATCCAGCCGCGAGCGGCGCGGGCGGCAATCCGGTATCGCCGAATTCAACGGACACGGAATCGAGCGGCAGGCCGAGCCGCTCGGCCGCGATCATCGCCGCGACCGTGTAGGCGCCGGTGCCGATGTCCTGCCCCGCCATCTCGACGCGCGCGCGGCCGTCCACTGAAAGTGTCACGCGCGCGGCCGAGGCCGCGATGTTTGATGGATAAGCCGCGCTCGCACAGCCCCACCCGATCAGCCAGTCGCCGTCGCGCATGGAGCCCGGCTGCGGATTTCTTCGTTTCCAGCCGAAGCGTTCCGCCGCCTGATCGAAACACGCCATCAGCCTGCGGCCGGAGAAACGCTTGCCCGTTGCGGGATCGATCTCCGTGTCGTTCCGGCGGCGAAGTTCGATCGGGCAGAGCCCGAGCGCCGCCGCCAGCTCGTCCATCGCCGATTCGAGCGGGAACATGTAGGGCGTGTCGGGCGGCGCGCGCATGAAGCCGGGCGTGTTGCGATCGGCATGCACGATGTTGACCTTCGTCAGGATATTCGCACACGCATACATCCGCGCCGTCGTCTCGGTTCCGGAGACGTTGTATGTGCTCGGCCGGCTCGTCACTTCGAAACCCTCGTGAGAGAGCGCGACGAGCTTGCCGTCGCGCGTGGCGCCGAGGCGGATGTGGTGTCGCGTTTCCGCGCGATAGGTCGCAATCGTGAACCCTTGGTCGCGCGTGGCAACGAGCTTGACGGGCCGTTTCAGCCGCCGCGCCGCAATGGCAATCCAGGCTGTGCGCGCGGTGGCGCCGCCTTTCGAGCCAAACGCCCCACCGATGAATTTCGAGAGCACGCGGACGTTTTCGGGATCGAGCCCGAGTTGCTGCGCCACGTTCCCGCGCAGACCATAGACGAACTGGCTCGGCTCCCAGATGGTGAGCTTGCCGCCGTTCCAGGCGCAGATGGTGGTGAAAAGTTCGATCGGGTTGTGATGCTGGGTGGGCGTTTCGTACCAGGCGTCGATCTTCACCTCGGCACCCGCGAAGGCGCGCTCCGCGTCGCCCATATCGAAATCCTCGAATTCGCCGGGCTCGCGCCTTTCCTGTTCCGCGCCTTCGCTGTCGAATCCGGCGGAAGGCTTTTCCTTTTCGTAGTGGACATGCACGCGATAGGCCGCCTCGCGCGCGATCTCGTAGCTCTCTGCTATCACCACGCCGATGATCTGCCCGTCGTGCCATATGCGGTCGCTCTCGAGCGTGGTGGTGCTCTCGCCCCCCATCATCTGCTTCGGCGGCTTCGCTTCCTTTCCCACATTTTCATGCGTGAGGATGTCGAGCACGCCTTTGACCGCGCGCGCTTCGTCAAGATCGATGCGTTTGATGCGCCCACGCGCGATGGCGCTCGTCAGCAGGAACGCATAGGCCGCATTGGGAACCGGCTCGTCGGAGGGATAGCGCGCTGCACCCGTGACTTTCGCGGCGCCATCGATGCGAAGCTGCGGCCGGCCGAAAACCGCACTGCCCTGCCCGGCCGCGCTCATGGTGCAATCTCCATCGCCTTCGCTTCCATCAGCGCGCGTACCAGCGTGCGCCGCCCGAGTTCCGGCTTGAAGGCATTCTCGCCATGCACGACGGCGCCCGCGAACGCCGCCTCCGCGGCTTCCTTGGCATTTGTTTCATCAAGCACACGACCGGTGAGCAGGGCTTCCGCCTCGTGCGCGCGCCACGGCTTGGCCGCGAGGCCGCCAAGCCCGATGCGCGCCGTCCTGACGGCGCCGCTTTCGTCGAGATCGAGAGCCACGGCCGCGGAAGCCAGCGCAAAATCGTAGGACGCGCGGTCGCGCACCTTGAGATAGAGCGATCGACGCGTCCACGGACCCCGGGGCACATGAAAAGAAATCATGAGATCGCCGGGATCGAGATTGGTTTCGATATGCGGCGTGTCGCCGGGCAGCCGGTGCAAATCCTCGAAATCGATGCGCCGCGTTTTGCCTCTGGTATCGATGATCTCGACTTCGGCGCCCAACGCGGCGAGCGCCACGCCGAAATCGCCGGGGTAGTTGGCGATGCAATGCTCGCTCACGCCGAGCACGGCGAGCCGGCGGTTGACGCCTTCACGCGCCGCACAGCCGGAGCCGGGCTTGCGCTTGTTGCAGCCGCCCCAGCTCGTGCTGCGGAAGTAGTTGCAGCGCGTGCGCTGGAGCACATTGCCGCCGAGGCTCGCCATGTTGCGCAACTGCGGGCTCGCCGCCATCCACAGCGAATCGGCGAGTACCGGAAATTCGCGGCGCACAACCGGATGGTCGGCTGCTTCGGACATGCGCACCAGCGCACCGAGCCGAAGCCAGTCGCCATCGAAATCGATGCCGCCGTGTTCCGCCGTGAGCGCCGCGATGTCGATCAACCGCTCGGGGCGCATCACATCGAGCTTCATCAGATCGAGCAGCTGCGTTCCACCGGCGAGGTATTGCGCCGGCGCGCCGGTCTGCGAATCTCCCGCGTTGCGAATACCGCCGAGCCTGAGTGCATCTGCGCTGTCCCGTGCCGTTTCGAGCGCGAACGGGCGCATCAGGCGGCCTTCCGCCTGCTGTCCATCACGGCCTTCGCCTGCAGCACCGCCTTGACGATGTTCGGGTAGGCGGCGCAGCGGCAGAGATTGCCGCTCATGTATTCGCGCACCTCCGCTTCGCTTTCCGCGTGGCCTTCGGCAAAGCAGGCGATGGCGCTCAGGATCTGCCCGGGCGTGCAGTAGCCGCACTGGAAGGCATCGCATTCGAGGAATGCCTGCTGCATGGGATGAAGCGCGCCGCCGGCGGTCGCGAGTCCTTCGACGGTCGTGATTTCGCCCCGCGCGCACGCCGCGAGCACGAGGCAGGACAGAATGCGCCGCCCGTCGACCAGCACCGTGCAGGCGCCGCACTGGCCCTGGTCGCAGCCCTTCTTGGTCCCGGTGAGCCCGAGACGTTCGCGCAAGGCATCGAGCAGCACCATGCGCACATCGCCATCGATGCGGTGTTCGCGTCCGTTGACCTTCAGGACCGTATCCATGAACCGGGGATGCTCCCGGACGCCGCCCCCTCATAACCCTCTGGCCCGACACCGGTTCAAGGGATTCCGGCATTTCGCGGCCGAGGCGCCCCCGGAAAATCGACGCCTTGTCTAAATCCCGAGCCAGTCCGGCAACGGGTTTCTAATTCGCGGCCGGTACCGTTCTCCTCCCGCAATGGAGGGTCCCATGGCGATTGCCCGGCGCGAGTGCCTGCACCAGTACTTCCTGGCCGAATGCGGCCGCTGCGGATTTGCCGTCGAGGGGGAGATGCGGAACGGCTATGGCGGCTGGAAGGAATGCGACTGGGGCGCCTACAGCCGCAGCTGCACCCACCGCACGGCCGACGGCAAATCCACGATGGTCTGCCCCCATCTGCGCGCCGCCAAGCTCGCCGCCCAGCCGCTCAACGACGAAGATTTTCAGACCCGGCTACGCGCCTGCCACGAACGCGCCGCGAATGCCGCGCCCGAAGCGCCCGCCCTGCTCGCCGTCGTCGCGTAGGCACGCGCAGGCGAGCTCGTCTAAATATCATTGTCATTCCCGCGCACGCGGGAACCCAGATCGCTGTCCTTTCCGGATAACGCTGCGCTCTGGGTGCCTGCTTTCGCAGGCATGACAACAAACGGTGTTACCGCTGGAGTTTACGCTTGGGCCGCGCGGTCCGGGGCGCGTGAATGACAGGTTTGGCATGTCACAAAACGCGAGCGCGGAATTTGCTCACTCCCTGATCTTGAAGACGGTGCCATCCGTATAGGCGCCGCCGCCCGATGTCGTGCCGATGAACTTGCCTTTTCCGACCTTGAGCAGCGTGCTCCAGGGATAGGCGCCGTCGTCGCCACCGGAGAATGTGTGCAGCACATGCTCTTTACCGCCGGGCGCGAGTTTGAAGACGACGCCGGAACCGGCGGCGCCCCAGAACAACGTGGTGCCATAGAGGTCGCCCTGGGCATCACTGCTGAGCCCCGCCCCGGGCTGACCGCCGTCATTGCCGCCGGTGAAGGTGTACAGCACGCTGAACTTGCCTTTGGCCGTCAGCTTGAAAACGGTCCCGCATCCCGATCCGCCGCAGGCTTCGGCAACGCCGCCGAATTCCGCGGTCCCGTACAGATTGCCCGCCTTGTCCCGGATCAGGACGGCTTCGGGATTTGCGCCATCATTTCCGCCGGTGAACGCGTAGAGCACGGTCTCGGTCCCGCCCGGCGTGATCTTGAATACCGTGCCGCAACCCGGGCCCGCGCAGCCTCCTCCGCCGTAATTTGTGGTGCCGTACATGTTGCCTGCCTTGTCTGCGATCAGCCCGGCCTCGGGCGAATCGCCGTCGCTCCCGCTCGCGAACGCATGGAGCACTGTCTCCTTCCCGCGGGACGACAGATGGAACACCGTCCCGAGCCGGTTCGCGCCGCCGCTGTCCGCTGTTCCGTAGAAACCGCCCTTCCCATCGGGCAGCAGCGCGCCCATGGGAAATGCACCGTCGTTTCCGCCGCCGAAGATGTAGAGCACGCTTTCGGTGCCGTCGGACGCAACCTCGAAAACGGTGCCGCAGCCGTTCATGCCGCAACCTCCGTCTATGCCGCCGGCTTGCGTCGTACCGAACAGATTGCCTGATTTGTCCATGATCAGCGGCGCATCCGGATAGTTGCCGTCGCCGTCAGGGCCGCCTGTGAAAGCGTGGAGCACGGTGTAGGTGCCATCCGGCGCCAGTTTGAACACCGTCCCGTTCCCGTTGGGCTGGCCACCGCCCATGAAGGTTGTGCCGTAGAGATTGCCCTGGGTATCGCGGATGACTGCGGCGTGCGGCGAGGCGCCGGCGCCGACTTCCGGAAATGAGTACATCACGTGAACCCCGTGTGCCGAAGCGGCGCCCGGCGCAATTGCCATTGCAGCCGCCATGCCGCCGGCGAGAACAAGTCCGTGCGGACGATCGGGAAAGCCGAACATCGAAACCCCCATTCTTTTGCCGTCGAGGCGCATGCGGCCCCGCTCACGCCTCCATATTAGTAGCAGAGCAATCCGTTGGCAAACAGCCGTGGGCGTCGCTTACGGCAGCCGCTTCCAGACGATGTCCTCGCCTTCGCGGCGATCGACAAATTTGGTGACGCGGCCTTTCGCATCGCGCACAAAGATGCGCTTGATGCGGGGCTGACCCGGAACAAACAACACTTCCGCGGTCTCCGCCAGCAAAACCTGCGGCGGTCGACCGTGCCGATCCAGTTCGAGATGATCGCCCGCGCGCCGAACCGTCACCACCAGGTCCGGCGCGGCCCGGTAGCGGCCGACGTAATCGCGAAGGGCCTCTTGCGGCATGGCAATCGCCGGCGGGTCTTTCGCTTCCACGTAGGTATGGATGAGCGCGAGCTTCCACGCGCCGCCCCGGCAAGCCCAGGTCTCGGTCGTCAGATAACCCGCGCGCAACGCTATGCCGTGATAGTTTTCGCGCTCGTCATCCCGGTGTATTACGAGCGCGCTGTTGCCCTCGAAACGCACGCGATAGTCGATGATCGAGAGATGGCCAGAAGTGTTCGGCGGCAGGGGCACAACCGATTTGAGGAAGTCCCCGCGCGGAAGAATTGCGCCGTTCTCGTCCACATAAACGGCATCGGGCGTGAGGACGTGTTCCCAATCCGCCCGATCGCCCGGCGCAAACGCATCGAGCAGCGCCTGGTCGGTTGCACGCAGGTGCGATTCCGAGAGAGGGCAAGCGGCCGTCACGGCCGCCGCGGCAAGCGCAGCAATGGCAACAATCACGATCCCCTCCGATATTGGACCGGCTCAATCTACTGGACCCGGAGGGGAGCAAACAGATGGCCACGCGAATGTGAAAGCGATAGTGAAGAGGGGTGAGATGAGCACCTATCCTCAATTGGACCACGATTGGTGGCAATCGCCCCGCCTGCCAATATACTGGCGATCGTGAGTTCGGAGATTTCCCTATCGGTGGAATCCGCCCGCGGGCGTCCGGCCGTCGGCGTGCACCCTCCACAGCTCTTCGGCCACCCGCGTGGGCTTGCGTTTCTCGCGGCGACAGAGCTGTGGGACCGCATTTCGTTTCACGGCATGCAGGCGCTGCTCGTGCTGTACATGGTGGAGCAGTTGCTTCTGCCCGGCCATGTCGAGCACATCGCCGGATTTCCCGCGCTGCGCACGGCAATCGAAACCCTCACCGGACCGCTCTCGACGCAGGCGCTCGCAACGCAGATATTCGGTATCTATGTAGGCTTCATCTATTTCACGCCAGTGTTCGGCGGTGCACTGGGCGATCGTGTGCTCGGGCGAACGCGCGCGGTCGCACTCGGCGCGATTCTGATGACGTGCGGCCATTTCTGCATGGCATTCGACGAGTCGTTCCTCGCGGCACTCCTGCTGCTCATTCTCGGCGCAGGATTGCTGCGCGGCAATCTCATACCGCAGATGGGCGAGCTCTATGGGCCCGAAGACCGGCGCCGTACCGTCGCCTTCCAGATTTACGGCGCGGTGGTCAATCTCGGAGCTTTCATTGCACCGCTCGTGACCGGCGCGCTGGGGCAGGCTTATGGCTGGCACGCGGGTTTCGCATTCGCCGGTTTCGGCATGCTGTTCGGGCTCATGATTTATCTCGCGGGCCGGCGCGAACTGCCCAGGGAAACTCTGAGAGGTCCGCGTGCCGCATGCGCCGCTCTTTCGTCGCACGAGCGACGGGCAGTGCTGCTGCTGCTCGGATTGGTGCCGGTAGCGACGCTGTTCTGGATCGCGCAGAGCCAAGTCTGGAATACCTACAATCTCTGGGTCCGCGATCACATCCAGCTGCGGTTCGGACACTGGACCATGCCCGTGCCGTGGCTGCAGTCGCTCGACGGGCTCGCACCGTTCGTCTGCATTCCGCTCGTGCTGCTGTTCTGGCGCTGGCAGGCCCGCCGCGGCATCGAACCGGGCGATTTCGTCAAGATGGCGATCGGGTGTTTCCTGTTTGCCGCCGCGACGTTCTGGCTGGGCTGTGCCGGGCTCGTCTATGGCGGAGCGCGCGCACCACTCCTCTGGGCGGTTGCCTTCCACATAGTGTCCAACGTCGGCTGGGTGTTTTTCCAGCCCATCGCGCTCGCCCTGTACTCGCGGCTCGGTCCCCCCGCCGTAAATGCGACGATGATGGGCATTTACACGCTCTCGGCGTGCTTCGGCAGCATCATTAGCGGACGGCTGGGCGGTCTCTACGAGAAACTCTCGCCGTTCCAGTTCTGGTCGCTGCACGCAGCGCTCTGCGCCTCGGGTGGCGCGATACTCCTCGTCATCGGCGCCGTTGTCGCGCGGGACTTTCGGCCAACCGGCGCGCAAGCCACTGCGTTGTGATCCCTGGTTGTCAGGCCGACGCGAGCCAGCGCAATGACATGCAGGAGAGGCCAGCGTCGAGTTTTGCAATCTCGCTCACAGAGAGCGCCGCGACCCGAAAACCTTCCTTCACAACCTGTTCGATCGTGCGCGGATAACAGGCTCCGACAAATATCGTTTCGTTGATCCGCAGCGCGTTGGGAGCCCCCTCCTCGCCTGCCGGCACGACCAGCCTTCGGAAACCGGCAAAGGCGCCTGATCGCGCAATCGCGGCCGTAGCGAGGACCGTCTCTTCGTCCAGCAGCGAAACACCCGTCTTGAGGTGCAGCATGCCGTTCGGCACTTCGACGGTGTGGCACTTGCGGCCGAAGGTTTCGAGCTTTCCCGCGAGTGCGTTCGCGCCATCACGGCTGGTGCGCGCCGACAGGCCGATCAGAACGGCATCCCGCATGACGAGAACGTCGCCGCCATCTACATATTCATCTCCTTCGAGTTCCTGCACGGCCGGGAAATTGCGTGCGAGCACGCCACGCATATCCGCAGTTTCGCCAAGCCGCGAGGGTGCGCCGGGGCGCAGCAGGATCGCGCCTTCCGCAAAAACGAGCGCCGCATCCTCGACAAACATGGAATCGGGATATTGCTCGAGCGGCGGCAAGACTTCGACCGCAAGACCCGCACCGCGCAGCGCTGCCAGATAGGCATCGTGCTCGTGAACGACGATATCATGATCGGGTGTCGCGTCCGGCGCGCTTCGCAGTCCATCGACAACGCTGCGGCCGGGCCGGCGCACGATGGCGCGATTGAAATCGAAAATGCCCATCGCTTTCCTTCCAGTACCACTATCGTCGTTCGGTGATCCGGGGCCGCATCCTTCGACAGGCTCAGGATGAAGTCCTCATGGTGAGCCTGTCGAACCACGGTGATCCGGGGCCGCATTCTTCGACAGGCTCAGGATGAGGTCCTCATGGTGAGCCTGTCGAACCACGGTGATCCAGGCCGCAAGCCATGAAGGCTGCGAACCGCACTTTATCTCACGTGGGGCGCCCACGCGAATGAGCGGCCAGGGGCGCAACAGTCGTTAACGGTTCTCGCATTATTGTGAACGGGCGAGTATCACTGTTGCGGGGCACCGGAGCGGGCTATATTGCCCGCGTGCACGAAGACGGGCTGATGAGGATCAACTCGAAGCGAGCAGTGGAGAAACCCCGCGGACGCGCCGGCTGGCGCGCCGTGACGATCGTGCTCCTGCTCGCCTTCACGCTCCAGTCCTTCGTCACCCAAACCCATCTGCATGCGCTGCCTCCGGCCGGCGCGCACACTGCGCTTGAGGCGCCGCACCACGGCAAGACACCACTCGACGAAGGCCAGGCAGCTTGTCCGTTCTGCCAGGCCACCGTTCACGCGGGCGCGTTCTTCGCACCCGCCACGCCCGTACTTGTCCTCCCCGCTTCGCGGATCGGATTTGCGACTTTCGTTCCGGTCCGCGACGCTCTAGAGCGCGCATTCACGCACGCCTGGTACAGCCGCGCCCCTCCGCATTCCGCGAACTGATCCATAAGCGCACGCAGTCGTCGCGACGACGGCTCTGCGTGCGCCGTTTGTGCCGGTTTGTTCTGTCACACCGGCGGTCAGACCCATTCCGCGGAGAAAGCCAATGGCGGCACTTCAATTGCCCCACGGGGTAACCGAACACTCCAGACGCATTACAAGAGCGGGCGCCGGACTCACTCTGATGCTCGTTACAGGCTGCGCTGTCGGCCCGGACTTTCAGAAGCCCGCGGCGCCCACGGTGCGCGGTTACATGGCCAGGCCGCTCGGCGCGACAACCTCCGGTGCAAATGTCGCGGGCGGTGACGCGCAGCGTTTTGACAGGGGCGCTGAGATATCCGCCGCCTGGTGGACACTGTTCCATTCGAAAGCACTCGATGATCTCATTGCGCAGGCGCTTGCGAACAATGCCGATCTCAAGGCGGCGCAGGCGGCGCTCGCAAGCGCGCGCGAAGGCGTGCTCGCGCAGCGCGGCGCATATCTTCCCACGGTCTCCGCGTCATTTTCCGCGAGCCGCCAGGAGCAATCGGCGGCACTCGCGCCGGTGCCGAACGCGAATGTCTTCACCTACAATCTGTTCACGCCCGAGGTCGCGATCTCCTACGTGCCGGATGTTTTTGGCCTGAACCGTCGCACGGTTGAATCGCTCGAGGCGCAGCGGCAGGCGGTGCGCTATCAGATGGCGGCGACCTATACGACGTTGACCGCGAACGTCGTGGTGACGGCGATCCAGGAAGCGTCGGTTGCGACGCAGATCGAAGCCGTCCGCGACATGGTTGAAGACGAAACACGAGCCGTCTCACTCCTGCGCGAACAGCTCGCAAAGGGTTATGCGAGCGGTGTCGATGTCGCCCAGCAGGAGGCACAGCTTGCGCAGGAAAGCGCCCTGCTGCCGCCGCTGCTCAAACAACGCGATCAGCTGCACGATCTGATGGCGGTATTGACGGGACGATTTCCGGCTGAGGCGCCCGAGGACACGTTCGATCTCGCCGGTCTGACCCTGCCGCACGACCTCCCGATCAGCCTGCCCGCGCAACTCGTCGAACAGCGGCCGGACGTGTTGCAGGCCGAGGCCAATCTGCACGCGGCCAGCGCCGAAATCGGAATCGCCGTGGCGAACCGTCTGCCCAATATCGAACTGACGGCGAATGCGGGCAGCACGGCGCTTGCACTGGACAGGCTGTTCGCGCCCGGGACAGGCTTCTGGAGCGTCGGAGCCGATCTTGCAGCCCCGATTTTCGAAGGCGGTACGCTGCTGCATCGCGAACGCGCGGCACGCGACAACTACACACAGGCTGCCGCTCAGTATCGCAGCACCGTGCTCGCAGCATTCCAGAACGTCGCCGACACGCTTGCTGCGCTCAAGACCGACGCCGATGCACTGAAGGCTGCCGCTGCGGCCTTCGATAGCGCAAAAGCATCGCGCTATCTGGCCGAGCGTCAGGCGAAAGACGGCTACGCAAACGATCTCGTACTGCTCACCGCGGAACAGACCTTCCAGCAGGCGCGCATCACGCTCGTCGAGGCTGAGGCCGCGCGTTCCGCCGACACGGCCGCGCTGTTCCAGGCGCTGGGCGGAGGCTGGTGGGAGCGCCGCGAGCTCACGGAGACCGCAAATGCGCAATAGGCGGAACTCCTCGTTCGCCGGCGAGATCGGCATCATCCTGATGGTGGTCTTCACAGGCCTTGGCGCGTGCTCACCGGACAATGACAACAGTGGGACAAAAGCATCCGCGGTCGCGAGCGACGTCACGTTGAGCGATGCACAACGAAAGAACATCCGCCTCTACACGGTTCCGGAGGCCGCGTACCGCAAGTCCGTCGATGCGGTCGGCGCAGTCGATTTCGACAGCGATCAAGCGACCAGTGTGCTCGCGCCGTTTTCCGGACCGGTCGCGCGGATTTTCGTGACGCCGGGCGAGCGGGTGAAAAAGGGGCAGCCGCTCGCAACCGTCGCATCCCCGGATTTCGCAGCGGCCGTGAGTGCCTATCGCAAGGCGGTGGCGGCGGCGCAAAGCGCGCGTCGGCTGGCCGATATGGACAAGGACCTCCTCGCGCACAAGGGCGTCTCCGAACGCGAGGCCGACCAGGCGGAAAGCGATGCCGTCGGTGCCGAAGCCGATCGCGCCGCTGCGCTCCAGGCGCTCGTGTCGCTTGATATCGATCCCCGGACCATTGCCGACATCCGCCGCGGGCAGCAGTCCTCGCATATTGAAGGCGTGATCCGCGCGCCGATTTCCGGGACCGTCGTCGAGAAGCTCATCACGCCCGGACAGCTTCTCCAGGCCGGCACAACCGCGTGCTTTACGGTCGCAGATCTCTCGCGCGTCTGGGTGATGGCGCAGGTCTTCGGTGCCGATCTCGGATCGATCCATGTCGGGGATCCCGCAACGGTATCGACCGGATTTGCATCGCTTTTCGGACGTGTAGACAACATCGCCGCCGAAGTGGACCCAAACACCCGCTCCGTCGCGGTGCGCGTCGCGGTCGACAATCCGGCGGGCACCCTCAAGAAACAAATGTATGTGCGCGCGCGCATTGAATCGCGCGCAGCGACCCGTGCGCTCATGATCCCGGTTTCGGGAGTGCTCCGCGACGACGAAAACCTGCCCTTTGTCTATGTGATGGAACAGGACGGCCGTTTCGCACGGCGGCACGTGACACTCGGCGATCGTACCGGCGCGCTCTACGCAATTCCGTCCGGGCTTCGCGCCGGCGAGCGCATCGTTGCCGACGGTGCGCTCTTCCTCCAGTTCATGCAGGAACAATGAGCGAGCACCTGCCTGAGGGCGTGCCACCCTCACGCGCGGCCTCTGTGATGAACCGGATCGTCGACGCCTCGCTCGGCCAGCGCCTGATTGTACTTTTGTTGACGTTGATCCTGATCGGCGCGGGCGTGCGCGCGCTCCTTCGCCTGCCGGTGGATGCCTATCCCGATCTGTCGCCGCCAATGGTGGAAATCATCACACAATGGCCGGGGCACGCGGCCGAGGAAGTGGAACGGCTGATCACCGTGCCCGTCGAGCACGGCGTGAACGGCATCCCGCGCCTCTCGGTCGCGCGTTCGATCTCGCTCTACGGCCTGTCCGACGTCGTCCTTACATTCAATGACGGCACGGACAATTACTTCGCCCGCCAGGAGGTCTTCAATCGGCTGCAAGGCCTGGGATTGCCCGACAACGTCACACCCTCCGTGTCGCCGATGAGTTCGCCCTCGGGGCTCATCTACCGTTACGTGCTGCAAAGCTCCGATCGTTCGCCGATGGAGCTCAAGACCTTCGAGGACTGGATCGTCGAGCCGGCGTACCGGTCCGTTCCGGGCGTGGCCGACGATTCCGGGTTCGGCGGCGGCACGATGCAGTACCAGGTGCTGCTCGATCCGGTGAAACTCGCCGGCGCGGGGCTGTCGACCGCACAGGTGGAAAGTGCGCTCGGCGCCAACAATGCCAACGCGGGCGGCGGATTCTATTCGCAGGGTGGGCAGTTCTATTACGTCCGCGGACTCGGCCGGATCGCGACGCTGGATGACGTCCGCAACGTCGTTCTTGCCGTGCACAACGGCACACCGGTGCTGGTGAAGGACGTCGGCCGTGTGCTCATCGGCATTGCCCCGCGGCTCGGCGAATTCGGCTACGAAAACCAGAACGACGCGGTCGAAGGCGTCATCCTGCTGCGAACGGGCGAGAAGGCGCAGGACGTGCTGAACGGCGTCGAGGCGAAAACGCGCGAACTGAACACGCGCGTTCTGCCTCGCGACGTCAAAATCCACCCCTTCTATGACCGTAGCGATCTCGTTGCCCAGACGACAGACACCGTGGCGCGCAATCTGCTGTCGGGAATGGTCCTGGTCGTCCTGGTGCTCGTGTTTTTTCTTTACGATGTTCGGGCTGGCCTGATCGCCGCCGCTAGCATTCCGCTTTCCCTCCTGTTTGCGTTCATCTGTCTTGATCTGCAGAACGCATCGGCGAACCTGCTGTCGATCGGCGCCATCGACTTCGGCATTCTCGTCGATGGCGCGGTGTTCATGGTGGAAAACATCTTTCGCCGCGTCGCGCTCGATGGAGGAAAGCCGCGCGATATAGCGAGAATCATCCTCGACGCGGCGGCGGAAGTGGACCGTCCACTCTTCTACGCGGTCCTCGTGATCGTCGTCGGGTTCCTGCCGATCTACGTCCTTTCAGGACCTTCCGGCACGCTGTTCCGGCCGATGGCCGACACGATGGTGTTCGCGCTGGTCGGCAGTCTGATCGTCACCCTGACGCTTCTGCCGGTCCTTTGCGCGTGGTTCATGCGCAAAGGTGTGCGCGAGCGGCGCAATGCGATTTGGGAATGGGCCAAGTCGCGATACGCGAGCGGACTCGATTCGTGCCTGGGCCGGCCGTGGCTGACGACAGCCGCGTCCGCGCTTCTGCTTTGCGCGTCCCTGATCCTTGTCCCCTTCATCGGCGGCGAGTTCATGCCGCATCTCGACGAGGGCGCGCTCTGGGTGCGCGCGACGATGCCGTACACGATCTCCTTCGACGAGTCGGCAAAGATCGCGCCGAAAATCCGCGCGGTGCTGCGCTCATTTCCGCAAGTCACGACCGTCGCCTCCGAGCTCGGACGTCCCGACGACGGCACCGATCCGACGGGATTCTTCAACGTCGAATTCTATGTCGGGCTGAAGCCTTATGCCCAATGGAGCGGGCCGTACAGGACCAAACCCGATCTCATCGCCGCGATCAATCAAAAGCTCGGGGCATTCCCCGGCATCATTTTCAATTACACGCAACCGGCCGAAGACGCCGTGGATGAAGCGGAGACCGGTCTCAAAAGCGCACTCGCGGTCAAGGTGTTTGGCCCGGATCTTCGGACGCTCCAAGACCGGGCCAAGGCCATCAAACACGTGCTCGAAGGGGTGGGCGGGATCCGCGACGTGACTCTCGTCCAGGAGCTCGGGCAACCAAGTCTTGCCGTCGATATCGACCGCGCGCGGATCGCCCGCTACGGACTGAACGTTTCCGACGTCGACAACCTCATTCAGACGGCGATCGGCGGCGACGTTGCCACCCAGGTCGTACAGGGCGAAAAACAGTTCGATCTGGTCGTCCGCTTCGAACCGCAATACCGCGACAGCGCCGAGGCGATCGGAAACATCCCCGTGACGACGGCGGGTGGACAGCAGATTCCACTCAAGGAACTCGCTGACATCCGGATTGCGAGCGGCGCCTCTTTCATCTATCGCGAGAACAATTCGCGCTATATCGGCGTGCAGTTCTCGGTGGAAGGCCGCGACCTCGCCCGCGCTGTCGGCGATGCGATCAACGCGGTCGGCCGCCATGTCACGCTGCCCGAAGGCTATCGGCTGGACTGGGGCGGGGAATACAGCCAGTACACGGCGTCCGCGCACCAGCTTGCCATTATCCTGCCGCTCACGCTGTTCCTGATCTTCCTTCTGCTGTTCATGCTCTACGGGAATTTCAAGTTTCCGTTCATCACTGTTCTGGGCGTGGTGCTCTCCGCGCCAATCGGCGGACTTGCGGCGCTGTGGATCACCGGCACGCCGTTCTCCGCCTCGTCCGGTATTGGCTTTCTCGCGCTGTTTGGCGTGTCGGTTTTGACGGCCGTCGTGTACATCTCCTATGTCAACGAACTCCGTCGCAGTGGCATGCCGCTTGCCCAAGCCGTCCGCGAAGGCGCGGTGCTCAGGTTGAGGCCTATCGTGATGACAGCGCTCGTCGCGGCGCTGGGGCTTTTGCCCGCAGCATTGGCAACGGGCGTCGGCACCGACACGCAGAGACCGTTCGCGCTCGTTATCGTCGCGGGGCTACTCACTCGCCTTGCGATCAGCATCTTTCTGATGCCCGCGCTTTACGTTCTCGTCGCCCGCGCTAACGACAGGCTGGAAGTGTGAGAGGCGCCTCCCGCGGTATTGCTCAGAATATCAGACGTCCTCCCACCAGCGCGAGTGAGCCCGCGAGGATCGGGCGCAGCACGTTGTCGGGAACGCGGGTGGCGACGAGGCTGCCGAGCACAATACCGGGAATCGAACCGCACAGCAGCGAGACGAGCAGGTCGAGATTCACCGAGCCGATCAGCCAGTGGCCGAAGCCGGCTATCAGCGTCAGCGGAACCGCATGCGCAATATCCGATCCGACAAGCCGGTTTGCCGGTAGCGAAGGATAAAGCACAAGCAGCACGGTCACGCCGATCGCGCCGGCGCCGACCGAGGAGAGCGACACCAGCACGCCGAGAATGGCGCCGAGGAGGACGGTGAATTGAGCCGTGCGCTGCGCATTGCGCGCGCCGCCGCGCCGGCTGAAATAGTCGAGGATCATCCGGCGGAACAGGATGGCGATCGCCGTCGCGATCAGCGCAAGCCCGAGAACCAGCGAAATGACATGGTTCGCCGCCCCGCTTTGCGCGCCGAAATGGGCGAGAATTACCAGCGTGAGGATGGTCGCCGGCACGCTGCCCAACGCAAGCCACCCGACAATGCGCCAGTCGACGGTCCCGTTCGCGCCGTGAACGACCGTGCCTGCAGTCTTCGTCGCCGCGGCGTAAAGCAGATCGGTGCCGACGGCGGTTGTCGGATGAATCCCGAAAAGCAGGACGAGAAGCGGCGTCATCAGCGAACCTCCGCCGACGCCGGTCAGACCGACCAGGAAGCCGACGGCGAGCCCGGAAACCGCATAAAGCGGATGGATCGCGGTAAGAAAATGCATCGCCGGCCCCTCCTCAAGTCTGAATACCACTATAGTCTAGTCTTTATATCGTGTAAATGTGGTATTTAGATCAGTCGCGGACAAAACGATGAAACGCGAGCCAATTGCGCAGCAGGCCGGGCCAGGAGGAGACCGGTTGGCCGGTTGCGCCAAGGCCGAAACCGTGGCCGCCCTGTTCGAACATGTGCAGCTCGGCGGGTATGCGCGCACGGCGTAGCGCGGCAAACATCAGGAGCGAGTTGTCCGGCGCAACGTAAGGATCGTCTGCGGCGGCGGCGAGAAACATCGGTGGTGTGCCGGGCCCGACATGGCGTTCGCAGGCCCACGCTGCACGTTCGGCGCGTGGTGCGACATCACCCAGCAGCATTTCGCGCGACGCTTCGTGGGCAAAAGGCGGCAGCATGGTGATCACGGGATAAAGCAGCGCCGCGAAAGCCGGCGTGGCGGATTCGCGATCGACAGCATCGATCCCTGCGTAAACAGAGGCGTCGCCGCGTGTCGCGAGCGTGGCTGCAAGGTGACCGCCGGCGGAAAAGCCAAGCACACCTACGCGCCCGGAATCGATATTGAAACGCGCGGCGCTTGCCCGGACCAGCCGCATCGCACGCATCGCATCCTGCAGAGGCACCAGCGTGGAATCCCGCCAGCCTTCGCGAGGCAGGCGATAGACGAGTACGAACGATGTGATTCCTGCGCTTGCGAAGTGCTTTGCGGCAGCGATCGCCGCATCGATCGCAAGTTCGCGGTAGCCGCCCCCTGGCGCGATCAGGAGCGCCGCTCCGCCCGGTAGTTCCGGCGAGAATACATGGAGGGCCGGATGACCGATGCCTGTCAGCACGCGATCGTGAAAGGCGTCGGGATTCGGGCTGCGCTCCTCGATCTGCAGCTTGAGAGCGAGCTCCTGCCCACCCGGAGGCCTTCCGGGCCAAAGCAGCATCGTTGCCACCGCCTCGAGCGGTTTTCCCGCCGACCCCAACGGGAAAGACGCGCTGACCGGCAACCCGGCGGTCGCCATCATGCCGACAAAGGAACGTCGATCCACGCCTGCCTCCCCTCGCGCCTCCGCAAACGATCGTCGGCAGGACCGGCGCGGGACACCAAAACCGCCAAGCGCCCATAGTTACCGCGCGATCACAGTTCCGGCTTTCTCCTTGATTAAACGACCACTTAGCCAATACAACGCGAAGCGCCGGAGTCGGAAAAAGCGAACAAGATGAGCAGTGCCAGCGACAGCCATAACGCGAAAACCGACGAACTGATCAAGTTCGCGAGCGAGATCGTCGCGGCCTATGTCAGCAACAATCCCACGCCGATTTCCGAAATCCCGGGCATGATCAAGAGCATTCACGCGACGCTCGGCAGCCTGGTGGGCAGTGGCGGCGCGGAGCTTGCGACCGCCCAGAAGCCGGCGATTGCGATCAGAAAATCGATCACGCCCGAGTACATCGTGTGCCTCGAGGACGGCAAAAAGCTGAAGATGCTGAAGCGTTATCTGCGCTCGCGCTACGGCATTTCGCCCGAAGAATACCGTTCGAAATGGGGCCTGCCCGCGGACTATCCGATGGTCGCGCCGAATTATGCGGCGCAGCGTTCGGAATTTGCGAAGAAAATTGGGCTGGGCCGCAGCGCGCCGGCTACCAAAAGCCGTCGTCGCGGCTGATCGCTCGCCTCAGGCAGCACGGTCGAGCCTGTGCGCCGTCCACACCGCGTCGAGCGCACGCACCAGATCATCCATCATCGAGTCGGTGTGATTCGGGGACGGCGTGAAGCGCAGCCGTTCGCTTCCACGCGGGACGGTCGGATAGTTGATCGGCTGTACGAAAATCGCGTGCTCGCGGAGCAGCGAATCGGAAACGGATTTGCAGAGCGCCGCATCGCCGACCAGCACCGGCACGATGTGGCTGGGCGACGGCATCACGGGAAGTCCCGCTTCCGCGAACAGACGCTTAAGGCGCGCGGCGCGCTCGTGCAGCGCGAGCCGCTCCGCATCGCTTTCCTTGAGATGGCGCACGCTGGCCAGCACGGCGGCGGCAACCGCAGGCGGCAATGACGTGGTGAAAATGAATCCCGGCGCGCACGAGCGGATGCAATCGATGATATCGACATCACCGGCTATATAGCCGCCCATCACGCCGTAAGCCTTGGCGAGAGTGCCTTCGATGATGTCGATCCGCCCCATCTGACCATCGCGCGCGGCGACGCCCGCGCCGCGTGGCCCGTAAAGCCCTACGCCGTGCACTTCGTCGAGATAGGTGAGCGCGCCATGGCGTTCGGCGAGGTCGCAGATATCGGCGATGGCGCCGAAATCACCGTCCATGGAATAGACGGACTCAAACGCGATCAGCTTGGGTCGTCCGCGATCGACAGACGCAAGCTGCGCCTCGAGATCGGAAATATCGTTGTGGCGGAATACGCGCTTTTCCGCCCCGCCGCGGCGAATACCCTGGATCATCGAGGCATGATTGAGCGCGTCGGAGAAAATGACGAGGTCGGGCAGAAGCTTCGGAAGCGTCGAGAGCGTGGCGTCGTTGGAGATGAAGCCGGAGGTGAACAGGAGCGCCGCCGCTTTTTGGTGCAGATCCGCCAGCTCGCGCTCGAGCTCCACGTGGTAATGGGTGGTGCCCGAAATGTTGCGGGTGCCGCCCGAACCTGCACCGGTCCGCTCTGCCGCCGCGCGCATCGCTTCGACGACCTTCGGATGCTGGCTCATCCCCAGGTAATCGTTGCTGCACCACACGGTGACCGGCCGCGGCCCGCGCCCGTCATGCCAATCTGCATGGGGATAGGCGCCGCCCCGCCGTAGAATGTCGGCAAAGATGCGGTAGCGGCTTTCGCGCCGGAGCGCCGCGAGGGTTTCGCGAAATCTCGCCTTGTATGGATAACTCAATTCGCGCCTCTCGACCGGCCCCCGCGCTCCACCGGCAGAGACAGGATAGCCCGGCGGCGCCGCCGGCTCCATGCGAAAATTGCGCGCGGGGTGTGGTTCGACAGGCTCACCATGAGGGAGCCTTATCCGGAGGTTGTCGAAGGGGCCGGCTAGAGCCGGAAGCGGACCTGGTCGATCCAGAAGCGTTCGAGCCGCCGCAGGCTCGCGCCCACCGCCTCGAGTTCGTTGAGGCCGACGTTGCCCACCGCCTCGAGGGAGGCGAGGTGGCGCTCGAAAAGCCCGGCCAGCATGTGGCGCACCGCCTCGCCCTTCACGGTCAGGCGGACCAGGACGGAGCGGCGGTCGATCGAGGATCGCTCGTGATGCACGTATCCGAGTTCGACGAGCTTCTTCAGATTGTAGGAGACGTTCGAACCCAGATAATGCCCGCGCGTCCTGAGTTCGCCGGCGCTCAGTTCCTGATCGCCGACATTGAACAGGAGCAGCGCCTGGACGCTGTTGATCTCGCGTTCGTCGCGCCGATCCAGCTCGTCCTTGATGACGTCGAGAAGCTGGCGGTGAAGCCGTTCGACGAGCGCAAGCGCTTCAAGATAGCGCTTGCGCAGCGGTTCGATGCCGTCGCCCTCGACGGCCGTGAATTGCGCTTTCGCCATGGCGCTCATGCTGTGTCCCCGGCCACCATCCAGAGTTGTCCGATGAAACCTACAGCGGGGATTCTTAAGGCGCGGTAAATCAAACCTCGCCGCGCAGCATGCGAATAATGCCTGAAAAATCGAGGCCGGCGCCGCCCTTCGCGGCGAACAGTGAATAAAGTTGTGCGGCTTCCGCGCCGAGCGGAGTCACGGCGCCGGCCGATTGCGCCGCGGTCTGCGAAAGTTTCAGGTCCTTTAGCATCAGCCCGGTTGCGAAACCGCCCCGATAATCGCGGTTGGAAGGCGCCGCCGCGACCGGTCCCGGGACGGGACAGTAGCTCGTGAGCGACCAGCACTGTCCGGAAGACACCGAAGAAATTTCAAACAGCTTCTGCGCATCGAGGCCGAGCTTCTCCGCAAGGACGAACGCCTCGCAGGTACCGATCATCGAGATGGCGAGCAGCATGTTGTTGCAGATCTTCGCAGCCTGACCTGCGCCCGCGCCGCCCGCCAGCACGATCCGCTTGCCCATCTGCTGGAGAACGGGAAGCGCGCCATCGAACGCCTGTTGCGTGCCGCCGCACATGAATGTGAGCGTACCGGCTTCCGCGCCGCCCACGCCGCCCGAAACGGGCGCATCGAGAAAGGCGAAGCCGGCACGCGCCGCGGCCTCGTGCACCGCGCGCGCGGAATCGATGTCGATCGTCGAACTGTCGATGAGCAGCGCGCCAGCCCGTGCATGGGAGAGCACGCCGCCATCGAGATAGACGCTCCGAACATGCTGGCCCGCGGGCAGCATGGTGATGACAATTTCTGCCCCTTTCACCGCCTCCGCGGCCGACGTCGCGCCGTGCGCGCCCGCTTTCAACACCGGTTCCAGTACAGCGGTGCTCAAATCGAAAGCCGTGACGGCGTGCCCCGCCTTCACGAGATTGCGCGCCATCGGCCCGCCCATGTTGCCGACGCCGATGAATGCGATGTTGGTCATGGCGAGATCCTTTCCGGATTATCGAGCACGAGATTTGTCTGGCACGGGCATCATGCGTCCTTCGACAGGCTCAGGAAGAGGACGATTTTGAATTGCACCGACATCGATGGCCGTAAAATTGTTCCTCATGCTGAGCTTGTCGAAGCACGCTTGCTCATGATCCCAATTCCTTCTCCCCCAACGGTGCGAAATAGGCGTCGATATCGGCGTCGGAGACTTCCGCGAGCGTTGCCGGACGCCAGACGGGTGAGTTGTGCTTGTCGATGATCGTCGCGCGCACGCCTTCGAAGAAATCTTCACCGGCCATGACGCGGCTGACCATGCGGAATTCCATGCGCATGCACGCGTCGAACGCAAGCCGGCGTCCCTCGCGAAGCTCGCGAAAGCTGATCTTGAGGCTCATCGGGGATTTGGTGCGGATCGTTGCGGCGACCGAGGCCGCCCAGTCGTCGGGCGCGTCATCAAGTGCCGCGAGCACCGCTTCCACGCAGTCTTCCGCAAAACACCTGTCGATGGTAGTGCGGTACTCCGCGAGCGGCGGCACGCCAGCATCGCTCGCCAGTCCCGCGAGCGCCTCATCGACCGGTGCCCCCTCCGCGAGCCGCGCGATCAGAAGGTCCCAGTTGGACGATGCGACGCAATGGGTGCCGATCCCCGTGTAGGCCATGTCGGCCGATTTCAGCCGCGCGCCGGTGAGCGCGAGATACATCCCGGTTTCGCCGGGCAGCCGCGGCAGGAAATAACTTCCACCTACGTCCGGAAACAGTCCAATTCCTGTTTCCGGCATCGCGAACACGGCAGTCGCGTCGACGATGCGATGGCTTCCATGCACCGACACGCCGACCCCGCCACCCATGACGATTCCGTGCAGCAGGGCGATGTAGGGTTTCGGGAAGTATTTGATGCGCGTGTTCAACCGGTATTCGCGGCGATAGAAATCGGTCGCGCCCGCGCCGCCTGCCCGGCCGGCCTCGTAAAGCGCGCGTATGTCGCCGCCCGCGCAGAAGGCCCGCTCACCCGCGCCCCGCACCACGACGGCGGCTACGGAGGGATCGTCCTGCCAGCGCGCAAGTTGGTCATCCATCGTGGCGCACATGCTCTCGGTCAGCGCGTTCAGCGCCTTGGGCCGATTGAGCGTGATAAGCCCGAGCTCGCCGCGCCGCTCGAACAGAACTTCAGAATTTGCTTCCATGTTCACTGCCGGAACATTTCCCGCGCCACGATCACGCGCATGATCTCGTTCGTGCCTTCGAGGATCTGATGCACGCGCAAATCGCGCACATGGCGCTCGGCCGGAAAATCCTTCAAATACCCGTAGCCGCCATGCAGCTGAAGCGCATCGTTTGCGATTTGGAATCCGGCGTCGGTGGCGAAGCGCTTGGCCATCGCGCAAAGCATGGTGGCGCGCGGCTCCCGGCGGTCGAGCGCCGAGGCGGCGTTGCGGATCATCAGCCGCGCCGCTTCGAGTTCGGTCGCCATATCGGCAAGCTTGAATTGCGTCGCCTGGAAATCGGAAATCGGGCGTCCGAACTGTTTGCGATCATGGACATAAACGCGTGCCTCGTCGAGGGCCACGCGCGCGGTGCCGACGGAACAGGCGCCGATATTGATGCGCCCGCCGTCGAGCCCGGCCATTGCGATGCGAAACCCCTCGCCTTCCGCGCCAATGCGGTTGGCGATGGGCACGCGGCAATTATCGAACAGGACCTGAGCGGTCGGTTGGCATTTCCAGCCGAGCTTCTTTTCCAGCTTGCCGTACGAAAGCCCCGGCGTGCCCTTCTCCACCACAAGACAGGAAATGCCCCTCGGCCCCTCCTCGCCGGTGCGCACCATGCAGACATAGATGTCGGAAGTGCCCGCGCCGGAGATGAACGCCTTCGAACCACTGAGAATGTAATCGTCACCGTCGCGTATGGCGCGGGTCTTGAGAGCCGCCGCGTCGGAGCCGGAGCCCGGCTCGGTCAGGCAGTAGCTCGCGATGTGTTCCATCGTGGTGAGCTTCGGCAGGAACCGATGACGCTGCGTATCGCTTCCGAAGCGGTCGATCATCCATGACGCCATGTTATGAATAGAGATGAAGGCGGCGGTGGACGTGCAACCCGCCGCCAGCTCTTCGAACACGATGGCGGCGTCGAGGCGGGTCATTTCCGATCCGCCGACGTCGCTCTTCACGTAAATGCCGGCCAAGCCGAGTTCCGCGGCTTCGCGCATTTCGGCGACCGGAAAATGTTCTTCCTCGTCCCAGAGCGCCGCGTTGGGGGCGAGCTTCTCGCTCGCAAAACGCCGCGCTGCTGCCTCCACCGCGCGCTGATCTTCGTTCAGTTCGAAATCCATGGACCTTCCGCTCCGCCGCCGGTTGGGGTGATAGGAGCGCGCGCACGGCCCGTCAATTGCAATTGCGAATCACAGAGATTTGTCCTACTGTAGTGACAATCCGGGAGAAAAGCTATGGGGACAGTGGGTGCGCGAGAGGCCAACCAGCGATTTGCAGAACTGCTGCGGCAAGCCGAAGGCGGCAACGAATTCACGATCACGCGTCATGGAAAGCCGGTTGCCCGGCTCGGCCCCGCTCGAGCGAGGCCGTCGGAAGCCGCCCGCAAAAAGGCGGTCGCAGAAATGGCGCGGCTCATGCGCAAGGGAATTGACCTCGGAGGGCGGCATTACAGCCGCGACGAGATGCACGACGCCTGAATGCTTTCTTTCGATACAAACATCCTCGTCTACGCGGCCGACCGGCGCGCCGGAGCCAAACACGTGGTGGCAAGCGGTCTGATGGAGAAAGCAGCGCAACTGGATGCCGGCCTGACCGAGCAGAGCCTGATTGAGTTCCTGAACGTGGCGATGCGGAAGGCGCGGCAGCCTCTGCAGGAAGCGGCGCAGCTCGTGTCAGCCTGGTTGTCGGTTTTTCCGCTTTTGATTCCGAATGCGGCAGTCGTGGGCGATACCCTCCATCTGCTCGGCGCTTATACGCTCAGCGTCTGGGATGCGCGCCTTCTTGCGGTCTGCGCGGCAAACGGATGCCATGTCCTTTTCAGCGAGGACCTGCAGGACAATGCTCGCTACAACGGGGTTCGCGTTCTGAATCCTTTCGTTCCCCGCAATGCCGACCGTATTTTGGAAATGGCGCGCCCGTAACGCATCCTCGTTCAATTCGAAATTCATGGCGTCGCCGCCATTCCGGCGCTGGGTGATAGGTTCTGGAGCTGGCACGGTCCATTGTTGCTGTGACCGGCAGTGCCGGATGGCAGAGCGGCGTCCTTGCATTGACGCGCGGCAGGGCTCAAGACGAGAGTCGGCCAATCAGTCTTCCGGCCGTGGCCGCCGGAGCGGCAATGGAATATCGGATTTCCCATCCATGCAGCCCGCGTTTCCCGCAATCCGCATGCGACGCTTGCGCCAGCAGGGCTGGACGCGGAGTCTGGTCGCGGAAACGGCGCTCGCCCCTGCCAATCTGATCTGGCCGTTGTTTCTCGTCGAGGGAGAGAACCGCCGCGAACCCGTCGCGGCGATGCCGGGCGTCGAGCGTCTCAGCATCGATCTGGCCGTCGATGCGACAGGGGAAGCCGCGTCGCTGGGTATTCCCGCGGTGGCGCTGTTTCCGCACATCGACCCCGCTCTCAAGACGCCGGACGGTCGCGAGGCGCTCAACCCGTCCAACCTTGTCTGCCGGGCCGTGCGCGCCATCAAGCGCGCCGCTCCCGAAATCGGCGTACTCTGCGACGTGGCGCTCGATCCCTACACGACGCACGGTCATGATGGCGTGTTGATGGGTGAGCAGATCGCCAATGACGAAACCGTGGAGATTCTTGCACGCCAGTCCGTCCTTCACGCCGAAGCCGGCTGCGATATCGTTGCGCCGTCGGACATGATGGACGGACGCGTGGCGGCGATTCGCGCGGCGCTCGAAGCGAACGGATTCAAGAACACGCTGATCATGGCTTACGCCGCCAAATATGCCTCGGCCTTTTACGGCCCGTTCCGCGATGCGATCGGCTCGGCGAAGGCGCTGACCGGCGACAAGCGTAGTTATCAGATGGATCCCGCCAACAGCGACGAGGCGCTGCGCGAAGTGGCGCTCGATATCGCAGAGGGCGCCGACATGGTGATGATCAAGCCGGGGCTGCCCTACCTCGACGTGCTGCAGCGCGTGAAGGAGACGTTCGGCGTGCCGACGTTCGCCTATCAGGTCTCCGGCGAATACGCGATGCTGGTCGCGGCGGCGGAGCGCGGATTCCTCCACCGCGAGCGTGCCGTCCTTGAAAGTCTCATTGCGTTCCGGCGCGCCGGTGCTTCCGGAATCCTCACCTATTTCGCCTGCGAGGCCGCGCGGCTCCTGAACCGGGAAAACCACGGTTAACGGTTCACCAGGACGTGATGGCGCTCACGCGGCCGTGCGCGCAGTGTCTCTTGAACCCTGCGCCGCGCAGGGTCAGACTCCCAACGAAACAAATATGGAGATTTCCATGCGCATGTTCACCACCGGCGCGACCTTGAGCGCTCTGCTGCTGCCCCTGGCCGCCTTGGCTGCAAACACGGCTACGCCCGCGCAAGCGGTTCCGGCCGCGCAGAATGCGAACCCGCTTATCTGTCATTACTTCTACCACGAGGGAGACCTGGTAAGACGCCCGACCTGCCATACGGCGCAGGAATGGCAACACCAGCGTCTGTACCAGCAGCGGCTTATCCGCGAGTATCAGCAGCGCGCCCTGGTTCAACGCATGTAAGGCCTGGAGAGCGGCTTTTGGAAAGGCTGCGCATGAGGATTTGATTTGCGCCTCAACCCGGGCTTGTCGAAGTGCGGGCCTGTTGAACGGCGGAGCCACAGCGCAACGTCTCGGTTCGGGCGAAGAGACTCGACGTGTCCCACCTTCGCCCACCCATGCGCTCCACTTCGCCGTAGAACTGATCGACAAGGGCTGCCAGCGCAAGCGAAGCGCCGTTGCGTCGCGCCTCGTCGAGGCATATCCCCAGATCCTTGCGCATCCATTCCACTGCGAAGCCGTGATCGAATTTGCCTTCGAGCATCGTCGCGTGGCGGTTTTCCATCTGCCAGGACTGTGCGGCGCCCTTGGAAATGACCCCCACCACCGCAAGCGGATCGAGACCGGCCGCGATCGCAAAGCTGAGCGCTTCGGAAAGGCCCTGCACGATTCCGGCGATGCAGATTTGATTCACCATCTTGGTCAGTTGACCGGCACCGGCCTCGCCGAGCCGTTGGCAGTGCCGAGAATACGCGCGCATGACGGCTTCGGCCTTCGCGTAATCGGCTTCGCTGCCGCCGCACATGATGGTGAGCTTGCCATGGCGGGCGCCCTGCTCGCCGCCCGAGACAGGCGCATCCACAAATCCGGACCCGCGAACCTTCGCCGCGCCGGCCAACTCGCGCGCCAGCGCGGCTGAAGCCGTGGTGTGATCGACGAACACCGCGCCGGGTCGCATCGTCTCGAAGGCGCCGCCCGGTCCGCGCGTTACGGCGTCCACATCCGCATCGCGGCCCACACATGCAATCACCAAATCCGCGTTTTCGGCCGCGTCCGCCGGAGTGAGCGAAGCCCGTCCGCCATACTCCCTCACCCATGCTTCTGCCTTGGCTGTCGTACGGTTGAACACCGTCACGTCATGACCGGCGCGGGCAAGATGGCCCGCCATCGGATAACCCATGACACCAAGGCCCACGAATGCGACGCGCAGCACCATGCCGTTCTCCTGCTTCAATTGCGCGAGCAGCTAACAGCGAAAGTGCCGGACGCAAAGCAGATTGCAGCACATCGCGAAAGGACGCGAAAACTCAGCTCTTTGCAGCCGCGGCAGCCATTCGGCGCATGGTTGCCACAGCAAGCGCCAGCCCGTCCGCAGAAATGTTCAGCGCTATGCGCTTCCCCTTCTGGGTAGGAAGAACAAGCACGAACTTCTTTGACGAAAGGAATTCCTTTTCCTCTCCCGGAAGAATGGAACGGATCGCCAGACAGAATTCTGCGGTGCAAGTCCGCACCGGGATTTTCACGTTGCCGCTGCTGAGCTGAAGCTCGAGCGAATCGCCCAGGACGGGTGGCGGCGGGGCCTGACGCATCGTCGGACTGGAAGCATTTCTCCCGGGAATCACGCCGCTCGCCAGTTGGGGTTTCGGCGGATTGGGGACGAGATCGGACGAAAGATGGATAGCCAGATTCAGGACGCCCTTACCCGGTCCAAAGAGAACGAACATGGGATTGACGAACTCGTCCGGATCGTGGGGATCACGCAGACTGACCAGGACGCGACACGGGCGCATTGGAATGGGAGCCTCATGGATAACGCTTCCGCTGGCCTCGCCAGGACTGCCGCCGATGATGCGTGTTCCATACGTCACGCCTTCAACAGCCACCCGATTCGGAATTCGACGGATGCGATGACAGGCCAGAAGCCATCCGCCAATCAGCCGCTTCCCGACAAACCCCGGTTTAATGGATTGAGCAACTTGCGAAGGAGGAGGAGGCGGAGGCGGCGCCGGACGCAGCAACGGCGGTATGTAGTAGATGCCGGCCACAACGGCACCGGCGATGACCAGCGCGAACACCGCGCCAAAAAGGAAATTTTTCATTTCAGCCCCGACCACGACCGGCGCGAATTAACCCGAGCCGCCGAGAAGTTTCAAGCGGAAAGCGCGCTCAGTCTCCGAAATCCGGCACTTCGGGATAGGCATCGAGGACAGGTCCCAACTTTTCCTTGAGCGGTCCGAGCCAAGGCTCAAAATGGCGCCACTGTTCGAGCGAATCCTTGTAAATCGGGGACCGGACCTGTTCCGAACTCGCCGTTCGGACCACGCGATCGCTCTCGTAGAACTGCAGACATTCCTTCTCGAACGGAAGTCCAAGGTAGCAAAGAAGGCGGCGCACTTCCCCTTCCGGATCGGCCACCATATCCTCGTAATGAACCCGATGGATGCGTCCGGGTAGGACGCTATCCCAATATGCCATCAGTTCGACGTAATGGCGATAATAATTGCCGACATCCTCCAGGCTGTAGGAAAAAATCTGTCCGTAGGCGTACAATTGTTTGAAATTGGAAAAGCAGCAGCTCATCGGGTGACGGCGGGCGTCGATGATCCTGGCATTGGGCAGTATGAGCCGCATAAAGCCGACATGGGCGAAATTGTTCGGCATCTTGTCGGTGAAGAACGGCTTTGTCGTCTTGCGGAAGCTGCGGGTATTCGTGATGTAATCCTCTCCCAGTCGCGTCAGAGTATCCGCATCGAGATCGGCGAGCATTTCGGGGTAGGAGAGGCCGTCGGCGCGATCCCGCTCCATTCTTCTCGCGAGTGTTGCCACTTCGGAAATTTCGAGAGTACCTTCGACCGACGAGTGACAGGACAGAATCTGCTCCAGCAGAGTCGAACCGGCGCGTGGCAGTCCGATAATAAAGATAGGATCTGGTGCCTTGCAGCCCGTCCGAGCGTGTTGCAGAAAGAACTCCTGCGTGAAGAGCAACTTGCAGCTCGCGATGTGTGCCGGCGGCATTGCAGGGTCGTGCTTCACCACAGCGCGCTGGATGGCGTTGCCCCGGCTGTAAAGGTCGAACGCCCGCTCGTAGGATTTCAGGTCCTCGTGAGCCTTGCCGAGCGCGAAAAACATATTCAGCCGGTCATCCTGGCCGAGCGAGCGTCGCGCCAGCTCGGTTTCCATCGCAGAGATTTCAGCCGGCGAAAAGTGGAACTTCTTTAGGTTGGCGAGGCTCCACCAGGCACCGCCGAGCGAAGGACGAAGCTCGACTGCTTTGCGATATGCAGCGATACACTCGTCTCTCTGGCCTAACGCCCTCAATGCATGCCCATAACCCAGCCACAGGCTGGGCACGCTTGGATATTCCTCAAGGCACTTTTCGAAAGCGGCTTTCGCTTCTTCGTTTCGGCCTGCCTTGGTGAGCTCGGATGCCATGACCTGCTGGTAGCCGGCGTTCCGAGGCTCCTGTTTCAGGATGATCTCCACCTGCGCGATGCACTCCTCGAACCTGGCGAGTCGGCCCAGGACCGTCGCATAGCGGTGTCGCGCCATGGTGAAGTCCGGCGCCAGTTCGACACAGCGCGCGAGCAGCTCCTCAGCGTCGTCGTTGCGATTTTCGAGCATCGCGATCTCGGCGAGCAGTTTGATCGCGTTGACGTTGTCGGGATCGGTCTCGAGAAGTTCCAGTATGGCGTCCTCCGCCTCTTCGAGGAGTTTCTCGCGCATCAACGAGCCCGCCTTGCGCAGACGCGGATCGCGAACCAGCATGTTGAAGTGCTGAACGTGCGCCTCGTTCGCGGCCTCTAGATCGCCCAGCATGAAATGCTGGTCGCCGAGGGCGTTCCACGCTTCGGCAAAGGATCGATCCAGATTTACGGCCTGGCTGAGTACGGCGACCGCGCTTCGGTGTTCGCCCACATTCCCCATCGCCTGTCCCAATTCGTATCGAAGTCTGGCCGAGCCCGGATGTAGCTCCACGAATGACTGAAGCAGGTTTTTCGCGCAGCGGGCCTCGCCGCGTTTGCGGAGCGCCGAGCCCAATATCAGCGCCGCATCGAGGTTGTCCGGAGCGCGCTTGAGAATCTCGCGTGCTTGCGCCTCGGTGAAATCAGAAGCGGCCACAGCTGTGATGCTACCCGTTGCGCCCACGGATTCCCGCGCCCTTTCCGCGGAACCTCGCCGCTCCAGCATTTCCAGTTCGGGCATAATTCGCGTTCCTATTTTGTCGAACCAAATTCAGGCAGTGCCACTCGTCCTGAAGGAGAGGGGGGTCGTCTGCGTGACGGGGCCAATTCGCATATCCTGATCCACGCTCCAGCTGGCACGCGACTGGACCGACAGATGCAGGCGGTCGACACTCTTCGGCACGGCGGGATAGGCGTCGGCCACGTAACCCAGCGCCGATTTCAACGGGTCCAGCCAGCGCTCATAATTGCGCCACTGTTCGAGCGAATCCCGGAAAATGGGCATGCGGACTTCTTCGGCGGCTGTGCCGTGCACGGGACGCGGATTTGCGTAGAAACGCAGAGTACGCTCTTCGAATTCCAGGCCGAGGTAAGCGAACAGCCGGCGAATTTCTCTTTCTGGATCGTCCACCAGGTCCTCGTAATTGATGCGATGGACGCGGCCCGGCAGCACTTCGTCGTAATGCGCCATCAAATCCACGTAGTCGCTGTAATAACGGGCGAGGTCCCCGAAGCTGTATGCGAAAAGGCGGGGACGCGATGCGTGGTGGTGCTTGAAATTCGAAAAGCAGCACGCCATCGGATGTCTTCTCACATCCACGATCCTGGCGTTGGGTAGCAAGAGATGGATCAGCCCGGCGTGCCGGAAATTCTCCGGACGCTTGTCGACGAAGAACCTGCGGCCGAGCTTCCGGCGCGGCCCCACCCGCTCGAGATACGTCTCGCCGAGGAACCTCAGCTGGTCCCGGTCCAGACGGCGTAGCGCTTCGGGTGCGCTGGAACTGCCGTCCACCATACGTGCTGCAAGCTGCGCGATTTCGCCCATCGCGCCCAGTTCGGTCGTGCCTTCAATCCGGGAATGCGTTGCAAGTATCTGCTCCACAAGCAGGGAACCGGAACGCGGCAGACCCACGATGAAAATTGGGCCGGCGACATCGCACCCGCTTCCTGCGCGTTCACGCAATAAATCTGGCGTGAAGCCCTCGCGGGTCCGGTGGACGAATTCGGTCATTTTGTCGGGGTGGTATTGCAATCCAAACCGGAATACCGCGTTGGCGTCACGATAGGTGTCGAATGATGCCGGATAGTCTTTGGAATCTTCGAGCGCCTTTCCGAGAGCAAACAATAACCGCGCGCGACCCTGCCCTCTCACATCCGGGCGCGCGAGAAGGTCGCGAATGGCGTCGCACTCGGCAGGCTCGAACCGGAATGACTTCACACTGGCGAGTGCCAGATAGGCTTCGCTAGCGCGGATCGGAAGAAGCCCGGCCCCCTTCCGGTACGCCGCTACGCACTCATCGCGCCGTCCAAGAGCCTTAAGGAGATGGCCATAAGCGACCCAGGCGCCCGGCCGGTTGGGGGTGCGCGCGAGCAGCGCCTCGTATTCCGCCGCGGCCGCATCGAACTCGCTCATCCGCACCAGGACGACCGCTTTCAGGAGGCGGTATTCGAAATTGTCCGGTTCGTGTTCAAGCAGGCTGTCGGTGTGCGCCAGCGCGCCGTCGAGCTTCATCTGTTCCGAAAGAGCAACGGCCAACCTGTATTGCGCGGCCCTGAATTCCGGAGCGATGGCAAGACATTTGTGGAGCTGTGCTTCGGCTTCCGCAGGCTGGCCAAGTTGCAGGAGCGCTTCTGCGGACAGCTTGAGCGCATTCACGTCGTCGGGATGCCGCCCGATAAACCCGCAAAGGATTTCGTCCGCGGCCTTGGCATCTCCGCGGCGCAGCGCCGACGCCGCTTCGCCGAGTTCGGGGTGTTCGGGGCCGGGCTCGAACTGCTTTGCAAAGGCTGCCGCGGCGCCCTTCGGATGTTGTATTCGCTTGAACTGATCTCCCAGTGCGCGCCAGGCCTCCCGATTTTCCGGATCGATCTGCACTGCCCGCCTCAGCGCCGCCGTCGCGGCGCTATTGTCCCCCGCTGCGGCGAGCGCGAGTCCCAGCTCCATTCTGGCCACGGAGAGTGATGGACGGCTGCGTACCAGCGACTCGAGGATGGATCGGGCCGCCCGGGCGTGCCCCAGCCGGCGCAGGGCCGAGCCAAGGAGCAGAAGCGCGTCGGGATCGTCGGGATGCTCATGCAGAACCTCCCGCGCCCTCGCTTCCGCTGCCGCAGGGTCGGAGGTCAGAATCCGCTGAATCTCGGGAGAGCCGAACGCCTGGGCCCCGCTACCGGTACCGGGATTTTCAGACATACGCGCGGTCGGCATAGGTTTCCAGGACTTCGCCAAGCGATTCCTTCAGTGGCCCGAGCCACGGTTCGTAGTGGCGCCACTGCTCGACCGCTTCCGCAGTAATCGGTCTGCGGACCTGCTCCGAACTGGAAGTGCGGACAGCCCTGTCGTTCTCGTAGAACCGAAGACAACCGTCCTCGAACGGCAATTCGAGATAGGCGAGAAGCGCGCGAATCTCGCGCTCCGGATCGCTTACCATCGATTCGTACACAACCCGGTGAATCTTGCCGGGCAGGACCCGGTCGTAATGGTTCATGAGATCGACATACATCCGATAATAGCGCCCGAACACGCGGAGGTCGTTCGAAAAGAGGTTATGCCTTCCGAAATGGTGCTTGAAATTGGAGAACCCGGCGGCAAGCGGATGCCGCCTCACGTCGATGATGCGCGCGTTGGGAAGCATCAGGTGAATCAAACCGACGTGAAGCATGTTCTTGGACATTTTGTCTGTGAAATATGGCCGGCCGAGTCGCCTGTATGCCGCTGTCCAATCGATATAGTCCCTTCCCATGAGAGCAATGGCGTGGCGATCCAGAGTTTCAATTCCGCGGGGATAGCCGCCCACGCGCTGTATCAACGAGGTCACGTGGGGCAATTCGATCGTGCCTTCGATGGCGGAATGGCTGGCCAGAATTTGCTCGATCAGTGTCGAACCCGAACGTGGCAGACCGACGATGAAGATCGCATCCCGCGATGCCCAGCCAGTGCCTGCGCGCGGGCCGCACAGGTCCGGCGTAAACACCTCCTTGAGCGCCTCGAAGAGTTCTGCGGTGCGCCCGAGATCGAGCGGCGTCGTCTCGCGCTGCAGGCGATTGCCTTCGGAATACTGCCCGAAAGACTCCGCATAATGCTTTTCGTCCTCGAACGCCTTTCCCAGCGAGAAATGCAGGCCGCAGCGGTCTTGCTGCACGACATTTGGCTGCCGGAGCTGGAACTCGATCCGTTCGATGTCGACCGGCTCAAATCGCAGGGTCTTGAAGTTCGCCAGCGTCCACCACGCATTGCCGAAACCGGGTGCCAACCCGATCGCTTTCTTGCAGGCGGCGATCGCTTCCTGCTGCCGGCCTGCCGCGCGCAGATCGCCGCTGTATGCGAGCCAGACATTCGGATCGTCCGGACGGCGCCGGATCAGCCTTTCATGGCAGCCGAGAGCGCCGGCATAATCTCCGAGCATCCCCGAGATGTAGGCCCGGAAGTTCAGGTAGGACACGTTCCCCGGATCGGCTTTCAGGAGAACGTCCAGCTGCTCCACGGCTTCCCCGTGTCTGTGGCTGGCGATGAGCAGTTTCACGAAGCGATAGCGCACCGGTGCGAGGTCCGGGGCGAGTTCGATGCACCGCGCGAGCGTTGCGGTCGCGTCCTCGACAAGGCCGAGACGTTCCTCCGCGTCGGAGAGCATATCGAGCGCATTCACGTCATCGGGATGATCCTCGAGAAAAGACCGGATCAGCTCCTCGGCGGCTTCCGGACGATTTTCCCGCAGCGACGCCACTGCGGGGCGCAGGAACGGATGTAACAACGGACGGTCGCTCTTTTGCGCCGGGGCCGCCCGAGAAGTTGCCGCGGCCTTTGTGGACAGATTGCCAGATTCGGCGGTCTGATCCTCGCGGCACTCCGGCTCGCCATCGTCACCCGCGTCGGCTCTGCGAATATCGGGCTGCCTCGCGATCTGGAGTTCGAACCACAGATTGCGGTCGCGGCCATCTTCCTTGTCGATCTCATAGGCAGGAGCGTCGCCGAAATCCGGGATACCGGGATATTGATCGAGTACGGGGCCCAAAGCGGACTTCAGAGGCGCCAGCCAGGGCTCGTAGGTTCGCCACGCAGTTTGTGCATGCGTATAGATCGGCTCCCGAACCTGCTCGGCGCTGATCGTGAGAACGGTCCGATCCGTTTCGTGGAAATGCACGCAGCTCTCCTCGAAAGGAAGCCCAAGGTAATCGAGCATGGCGCGAATTTCCGATTCGGGATCTGCAATCAACCGCTCGTAGAACACCCGGTGGACGCGGCCCGGCAGCACCCCGTCGAAATGCGCCATGAGCTCGACATAATCGCGGTAATAACGGCCGAGATCGGTGAGACCGTAGCTGAAATTCTTTCCAAGCGCGAAGTAATGAACATAATTCGAAAGGCAGCTAGCCACGGGATGGCGGCGCACATCGATGATCCTGGCATTCGGAAGGATCAGTTCTATCAGGCCCACCCGGCTGAAATTGGCCGGCAGCTTGTCGACGAAGCGGGGCCGGCCCCGATGGCGGTAGCCGCTCGTGCGATCGAGATATTGGTTGCCGAGCGCCTCGAGTTGATCGCGGTCCAGAGAAGCCAGACCTTCGGGGTAGCGCTCCGACGAGGAGCCCCGCCCCGGCAAGCGGCGATCGATCGCGTCGGCCATATGGATGAGGTCCCGCAGTTCCATGGTCGCTTCGACCATGGAATGGCTGGCAAGAATCTGCTCCACAAGCGTCGAACCGGCCCGCGGCAGACCCACCACGAAGATCGGCTCGGGTGATTGGCAACCGGATCCCTTGCGCGCCCCGAAGAACTCGGGTGTGAAGAACGACTTGAAGCGGGCAACCTGCGCTGAATTGGCGTCGGCGTCGTAATCGATGACCGAGCGTATCAGGGCATTGCCCTTGCGGTATTCCTCGAAAGCTTCGCCGTACAGCTCCCGATCGGACAAGGCCTTGCCGAGCGCAAAATGCATCTGGGCACGGCTTTCGAAAGGCACATTGGGCCGGGCGAGCTGCTCGCGCAGGAGAACGATGTCCGCATCGGCGAAGCGGAACGTCTTGATCGAAGCAAGCCCCCACCAGGCTTCTCCCAGTCCGGGAAAGAGCTCGGCCGCCCTTCGATAGGCTGTGATGCAATCCGGCATCCGCCCCGCCATGCGCAGCGTACTGGCATAGGCAAGCCAGGGCGACGGCTGGCGACCCGCGCGGTCGAGGAGTTCCTTGCGTTCGACCGCTGCGGCCGCCCACTCGCCCAAGTTCTCGAGGGCCGCTGCCTTGGCCCCCCGATAAGCATCGTTCGCCGGTGACTTCGCAAGCAGCGCGTTTGCCTGCACAAGTGCTTCACGACCCTTGTTCCGGACGAGAAGCAGCGACGCATAGCGATGACGCAAAGCCGCATTGTCCGGCGAAACCTCGACTTCGCGGGCGAGAACGGATTCCGCTTCGCTTTGCCGATCGAGCGCCACAAGTGCATTGGCGAGCAGCACGGCCCCGGCGGTATCACCGGGACGCTCCGCAAGGTGTTCCCGCGCCAGGCGCTCCGCGAGCCCGGCATTTTGGTTATCGAGAGCCGCTACAGCCCTGCCAAGGCGCGCGCCAAGTAGCGGCCGGTCGCTCCGATCGGAGGCCACCTCGGCCCTGCTCGCCAACCCCAAACTCATCCGCTACAGACACCCCAAACCCGGCCGGCATCAAAGGCAGCGTCCTTCTGTCTGTCAATGCAATTCATCGGCAGCCCAAAAGCCGCAAACAAATGGTTCTCCGCGTCCTGCCCAAAAAAAAGTGGCGGGCCGGAGCCCGCCACTTCGAGAGGCACTGACAGATGATCAATCCCTGTACTGCGTCCAGTCCGTCTGGTAATGACCATATTCGAACGGATAGTACGACAACACATAGTCTGTGCCCGTCCAGCTTCCGGAGACACTTGCGTTGTCCGCGTAGCTGAGATTGTCCCAGTAGTTGCTGGCTCGGGTATAGGTCCAGTAATACGCGCCATTGGCATAGACGCCATTGACGACAGGCGCGAGTTCGATCGCATCGAAGATCGCGCTGGCGTCGGTGGCTTCCGCCTCGAGCAGCCCGTGGATTTCGAGCGTGCAGGTTCCTGAACAATTGCCGCTGTGCGTGTCGAGCGGATGGAAGCTGCCAGCCGCAACATACACCGTTGTTGTGCCCCAATCCTCGGAAAGGACCGGCAGCATCGACTTCTTCACCGTTTTTCCGGGATTGTTCACGCCATGCGTAAGGCCGTTGAAATGGATGCCGGTATTTTTCACGAGACCGGCAGCCGACGCCGGCGCCTTATGCTGCGCCGCCATCGCCGATCCGGCGACGGCCATCGTCAGTCCGACGGCAGTCGAAACAAGAAGAGTTGACTTACTCATGAGAAGTCCCCCTTTCCCAAGGTGGCTTTTACGCCCGGCTCCCTTCAGATGGCCGAACGCTGTTTGAGACAAAAATGACACGCCGAAACGCGCCCGGCTGAAGGACGGTGGATGCCCACCCCGTTCAAAACCTAAAGGCGGTATTACCAAATGTCAACGGACTTGAACGAGAAAGAGAAACCTAGCCTGGACATAACTAAGCATTTGGGAAAAAAGAATAATCCCGAAGAGATGGCGGCCAATCCCGGCGACAGGCGAGCCCGACCGAAAAAGTTTTTTCTACTCCATCGTCTCGATCTGCGGTGGGTGCCCGGCAAGAGTGGGCTTGCGCATCAGAAACAGCACGACAAGCGCCGGCAGCGAAATGAAGAACATGAACAGGAAATCGTTCGCGTAGGCGATGACCTGGGCATTGTACTGCACGATCGAATCGAGCTGGCCGGCGCCGAACGGCATGGCCGGATTCCAGTAAAGGCTCGGCGCATTGGCCGACAGCGCGCGATTGAAAGGCGTCACATGGCTCGCGAGCTGCGCATGCACCGTCTGGATGCTGTTGGCGAGAACCGTCGTGGTGATCGAGACTCCGATGGCACTTCCGACGTTGCGCATCAGATTGAACATGGCTGAACCGTCGGTGCGTAGGGCGGAAGGCAGAGTCGAGAAGGCGACCAGATTCATGGGCACGAAAATCATGCCCATGCCGACACCCTGCACGAAGGACACGACGCCGAGCCATACCGGCGCGACATTGGGCGTCCAGTGCGACATGTCCCACAGGCTCCACAGGAGGAGTGCCGTGCCCACCGCCATCACGTGACGCGCGTCGACCTTCATCGCGAGCCGGCCGACGAAGAACATCGAGATCATCGTGCCGATTCCCCGGGGCGCCATGAGGAATCCGGTTTCGGTGACGGTGTAGCCGCCGAGATTCTCGAGATAGGGCGGCAGGAGCGCGGAGCTTGCGAGCATGATTAGCGCGACAAGCAGCATCAACACGAGCGCGCTGACGAAATTGCGGTCCGCAAAAATCTCGCGCGGCACGAACGATTTGCGGGCGGTCATGAGGTGTACGACGAAGAGATAGATGCCGAGACCGGCCAGCACCGCCTCGACCAGGATTTCGCTCGAAGAGAACCAGTCCTTGTCGGTGCCGCGGTCGAGCATGAGCTGGAGCGCGCCGAGTCCGAGACCGAGCACGGCAAAGCCGAACCAGTCGAATTTGAGGGTCGCATCGCGCTGCGTATCGCGCAGGAACAGCCAGATGCCGGTCACCGCGGCGATGCCGAACGGCAGATTCACGTAGAACACCCAGCGCCAGTTGTAGGCGTCGGTCAGATAACCGCCGAGCGTGGGTCCGAGGATCGGCCCGACCATGACGCCCACGCCCCAGATCGCCATGACGGAACCACGCTTCTGGGGTGGATAAAGGTCGAGCATGATCGACTGGGAGAGCGGCGACAGCGCGGCCCCGAACGCCCCCTGAATGAGCCGGAAAATGATCATCTGGTCGAGCGTCTGCGCGGCACCGCACATCATGGAAGCGACAGTGAACCCCGCGAGGCTGACGAGTGCGAAATTCTTGCGGCCGAAGCGCGCGGCGATCCAGCCGACCGGCGCGGTCATGATCGCGGCCGCCACGATGTACGACGTCAGGACCCAGGTGATCTGGTCGCGCGAGGCGGCGAGGCTCCCCTGCATGTAGGGGAGCGCGACATTCGCGATCGTGCTGTCCAGTGCCTGCATCAGCGTGCCCGCCATCGAGCACAGCATGACGATGGTGAGCTCGAACTTCGTCGAGTACGCTTCGTGCGAATGGCCGCCAGCGCGTGTCATCTGGTAAACGTAATTATAACATTGTCATTCCCGCGAAAGCGGGAACCCAGCCAGCGCGCGTCGGCGCGCTGAATGACTCTTCACCACGCACCTACGATCGTCGATTGCGCTCGCGGACGCTCGCGCGCTGGGTTCCCGCTTTCACGGGAATGACAATGTAGGTGCGCGCGCCGCTTTCGCGGGAATGACACTGTGGCGGCATCGCTCATCCGTCGTTCAGCAGCCGGAACCAGCGGCGGTGACCGGTGTCGATGGAAACGTAGGTGCTCATGCCGGCGCGCAGCGGCGGGTCGTCCGGTTCCAGATCCAGCCGGATCTTCACCGTCACGCGCTGCGTCACCTTCACCCAGTTGCCGCTCGCGTTCTCCGCGGGCAGCACCGAGAAATCCGCGCCCGTGGCAGGGCTGATCGAATCCACCTCGCCCTTCCACGTCCGTCCGGGATAGCTGTCGACAGTGACATCGACCGGATCGCCGCGATGGACATGGGTGAGATCGGTCTCTTTCATGTTGGCTTCGACCCACAGATTCTTCGTCGAAACGAGGCCGACTGCGCTCGTTGTGGTGAAGGCCGACAATGCCGAGACCACGAGTGCGCCGGGCTGGAGGGAATCCACTTCCGTGACGATGCCATTGAACGGCGCGCGCACCGTGGCGTGGTCGAGCTGGCGTTGCGCTTCGTCCACCTGCGCCTTCGCCTGCCGATACTGCGGAAGCTGCGCGACCGGAATGGCGATGTTGCCGCCGAGCTTGGCGAGCTGCACCTCTGCCTGATCCTTGAGTGCAGCGAGATTGCTCTGGGCGCTGGCGAGCGCAAACCGCGCCTGGTCGTATTGCGCCTGCGCGATACTGTTCAGCTTGAGCAGCGCGGCGTACCGATTGTAGGTCACCTGATCGAGCGCGACCTGCGCCTGTTGCGCCGCAATGTCCTTCAGCATGCGCGCATAATCGTCTTTCATCGAGAGCAGCGTCAGCCGCGTCTGGCCAAGATTTGCTTTCGCGTTATCAAGTGCGATGCTGAACTGTCGCGGATCGATGCGGAACAGCACCTGCCCCGCCTTGACGTGCTCGCCCTGATGCACGTCCACGTCCTGCACAAGCCCCGACACGTCTGTCGAGACCAGCAGCTGCGCCGCATGCACATAGGAATCGTCCGTTCCGACGTAGCGGCCGCCAAACAGCCAGAAGACGAGCGAGGCGATGACTACGAGCGCGACGCCGCCGATCATCAGCACGCGCCGCAGGAGATTGCGGTCCGATTTCAGGTGCGCGAGCCAGTCCTCCCGCGCGTCGCCCGCAGTTCCCACATAGGGCGAAGCCGTATCCGTCCGATATGCCGCCATTTGTCTTATGCTCCCACCGCGAGCGCCGCGGGCTCGCCGGTCAAATTGTTCTTCATGCGCAGAAGTGCATCGACCATCTGCGTGCGCGTTTCCGCGTCGACCCCTTCCAGCAGCTCGGCACCCAGGATTTCCCGCGCTTTCGAAATCTCCTCGAGCGCAGGCTCCGCGGCGGGCAGCAGATGCAGCCGCCAGATTCTCCGATCGGCCGGATCCGGCCGGCGTTCGACGAGGCCACGCGCCTCCAGCCGGTCGATCAACCGGCCGACGCTGATGGGCTCGACCTCGAGAAGCGAGGCCAGCTCGTTCTGCGAGAGGCCGGGCGCCGCATTGACCCGGGCGAGGATCACCCACTGGGCGCGGGTCATTCCCCGCGCACGCGCGCGCTGGTCAAAGCGGGTGCGGAGCAGGCGGGCCACGTCGTGAAGAAGGAGCAACAGGTCCCGGTCAAATTGCTGCACTGCACTATTCCTTGAGCAGGGGGAATATAAGCAGCCTTAATATAGCGTGCAAGATGAAAACCGGGTTAATTCCCGGCCTTCACGGCGCACCGCCGACCGTTCCATACCGACCGCGGAAAAACACCAACGGCGCGCCTGCCGGCTTGTGGGAAAAGCGCTCTACGCGGCCGACCAGGATGACATGATCTCCGCCCGCGTGCGTGTGTTCGCGCACGCATTCGAAGACGGCGAGCGCGTCGGCGAGCGCCGGCGGCCCAAGGGCCGTTGCAGTCATTGAAATACCGTCCAGGGCATGAGCACCCGGCCGGGCGAGCCGTGCCGAGACGCCGCCATGCGTTGCGTCGAGCACGCTGACCGTAAATCCCTTGGCCGTCGAGAACGTCCGGAAGCGGTCGGAGCGGCGGTCCACGCACCAGAGCACCAGCGGTGGATCGAGCGACACCGAGGCAAACGAATTGACCGTGATGCCCATGGGCGGCCGATCCGCGCTTTCCGCCGTGACGACTGCCACGCCGGTTGGAAAACAGCCGAGCGCGTCGCGGAATGCGCGGGTGTCGAACGCCATCGGCGGAAGATAGGGCGGGCGTGCCGCGCGCGAAAGCGCCCTCGCGTCGTTCGCACTGGCGCGCTCCCGCGTTTCATAGTCATACTCCCGTGCGGGAGTCGTGGGTGCGCCAGTGACGGACCAGAGAACAGCGCGCGTACCGCAATTCTTCCTGACGCCGGGAGGGCCCTGCCCCTACCTCCCGGGCCGCACCGAACGAAAAGTCTTCGCGCGCCTGACCGGCTCGCTCGCGCAGCCGCTCAACGAGGCGCTCACCCATTCCGGCTTCCGGCGCAGCCAGATGATCGCCTACCGGCCGGCTTGCGACGGCTGCTCGGCCTGCGTTTCCGTGCGGGTCGTCACCAAAGAGTTCGCGCCTTCGCGCAACCAGAAGCGGCTGACCCGCCGCAACGCCGATCTCCTAAGCGGCGAAGTGGCGCCCGAGGCGACGCGCGAACAGTTCGCGCTGCTCCGCGCCTATCTCGATTCCCGTCACGCCGGCGGCGGCATGTCCGACATGGGCTTGTTCGACTATGTCGCCATGGTCGAAGAGACGCCCGTCGATACGCACATCGTTGAGTACCGGGATCAGCCCGAGGACGGGCGTCCGCCACGGCTGCTCGCCTGTGCGCTGACCGACGTGCTGCGGGACGGATTATCGATGGTCTACAGCTTCTTTCATCCCGGCCAGGACTCGCGCAGCCTCGGGACCTACATGATCCTCGACCATATCGCGGCGGCGCAACGGCGCCGCTTGCCCTACGTGTATCTCGGCTACTGGATCCGCGGCAGCGCCAAGATGAACTACAAATCGCGCTTCCACCCGCTCGAAGCCCTCACCCGCGACGGCTGGGCCCGATTGGAGGTATAGTCGCGCGGCTAATAAAATCAGGTTGTCATCCCCGCGAAAGCGGGGACCCAGAGCACGGAATTATCCGGACAGGGCGGCGATCTGGGTTCCCGCTTGCGCGGGAATGACAAAGTATTTCAGTCCCCCGCAAAACGCGCCTGCCATTCGGCGATCTGTTCATCGGTGATCTTGGCAACCAGCAGGTCCGGCGCACGCACCTCCATGCCTGCATCGAGCTGGTCGAGAAAATCGCGCATCGGCGCGCCGGGCCAGGGTATGATTTCGGGCGCGGGCATGATTGCTTCGTGCATCCGTCGCCCGATTTCGGGAATGACCGGCCATGCAAGGTGGCCGAAGAGATGCACGAGATTGAGTCCGACCCGCACGCCGACGGCCGCCCGAGCGCGATCCGCCTTGATCGCCGACCAGGGCGCCGCGCGCGTGAGATATTCGTTGCCCGTCACCCAGATCGCGCGCAGTTCGGCCATTGCCTTGCGGAATTCGCAGGCCTCGAGATACCCCGTGTACGAAGCGATGCGCGCATCGAGCGCTTCGGCGAGCGCCGCCTCTTCGTCCGACCATGCTCCCTCGCCCGGAACGCGCGACTCGAAGCGGGCGGCACAGAATTTCATCACCCGGTTGACGAAATTGCCCACCACATCGGCGAGATCCTTGTTCACCGTGGCCGCGAAATGCTCCCAGGTGAAATTTGAATCCGAGCCTTCGGGTGCGTTCGCCATCAGGTAATAGCGCCAGATATCCGCGGGCAGAATCTCGAGCGCCGAATCCATGAACACGCCGCGTTTCTGGCTCGTCGAGAACTTGCCGCCGCAATAGTTGATGTAATTAAATCCCTTGATGCGGTCGACGAGCTTCCAGGGTTCGCCCGAACCCATGATGCTCACGGGAAAGCCAACTGTGTGGAACGGCACATTGTCTTTTCCCATGAACTGCCAATAGGAGACGCTGCGCGCCTTTTCGCCGTACCACCAGTCGCGCCAGGCCTCGCCCCGGCCGTTGGCCTCCGCCCATTCGCGCGTCGCGCCAATGTATTCGATCGGTGCATCGAACCAGACGTAGAACACCTTACCCTTCAGCTGTCCCTCGCCGATGTCGTCGGGCACGGGAATGCCCCATTCGAGATCGCGCGTGATTCCGCGGTCGTGCAACCCCTCGTCGAGCCATTTGTGCGCGATCGATGTCACGAGCACGGGCCAGTCGGCGCAGTGGCTCTCCACCCAGCTCCGCAGTTCACCCGTGAACTGCGACTGCTTGAGGAAGAGATGCGCGCTGTCGCGAATCTCGATATCTGTTGCGCCCGAAAGCGCCGAGCGCGGATGAATGAGATCGACGGGATCGAGCACGCGCGTGCAGTTTTCGCACTGGTCGCCGCGGGCGCGCTCGTAACCGCAATGCGGACAGGTTCCGATGACGTAGCGGTCGGGCAGAAACCGGTGGTCGGCCTGCGAAAAGACCTGCTTCGTCGTGCGGACCTCGAGATGGCCGCGCCGCCATAACGTCCGCGCGAAGTGCTGCGTCAATTCGCGATTGGGCTGCTGCGACGAGCGGCCGAAGAAGTCCCAGGAAAGACCGAAAGCTTCGCCGAGACGCTTCTGGATTTCGTGCTGCTCGGCGCAATAGCTCGCGACGTCCTGCCCCGCTTCGAGCGCCGCCAGTTCCGCAGGCGTGCCGTGCTCGTCGGTCGCGCAGATGAAGAGTGTGCGGCGCCCGCGCGCGCGCTGGAATCGCGCGAACACATCGGCCGGCAACATCGAGCCCACGAGGTTGCCCAGATGCTTGACCCCGTTGATGTAGGGCAGCGCGCTTGTGACAAGAATCGAATTCATGAACGCCCGTGCTGTGTGCGAATATGCCCGCGGCGTCACCATACCCATGCGAGGCGTCGCGTCCACCCCGCCCGATCCGGCGCATTGCGCCCCGCCGCGCGGCAGCGTATCTCCGCGATCGGGGCCGGCTTAGCTCAGCTGGTAGAGCACGTGATTTGTAATCACGGGGTCGCGGGTTCGATCCCTGCAGCCGGCACCATTTTTGTTCGCATTTCCACCGAACGGATAGGTGGTCGTGCAAGGGGAGTTTCTGTTTCTGCGCGGAGCACGAAGGCGAAGCTGAGGCACTCCTCTGAGCAGCAGTGACGCAAGACGGAGAGCGGTGGCCACTGTTACAGTTTGGTGGGACTCGACGGCTCAATGGGCAGCAGCGCGGGGCCGAGGCGGCCTCGCAGTTGATCCGGGCAAAGCGGCATGCCAACGTCGACGATCCGATCGCGCACGAAGCATAGCCATAACGCTTGAGGAGGATCCTGAGATGACGACCGATCCCGGACCGTCTGCCGGTTTTCAAGCTGTCGCACTCGGCGCCGCCGTCGCACTCGCTGCTTTCGCTTCGGGCGCGCAAGCCAGCGATTACAATGTCATCCACGATTTCGACGGAACCGACGGCAATCAACCTATCGCCGGCCTGATCCTGGACGGCGCCGGCAACCTTTACGGGACCGCTGAGACGGGAGGCGTCAACAACGACGGCGTAATCTTCAAGATGTCGCCAAATGGAACCGAGACTGTGCTTTACTCATTCACCGGCAGCGCGGACGGTGCCTATCCGGATGGTAGCGTAAGCCTGGACGAAAAAAAGGGCGATCTTTACGGCACGGCGAGCGCCGGCGGCGCATCGGGCAACGGCATCATCTACAAACTTTCCAAGCGCGGAAAGCTCACCGCGTTGCACAATTTCGACGGTGCGGGCGACGGCGGCTATCCGACGGGCCCTCTTGTTCGCGACAAGCTCGGCGATCTCTATGGCGTAACCTTTGTAGGAGGCGCCGATAGCTATGGCACGGTTTACGAACTCGCGGCGAACGGTAGTTTCGCCGTACTTCACACATTTACCGGCGGCGGCGATGGAGAAACGCCGCGCTCCGGTCTTATCCGCGACGGTGCCGGCAATCTCTATGGTGTCGCCGAGGGCGGCGGCGGGGGAAACTGCAACTTCGGATGCGGCGTGATCTACAAGATAGCCCCAGACGGGACATTCACCACGCTTTATTCGTTTGCCGATAGCGCCGATGGATTTTACCCGATCGGCGGACTTTACCGCGACGACGCAGGCGATCTTTACGGCACCACGCTGTTCGGCGGCGCCGCGGGATATGGAACGGCGTACAGTCTCGCCGCGAACGGAACGCACACAGTGCTTTATTCCTTCACAGGCGGCGACGACGGTGCTTATCCCGAAGGCACTCTGATCCGCAATCGGTCCGGCCGGATTTACGGGACTGCGTCGCTTGGCGGCGCGTACCAAGACGGCACGATTTTCAAGATTGCGCCGACGAACAAGGAAAACGTAGTCCATACATTCGACGGGAGCGATGGCACTACGCCGGCTGTCGGCCTGACCAAAGGAAAGCTCGGAGTCTTTTACGGAGTTACTTGCTGCGGGGGTACGAATGGCAACGGCGTCGTGTTCAGCGTTACGAAGTAATAGCCGGGCTATCGCTAGCCGGGTCACGACAACAAATCGTGCCGCAAGTGCATAATTAGAGCAGTCGCTTTTGGGAATCGGGACGTTTGCGCCAGACGAGGAAATTCGCTCGCGTTCCGCTCTGCCGGATCCCACTCCGACTCAGGCCGATGCATCCCGCGCGCATGGAAAAACCGCAGGCCGATCATGGCTCTCCCGTTCATCTGCGGTTCAGCTTGAAAGGATTAGTCGGTATGCGGATTTCTGACGGATAAACCATGCACGCTCGAATTCTTCTTTCTGCCGCTTTGCTCGCAGGCACGGCGCTTTGCGCGGGCCCTGTGCTTGCGCAGCCGACGACACATTTCCACGTATCGCACCCCGGACCCGCGTTTCACGCAGCACCCTTCCATTCGGCTGGGCGGCCGGCGTTTCGCCCGGCGCCCTTCCATTCTGCGCGCCCCGGATTCCGTTCGTTTGCTCGTGGCCCGTTCCACGCCGCGCCACGCGCGGCGGTGCGCTTCGCGCATCCGGGCTTTCACCCGCTTCGCGCCGTACTCGCGCGGCACGTAGGATTTGCGCATTTCACGCCGGCCGAGCGCGCCGCGTGGACTCATGGCCGCTGGTTTCACCGCCGGTGGCATGGCCGGCTCGGCTGGTGGTGGTACGCAGGCGGCGCGTGGTTCTGGTACGACGCACCCGTCTATCCGTATCCCACGGCCGTCTCGGATTATTACTTCGATCAGCCGGATGACGAGGCGGCCGGACCGACCTGGTATTACTGCTACAACCCGCCGGGGTATTACCCGTACGTGCCATCCTGTTACGGACCCTGGCGGCCCGTACCGGCGCAGGGCTACGGAGACTATGACGAAGGCGGGCCTGAGCAGGGACCGACCGACCAATATGAGAACGGGCAACCGCCGCCGGCGTCCGCCGGGCCGCAAGGCGAACAAGGCCCCCCGCCGGGCTCGGAGCAGGGACCACCGCCGGGCTACCAGCAGGGCCCCTATGACCAGGGCCCTCCGCCCGGCTACGACCAAGGTCCGCTGCCCGGAAATGACCAGGGGCCTCCGCCGGGGTATGACCAGGGACCTCCGCCGGGTAACGACCAGGGATCATCCAATCAGCAGGGACAGCAATGACCGTTACGCGAACCATTCTTCTCACCACCGCGCTCGCAGCGACTCTGGCCGGCTGCGTGACGCCGCCCATGGGCCCGACCATTCCCGTGATGCCGGGGCCGAACAAATCCCTCCAGGCATTCCAGCAGGATGAATCGGTTTGCGAAGGTTATGCCAGCCAGCGCGTGGCAGGACAGGCCGAAGTCGCCAATAACACTGCGATCGGCGAAGGTGTACTCGGCACCGCGCTGGGCGCCGGACTTGGTGCGGCGGTTGGCGGCGGTCGCGGCGCCGCTATCGGAGCGGCGTCCGGCGCAGTCGTCGGCACCGCGGCCGGTGCCAATACCAGCGCCGGTGCGCAGTTCTCCGTACAACGCCGCTACGACATGGCGTATGCGCAATGCATGGCGACCAAGGGCGACAAGGTTCCCCATCCGCGTCGTCCGCGGATGTATCCACCGCCGCCGCCGCCCTATCCCTATCCGCCGCCGCCCTAAGGCTGGGCAAAGGGCCGGCGCCCGATGCTTAGCGCAGCCGCGCGGGATCGGGTGGGATGTTCGCGGCTGCGGACAGCGGATCCGGCTTGAAGGAATCGGCGGCGCCGCGCGCAGCAGCCAGATCCTCCGGCGACAGCGTGGATGCGAGCGCAGCGATCCTTGCCTGCGATTCCTGGTCGCCCGCCGCGGCAGCAGTGGCATACCACCGGTACGCGTCAACGAGGCTCTGCGGCACGCCCATGCCGCGCTCGTACAACACGCCCAGATTGAACTGATCGTTGACTGAGCCGAGCGCGGCAGCGCGTGTGAACCAGCGCGCCGCCTCGGTGAAATTCTTCTGCGTTCCCCACCCCTCCGCGTAGCATGTCGCAAGTGCGTGCATGGCCTTGCGGTTGCCCTGGAGTGCTGCCGATTCGAACCAGTGAAACGCCTGCGCCGGATCGGCGCGGACGCCAAGCCCTTTCTGATACATCAATCCGAGCTGATATTCGGCAAGCGGCTGATTGCGCGTCGCTGCCCGCGCAACCCATGCGAACGCGACCCCGTCGTTCTTTCCCTGACTGCTGCCCAGATAGTTCATTCCGATGAGCAACTCGGCCGCCGGATTACCGGCCTGCGCGAGCTTGCGGAGGCGCGCCTCCGGATCGATGCGGCCCGACGCAATACGGCGGCGCCCGTTATCGGAAACCGATGTTTGCGCCGGCGGCTTTGCGGCCGCGGATTTGTCGTCCAGCGCCTGGTTGCGCAGAAGCAGCCCCATCGCCGTCAGCATGGCGACAAACAGAAACAGTGATCCCATCGTGAGATAGACCATGGTTTCCGAACTGCGCCGCGATTTCTTGCGCACGCGGACCACTTGCGCCTGCGCGGCAGCCTGGGCCGATTTGCGCGCGGCCTCGAGATAAGGTGTGGGCGCGGCTGCTGCGGCCACGATCGGTTCGGCGTTGGCACCTTCGTCCGGGGCGGATGCCGACTCTGGCGCGGATGCCGTTCCCGGCTCCGCGATGCTCTCCTCCGCCGCCACAAAATAATCGGGCTTTGCCGCGAATGCGGCGTTCTCGATTGCGGTCAGCCGACGGGCGAGCGCCGCCGCGTCTCCGTGCGTGTCCGACAGGAGTTGCCGCAAGCGGTTTTCACAGGCATCGAGCGACTTACTGAAGCGCTGCGCCGTATCCTCTGCCGTGGCAAGCAGGCGATGCTCGAGTCCTTCGAGGCTCTGGCCGAGATCGCGAAAACGCTCTTCCACGCTCTGTTCGACCGTGCTGCTCTCGACCCTCCGAACCTCGATCGTTGACAGCGAGCGTTCAAGTTCCCGGAGCCGGCGCTCGAGCCAGGCGTCGACGGGTCTCTTTTCGAGCCGCGCCACTGTCTGTTGAAGACGTGCTATGACATCCGCCGCCGCAGGTGCGTTTTCATGCGAGGCTGCGTTGTCGCGAACTGGTGCGGCCACTTGCGCCATTGCATCCGTCGTTCCAGCAGGATGGCGACGTAGCTCCGAATGCGGCAGCGATGCGGACGCTTGTGCCTTTTCGGGCTCGTCCTCGTCGGCTCTATCAAAGGCCCCATGCATCGCGCGAGCGAGCCTCCCCAGATCGTCGGCGACCACGGCAACCAGAAGATCGTTTTTGCTGCCGAAATTTGCGTAGACGGATGTGGGTGCGAATCCCGCCTCGGTCGCGACCGCCGAGAGCGACATTTCGAGAATGCCGTCGCGCTCCGCGATCTTCCGCGCCGCCACGAGAATGGCATCACGGGTCGCTGTCTTTTCCCACGACCGGTTCGAATTCGCGTCGGCTTGCGGCGCAAGGGCTTCCATGCAGGAAGCCTACCGGGCCGAAGGTTAACGCCTTGCTCAATATGGGAGCGTTGCCCCGAGGCGCACGGAAAAATTTGCCTCAGGCGGCGGGAGCGGCCACCCGGACGCGCGGATGGCGCGTCTGCTCGAAGCGCATCAGGATGACGATGGCAAGGATGGTCGCCGCATAGGCTACGAGCTGCGCGCCGTTGGGGCTGTCGCTGTAGCCGACCAGCGTGTGCAGCAATCGTCCCGGAATACTGTCCTGCTTCAGGAGCCAGGATGTATCCCACACGGTCCGGGTCAGAAATTCGAGATAGCCGCCCTGCTGGAGGAACAGCACCGCCTGCGCCGCCATGCCCGCCGCCAAAAGGGTGATGAGGCCTGCGGTGACGCTGAACAGCCGATGAGCCGGGATGGCGAGCAGCCCGAAATACATCAGTGCCGTCACGGCTGCGCCCGCGGCGACACCCAGTGCGCCGCCGGCGACCATGGCTGTTGCCGAAGTGCCGCCCTGACTCGCAATGCCATAGAGGAAGAGCACGACTTCCGAGCCTTCGCGCAGGACGGCGATGCCGACAACCACTGCAAGAGCGGTGAGGGGCCGCTCGCCCGCCTGCACCTGTGCGCCGACAGCCTTCATCTCGCGCGCCATGGCGCGGCCATGTCCGGCCATCCACACGTTGTGCCAAGTCAGCATCAGCACGGCGAAAAGCAGGATGGTTGCGTCGAAAATTTCCTGACCCGATCCCTGGAACAAGCCGGCGATCTCGCCGGCGAAGCCCGCGACAAAACCCGCGCCCAAAACTCCCGCGGCCACACCGACGCTGACCCACCAGCCGCGGCCGGCAACGCCTTTGGTCGCAGCAAGAACGATGCCGACAATCAGACCGGCTTCGATGACCTCCCGAAAGACGATGAGAAGGCTTGCGAGCACGCCGCTACTCCGCGATCACGACGCCCTGGGCGGTGCTCGAATGGTATTCGCCCATGAAAGGATAGCGGCCCGGCGCCAACGGGCGCAGGCGGACGACGCCCTTTTCTCCCCCCGGCACAACCTTCTCCACGTGAAGGGACGACGAGTCGAATTCCTCCGCCGTCGAATCCTGGTTGCTGAGCAGAATCTCGGAGGGCGCGTTCGCCTTCAGATGGATTTCGGCAGGCGAAAACTTGTGATCCTTCAGAGTGAGCGGGATCGACGTGTTCTCGGCAAGAGCCGGAAAGCACAGGGCCGCAGCGACTGCCGCACCCGCGAGAAGGTGGACGAGACGATTCATGATCCGTTTCTCCGGATTGCTGGCGGCATTCTACACGCGACTCATTCTCATTCACAAGTGGCTGCGGCGCCACGGCACGGGATCATTTCGGCGGCTCCGGCGCGGCGGGGCGAACCGGCGGCCATTCCTTGACCGTCTTGAGCACCGCACTGCGCGAAGCCGAGTCGAATCCCTCGAGAATCGCGCGGAAACGCGCCTCCGCGAGGTCGCGCATCGGCGGATGCGTAAAGATCCAGAATTCGTCTGCTTTGAGCGCTTCGATCGTTCGCGCCGCGACAATGTCCGGGTCCAGACCGTGCATGATGTCCTCGGCGGTTTCCCGCTGCGAAGGACCCACGCCGGTATTGACCTGGCCCCGTCCTCCATAGCGGTCGGGCCGCGCCCGTCCGCTCTCGTGAATGCGCGTGCGCACGAACCCCGGACACAGCACGGAAACGCCGATCCCGAGCGGCCGCAGTTGTTCGGCCCAGCCCTCGCTCATTCCAACCACCGCAAACTTCGTCGCCGTGTAGGGCTCCATGCCGGGCGGGGAAATCAGTCCGGCCATGGAAGCCGTGTTGATGAAATGCCCGCCCTCGCCGTGGCTGCGGATGAGAGGATAGAAAATCTCCATTCCGCAGACGACGCTCTTCAGGTTGACGTCGATGATCCAATCCCAATCGCGCGCCTCGACGGTGCCCAGCGCGCCGCCGACAGCTACGCCGGCATTGTTGCAGACGACGTGTACTTTTCCGAATTCGGCGAGTGTCTCAAGCGCAGCACGCTCGAGCGCGCCGCGTTCGCTCACATCGCAATGAATGGGGTGTGCGCGAATCTCGTCGTTGCGCAACCGCTCGGAGGCATAGCGCACCGCGTCCCGGTCGATGTCGGCAAGCGCGACGTACGCGCCCTCGCGGCCGAACGCCCGGGCTAGCGCAAAGCCGATCCCGCTCGCCGCACCGGTCACGAAGATTGTTTTGTTTCGAAAATCTTTCATCGCCGCTTTTTCGTCGGTGCGGCTAATCGGCGCTCAGGCGCGGAGCGCGCGCACGAGAAAACGCGTGAGATTGCCGAGCACGGCTTCCGGACAGCGCCCGGTCCGCGCGCATTCCACCGCCGCCTGATGGATCGCACCGAGCACCGCCTGGCCCACGATCTCCGGATCGAAAATATCGGCGATCTGGCGATGCTTGACTTCGCTCTTGATGATGTTTGCCCAGTCCGCCCCCCAGCGCTGCAGCAGCGGAACCGCCTGGGCGCCTTCGGCATCGATCACCACCTCGTCCGTCATGGCGGCATTGAGCACGCCGGGATGGCTTTCGCTGTAATCGTGGATCGCGTGCAGCGTGCCGGCAATCAGCCCTTCAAGAGTTTTGCGCGAGGCGACGCGGGCACGCAGGAACGCGTCGAGCTCCCTGCGGGCTTCTTCCACAAAATCGAGGAAACAGGCTCGCTTGTCCGGGAAGTGCAGATAGAACGTGCCGTGTCCCAGGCCCGCCGCGCGCGCAATATCCTGCGGCCGCGCCGCGTGATAGCCGCGCTCCACAAACAGTTTCCGCGCTGCCGCGCGAAGACGCGCGAGACTCTCCGGCTTGCGCCGGGAGCCGCGGGACTCGGCCGGATTGTTGGCCACAGCCGCCTGGTCCATGTCGAAATCACGTCATCATCGGACAGAAATGTCAAATTCGGGAATCGAGCGGTGGTGGATTTCTGCTCCGCCGCAGTGCGCGCCAGACACGCTCGGGAGTGGCCGGCATGTCGATGTGATCCACGCCGATTGCATCGGCGACTGCGCTCATCACTGCCGGCAGCGCGCCGACTGTTCCAGCCTCGCCACAGCCCTTCGCGCCAAGTGCATGCGTGGCGCAGGGAAATTCGCGCCACTCGAATGAAATATCCGGGCAATCGCTCGCCCGCGGCATCGCGTAGTCGCCGAAGCTCGCCGTGAGAATCTGCCCGCTCTCCGCATCGTACACGCAATTCTCGAGCAGCGCCTGGCCGAGCCCCTGCGCCACCCCGCCATGCACCTGACCTTCGACGAGCATCGGATTGATGATGCGGCCGAAATCGTCGACCACATGATAGGAGACGATCCGGGTTTCGCCGGTATCCGCATCGATTTCCGCTTCGCAGATGTGACAGCCATTCGGGAACGTCGGCGCGGTGCCGCGAAATTCGCCGTTGCTGTCGAGACCGTCTTCGAACCCGGCAACCGGTTCGCGCCGGAGCGCAATCGCAAGCTGGCGCACGCCGATCGCGCGCTCGGTTCCCGAAACGCGAAACACACCCGCTCCATCTACGACATCGAATTCGATCGGAGCGTCACGAGCCTGCAGGAGATGCGCGGCAGCTGCCCTGCCCTTGCGGACCACTTCCTCGGCTGCGGCGGAAAGCGCACCGCCCGCCATGTTGAGCGAACGCGAACCGCCGGTTCCGAATCCGTTCACCCAGTCGGAATCGCCCTGCTTGACGCTCACCGATTCGAACGGCACGCCAAGCCGCTCGGCGACGAGTTGTGCAAACGCCGTCTCGTGCCCCTGCCCGGTCGACTGCGTCGCCACAAAGGCTTCGATACCGCCGTCTTCATTGAACCGGATGCACGCGGGCTCGCCGCCCGCGGCTGCAGTGATCTCGACGTAGTAGGCGATGCCCAGACCGCGGCGAAAACCACGCGCCTCCGACTGGTCACGGCGCGCCGGAAATCCCTCGACATCGGCGACGCGCGCCGCTTCTTCGAGAACAAAAGGGAAATTTCCGGAATCGAATTCCATTCCGAACCAGTTCCGGTAGGGCAGTTCGTCGGGACCCGGCAGGTTGCGGCGGCGGATTTCGAAACGGTCGAGCCCGAGCTGACGCGCGGCCTTGTCCATCAGCCGCTCCATCAGATAGGCGGCTTCGGGACGCCCGGCTCCGCGATAGGCATCCACCGGCGCCGAGTTCGAGAAATAGCCTTTCATCTCCGCGTAGAGGTGCGGCACGCGATAGATGCCGCCGAAAATTCGCCCGCCTGCAAGGGTGGCGATGAACGGCGCGAATTGCGAGAGATAGCCTCCCATGTTTGCTTCACCGCCGATGCGCAGCGCAAGGATTCGCGCGTCCGCGTCGAGCGCAAGCTCCGCACGCATGACGCAATCGCGGCCGTGCGCGTCGGCGAGAAAGGACTCCACCCGTTCGGCCGACCAGCGCACCGGCCGGCCAGTTTTGCGCGCTGCGATCAGCACCAGCGCCTGCTCGGGATAGATGAAGCCTTTCATGCCGAAACCGCCGCCGACATCCGGCGTGACGACGCGCAGCGCATCGATTGCAAGATTCAAAACGCGCGCCACGCGTTCGCGCACGCCCCCCGATCCCTGCGAGCCGGTGTGCAACGTGTAGCGGCCGCGTTCGGTATCGTAGGCGCCGATCGCATTGCGCGTCTCCATCGGGCTGGCGCAGACGCGATTCTGAACGACTTCGATTGCGACCGTGTGCGCCGCCTTCGCGAACGCGTCCGCGCAAGCCTTCGCGTCGCCCGCTGCCCAATCGAAAACGAGATTCCCCGGCGCATCCTCCCAGATCTGCACGCCCGATATTGCGGCGGCGAGTGTACCGGAGGCATCGAGCGCCTCGTATTCGATATCAACCAGTTCCGCTGCATCCTTGGCCTGCGCATAGGCTTCGGCGATCACCATCGCCACGGCTTCTCCCGCGAAGGTGACGCGGTCGCGCGCGAGCAGCAGCTTGGGCGACGGTTTCGGTGGCGAACCATCGCGACTCGTGAGCGGCGCCATGCACGGCATGGGCCCGGCGCCAAACGATTCCACATCGTCGTGCGTGAGTACGGCAATCACACCCGGCGCGGCCCGCGCCTCATCTGTGTGGATGGCGAGGATTCGTGCATGCGCGTGCGGGCTGCGCACGAAGCACGCAAACCTCTCGCCCGGGAAATGCAGATCGTCCGTGTACCGCCCCTGCCCCGTCACGAACCGGATGTCTTCCGTCCGCCGCACCGCCTGTCCGATACCGAACTTCATCTTTGCCCTACTTTCCTGGGGAAATCATTCTCCACAATGAGCGCAAAGAACGCAAAGGAGTTTGTTCGGGCAATCCCGGCGACCTCGTTGTGATCTCTGTGGTGAACCTTCCTCACCCTAACGCGATCGTATCCGAGCGACGGCTTCTTTCCAGCCTTCATAGCGTGCGTCGCGCGCAGACGCGCCAAGTGCAGGCTCGAAGCTTCGGTCGAGCGTCCAGCACGCAGTCACCTCGGAAAGGCTCCGGAATACACCACTTCCCAGACCCGCAAGACAGGCGGCGCCGAGCGCGGTCGTTTCCGTCACTTGCGGACGCGCCACTGCCAGGCCCGTCAAATCCGCCAGCCCTTGGCAGAATCCGTCGTTGCGGACCATTCCGCCGTCCACCTTCAGAACTCGCGGCGACTGTTTCATGTCGCCCGCGATTGCCTCGAGAAGATCGCGCGTCTGGAAGCACACCGCATCGAGGGCCGCACGCGCGATCTCGGCAGCGCCGGTGTCGCGCGTCAATCCCAGGATCGCGCCGCGTGCTGCCGGATCCCAGAACGGCGCGCCGAGCCCGGTAAATGCTGGCACGAAATAGAGCTCGGGCGCATCGCGGGCCCGGGCCGCCAGCAACTCGATCTCGTCCGCCGTCCGGATGATGCCCAGGCCGTCGCGCAGCCACTGCACCACGCCACCGGCTACGAATATGCTGCCCTCCAGGGCATATGTGACTTCGCTTCCGATGCGCCATGCCACCGTTGCGAGCAGGCGATTCCCGGAAACCGGGACGGTGTGTCCGGCATTGGCGAGCGCGAAGCACCCCGTGCCGTAGGTCGCCTTCACATCGCCTTTCGCAAAACACGCCTGTCCGAACGCAGCCGCCTGCTGATCGCCCGCCACACCGCGGATCGGAATGCGCGCATCGCGCAACAGCTCTTCCGCGCCACCGAAATCGCCGGAGCTGTCGCGAATCTCCGGAAGGAGCGCGCGCGGAATCCGAAACAGCGCGAGCATCTCCTCGTCCCACGCAAGCGTGTGAAGATTGACGAGCAAAGTGCGCGACGCGTTGGTGACATCGGTCGCGTGAACGCGGCCGCCGGTCAGGCGATATAGAAGCCAGCTATCAATTGTGCCGAACGCAAGCTCGCCGCGCTCGGCGCGGACGTGCGCGCCGGGAATGTGGTCGAGGAGCCAGGCGATCTTCGTTGCCGAGAAATACGGGTCGAGGAGAAGGCCCGTGCGCGCGGTGACAAGCGGCTCGCGGCCCTCTTCCTTCAGCCTGCGGCAGAGCTCGGCCGTGCGGCGATCCTGCCAGACGATGGCGTTGTGCAGCGGCTGGCCCGTCGCCCGGTCCCACAGTACCGTCGTCTCGCGCTGGTTGGCGATGCCGATCGCCGCAATATCGGCGGCCGGGACGCCGGCGATGGCGGCGCGGCAGCAGGCGAGCACCGCACGCCAGATTTCCTCCGGATCGTGCTCCACCCAGCCATTCGCGGGATAGATTTGCCCGACTTCGATCGCATGCGAGGAAACCGGCCGCATCTGCGCGTCGAAGAGGATGGCCCGTGTAGACGTGGTGCCCTGATCGATGGCGAGGATGAAGGGCGGTTCGGCGTCCATGTCTTTTGCATTACCAGCGTCGGCCTCACTGGGCTACACTGGGCTCCATGCTCGACCCCTTCGGACGCAGGATCACCTATCTGCGGGTCTCGGTGACGGACCGCTGCGATTTTCGCTGCGTCTATTGCATGCCGGAACACATGGCGTTCCTTCCGCGCGCCGAACTTCTCACGCTCGAAGAGCTCGAGCGGCTTTGTTGCTCCTTCATGCGCAAGGGGGTCGAGCGCATCCGCATTACCGGCGGCGAGCCGCTGGTGCGCCGCGAGGTCATGCGGCTGTTCGAGCGGCTCGGCGCGCATGTCGGGCGGCAGTTACGCGAACTCACGTTGACCACCAACGCCAGCCAGCTCGCCCGGTTTGCGCAGCCGCTGCATGCCGCGGGTGTGCGGCGCGTCAACGTATCTCTCGACAGTCGCGATCCGGACAAATTCCGCGTGATTACCCGCCGTGGCGATCTTGGCCGCGTGCTCGCCGGAATCGATGCGGCGCAGGCTGCCGGACTTGCCGTAAAGATCAACATGGTCGCGCTTAAAGGCATCAACGAAGACGAAATCGAACCCATGATGGACTGGGCGCACGCTCGCCGCATGGATCTCACGGTGATCGAAACCATGCCGCTCGGAGAAACCGGCGGCGACCGGGTGGAACAGTATCTGCCGCTCTCGCTCGTTCGCGCGCGACTTGCAAGAAACTACACGCTGGAAGAGACGGACATTCGCACCGGAGGCCCGGCGCGCTATGTGCGCGTCGCCGAAACCGGCGGTCGGCTCGGCTTCATCACGCCGCTCACCCACAATTTCTGCGAAAGCTGCAACCGCGTGCGCATCACCTGCACGGGCACGCTTTTCATGTGCCTCGGCCAGAACGACAGCGCCGATCTGCGTGAGCCTTTGCGCGCATCGGCGGAGGACAGCCTGCTCGAACAGGCGATCGACGAAGCGATTGCCCGCAAGCCGAAGGGCCATGACTTCATCATCGATCGCCGTCATGCGGGACCCGCGCTCGCTCGAACCATGTCGCTGACCGGAGGCTGAATCCGTTGTCCCCTGCCCTGCACTTCACGGCCTCGGATTCGCCGGAGGCGCAGGAATCGCTCGCGCGCATGCGTGCGCGCTACGGAGACGCCGGCGCCGACAAGGCGGATATTATCGTCGCGCTGGGCGGCGACGGATTCATGTTGCAGACGCTGCACGCGTTCCTGCACACCAACCGCCCGATCTACGGGATGAACTTCGGGTCGATCGGTTTCCTGATGAACGAGTTTGCCGAAGACGATCTCGACCGGCGCCTCGCTGCCGCGGAATCCGCAAGCGTTCATCCGCTGCGCATGCAGGCGGTCGCCCGCGATGGCCAGGCGCGCGAAGCGCTCGCCTTCAACGAAGTGTCGCTCCTGCGCGAAACCCGCCAGGCCGCGAAGATCCGCATTCTCGTGGACGGCAAAGTGCGCAGTCCGGAGCTGATCTGCGATGGAATCCTGATTTCCACACCGGCGGGAAGCACCGCCTACAATCTCTCCGCGCACGGACCGATCCTGCCCATCGACGCCGATCTTCTCGCGCTCACCCCGATCAGCGCCTTCCGGCCGCGGCGCTGGCGCGGCGCGCTGCTTTCCCATCGCGCGCGCACGCGCTTCGAGATGCTTGAGGCGGACAAGCGGCCGGTCAGCACCGTCGCTGACGATTTCGAGGTGCGCAATGTCCGCACCGTGGATGTGGCCGAGGATCGCTCCATCACCATGACCATGCTGTTCGACGAAGGTCACAGCCTCGACGAACGCATCCTGGCCGAGCAGTTCGTGGACTGAGCCTCCAATGTCATTCCCGCGACAGCGCACGGCTGTTCGGGAAAAATATGCGCCACAAGATCAATGAGCGCGATCGGATTTGTACGTGCGACGCGGTTCCGACTCGGAAGTTCGCGAATTTGCCTGCAAAAGGTTCACGCGGAGGCGCGGAGCCGCAGAGGAGGAAGGATGAAACGCCAAGGCGCCAAGCGCGCCAAGGCAGCCGAGTGCACAACACAGACACGGAGGGCGCGGAGGAAAACGTCGCGCGCCCCAAGGCGCGCAAAGTATCTTCTCCGTGATTCTGTCTCCTTGGTGAATTCACCTTGGCGCGCTTGGCGACTTGGCGGTTCCCTTCTCCGCGCCCTTCCGCCTACGGCAAGGCTTCGGCGGACGAATGCAGACTCTTGAGCCGCCGTAGCTTTAGCGTAGGCGGGCCGCGCCTCCGCGTGACCATTCTGTTTAGAGCAATCACTTGGCGGTTGGCGATTGTGTCGCGCTGCCGCCACATGCGAGAGATGGCTACAAAATCTCTCGCTGCGTTTTTCCCGGACAGCCCTGCGCTTTCGCGGCAATGACACGCAAGTGTTGACTCACGGCAGCGTCTCGCTGAGCGGTATGCGCGTCTGGGCGTAGCCCGCGGCCTCGGGTATGCGCACATAGGTTCCGTCCGGCGTTTCTTCCGTCCATGGCTCAACCGTGACGGGCGGCGCCCCGCGCGCGGCGGCGAGGGCCTCGTCCACAGTGCGCGCAGCCGCGAGCTTCAACAGATTCATTCGTGTCGGAAACAGGAGATGGTCCGGCGCGCCAGTCGCCTCGCGTGGATTTGCCCAAAGCGAATCCACCGACTCGCGGCCGCAATGCAGTCCATCCTGTCCTGCGGGCGCATGCGCAACAAAGAATTGCGTATCGAACCGCTTCGGCATGGATTTGGGCGTGATCCAGTGCGCGAAGTGCACGAGCTCGTCGCAGGCGAGTCGGAGGCGCTCTTTCCGAAGTACCTCGGCAAGGCTGATAACGCCTTTTTCGACACGCTCCCGGTAGGTCTGAAGTGCGTCGCAGCGCGCCTCGCCCACAAATGCTCCGGTCGCGTCGCGCGCTATCAGAATTCCCGCCTCCTCGAATGCTTCGCGCAGCGCCGTGATCGCAAGCGTGCGCAGCTCCGGCGCAAAGGCTTCGAGCCCATCGGCCAGACCGGCAGTCTCCGGATCGCGGTCGCTCCGATCCGTCTTCCCGCCGGGAAATACGAGCGCACCGCCGGCGAAATCGATCTGGTGATGGCGCTTCACCATAAAGACTTCGGGTCCGCTTTCGCCGTCGCGCAACAGCAGGATCGTGGCGGCGGCAATGGGAATGGCGGGGCGCGGCAAATGCTTCATTGCGTGTCATCCCTGCGAAAGCAGGGACCCAGATCGCCGCCCACTCCGGACAGGTTGCGCTGCCGGGTTCCCGCTTTCGCGGGAATGACAATACAATTGGACGTAATACTCACTCCCGTGTGTTTCGGGCTGCGGGGGTTGAACCGAAACGGCGCGGATCGAAAGATGTAATATCAACCGGCGAATCCTTGCCGAGCACGAGCGCGCAAACAACTTCTGCAATCGCCGGCGTGTAGAGAATGCCGCTGCGGAACTGTCCGCTCGCAACAAACAGTCCGTCGAGGATGCTCCGCCCGAGAATCGGGAGATCGTCCGGCGATCCCGGTCTGAGGCCGGCCCAGTGCTCGACGCGCTTCCAGCCGGAAAGGCACGGCATCAGGAGCTGCGCGCGCTCGAGCAGCCACTCGGCGGCCGCCGATGTCAGACCGGAATCGAAGCCGACCCGCTGCACCGTCGCGCCGACAAGCAGCCGGCCGCGTTGGGGCACCATGTAGATATCGGCGCCGACAATGGACGGGCCCGGCAGGCTTTCTCCTTCGGGCGGCTCGAGGGCGAGCATCTCGCCCTTTGCCGGATCGACGGGCGGCAGCGCCTCCGCGGGCAGGCCTTCGATCCGCCCGCTCCAGGCGCCGGCCGCGAGCACGTAACAATCGGCATTATGCAAGGCGAAGGGTGTTCGAACGCCATGAATACCATTATCGCGCAGCTCGAAACGAACCACCGTTTCGTTGAGGGCGAGCGAGCCGCCGGCGCGCACGAAAGCTGCGGCAAGCGCCGGACCGAGTGCGCGATTGTCGACTTTCGCTTCGTCGGCGATCCACAACGCACCAGCCAGTTCGGGCGAAAGCCGCGGCTCGATTTCGCGGGCCGCCGTGGGCGAAAGCATTTCGCCTTCGCGAGCGCTCTGGAGGAACGCATCGCGTTCCTCGGTCGTCCTGGCAAGAGCGAGCCCGCCATTCTTCTGATATGCGATCGGCCGCCCGCTCGCCTGATCGATTTCTTGCGCAAAAGCCGGCCAGAGTTCGGCGGCGCGGCGCGCCAGTTCGCTCTCGCAATCCTGGAGCGCCGCAATCATGCCGGCGGCGGCCCAGGTCGCTCCGCGGCCGGGTTGCCCGCGTTCCAGCACCCTGACATCGGCACCGGCCTGCGCGAGCCGCCAGCCGATGGCGAGCCCTGCGGCGCCGGCGCCGATCACGATCACTTTCACAAGCACACGTCCCGCGTTAGCTTCGTCCGACTGGCACGAAAAGGCGCGGCGCTGTCAAGTTCGGAGATCGACATGGAAAAGGCGACATTCGGGGCGGGATGCTTCTGGGGCGTGGAATCTTTCTTCCGCGAAGTGCCCGGTGTCGTCGACGCTGTCAGCGGCTATGCCGGCGGCCACACGCAAAATCCCACCTACAAAGAGGTGTGCAGCGACCGCACCGGACATGCCGAAGTGGTGGAAGTGACGTTCGATCCGGAGAAGGTCTCCTACGACAGACTGCTCGACGTATTCTTCCAGAACCACGATCCCACCCAGCTGAACCGCCAGGGACCCGATGTCGGTACGCAATACCGCTCGGCGATCTTCTATCACTCGCCCGGGCAGGAGCGCGCCGCGCGCGCCAGGAAGGAAGCGTATGCGCCGCGGTTCAAGCGCCCGATCGTGACGAGCATCGAGCCCGCGCCCGCCTTCTGGCGCGCCGAGGACTATCACCAGCGGTATAACGAGAAACACGGACTGCCTTCCTGTCACGTAAGCATGGCGGAGGAATCATGAGCGTTTCGGCGAAGCTGGCGGGGGCGATGCTCGCAATGACAATGACGGTTACCGCAGGAAACGCGGACGCGCAGCTCGGCCGTGGCGATCGTTATTCCGGCGTACCCTGGGCGACGCGCTCGCCCGTGCTCGCCCAGCACGGCATGGCCGCGACCGAGCAGCCGCTCGCTTCGCAGATCGCGATCGACATTCTGAAGCAGGGCGGCAGCGCGGTGGACGCCGCGATCGCTGCGAATGCGGCGATCGGACTGATGCAGCCGGTGCTCAACGGCATCGGCGGCGATCTCTTCGCGATCGTGTGGGATCCGAAGACGCAGAAGCTTTACGGCTACAACGGCTCGGGCCGCTCGGCCATGGGCCGCGACCTCGCGAAGATGACGAGCGAAGTCTCGGCGGCGTGGGCGAAAGCCGGCCAGCCCATCAGCCCGCATATTCCCCCCTTCGGATCGCTCCCGGTCACGGTGCCCGGCACCGTCGACGCCTGGTTCGCGCTGCACGACAAATTCGGCAAGCTGCCGATGACCGACGATCTTGGCCCCGCGATCGGCTATGCGACCAACGGATTTCCGGTCACCGAACTCATCGCGAAATACTGGAAGGCGAACATGGCCGGGTTCGAAAAGAACCGGGCCCTGATCGAGGAATTCGACAACGCGCGCGCGACCTATCTCGTCGGCGGGCACACGCCGGCCGAAGGCGAGATCTTCCGCAATCCCGATCTCGCGCACACGCTGTCGCTGATCGCCAAAGGCGGCCGCGATGTCTTCTACAAGGGCGCCGTTGCGCACACCATCGATGCCTATTTCCGCCGCATCGGCGGTGATCTGCGCTACGCGGACTTCGCGGCACATCACGGCGAATGGGTCGAGCCGCTGTCCGTGAACTATCACGGCTACGACGTGTACGAACTGCCGCCCAATGGCCAGGGCGCGGCGGTTCTCCAGATGCTGCAGATCCTGAAGGGCTTTGACCTCAAGAAAATGGGCGCCGGCTCGGCGGATTCGCTCACTGCCATGATCGAGGCCAAACGGCTGGTCTACGAAGATCTCGCGAAGTGGTACGCGGATCCCGCCTTCGTCAAAATTCCCATGAAGGCGCTCCTGTCGGACTCGTATGCCGTTGCGCGGCGCAAGCTCATCGATCTGCACCACGCCAATCCGGATATCGGCCCGGGCAATCCGCAACTGAAGGACGGCGACACGATCTATCTCACCACGGCCGACAAGGACGGCATGATGGTGTCGCTCATCCAGTCCAACTATCGCGGCATGGGGTCGGGGCTTGTCGCCGACCATCTGGGCTTCATGTTCCAGGATCGCGGCGAGCTGTATTCGCTCAACCCCCAGGCGGCGAACGTCTATGCACCGGGCAAGCGGCCGTTCCACACCATCATTCCCGCCTTTGTGATGAAAGACGGTCAGCCCTTCATGTCGTTCGGCCTGATGGGCGGGGACATGCAGCCGCAGGGCCACGTGCAGATCCTGACGGATATCATCGATTTCGGCATGGGCGTGCAGGTAGCAGGCGATGCCGCCCGTTGGCGCCATTTCGGCGGCTCCGAACCCACGGGCGAGCCGTCGACGGGGATCGGCACCGTAGAGATGGAGTCCGGTTTCGATCCCGCGGTGAAGGCGGAACTCGCGCGCCGCGGCTACAAGATCGTGCCGGGCACCGGCGGCTTCGGCGGTTATCAGGCGATCATGTGGGATGCCAAAAACCACGTCTACTGGGGCGCCTCCGAAATGCGCAAGGACGGCGAAGCAATCGGATATTGAGGGCGATTGCGCACACTCACTCGTCGCTCAGGCTACGCAAAAGGTGTTCCAGGTCTCTGCCGCCGTAAAGCACGCGAACGATGAGGACGTCGGATCGGCGAACGCGATAGACGATTGTGGCGCGCCGCTCGAAACTCAGCGTGCGAATTCCGGGCCGCGCCTCGTCGCGAGGTCTTCCACGGAACGGGAAGCTCTCAAGCGCGACGCACGTGGTTTCAATTCGCTCAATGTAGGCGGCCGCAACGGAGAAACCGGCCTCGCCGGCGATATGGTCATAAAGTTCGAGCAGATCTGCTTCCGCCGCCGGCCGGAACGAAACCGCAAATTTCCTCACTTCGCGGATTTCAGGCGCGCCCCATGATGTGCACGCAGATGGCCGAAAACTTTGCGCGCGGGAATGTTCGGCCGCAGGTCGGAAAGCGATTCATCGACGAGTCTCCTCAGCCAGCCGTTGAGCGCAGCTTCCTCGCGATCGAGCGCGCGTACGGCCGCGCGCAGCACCTCGCTTGCCGAGGCATAGGACCCCGACTTCACGCGCGCGTCCACCCGCTCCCTGAGGTCGCCCAAAGTAACGGTCACCGGTTGGCTCGATCTGGCCATTGCGGACTCCTATGACACTGTCATGCTAAGCGCCACATTTTTTCATCAGTGCCGCAGGATAAGCAAATCGTGTAAGCGGCGCCCCTACCTTTTCCTCCCCCCCCACCGTGGCCCGCCTTCGCCAAGGCTTCGGCGGGTCGAGATGCAAGTCCGCCGAAGCTGCGAAGCAGCGTAGGCGGAGGGAGATGGTTTGCGGAGCGAAGCGAAGCAAACCGGAGGGGGGAGTCCGCGCGCGGGCCGCGCGCGCACGCCCCCCTCCGCCTCCCCCACGATGGGGAGGAAAGACGTGAAGCGCATGCGCTTCGGCGATTGCGTCAGAGGGCTAATCATCCGCGGCTCTCGCGAAAACTGCCATGACATCGCCCGATGCGGCCTGGCGGAGCGAGCGCTGGTGGCGGTTCAGTGCGGTGTCGTTGGGGACTGACGGTGCGTGAACGCGCGCCAGCATGATCGTCTGCTCGCATTTTTCCTCGCTTCCCTGCTTTTTTCCCTGCACCAGGGAAAAGGGCTGCGCTTCGTTCCGCTCCGCCGGCGCCGCACCGCCTGCGCTCGGCGATCCCTCGTGCGCCGTCATGTGTTCAAGCCAGTTTTCCCAGCTTCCCTGCGTTTTTCCCTGCAGCAGGGAAGACGGTTGCGCTTGGTTTCGCTCCGGCGGAGCCTCTGCAGGCGCAGGTCCGGCGTACCCATCGGGAGCATCTTCTGCGATTACCTTGTCGAGCAGCGACAGGAGCAGCCGTTGCGCCGCGGGTCGCCCTTCGACAGCGCCCATTGCAAGCTGCTGTGCCACGGCACCGATCACATTGTCCGGCCGCATCGACGCGAGCTCGCCCGCGGGCTTCTCCAGCGCGTCGAAGAGGGCGCGCTGGAATTTCGCCCTGAGCAGCTTCGCCGGCCCGGGCTTGCCGCTCGGATTGCCGGATTGCCCTTTCCGGAACCGCGTGTGCAGCGGCGGCTTGCCGCGCCCCACCACGTATTCGGTTTGCTCGCTCATGCCGCGCGGCCTCGTTGTTTCAGACCGCATCCATAAACCTATTCGGTTCTATTGTAAACTACTTTGGTTGAGTCACCCGGAACGGGGAATGGGTCGCGCAGCCGGAGGCCCGCGCGCGGCCATACCGGTGCCATCTGCGGCGTCGAGCAATAGCGGCGCGAACTTTGCGGTGTTAATCTCGTGTCATGGATGCAGCCGATCTTCTCGCCCGTATCGGAGTCGAACCCGGGAAAATGGGTGGCAGGCCCGTGATCCGGGGTCGGCGGATCACGCCTTCGATGGTGCTCACGATGCTTGCCAACGGCGCAAGTCACGAAGCCGTTCTCGAAGCTTACCCCGTGCTCGAGCCGGCGGACATCGACGCCTGTCTGTTGTACGCGGCACGTCTGAGCGAAGTCGCGGCTGCGGAAGGTCTTACGATCGCCGCCGAATAGCGTGCGTCTCCTCGCAGATTCGAACGTCGTGGCGCAGGCGGTACGCGCGTTACGCGCTGCCGGACATGAGGTCGCTTATGCGGCCGAGCGAGAGACCGACCCCAAGAGTTCGGGGTCGGTGTCGGAACCGGGTTCACGGCAGCTCGAATTGGTGCTCGCCAGTGGATTTGGGAACTGGCCCGGGCGATAGAGGCACAACACGACGCTTGGGCGCGGCGGCGGCTTCCGCCCGCAAATGGCTGCCTTCCCTGGTCCGGTGCCATTGGTGGGAATGCGCAAGCCTTCAACCATGTCGCGCTCAAGCGGCGCGTGAAACCGCATGCGATATTCCCTCCGCCCCGCATAACGAAAGATGACACTGACCCCGAACTACGCGCGACCGTTGGACGAGGGCTTGGCGCAATCGGTTGAAGGACTGTATCCGCGAGCATCGGGCGTTAGGCAGGCGAATAAACTGTTGTCAACCAAACGTTGGGAAATGATCGCTATTGTTAGCTCTTCCGACAGCGACGGAGGCATGAGTACCTGTCGCCGAATTCGTAACTCAAACCGCGAGCACGCGCACCCCGTATCGCGCAAAGATCGCGTCGCGCGTCACGATGGTGAGATGCTCCTCTTGCGCCTGCGCGATCATCATCCGGTCGAACGGATCGCGATGGTGCAGCGGCAGCCGTGCCGCGAGGAGGACATGAGGAATTTCGATCGGGAGCAGATCGAAACCGGATTCGCGCAACGCTCCCGACAGGGCCGCGGGCGTGCGTCCCGAAATTCGTTCGAAAATGTCGAGCCTTCCCATCGCGGCTTTGATTGCCAGCTCCCAAAGCGCGACGATGCTGACATGCACGCGATTCGAGGTGTCCGCTAATTCCGCGAGCGTTTCCGGGCCGATTTGCCCCGGGTCCGCCTTGATCCAGAGGAAGGCGTTCGAGTCGAGGAGATAGCCGGCCATTCTGGTTTCTCCCCCTCGCAATTCGTCTGCAATGCCACGGCGAAATCGCGCTCGATTTCCCTATCGGCGCTCTTCCACTCCTTCTGCCATTCATCGGAGCGAAACTGTGCCAATTCGCCGGGCGTCAACAGGCGCGCCCATTGTCCGAACCGGCGCCGCGAGGATTTTTGCGGAAGAGCGGTCACCAAGCGTGCCATCGCCTTGCCGTTCTTGGCAATGACGATTTCGTCCCCGCGCGCAGCTTCGTCGACGAGCTGCGAAAGCCTTGTTTTCGCCTCGTAGAGATTGACCTGCCTGCTCATGCGGCGAATGTAGGAGTGGTGCATGGCTTGGTCAAGGACCTGACCAATTGCACAAGACTTGGGGCCGGACTCCGAGCCGTCGAAATGACCGACCAGAGTTGGCGTGCCGGCTCTGGAGCGGCGCAGAAACCGCTTGTCGGCATGAGCACTTCCCGATCCGGATTTGAACTCCCGCGCTTTCACCTTTCAGCGACCAACGTACGTTCAGAAAAGCTAGAAAAACAAGGGGAAAAATGCATTTTCCCCATTCCAACCGCCGCATTCAAAGAGGTTTCTATCCATTCTGCCGATTCCATAGGTTTTCCACCGATTCCGGCGCGATTCCCGAGCGTTGACGATAGGTCCGTGGCACACTGGCGGCACATGAAAGAGCCTAGGCAATAGACGGTCAGTATATGGCATGACTGCGTTCCCATTCCGAAACGCCAACCGTCGAACAAAGCTTCCCGCAATTATTCAGGGACTCAGGTCCGTACTGTTGGGCGAATTACACAGGTAACGGTCCCTCCCGCTCTTGTCGATGACCTTCATTGTGAAGCTCTTACCCGGAGTTGACGGTAAGGACAGCGCAATAAGTTCCGCGCCCTGTTCTATAGCAGCGGCAGGGACGGTCTGGAGTCTGCCTTGACTTGCGGGTCGCCTTGTTCTTCATTCGTTCTATGATAATGGATCGAGAATACCCGGCAAATGGGCGGCGACTCACGAAAGACGAAGTCGAGAAGGAGATCGCGTTCGCACTGCACTTGCAGGTGAGCCGGGTGAAGGTTGGCCGGGTGACGTTTGCAGAAGCTGTGAATCGCGGTTTTCCTCTACTCGCACATAAAGTCGCGGAGTGCCTTTATCCGCACACCATGTTCACGAAGAAGCCGCCACCCGAATGGCGCGGGCGGTTTGAAGGATGATCACAGTGATGCGGCGCGGGCCATGGGCGAACAGGTAGCCCAGCGCCCGCACTCGGGTGGCTGACGTGGCCGAAGCTCCCGCCATTGCAACCCGCGTGCCCGCGCTTCGGCACTCGATCTAAGAAGGTATTAACTCAGGTGCGCTTTCACTCCGATGGACCAGAAATTCCAGACCATCTTCTGGTTGCCCGCGACGAAGGCCAAGTAGTCTTTTTTTGCGGCTCCGGCGTGTCGGTTGCAAAGGCCGAGCTGCCCGGATTTTTGGGGCTCGCTGAACGCGTCCTGCAGGAGTTGCACGCGCTACCCGACAGCGCACCGCGTGAACTGATGAACATTGCTACTGCTTTGCAGGAGCGCAAAATTTCTGGCGTGGGAAGTATACTTGCAGCAGATCGATTGTTCGGATTGTTGGAGCGTGAATTCGCGCCTCGCGACATTGAGCGGGCGGTAGGTAAGGTACTGCGTCCGAAGCCGAATGTTGACCTTTCCCCGCACCGCACCCTGCTTGATCTGAGCCAAACCCCAAATGGCTCAATTCAACTTGTGACTACCAATTTCGATTTGCTGTTTGAAAACGCGGCGCCCCACTTGCCAAATTGGGCACCGAACGACCTGCCCAATCTGCAACACGGCGGCTTCAATGGAATAGTCCATCTGCACGGAATGTTCGATCCGCAGTACGAATTTCCCGTTGGTGGAAATCTCGTACTATCAAGCGCGGAGTTTGGACGTGCCTATTTGGCGGAAGGTTGGGCGACGCGCTTTATTCAGGACACGGTAGAAAAGTTTTCGCTCGTCTTCGTTGGTTACACGGCTGATGATCCGCCGGTTCAATATCTTTTGGAAGCATTAAATCGGCATCAGCGACCACAACGACACGAGATGTACGCCTTCCAGCCCGGATTGCAGTCTGAGGCCGCAGCCCTGTGGGGCCATAAAGGGGTAACAGCCATCCCTTACGAAATGTCCAATCACGATCATTCGGCGCTTTGGAGTGCCCTCGCTGTTTGGGCGGCGCGCGCGCGCAATCCGGAACTGTGGCGCAAAAAGGTCCTTCGGCGCGCCAAGGACGGACCAGAAGCGCTTGAGGCTCATGAACGTGGCCAGGTTATGCATTTGGCCATGACCCCCGACGGCGTTAAGTCAATTGTCACCGCGAAACACGTGCTACCAGCGAGTTGGCTGCTCGTTTTTGATCCTGCCGAGCGGTACGAAACACCGGGCCGTCGGACGTTTTCCTCGGAAGATGCGACCTTCGACTCCTTCAATGACTACGGATTGGACAGCGATCCTTTACCGGCACCGGACACAGAGGATCAGCTATTTCGGCAACGCGAGGTCCCGAAAGGGGTCTTAGACGCGTTGATCTCGAACCAATTCGATCCCCCTTGCGACAATGCCACCGGCCTTCATGGCCCACTCGCCGAAGGGACTATCCCTCTCACACCACGACTGCTTGCGCTGGCAGGATGGATTGCACAAACAGCCGATCAGCCGCTCGCGATCTGGTGGGCGCTCAACAAGAGATCGCTGCACCAGCGGATTTTGCGGACAATTGAACATCAACTGAATCACGGCCACGGCAACACCACGGCTCTTACATGGAAGGTATGGCGTTACATATTCGAAGCATCAAAGCCGGCCACACTTGAAAACATTTATGCCCTTCAGGCTCGCATTGGGCAGGAAGGGTGGTCGCCGGCTGTCCGTCGCACACTCGTCGAAATCATCACGCCGCATTTAAAGGTTGGTCGTCCTCTTGCGAGTGGGCCAGTGAAGGACATTCCGAAATCACGGCAATTCCAGCTTTTCAATGTCAGCCTTGAGTATAAGGACGAGGGCTGCAACATCGCGATACCCGACGATCAACTTGCTTCAGTAGTACCTCTGGTTCGACGTGTATTGGAAAACGCGAGTGCGATTGAAGAGGAAACCAATCCCTTTACCCTCAATCACATTCCACCAATCAACTCGGACCCACGGTTGGAAGGCCGTGCCTACGAACGCGGCATGGGTTTCAACCGACTTGTCTTCTGGTACATAGAGCTGTTTACGCGACTCCGGTCGGTCGATCATACCGACGCGTTGCGAGAATTTGACGCTTGGCAGTTACAAAACAATACGCTCTTTGACCGCCTGAGGGTCTGGGCCTGCGGTACACTCGATTTTCTACCCCACACTGTCGCTACCCGAGCTTTGACCGATTTATCCGATAGCGCCTTTTGGACGGAACGAGGTCAGCGCGACCTGCTGTTATCTCTTGCCGCACGATGGGCGCAGCTCGATGCCGGTGCGCGAAAAACCGTACAGTCAAGGTTGTTAAAGGGTCCGCCCCGATTCCGTCACGCATCGCCAGCGCAAAATCGCCTGTGGTGCGCCCAAACGATTTTGGAGCGTGTTGGCTGGCTGTTTAAACAAGGTTGCGCGTTTGACGTGCCGGCCGAAGCGGCCTTGCGACGTGCGCGTCGTGATGCGCCCGATTGGAAGGATGAATACGCTCAGCGAGCGGCGGACTCACATGAAGGCTCAAGCGGATTTGTGCGAACCGATCCGACTTTCGACCACATCAAAGATGCACCCATCAGAGAGCTTCTTCCGCGTGCGCTTGCCGCCACAGGGCGTGATCACGGTTTTCTCGTCGAACGCGACCCGTTTTCCGGGCTGGCACAGAAGCGGCCGATAAGGGTACTGCGTGCTCTGCTGCTGGAAACCTTGCCGCCCGAACAGAACGAGCGTGCGTGGGCTATGTTTCTTCAGTCAACAGCTCGGCGTGACGACAAGCACAGGCTCACCGATTTCATCGGGCTTCGCCTCTTGAATCTTTCAGATGCAGCATTTGGCGGTATTTCAAGGGCAATCCTCTACTGGTTGGAAATCCAGGCGAAAAATCTTTACGAGCAACATCGGCTGACTGCGGAGCGTCTGATTGATCGTTCAATAGGCGCCGATGTCACTTCAGCCGCAGAGCCTCAAGGCCGCGCAAGGCGCCAAAGGGATTGGCTAAATTCCGTCCTTGGCTCTTCAGGTGGTCGCCTAATCGATATTCTTCTTCGTGATCCGTCCTTGGCTGATTGTCCAGTTGGGGGCGGCCTTCCCAAGGAATGGGCTCGGCGAATCGGCTCTTGCCTCGCTCTGCCGGGCGACGATGGCTTGTTTGCCCTCTTTCAAATTTCCAGACACGTGCAGTGGGTCTTCGCGAGAGACAAGGCGTGGACGGAGCAAACCATCTTGGCTGCGCTTGATGTCAGCGATAAGTGGCGCGAGGTAATGTTGGCGGGGTTCCTTAGCAATCCCCAAGTTTTCCAGAGATCGCTGTACGATAGGTTGAAACCCTTCATCCTAAAGTTGGTGACTGGCGATCTGCCCAGTGCCAATGTCGATACGCGTGCGTTGGGAAACTTCTTGTTGGGAGGATGGCTCTCGATTGACGATAAGGAGCGTTGGCTTTCCGACATGGAGATGCGCACCACCCTTGTTCGTGGCGAACAGAATTTTCGCACAACAACGCTCTGGCAGGTGGGCCAGTGGAAGTTTGAGGACAAATATTATTTTCTATCCGAGGTGTGGCCCCTCCAGCTAGCGGCGCGCAGCGAGACGATTACAGATCGCTTATGTGCTATCGCCGTTGAAGACAAGGAACATTTCGCTGAGCTTATGGTCGCCATCCTACCCCTCCTTACAAAGGTACGGAAAGGAGCTGTCATGTTCTTGGCAGGTAAGGATTTAAATCCACTCTTTTGCGCTCATCCTGACATCGCGTTAGAAATGTTCTGGCGAATATTGCCGGAAGAGAGCACGGATTGGCCATACCGAGCACACGAGGGATTGGAAACCCTTTACAAGGCAGACAATAAAATCCGTACGCACCCGCACATGACCGAGTTAACGCGTCGGCGGCGCAAGGGGTACTTCTGATGCGGACCATGCGATTTGTAACGAAGTTAGGACGTTAATCAGCACTGTTGCCGTAGACGTGATAACGGGCCTTATTAATAGCGATCATTCCATCAGTGTCTGGCGCATAGTTGATCGTCGCATAACGATGACAGAATCCAGTACGTCGTCGGACACCAAACCCGTCATCATAATAGGCGACTCCAAAAACATAGATAAATGTTCCCGGGCTGGTGATTACCTCACTTAGAAGTTGATTCTCACACCCCTGTCGCATGAACGTTCCGGGCTGGATCGTTCTCTCAACACGAGGATCATCAGTTCGGAGGGAAAAGTCCTTCTCACGACGATCACTAGACGAGCGCATGTGCGCAACAACCGATACTCTGTTAGCGGGAATTTTTCCTACGTTACGAATAAGAATTTGACCTATTCCGCTGTTCTCCCCAATCATCTTGGTTATGCCGTGCGGCTCAACGGTCAGATAGGCGCGCAATTCGGCCGCGCTGTTCCTTCTGATCTCCTTTAGCGTTTCAGTGGCAGTATCGGCCTGCCGGGCAGCCCCTCTGGCAGCGTTCCCTGCTTCGAGGGCGCTGGAACGCGCCGCTTCGAGCGTTTTCCAGACAAGGACCACGCCAATTCCCGTGACGATGGTTTCAATGCCCGCAATGAGCAACATAAGCGCAGACCAATGTGCGAGATGTTTCTGGGTCTTAAGATAATCGGCTGCGTACTTGACCTTTGTTTTTGATTCGTTGTCGGCATTCGTGGATTCAAGCGCGCGAGCGATGCGGTTCATATCGCTTTGGACGGCAATGGGAACGTATACCTGAAACTTACTTTGTGGGCCAGGTAGATGTGGTAGAGGACTAGCAACAGTGGACTTCTGTACCGTTTGGCTATAACAATAAGATGAAAACATCCCGGCGACTGCAACAGCGGCACACATTGAAAGCCACACTGCCTGTCTATATGGTTTGGCAACGCGCAAGACGCGGAGGATCATCGCCCCGCCCCCGCAGCAACCTGACTGATGCGACTGAACTCTGTGCGATCCACCATCACAAAGGCACACTTGCCTTCGGATCGTTCGGCCCATTGTTGCCCTATGACGTCCCGCACCTTTGCTTCGTCGGCCGTGATGAGTTGAGCGCCCTTGAACTCCACGACGAGGTATCGCCCATCATTCAGGAGCACGACAAAATCCGGATAGAATTTGCCGCCAGCTAACTGCAGCCAGAAGGAATATGGCTGCTTGGCGGTGTTTCGCACCCATGTTTGTGTCTCCGTCATACGGTCGATGTGCACCGCGCAGTCGAACTCGTCTCCCTGAGCGGCTAGATCGCCGATCACGCGGAAAAGATGCTTGTTGAATATCATTCCGCCGCTATAGGGCTGATTGTAGGAGTAGGTTTGCTCTTCAAACACAAGCTCCAGTTCGGCACTAGTCGCCAGTTCAAGACCGGATTGCGCAAGGAGCACGGTTTGATACGCGGCCTTTTGCCATTCTTCCCGAAGCTCCCCAATGCCTTTCACCAGCGCTTCGACAATTCGATACTTGGCGCGCGCCAGTGCTTCCAGCGCCAGGCCGTGCTGCTTTTCTAGCGCATCCAGAACCTTATCAATGAATGTTACGGAGGATGCGCGCGTGATGTCGCGTCGACTCGCGTTCGGTAAGCGCCGGTCCAGCCAGTTGATGAGTTGCGGGCGCGTCCATCCCTTCTCCGAAAGCGCAAGCGAAAGCTGCTCGTGAAGCTGCTTCACGAAAATGGTCACCTGCCCCGCCGCTGTCACATCGATATGGGCTTCGTCTTGCCCCCGCTGGGGTGGAACGAACGAGGCAAGGACGGGAGCGGCCCCGCACTGATCCAGCCGCCACGGAATATCAAGAAACTGCGTTCTGTCGAACAGTTGCCATTTTCCATTACGCCGCACACCGAGACACGGCACGGCGAAGCGAACTAGCAGCCGTTCGCCTTCTGCGGGCACCAACCGCGCGCCACGGGACTTGAGAACCAGTGCTTCAATGGCTTTTTCCCATTGCGGTGCGGTCAGCCGCATCGCGTTCCGGTCATAGTCCGTCAGTGTACCACGCGCCTGCAACTTGCCGGTTTCAATGTCCACCACGACGCGGCCCGACGTAACTTTCTCGATATCGGCGGCGTAGCAAACCGGGTCTACGCCTTCAGGTAACGATTCGCTGAAGAGGATGGCAGCGCCACCACTCTCCATGCCTTCAAATGTGTCCTGAGAGGGACGGATAAGCGCCTCCGCCTCGATGCGCTCGAACCCGTTGCTGATGAGCCCGTCACGCAAGGTCTGCGCGGCTTTCTGGAAGCTCGTTGTCCTCGCAAAGACGTAGGCGCGATTCAGCTCTTCGTGCGATTTACGCTTGGCGTTCGGCAGCCGCAGAACACGTCCGATGAGCTGCTCGACAGCTCGCTGGCCTGCCTGTTCGGCGACTGAACACAGCACATAGGCGAAGGAGCAATCCCAGCCCTCGCGTAGCGCCGATTGCGTGACAATAAACCGGATTGGACAATCTCGTGCGAAAAGATCGATTTTTTCCAGACCACGTGTCTCGCCCGTTGCAACAGCGATGTGTTCCTCCGGGACGCGGAAGTCTTCCATCAGCAATTTCTTCAGTTCTTCGGCGTGGAGCGTCAGGTTCGTTTTCGAGCGCGGCTCGGCCTGAACTAGCATCAGTGGCCGTATGAATTCGCCGGTTGTAGACTCTTCCTCACGGGCAACGTGGACCAGTTCATCGAGACTACCAATCGCATCGGCTATCGTGTCGCGAGCGTCGGGCCGACCGCGCAGCACCACCGGCAGCTTGATCATTTCGGCCGCCTTGAGTTCGGCTGCCGAAACGTGGTGCAGCACGTTGGAGGCATAGCGACCGTGCTCCGGATCGTGTTCCTCCGGGGTCAGTGGCGTGGCGGTGAACTCCACAATCAGGGACGGATTAAGGCGTTCGAGCGTCGCGAAGGAAAGCTCCGTTCGCGCATTGTGTGCTTCGTCAACGATCACGACGGGCCGGTGCAAACGTAAGACATTAGCGAGCGAGAATATGACGGCGCCATCTTGGTTTTCGAGAAGCTGCAACACTTCTGGCGCAAGGCCGGTGAAATGGTCCATCAATTCGCCATTGGTGTCGTAAACCTTGCGGCCATCCTTGTCGTCCACGCGGAACGCCTGCATCGTGGCGACAGTCACCACGGCTCCGCCGTCATACTCAGAACGTTTTGCGTAGAGCGCATCCTGAATAGTCAGAATACGAACATTCTCACCGAAGCGGTCGGCCAGCGCTCGACGATTTGGGTTGTCACGGTCCTGAAGCGATTTAAGCGTCTGATCGCGGATGGTTTGCGAGGGTACTAGCCAGAGCACGACGGGCCGGTCGGTTCGCAGAAAAGCATCGGCGGCGATTGCAACGGTATGCGCCGCGAGCAGAGTCTTGCCTCCGCCGGTGGGCACGCGCAAACAGACATAAGGTAGGCCGGGCAGTCCGGGCGGGGCGATATAGGGCCGCTTCGTTAGTTGATAGAACGCGGTATCCGCATCATCGAGTACAACGACCTTTTCCAAGTACTGCCGCAATGCGTCCAGTGTTTGTGCCTGATATAACTTTAGCGCGAACGGCGTGGGCATCTAAAGCCCTTCGATCTGGTATGGCACCTGCTTGAAGGTGACGCCGAGCGCGCACAACCGATCCTCCGGCACCGTGCAGCTTTCAGCATAAACGACGCGCGTGCCGTCGCAGTTCTCGCCATCAGGGAGGGGCAGTTTCGCAAGAATCTCGCCATTCAGTATGTTTCGGGCCTTCTCGCTGGCCAACCTCATCGAATCCGGCGCGTAGAGCAGATAGATCGCTCGGCCCCGGAAAGTGCCGATGAGCGGCGAGTTTCCGTTCGCTCGATTCGGAATTGGTGAACCGGTTTCGCAAAAGAAGATATGTGCTGCGAGATCGGGAAACGCGACATGCGGATTGACGCTGCCGTTCTCATCAAAAAGTGGCTCACCGAGCGTGCAGAAACGGAAACCAGAGCCGAGCGGCGCAACATCCCTAGAGCTCCCGTTCCGCCCCCTCCTCTCGTACCCTTGTATTGCTCGTTCGATACGGCGTGCCGTAATCGCGGAAGCGATCTCTCTGTCCATTTCGACGAGGAGAAATCGACGGTTTCCGCCATCTTTTTTGTTTTGGTCGAGTACTGCATGAGCAGTCGTCCCGGAACCGGCGAACGTGTCCATGACAATGTCGCTGCCAGAAGTAACAAAGGAAAGTAGTTCCGATATCAGCTCAATAGGTTTCGGGTTGTTGAATACGCGTTTCTCGTCAGGGAACATCGCCCGAAGCTCGTTCGCGCCACGCCTGCCGTCGAGTTCATATACGCTGGGAAGTTTGGATTTGTATTCAGCTATGTATATTTTGATCTCAATTATTTTGTTCTCGTCCTCGCCATAGATGATGCGATCTTGCGACTTCAGTTCGAGGAACGTCTCTTCTGGAAATCGGTATCCCATGAGGGGCACCTTGCATGGTCGCCCCGTCTTTGGATGCGGGATGTCAAAGAAATAACCTTCCTTTCCAGGGTTGTGGACACTGCGGCTGCCAGTGAACACGCCTCCAAAGTCGATTTGATCGTATTCCTGAAAGGGCCAGAGACTTGCTTTGTTTTCACGAAACCAATCGGAATAAGCCTCCTGCAAGGCTTTGAGGTCGCCCACATGCTCTTCGGTAAATTTTGCCGCGATCTCTTGGATCTTCTCGCGAACGGGAGATGCGCTGGACTTCCACTCCGTCGGCAGCTTCGATTTGTCGTTGGCGAAGCAAACCACGTATTCGTGTTCGGTAGAAATGTTGGTGGGGTTATTGTCCGTAACGTTTTTCCAGATGATCGTCCCGACCCAATTTCTAGTGTCAAGTATCGCGTCGCAGAGCGACAGAAGCAGATGGAGTTCATTGTTGTCGATGCTGATGAAGATTACGCCATCCTGTGTCAGGAAGTCTCTCAACAGGCGCAATCGGGGATACATCATGCAGAGCCACTTGTCGTGGCGCGATAAGTCCTCCGCTTCGCGGCCCACCACCTTGCCGAGCCATGCTGTGATTTCAGGCGAATTAACATTGTCATTGTAGACCCACCCCTCGTTGCCCGTGTTGTACGGCGGATCGATGTAAATGCACTTCACCTTGCCCGCGTAATAGGGCAGCAGCACCTTCAGCGCTTCCAAATTGTCGCCCTGCACCAGCAGGTTGCCCGCATCCGGATCGCCTACCGATTTCGCCTTGTCGCAGTGGAGCAGCCGATACGGCACATCACGGTGATGGTTCACCACCGCTTTCTTTCCAATCCAATCGAGCGTTGGCATGAGCGTAAACCGATCAGTCGTTGCCAAAGATAGGTTTCGGCGATCTCCGCAGCCGGACGCCGACGCCTTCAGCGTCTGCGTGGATGAAGACCACACCGCGCGACTGAAGCCTTTCAATAATGCGCGCCGTATTTGCAGGGTGGATCGGCGCTTCTTCATCGTTCACCTGCTCGGCGCGCCGAATGGTCTTGAGGCTGAGCAAGGTCATTTCAGCCAGTGCCTCGGCCGTGAGGTCCAGAAGCGCACGCGCCGCTCGCAGTTGGGCTCCGGTTAGGCGCGGCTTGGACGGTCGAATTTCGGACATCAAAATTAACCACGTTGCCGGGTCGTTGTTGGATAGTCTTCAAAAAGGACTATATGCCTTTTTCGAGACAAGCCAACGAGGTGACCCTTGCTGCCGCCCCATCTATCGAATCTTAAACTGATTCCCGCGCGGGAGCTAAGTGCGAATATTGGCTCGGCTCCGGGCGAGCCGGGTGTCTATCTGTTCTTCCTTGCGGGCGGGATGGAGTTGCTCGGGGCAACTTCATATTTCGAGACTGGCAGCCCACGTCCCCTCACTGTGCACGGCCGACAGCACCTCTACACCGGTGCGGCGCTGCACTCCCTCAGGCACCGCGTCTACGCGAACCTGCGGGCGGACGTGACGAGTTCGAGCCTTTGCAGATCGCTGCTCGCAATCGAACGCGCTCGTCGAGCGATTTCGAAATCGTGCACTCCAGGATGCAAGCAGGTCAGGGGAGAGCAATCGATTGCTGCGTGGCTTTGCAAGAACGCCGTCGTGGGCATCGAGGAGACACGCGACCCCTATAACCGCGAGCGGGAGCTGCTGGCTCAACTGGCGAGTCCCCTGAACATCGTACACCGCCGCGACCGTCCTTACGCCCGAGCACTATCCGCGTGGCGCTGTGCTGCGTTTCCCGCCGACATCCCCGAAAGCGCCCGCAGGGTCCGGTATCGATGACGACGGCTTCAGGGAAATCGACTGACGGCCAAACTAGGAGCGCCGATGTACCAAAACTGGTCGCACGAAATCGCGCGCGTTCCAAATCGGAACACGTTACCGGTCTCAACTCCGGCTGCGCTTACGCCTGCTGCGAGACGCGTGTCGCACCGTGGCGAAGTGCACCACGCCGGTTTTGTCAACGCACGCAAGACAAATGCCAGCGCGCCTGAACTGTGCGCCGACGCTGCAAAATCAGCGCTCTTTGTGAAATTGGATGCGGCACGGACGCTGCCTCGGAGCGCAATTGAATTGTCAACGAACTGCGGACAAAACCAAATGAAATCCATCGCTTAGATGGTTAACAGGAGGTCAAAAACTGCTGGCCCGTCGAATGCACAAGCATCCGCAACGGCAGCAACTGTCGAAGGAGAGGAAGTCGGAGATGGATCAACATCGTCGAAGCGCGTCGCCCAGAACGCCCAAGGAAGAAAGGAGTCCCGCATGCGACTGATAGGAGGTCGAGAGAGTATGCCGCCACTTGCCGACGACATCCTCCATGGTGCGGATCAGATCGCAGTCTTCCTTTTCGGAGACCGGCGGCAGCGCCGCAGAGTCTACTACCTGAAGGAATCCGGTCAGCTTCCCACGTTCGAGATGGGGGGCATCTGCGCCCGAAAATCGACGCTGCTCGCTTGGATCGCGCAGCAGGAGAGTTTGCACTTTTCGGAAATCAACCAGACGAATGAGGAGGCGGCCTAATGGTGAAAGTTACTCGCGACCAATCTGGACAATTGCTCACATCGTGGGTCGAACACGATGGTCATGGCCACAGCCGGAAATTCTGCTCGGAAATAGAGGCGCTCCGGTACGCCATGCAGGTCAAGTGTCGATTGGAGATCGACGCTTACAACCGCGAACTGCAACTGCTCGCAATTGCAACATTCATTCCCGCCAACGACAATTCATCAGGAAGGAGAATGAACTGTGGGTAAGACGAACGGCATATCCGAGAAACGGAAGTCCTTACATCATCAGTGCCCCTCCTTCGACGCCGGGATTGACGTGATCCCCAATGATCCAAGTCCGACGATGAGTCCGCTGATCAAATTTGCGGTCTGCACGGAGGCACGGAGCAGTGACCTCGTGACTCTGCGGTGGAGCGATACCGACGTTTCCGGCGCGCCGGTCCTCGAAAGAAAGGAAAACGTATGAGCAAGACAAACCGGCCATCCCAAGCAGGGAAATCCTTAAATCACCGGCCGATACCGTCCCGCGCTGTCATTGAGATGATTGCGCAGAACGCGAGGCCAACCTTCTGTGCCTTGATAGCGTTTGCGGCTGGCACACGAGCCCGCAGGACGGAAATCCAGACCCTCGAATGGAAAGACATCGATCTTACCAACGCGGTCGTCCTGATCCGCCAGACGAGAGGACAGCGCAAGGTGCCGCTCACAAAGCCCCTTGTAAAAGCACTTCGTAAGTTTCCGGGCGAACATGAGCCTGCTAGCCGCGTCTTCGTGGGAACAGATGGCGCGCCGATGTCGTCAACGTGAGTATCCGCTGTGTTCCGGAAACTCTGCGAGCGCGTGGCGACAGAACAGCCCGATCTCGCGGTCGATATAAGAGCGGTACAATTTCGCGACCTCCGCAAATTCACTATGACGCAGTGGCTCGAAGCCGGAATCCCAATGCTGGGAATCTTCCAGCTTGCCGGGTATTCGCCTATGTCCATCTATCGGCGGGGTGGCCCTCCGCCATGGGCAGATTGGGGCTGACCGGTATCCAGCGCACGAGGATACGTAGGCCGCAAAGTCAGCGGCGGGCAGAAGGAGCAATGCGCTCCTTCCGCCGCGTCCCAGAAATTTAACCAGTCAAACTCCGACGCGTCCTGCACGACCGTCGTCAACCTCGAAAGGGGAATGGATGAATATTGCTCGTTACCTTGTAATTCGCGAGACCTCGTGCCGCGCGGCATGGGCGCTGGCTTGGAAGTTGAAGCATACGGGCGCGCTACAGACGATCTATTTTTTCACACGGAAAGAGGCCGAAATTGCGCGCACTACCATAGTTGCCCACCTAATCCAGCGTAGTATTGATCCGTGCGCCCTGCCACGCGCAGCTGTGCTCATCACCCTACACGCAATCTGCGAGGGCCATGACGGCGTCGAGTTCGTCCCCGCCGATAACCTTAGCTCGCGTTCTCCCTACTCGGCGACATTGCGCAAGAAGGTGCTCCACTAATGGCAATCCGCAAACGCAAGTGGGGCGACGGAAAAGAAGGGTTCGAGGCGAGTGTTTCATTTCATGGAGATAAGAAACGCAAGCTGTGCAAGACCAAGGTAGAAGCCAAGGCTTGGGTTCTTGAGGAGCAGAACAAGATGAAGGCGGGGACCTATCTCGCGGAAACCGTGAAGGTCACGATTGCCTCTCAGCTCCCGGAGTACGAAAAACATTTGAAAGCGCGAAGTGCCGCGCGCGAGATTTCGGAAGATACAGCGCGGTCCTACCTTGCAGATTTCAAAAACTACGTCATCGGCCTGCCATTTATCAAGAATGGGCGCCCGGTCACATTTCCTTATGGAATTGGGAACTACAAAATTTCCGAAGTGACTGAGCACACGGTCGAGGAATTCGTTCGTAACCTGTTGGCATTCGGGCTTTCCAAAAAAACAGTCCGAGAGCACAAGCTCTGCCTCAGTAACTTCTTTCAGTTTGCTCGGTTCAAGCGATTTGTCACGCACAACCCAACCAAAGGGATTGCGGTCAAGAGCCTAAAGGCAAAGGGCAAGAAGAAAATACGTGTGCCGCCAAAGAGATTGATCTCGATGATGCTCACACTTGCCGATGAACCTTTCGCGACATTCATCAGGGTTGCCATGCTAGCTGGTGTTAGGCAGGGCGAACAGCGGGCGCTCACTTGGGGCGACGTTGATGTCGTACGATACCGCATCCACGTCACGAAGAATCTGGGCAAAAGAGGAGTGGTCAAGAAGCCCAAGACCGAGGCTGGGGTCCGGTCCATACCGATCTCCTCAGCGCTGGCAGAAATGCTCAAAGCGGCGCGTCAGTCCGCCAAATTCCAGAATGCTTCTGACCCAATATTTACAAACGATCAGGGGCGCGCCCGATGGGCTTGTCTACCATCTTGCAGCGTTGGGCCAAGCTCTATGAGGATGCGATTGCGTCATGGCCTCAAGGCGAGCCCATACCGCCGAAACCCAGATGGCATGACCTTCGTCACTTTTGCGCGTCAGTCTGGGTCGAGTCTGGAATGAAGCCGAAGGCGGTTCAGTCATTCATCGGCCACGAAACGATTGACATGACCATGAGGGTTTATGCTCACGTATTCGAGGACTCCGACTTCAATGGCGAGATGGACAAGATCGCCGATGAACTGCTGTGCAAGCCGAAGAAGCAGGGCACATAGGCGGCACATGGAGGCTTTCCCTGTCGAACTCTGTGCGAGAAAGCCCAATACACAATATGCTTTTGGGAAGGTTGGCTTGGTCGGAGCGGAGAGATTTGAACTATTGCTCCATGCTCGATTTGGCCGGATCGGCTCCCCAATCGCAAAACGGTTCAGGGCGTGATCTCGAAGATGGTGCCGCCGCCGGAGTGCCATGTGAGTGTCGGTGTCGTTCCGTAGAGATTTCCCCTACCGTCCTTGACCAGACCCGCTTGCGGAAGAATTCCGTCTCCCTTGCCCTTGCGGAAGGCATGGAGCACGGTCTCCGTGCCGTCCGGCGCGATCCTGAAAACAATGCCGCAGCTGCTTCCATAATCGCCGCATTCCTTCCCGCCCGATTCCGTCGTTCCATAGAGATTGCCGGCCTTGTCCATTACCAGCCCGCCAAACGGGTTGGCGCCATCGGGATCATCTGTGAAACCATGAAGCGTGGCGAGAGTGCCGTCCGGCGCAAGTTTGAACGCAGTTCCAACGATCCCGCCCCAAGTCGTTGTGCCATAGAGATTGCCTGCCTTGTCGCGAATGAGGCCGGCGACCGGGAATTCGCCATCCTCGCAGGAATCCTTGGAGCAGAAATCCCACAGCACTTTTTCCTGCCCATCCGGCGTGACCTCGAACACGGTTCCCGCACTGACAATTCCGCCGGTGCCGCCATATTGCGTCGTGCCGTAGAGATTGCCGGACTTGTCCGCGATCAGGCCGGCAGAGGGATTGCCGCCGTCGCTTCCACCCTGAAAGGCATAGAGCACGGTTTCGGCCCCGTCGGGCGCCAGCTTGAACACAGTGCCGCAACCATAACTGTAGCAGCCGGTGCCACCGCCGGCTGCCGTCGTGCCATAAAGATCGCCGGAAATGTCCATGATCAGACCGGCCGCCGGTCCGCTGCCGTCGCTTCCGCCTGCGAAGGCGTGGAGCACGGTTTCGGTCCCGTCGGGCGCCAGCTTGAAAACGGTGCCGCAGCCCTCGCCTTCGCAGCCGCCGTTGCCGCCGCCAACTGTCGTGCCGTAGAAATTTCCGGACCCGTCCATGATCAGTGCGGCTGCGGGATAGGCGCCGTCTTCTCCGCCTGCGAAGGAATAAAGCACGGTTTCGGTGCCGTCCGGCGCGAACCTGAAAACGGTGCCGAAGCCGGATGTGCCGCCGTATTCCGTCGTGCCGTAAAGATTGCCCGCCGCATCCCTGATCAGGCTGGCAACGGGACCGCTCCCGTCACTGCCGCCCTTGAATGTGTAAAGCACCCGGAACTTCGCCTGAGAGCTGCCCGGCAAAGCAAGCGCAGCCAAGGCCAGGAAGGTGCTGAGGACGAATTTGGAACCGAGACATCGCAACATCGGGACCTCCCCAAGATCGGTCTGACGAATTTTATCCCAGCGGGACAAAGAGTACTGCATGGCGGCGGTTGCGTCCAGATGGAACCTTTCTTCCTCGCCGAAGCAGGGGAGAGCGTGCATCTCTCGGATTGCGTCCCTGTCGCGTGTCCCGGACGGAGAGTTCGGGGTCAGTGTAGGAACCGGGTTCGCGACAGCTCAACATGATGCTCGGCGGTGGATTCCCCGACGAGGACGCCATCGCCCGCCTCGCCGGCGCGCTGCTCGAACATGCGCGCAGGATCAGCGGGTGCGATGGTAAACTTTCGCTGCCCGCTCCACCTCGGCGACAAACTGCAATACTTTAAAAGTCGCCGAATTCGAAATTGATCCGACGCTGTCCTCGTTGGGTGACTCACATCTCATCCTTCGACAGGTTCAGGGTGAGGCCATTGCTTGCCCTCATGGTGAGCTTGCCCTCATGGTGAGCTTGCCCGCCTGCGCCAAGCTTCCGCGGGTCAGGAGTTGCTCTTTGTCCGCCGAGGCCCTGGCGAAAGCGGATCGAATCATGAGGGCGGCGGCACAAAGCAGCTATCTGTGATACCAGGTCTAGGCGAGCGGATCGCGCACGTCCAAAAATGGAAATTTCCGGAAGTCCCGGTCATGCGTGTAGAGCGTCCTGATGCCGTGGCCCAGAAGAATCGATGCGAGCTGCGCATCCGGTACGAAGTTGCCGCGCGTCGGTATGTCGGCGGCCACTCTACGGTAAGTATCCCAGAAACTGTCGTCTTCACCGATCGCCCGGCAATGGGGCAGACCGAGCAACGCACCGACATTGTGCAAGGCCTCGCCATGGGTGAGCGGCCGCTCGAAGATGCTCGGATGTGTAGAGATGCGCAGATAGCTCATGAGCGTCACCCATGCCAGACAGAATACTTCGCGATTGACGGCGCAGCGCGCGAGAAATTCAGATGCCTTTGAATTCAGCGGGCTGCGGGCGTCCGATGCATAGAGCAGAATGTTCACGTCGACTCCGAAACTCACGGCACCCTGTCGTCCATGGTATCGAGCAGGGCGTGTTTATCGGCCAGATCGACGCGCGCCCGCATCGGCTTTGCAATCCATCGGAACGGCGGCGGCGGCGGAGACGTACGCCGCCCCGCCGCAAGCGCCTGCGCGAGCAGATCCGAGACCAGCCTGCCAAGGGGCTTACCCTCGCGGCGCTGCAGGCGCTTGAGATCCTTGAGAATCGGATCGTCAATATCGAGCGTGGTCCGCATGATGCGTGATGCTATGCAATGATGCACCTGATGTCAAACTTCAAACTTCTACGAGATCAACCGGCACCGATTTCGCCCCCGGATACCGAAAACATCCAGTGACGGCAGCGTGTGGCGCCGAACGCTTCCGCGCCGTGCGCCGGACCGCAAACCCAAACAGCCGTCCGGCGGCCAGCCGCGGCTCCTTTGAACGTGACAGGGAGACGCTGCCGCTGTCACGAATTTCACCGTCACCGAATTTCAGTTCTTACGCCTTGGAACAATCGATTCTGCGACAAGTCCTCAACGGCAAACGGACATCGCTGCCATCCCCTGAGGTCGCCGCCGAATGAATGGAGCAGCGACGTTCTCCAAGCGCCGTGGAAAGTCACTCTGGCGCCGGATCGCGTTGGCTATGCGGCAGCAGGCTATTTGTGTTTGGGATACCCGATATACGCGCAAAACCGCGCCACCGCGGTGGCGACAACGTGTTCCGAGACACGGCCGACGGTTTTCACCACCAGGCTGGCGTTGAGCGTGACGATCCGATTGGTGCGAATCCAGCTGGCGGCCGGCAGCGTTCCGCTGTCGAGATCGGCCGTTGCGAGAGGCAGTCCGTGCTCGGATTGGGGTCGCGACGTCACGGGGAGGCCGACGAAATCGCCAAAGCCGTCTGCGGCTGTGAGCGCGAGAACCGGCCGCCGTTTTGCGGCCGAGAGATCGGTGAAAGGAAACGGCACGAGCAGCAGGTCGCCGCGTTCAGGCATCATCCCAGATTGTGTCCTCGGCGTTGTCCCACGCGGCCGCAAGAGCGCCTGATTGAGCCTCCATCATGTCGCGCCATTCGCTCCGGTCGCGGCGTTCGCGAAGAAACGCAACGAAGTCCAGCACCTCGCGAACGAGCGGATCGGGCAGGGTCTTCACCTGCTCATATACCATGTCCGCGATGCTCATATCGGGCTCCTGGTGGACAAGAAATCTGCACCGGCCATCATGTTTGCTCCGGATCCTGTCGCGTTCGCGGGTCCGGACGGGTCAACGTCTATCATATTGGGGCTGCGGGAACGAGTGCGCGGAATCGCTGGATCGCGCCGCGGCGCGCGCCTCGCCGCCCGCGCCGAAGACTGGCCCTGGTCGAACGTTCGCGCCCATCTTGAGGGCAAGGACGACGGGCTCGTGGCGGTCAGACCGGTGCTCGACCGTGTCGAAGATTTCGCCGCACGCATCGCCCAGGGAGCCGACGAGAGCAGCTTCGCGGCGCTCAGGGCGGCCGAACAAACCGGCAGGCCGCTCGGCACTGCGCAATTCATTGAAGGCCTGGAGCGTATCCTCGGCCGCAAGATTGCGCGCCGTGCGCCGGACCGCAAACCCAAACAGCCCTCCGGCGACCAGCCACGGCTCCTTTGAACGTGACAGGGAAACGCTGTCGCGGTCACCGAATTCGCATGGGACTCCGAACGCACCGGCCGGCCACTGGCGACGGCGGAGTTCGTCGCCGGCCTCGAACGTCTGCTCGGGCGGACCATCGCCCGGCGCACACCCGGACGAAAGCCAAAGCCGAACATGGCGCAGCAACAGGAACTTCCGTAATATGTATCATGTCGCGGGATTTGCTGGAGGCTTTTGGCCCACGTCCGTCTCTCATTGCGCGACCTGCCTCGACTCGCCGCAAGGCTTGCCGAAAAAAATCGAGTTCGACCTGCTGCTGACCAATCTTGCGCTCGAGCTCGGCAACGCGCTGCCTGGCTGCAGCAAGCTCGCCAGCCGCCTCGGCGCGCGCCCTCTCCATTCCCGGCGCGACTTTTGGCGGTCGCCCCGCCTTTCGTCGGAACGCTCCTGAGCTTTCCTGACGATAGGCCTCCTTCCAACGATACAAGACGGCCCGCGAGATCTTCATCTCGCTGGCAAGAGCGGAAACGTTCTCGCCCCTCAGCATCCGCTTTACCGTGTCAATCTTCAGCTCGCGTTCGAACACGCGATACTTTTTCCTAGCCACCAGCTCTCCTCCAGAGAACTGTCCTCTATTTAGCCTGTCTCACTTTTGGGGTGCACTCCAGTATCATGTCGCGGGATTCGCGGGATTTCGGGATCCCAGATGAACTTCGGTTTCGAGGTGGTGTCGCTGTCGAGCTCGTGTGCGCCCGTGTAGCCCAGCGTATAGGTCACGCTGTTCGATGGAATAACATTGGCCAGCGTCGTAAGGTCGCCGGCCGTGGTGTAGGTATAGCTCATCGAATCGCCGTTGTAAGACGTATCCTGTCGCCGGAAACCGTCGTGGTTAAGACTGACTCGGAGAGTTCGGGGGCAGAGTCGGAACTTAGGTCCACAGCAACTCGGGGTGGGCGAATATACAACTCTGACCCCGAACTATGCCGAACTATGCGTCCGTGATGACGCCGCCGTAGGGGTTGGCACCCTCACCACCGTTGAAAGTGTACAGCACGGTTTCGCTGCCGTCGGGTTGCCCACTGACGCTTTACGGCGAGAGCTCGTAAAGTGTGCCGCCGGTCTGGTGCCCGCCCCCGCCCTGCTGTGTCACGCCGTAAAGGTTTCCGGCGCTGTCTTCAACCACGCCTACGCTCGTCCCATCGCATCTCTTGCAGAAGCTGTAGAGGTTTTGAATCGAGCCGTTGAACTCGAAAACGTTTCCCGCCTGATTCGTTCCGCCTCGATAAGTCGTGGCAAATAAATTGCCGTTGACACCGAAGATAAGCGGACTGAGCGGAGATGCGCCGTTCGTGCCGTCAAAGTCTGCGATATCCGTGAATTGCCACTGCGTCCCATTGGGGGACAGCTCGAAAACCAGACCGTCGTTGTTGGAGCCCCCGGAGGCAACTGAACCGTAGAGATTGCCCTGCGCGTCCATAACAACTCCGCCATCCGGCTCAAACCCGTCGATGCAATTTTCCTGCGCACAAAAGCTATAGAGTACGGATTCCGTGTAGCTCGAACCGTTGGGGCTCACTTGAAACACAACACCCCAGTTGCTCTGGCCCCCGAAGGGCGTGGTTCCATAAATATTTCCCTGCGGGTCAACATAAAGGGGCGTATCGGGATCGGTTCCGTCGGTACAGTTCGCCTGCGAACAGAAACTGTAGAGCACCTGCTCGCTCCACGACTTCGAACGCGATTTCGGCGTCAGCGAAAACACGGTGCCACCGCCGGTTCCTCCGTAGTACGTCGTGCCGAAGAGCGGAGAAACCCCATCGTACAGCTGGCCCGAAGCTGCCCCCTCGTAGGTAAGCCCGTCGCGGGGCGAGCCCCCGTCCGCGCAGTCCGCATGCGAGCAAAATTTATAAAGCGTCACCTCGTGCCATCCGGAGTCCGTTCGCGCCAGCTCGAACACGACGCCCGCATCTTTCGAATTCCCTCCGTTCACTGTCGTGCCGTACAGGTTGCCATTGACGTCAATGACGAGATTGACACGTCCTGGTTCTCTGCCATCCGAACAATGTGAGTTCTTGATCTTTCCGCAGAAGTTGTGCAGCACTGTGTACCGACCGCTGGCGGGCGCAAACTCATACACCAGTCCGGCGTTGTAGTACTCGGAGTTGTAGTACTTGCCGCCGAAGGAGGTGACACCGAACAGATTGCCCGATGAGGGATCCACGATCACACCGCTGGGACCGGAACCATCCTTGCAATAGGACTTGACGGAGCAGAACGGATACAAGGTTTTTGCGGTGTAGGCCTGGCTTGCCCCCGATAGCGCCAGCAAAGCGATAGCCAAGGCTGCGCCGGCAAGAACGAAACCTGAATTGCCGAAGATTGGCCGAGCTTTATTTGCCATCCCGAACACCTCCCGAGGCGCACCCGCCGGAGTCGATCAAAAACTCCTAGGGATAAAGTGGAAATCGTATATCTTACGGTTTTTTTTTTGCAACGGAATTATACCGCGTTCAGGTGAGAACCCGAAATTTGTCGGGTGAGATGATGCGAAAATTGTCGCTGACGGAATCGCAAAGATCGTGCCAGGTTTTCGGCACGGTGTCTCGCAGGAAGCCCAGCATGGCTGCCCGGAAGTCGGCGGAGAGTTTGGGGTCAGTGTCGGAACCGGGTTCACGGCAGCTCGAATTGGTGCTCGCCAGTGGATTTGGGAACTGGCCCGGGCGATAGAGGCACAACACAACACGACGCTTGGGCGCGGCGGCGGCTTCCGACGCAAATGGCCGCCTCCCCTGGTCCGGTGCCATTGGTGAGAATGCGCAAGGCTTCAACAATGTCGTGCTCAAGCGGCGCGTGAAAGCGCATGCGATATTCCCTCCGCCCCGCATAACGAGAGATGACACTGACCCCGAACTACTGACCCTTCCCGTTCGCATGCGCCAGACTCGCACGTCCGCCGCAGCTGGGGAATCCTAATCGGGATTCAAATGTCAGATAGGAATCACTAGCTAGGGCGACAATTCGAAGAGCGTGCCGCCGTTGTGGTGGCGGCGGGCAGTTTTGACGGTGGTGCCGTAAAGATTGCCCGCACTGTCCTCAACAACGCCCGAGAGGGGGTTTTCTCCATCAGCGCAGCCTCTTTCGGCACAGAAGCTATACAGATTCTGGATGGAACCGTTGAACTCGAACACGTTTCCTTTTTGCTTGGGACCGCCGGAGACCGTCGTACCGAACAAATTGCCGCCGGCGTCTATGATCAACGCACCTTCGGGAGCCCATCCGTCCGTGCCGTCGAAATTCTCAAGATTGCTGTATTGCCACTGCGAACCGTTCGGAGACAGTTCGAACACCACACCCTGACCCAATGAATCCCCTCCCCCTTCGGTCGTGCCGAAGAGATTGCCCGCGGCATCCATGACAACGCCGCCGTCGGGAACGTCACCGTCGGCGCAATTCATCTGGGCGCAGAAGCTGTAGAGCACCGTTTCCGTGTAGCCGGAACCGTTGGGACTGAGCTCGAAGACAACGCCGAGGTTGGAAGAGCCGCCTTCGAGCGTGGTGCCGTAGATATTTCCCTGAGAGTCGATATAGAGCGGCGTATCGGGGTCCTTACCGTCGCCGCAGTTCATCTGCGAGCAAAAGCTGTAAAGAACCTGTCTGGTCCACTTGTTGGTTCCCGCCTTGGGGGCAACGGAGAAAACGATGCCTCCCGTTTCTCCGTATACCGTGGTGCCGTAAAGCGGTGATGTACCGTTGTAGGTCTGGCCGGAGGCGGCGCCCGCGTAGGTCAGTCCGTCGCGCGGCGTGCTCCCGTCGTGGGCGCAAGTCTTTTTGGGACAGAACGTATGCAGCGTTTTCTCCCGGTAGGCGGAGCCCGTGCGAACGAGCTCGAATACGACTCCGGCGCTATGTGCACTTCCGCCCTCGGACGCAGTGCCATAGAGATTTCCCTGCGTATCGATCACCAGGTTGACGCGGCCCGGTTCCGATCCGTCCGCGCACCCGGTCTTGCTGCAGAAATTGTGCAGTACGCTGTATTGTCCCGTGCTAGGCACAAATTCGTAAACCACGCCGGCATTGTTTTCACCGCCAAAGACCGTCACGCCAAAAAGGTTTCCCGCCGGATCGATAACCACGCTCTCCGACAACGACCCGTCGGCGCAATTAGTACCCACCGAGCAGAACGAATAGAGCGTTTTCCCCGTGTAGGCTTGCGCCGGAGCTGTTGACACCAAAGCTGCGACCAGCGCTGGGCCGATCAGAGTTGCCAGCTTGGGGCTGTAGACTTTTGACATTTAGGCCCTCGCCATCTGAACTGCCTCCCTGAACCTTCTGCGGCATCGGCACCGAAAGTGCGGAGCAGTCGCCGCGAAAGGCCAAATTGCAAGGCATATGAGGAATTCCGGGACAGCATACATAAAACGCCCGAAATGTCGCCTCGGCGCGTTTTGGCGACAGAGTGTTGCAGTTTTCCGTTCCTTCCGCCAGGCGCCAATCTTCCGCACCCGTCTCATTTCCAGGTAGTGTCGCCCGATGTCTCGCATCGCCCGCATCGTCGCGCCGGATTGCCCGCATCATGTCACGCAGCGCGGA
>DASXYZ010000063.1:0-112161 GCA_036502185.1 Rhizomicrobium sp.
ACGAACAACGCTTCGCCCGGGTTCGGGACTCCGAACGCACCGGCCGGCCACTGGCGACGGCGGAGTACGTCACTGGCCTCGAACGCCGGCTCGGGCGGACCATCGCCCGGCGCGCACCCGGACGAAAGCCAAAGCCGGACATGGCGCAGCAACAGGAACTTCTGTAATATGTATCATGTCGCGGGATTACGTTCCCCGATCGGCCTGCGAGGCTCCCCCCGGCGAATTTCCAGCCGCTATCGCGCGAATTGCGGAGCCCAAACAATGCCGATCCTTTGCACCGCCGGGCGGACGGGCTAGCCTCCGCAAAACGCGGAGAATCGCCCGTGTCGAAAGCAGTCGTCGCGCCGGCGCAACATGCGACGTGGCCTCGTCGCCGTGCGACTCGGCGGACAACCGTCGCGCGCGCGCTTGGTTTTGCCGGCGTGCTCGCGCTCTGCGCCGCCTGCGCGGGCACTCGCCAGGCGATCGCACCGCCCCCTCCACATATCGATGTGGCCGCCCAGATGCCCGCGCTCGAGCAGCAGATATTCGCGATCGTGCAGAACGAGCGGCGCCGCATCGATCCTGCCGCAAAGCCGCTGGCGCGCGACGCGGAACTGCAGGGCATCGCCGAGCGGCGCAGCGCCGACATGGCGGCACGCAGTTATATCGCGCACACGAGCCCCGACGGCACGACGGCCGCAGGTCTTCTCATGGACGAAGACGCGAAATATCAGGGACTGCTTGGCGAGAATCTCGCGGTGCAGCCGATTGCCGGCGATTCCGGCATCGACGTGCAGCGCTATGCCCGCCGCATCGTGGACACCTGGCTCGCCAGTTCTGCCCACCGGGACAACCTCGCCCTGGCGGGCTATGACAGGAGCGCGGTCGCCGCGGCCGTAGGCGGCCACAGGATCTATGTCATCCAGCTGTTTGCAACCGATCCGGACCTTTTCGCGATTCCGCAACAGGACCTGTTGCCCAAGCGGTCGCCTTCCAATGCCGGCGGCGCGAAGGTTTCGGGCAAGCAAACGCAATGAGTAGACGCCGCGCGAGCTACAAAGAATTCTGGCCGCATTACCTGCGGGAACATGCGAACCCACAAACGCGCCGTCTTCATTACCTCGGCACCGGGTTTGCGACGGCGGCGCTGATCGGCTGCATCGCTGCGCGCCGGTGGTGGTTTCTGCCGGTGGTGCTCGTCGCGGGCTACGGACCGGCCTGGGTCGGGCATTTCTTCTTCGAGCGGAACAGACCCGCGACGTTCACCCACCCCGTGTGGTCCCTGATTTCGGATTACCGGATGGCGGGGGCCTGGCTTTCCGGTCGACTCGAGCGCGAGCTCGCGAAAGCGGGTGTCCGGCGCTAGCCGGGAGCCGGCTTTCCGACTCGCTGATCAGAGGGGCGGCCGCGGACAGAAGCTCTCCAGACCGTTCCGCGGCGGTCGAAAGTCCGCACCATGCGAGAGCCCTGCAGCGATTGCGATCCGTACGCGAATCGAAGCATCCTTTGCGACGTTTGAACGTCCAAATCAGGGGAACACGTTGAATTCGACTTGGGCTTTTCTGGCCCCATTCTTCGCCCTTGTGATTACAGTTTTCCTGACGCAGCTCTGCGTCAAGATCGCTGGCACATTGCGTTCCAGGGATTATCGCCGGTTCGAGAACCGGAGCGCAAACGAGATTGGACGAGAGTTTCCTTTCCAGACGGCCAGATCGTCTGCCGCTGACGACCGTCTCGCGCAATTCGTTCCGCTTCTCAACAGCATGCAACAGACGGCAAACAGAGCCCAGACCGCCTATCATGACACGGTCGTCCGCTCTGCCGCCTGTCTGGCTCTGGGTTTCGCCGCGAGCGCAGGCGGCATGCTGTCGCCACAGGACTGGCCCCGGATCTTCCGCCTTCAGGCATTGCCATGGCAAATGGTGCTCAACTGGGTTGATGCGATTGCGTTACTCTCCGTACTCGCTTTATTCCTGCGGGGAAGTCGCCTGTATCGCCCATGGATCGCAAAAAGGGCGAACACGGAACTGGTCCGGCAGTATCAGTATCTCAGCATAGTCTTCCCCAACCTTTTTCCGGTAAACGAGGAAGCCGGCTTGTGCCCGGAATGGCGCGGGACGGATCATTCGGCGCCTGGCAAAGAACACCACCTGGATTTTCTGGTGAAGGAAGTCGAGCGGTCGTGGCAGACGCGCAAGAGGCTGATAAGCGGCTCTGCACCCAACCATCCTGGCCTCGACCGCGACGCCATAATTCTGTACGCCAGGAAACGTGTTGTACGGCAACTCGGCTGGTTCACGGATTCCGTCGAGCGGCTCCAACACGTCGCGGAACGCCGCAGAACGCTGCTGCTTGCACTTTATTTCATCACCGCAGCGCTCGCGTTGATACAGCTTGTCACGTTCGAGAGGGGCACAACCCTCGCCCTGGTTCGCCCCATCCTGCTCCTGATTACCGGTCTGTCGCTGGCGATGACTGCCTATTATACCAATCAAAATATGAAGAGCATCGCGCACAGGTACAAGGTACAGCAAAGGGAAATCAGGAGATGGCTGAACACGGTCACTCCATATTTGAAAGATTCAGATGGCAGAGTACCTATCGAAAATGCCGGTGCGGTGCAGACCATATGCACGCATATCGAGTCTTTCGAGGAGCTGATGATCTACGAGCTGGTCGACTGGATCAACATATCCGGCCACGACGTCATCGAACTTGCCTAAGGGCTCACTGCCATTTCGCGCTACACTGCAAGCCTGCGCCGCTGCCAGACAATTCGTTCGATGAAGGCGGATCATATTGGAGCCGGCGTGGTACGAACGAATTCGCCTGTTTCGACATATACGATGAGGCGGGCTTCTTGAAATCCGGAACCGTGCTTCGCACGGGGATGCAAGTCAGTGTGGGGGGGGCCGATACAAGGCGTGCGACAGCCCATGATCCGTGGCGCGGCAGGTTGCAGGTCGTGGATCTGCTGAAACGTGCCCGCGACAGCGGTTACGATTTGGGGTAGGTTGCGAGCAGACGGTTGGGTGACATGCCTTGGGCATTCTCTTCATAAGTCATTCTGGTCGGGACAACGCCGCAGCGCTGAAGGTAAGGGATTGGCTCAGAGACCGCGGGTGGAACGAGGTCTTCCTGGACCTCGATCCGCATCAGGGACTTGCGCCGGGCCACCGTTGGCAGCAGGAGTTGAAACAGGCGGGGGAGCGGTGCTCGGGCGTCGTCGTCCTGCTCTCGCCCAACTGGCTGGGCTCGCGCTGGTGCCAGACCGAGTTCCTGCTCGCCGATCAGCTCGGTAAGCGCATATTTCCCATCCTGATAGCTCCAACCCCGTTCGACGATTTGCCCATCGGACTGAGGGGCAAGTTCCAGATCGTCGATGTCTCAGCCGGCGAGAAGGAGACGGACGGTTTCTACCGGTTGGAAATCGGGTTGAAGCGTGCCGGCCTCAATCCGAAAAGCTTCGAATGGCCACCGCCAGGCGAGCTCCATCGCTCCATCTATCGCGGCCTTCAATCGCTTGAGGAGCAGGATGCGGCGATCTTTTTCGGTCGCGATGCCGCCATAACGAGAGGACTGGATGCCCTGCGCCGAATACGGGATGGCGCTCCCGAACGGCTGCTTGTCATTCTCGGCGCATCGGGCGCAGGAAAATCTTCGTTCCTGCAGGCGGGCCTGATCGCGCGCCTCAGACGGGACGAAGAGAACTTCGTGGTTCTGCCGGTGATTCGGCCGGAGGACGCGAGCCTCACCGGTGAGCGTGGTTTGGCCGCCAGCCTGTCGTATGCGCGGGGCCGCTTGAACGGAAAGGACGACATTCTGGCGGCATTCGCCGAATGCCGCGAACGCGCCACGGCAAGGTTGAGGCGCTTCGCAGAGTGTGCGGGCGAGAACTACCTGCCCATGTCTCCCACCGTCGTGATACCGATCGACCAGGCGGAAGAACTTTTCGTGGCGGAAAACACCGAGTCGGCACTCATGATGGAATGGCTGTCGGCTGCCGTCATCGAGGATTCCAACGCTGTCGTTCTTGCCACCATCCGTTCCGACTCGTTCGAGAGACTGCAAAGCGAATCGCATTTCGCGCAACTGCCGGTTCTCCCGTTCAGCCTGGCGGCGATTCCTCGGGGCGCCTTCAAGGACGTGATCGAATGCCCGGCACGACTGGCAAATCCTCCGATGACGATCGACCCGGCTTTGACCGAACGATTGCTCGAGGATCTCGCGGCGGACGACGCTTTGCCGCTGCTGGCATTCACGCTCGAACGATTGTTGTCGCGGAATCCTCACGCCAACGCGCTCACGCTGGATCATTACATGCGACAGCTCGGGGGACTGCGGGGCGCCATTTCCGCAGCCATTGAATCGGCCTTCGCGGCGGCGGCGAACGATCCTTGCCTGCCGGACGACCGCGCCGGCATCGAAAGGCTTGCCCGGGCAGCTTTCATCCCGTCGCTCGTGCAAATCGAAGACGCCGAGTCGGAACCCAGGCGAAGGACGGAACGTCTCGACCTTCTTCCGAAGCTTGCGCACCCCCTTCTGCGCCACCTCATCAATGAACGGCTGCTGGTCACCGATCGCCGGTTGATCGATGGTGTTCTGACGGACGTCGTGGAAGTCGCTCATGAAGCGATCCTGCGACAGTGGCCGGCGCTCAGGGCGTGGATCGCAGAAGAACGGGAGTCACTCCGCGCGTTTGACGGTCTCCGCGCGTCCGCCGCCGAATGGCGCCGGCGAACCAGGTTGGGGGAAAAGGACGGCGGACAAAGTTGGTTGTTGCACCGCAGCGCGCGTTTGGAGCAGGCCGAAGCTCTTGCAACCCGCAAGGACTTTGCAAGCGCGCTCGGCGAGCGCGAGCACGGTTATCTGGCGGCCTGTCGCGCAGTCGAAACAAACGAACTGACACGCGAGAGGCGGATTATCGCCCGAACGCGCCGACTCCAGCGGAATTTGGGGCTGATCATCGCCCTCGCAGCCATTTTGGTGTTCTCTGCCGGCGCCGGTCTGATCCAGCTTTTCGCAGGGCTGGCAACCCGTAGCTCCCAGACGCTGACATCGCTTGCGGCCGCAGAGGCGGACAAAGGTTATTACGACCGCGCGGCGCGCTACGCGCTTGCCGGTATCGCGGCCGGAAACTGGCCACTCGCTCGGGGGAACGATGCAGAGGCCAGAGCAGAGCTTTGGGGAGCTGCCAATCTGTCGAGTACATTGGCTGTGCTGCGTGGTCACCGCAGCCTGGTTTTGACCGCAAGTTTCAGTCCGGACGGAAAGCGCATTCTTACCGCTTCCCAGGACACGACAGCGGCCATTTGGGATTCAACAACGGGCCGAAGGATAGCCCTTCTTCGCGGCCACCACCGCGAAATATTGGGCGCGGCGTTCAGTCCCGATGGAAAGCACGTGGTCACCGCTTCGGCCGACGGAACGGCGCGGCTGTGGGATACCGACGCAGCGCGGCAATTGCGCATTTTCCGCGGCCACTCCGGCGCTGTCGTCAGTGCCGCATTCAGTCCTGACGGCAAGCGCCTCGTAACGGCCTCCCGGGACGACACGGCGCGCCTCTGGGAAGTGAGTACCGGAAAACTTCTTGCCGTCCTTCGCGGACACGGTGATCAGCTCGAGAGCGCAGCGTTCAGTCCCGATGGCACACGTATTGTGACCGCATCGGACGACAGGACCGCCAGGATATGGGACGCAACGACGGCACGGACCATTTCGATTCTGAAGGGGCATCAGGGTATCGTCGCGAGCGCCGCTTTCAGTCCCGACGGGAAGCGCATCGTCACCGCTTCATACGACAGGACAGCGGCCATTTGGGATGCAATGCTGGGTACGGAAATCGCAGTTCTGAAGGGACATGACGATGCAGTCACCAGCGCGGCCTACGATCGGGCCGGCAGTCGAATCGTCACCGCCTCCTTCGACCGTACCGCACGCCTCTGGGACGCGCATTCCGGCCGTTTGATCGCGATCCTTAAAGGACATGAAGGTGCCGTCAACAGTGCTTCGTTCAGCCGCGATGGCGCGCGCATCGTAACAGCTTCCGACGACAGAACGGCCCGAATCTGGGACTCTTCGCTTGCGGCACGCGCGATTTTCCTTCGCGGGCACGAAGATTCGGTGAACAGCGCCGTCTTCAGCCATCACGGAACGCGTGTGGTCACTGCTTCGACCGACAAAACGGCGCGGCTTTGGGACGCAAGCTCCGGGAACCAGTTGCGGATTTTCCGTGGGCATCTGGATCTCGTCGAGAGTGCCGCATTCAGCCCCGATGATGCACGCGTTGTCACGGCTTCGGACGATGGGACGGCGCGCATATGGGACGCGCGCAGTGGCGGCACGATACTGGTCCTCCGGGGCCACGAAGATCGCGTGAACAGTGCGACTTATGACCCGAGTGGAACGCATATCGTTACAGCGTCCGCCGACGGAACCGCGCGCGTGTGGGACGCGCGCACCGGACACCTGCTTTCCGTCCTGCGCGGGCATGCACGGGGGCTGAACGGCGCCGTGTTCAGCCCGGACGGCCGCCACGTCGCAACCGCGTCCGGCGATGGAACCGCACGAATCTGGGACGTAGCAACGGGTCGCGCTTTACTCATCCTGCGGGGACACGCGAGCTCCGTGAGCAGCGTCGATTTCGATCGGTCCGGCACCCGGCTTGCGACGGCCGGACACGACGGAACCACCCGAATCTGGGATGCCGCCACAGGCAGGGTACTTGCGGTTCTTCGTGGACATGAAGGCTCGGTATTCAGTGCCGAATTCAGTCCGGACGGAACGCGTGTCCTGACGGCTTCGCAGGACAAGACGGTTCAACTCTGGAACGCCCAGACGGGCAACGAAATCGCTGTGCTCCGCGGCGAAAAAAGCGAGGTGACAGACGCTGATTTCAGTCCCGACGGACGGCGCATCGTGACGGCAGCGAGTGATGGCGAGGCGCGCGAATGGAACGTTTCGCCGGCGATCGTGAAGCGAACCGGACTTGTCGCCCGGGTCTGCAAAATCATGCTCGCACACGGACTGAGCAGATTCTCCGCTGACGAGCTTCGGGCCGCACCGGTCCTCGACCCGATGCTTGATTCCGATGCCTGTCATCCACCAGGTCGCAGCGTGCGTCTGGCGGACGTGCTCTGGGCGGACGTGTCCCCCTAGCTGGCGGGAAGGGGCCCATTGGCGACAGGCCATTGCCGTACGAAGCAAACGACCATTCCGCCTGATCACTTGATATGTTGCGAAAATCCCTGAACAGGCGTTCGTCCGGCGAACTGTCGTCCCGCCCCGATCAAGGCTTCGGCGACAGGAGTTTCGGCCGAAGTTCAGTTGCCAGATGCCGGAAATCGTTGCAGATTAGTTGGGCAGCTGGCTGGTGGGCCCTGCGCAGACAGTGGGGGTGTTTCATGGCAAGCAGAAACCGCACTTTCCAGCCGCTTATAACCGTTTCTCGCGTATTCGCGTCGATTTTGCCTGTCTGTGGGTTGGTTCTCGCGCTCTCGGTCGTTCTGGCGGAAAGAGCTGCCGCCACAGAATTCAATGTGATTCACACGTTCAGAGGTAAAGCCGATGGTCAATATCCCCAAGCGGGTCTCACCGAGGCGGGCGGCACACTGTACGGAACGACATTTGGGTCGATTGGCGAGAATCTGCCAAGCAGACGTTGCTCCAAAACCTGTGGCAACCAGTACGACCTCGTTGGATCACAATTGACCACGGAATATTTTTTTGGGGCGGGATCAGACGGCGCGTTTCCCACCGGAGAAGTGGTTGTGGATAACGGGACGGTCTACGGCACCACCGAGCTTGGCGGTGGAACGGCGTGCAACGGATTGGGATGCGGCACCGTATTCTCGACTGCGGGTCAGGGTGCGGACCAGGTGTTCGAGTTTTGCCGTCCGCAATATTTTCCTATCTGCGCAAATGGGGCTTTTCCGCATGCCGGGCCCATCATCGGCAGCGATGGGAATTTGTATGGCACCACGAGCCTTGGAGGACTCGGGATCGGGTATCAGTGCGACAACAATTTCGGCGGCTGCGGCACCGTTTATATGATCACACCGGACCTCGCGACCGAAAAGGTACTTTATTCTTTTTGCCCCCACTCGGGTTGCCCGGATGGCGCGATTCCGTATGGAAAGCTCTTGCAAGATGCGTCCGGTAATTTCTACGGAACGACCCAGTTCGGCGGCGCGTTCGGACAGGGCACCATCTTTGAGTTGCAACCCTCCCAGGGGACTTACACCGAATCGGTGCTTTATTCCTTCTGCTATCAAGGCAAAAAGGGTTGTCCCGACGGTGCCATACCGGAGGCAGGTCTGGTTGCAGACGGTGCTGGCAATCTTTACGGCACGGCATCGGCCGGCGGCGGTGGAACCTGTGAAGGTAGCGGCCTTGGCTGTGGAGCGGTGTTCGAACTGACCGCGAGCGGCAACTATAACGTGTTGCATGCCTTCGCAGGAGGGAGCGACGGAGCCCTTCCACAGGCATCGCTCGTTCTCGACACAAATGACAATCTCTACGGAACGACCGAAAAGGGAGGTAAGGGACAGCACTGCTCCATCCGATCAATCGGATGTGGCACAGTATTCATGCTGGCTCCCGATGGAACGGAAACCATTCTTCACACTTTCGGCCAAATCAAGCCACGAACCGACGGGGCGCAACCCGAAGGAGCATTGCTGTTGTACAAGGGGTTTGTTTACGGCGCGACGCGCGTCGAAGGGGACAAGGATTGCGATTGCGGGACCCTTTTCAAGGTCGCCATCGGGAAGTGATTAGTGGCAGGTTCGACAGCGGCTGACCGGGCGTTTGCCGAAGCCGGCGAGCGCCTCGTCTTGGGTTTCCATCCCGAAGGAGGAGGTTTGGTGTTCGATAGCCGCCCCTACGTGGCAAAATTGGGCAGTGATCGGCCCCTCCCTCCGGCATCGCTAACCGGAAATTAACGCAATCCATCAACTCTTATTAACGCCCGGCGGACGGTCGACAACCGCCGCACGGCGGAATTCCGGCAGCTTGTGGAGCGTTGCCGGTTTATCCTTGCGCGGCACATGACGATTCGCATGCAGCCTGAGTTCCCCTGGAACGTCGCCGGCATCGCGCCCGAGGCGCGCGAGGCGGCGCGGGTTTCCGCGCGGCGCGAGGGGCTCTCCGTCGGCGAATGGCTAACGCGCCGCATCCTGTGCGGACTGGACGACGGCGAAGCATTGCGGGAGGAATGGTCGACATCGGCCGCCACACCGCGGCGACAGCCGGTCGAAAATTCTCCCCCTTCGGCGGAAACGTCCGACATGCTCGCGCATGTTACGCGCAGCGAAAGCGAGATGCAGGGTTCCGCGCGCCGTATTGAAGACCAGCTCAAGAGTCTGGCCCGCCGTCTCGAGCAGACAGAGCGCAGCCAGTCCGAAAACAGCCGCGCCGTGACCGATGCGGCGAGCGAGATCAACATCGTCTCGCGCGAGCAGACGCACGCCTTCGAACGGCTTGGCTCGCATGTGGTGCATCTCGACGAACGACTCGCGCGCATCGAACAGCACGCGTCGGGCGAGGAAACGAAGGAAGCCATCAGCGCTCTGCATCTCGGACTCTCGCGCCTTGCCGACCAGATGGCGGAAACGGCTACGCGTTCCGCCGCGCAAACTGCCCAGCTCGCCGGAAACATGGAATCGCTGGTCGGCAAGTTGGCCCAATCGCGTGAAGACGGCCAGCAGACCTGGCTCGCACTCGAGGAACGCGTCATCACGCTGGCCGCCAGCGTCAGCTCGATCGCCGGCAAGCTGCTCGAATCGCGCGATGGTGCCGAGCGCGAGTTCCGTGGCTTTGAAACCCGTATCTCCGCGACAGAAGAAATGCTTGCGCGGCTCGATGCAGCCCAGACAAGCCAGGTCCGCGATCGTGCCGAAACCGGCCGCCACGCCGCTGCCCTGATACAACTTTCCGATTCCGTCGAGACATTGACCCGGCAGTTCACGGCTGCCGAACGCGATGTGTCCGGCGCGCTGACACACCAGGGCGAACGGATCGCAAGGATCGAGAGCCAGGCGGCCGAGACTGCACTCGAGGCACGGCTCGCGGCGGTCGAGCAGAAATTCGGGCAGGATCTGCATGGCTTGGGCCTGCGCCTCGCAACCGCCGACCAGCGTCACCGGGACGCCATTGCCGAACTGGCGACGCTTGTGAAGGGCGTATCCGCGCAAATTCAATCCGGTGCGGCGGCAGACGCTCCCAAATCCGATACCGGGTCGCACGAACAGATGAGTCCGCTCTCTTCGGAACCCGGTGCCATGCCGGAAAATGTGTCGCGGCATGAAGCCATCGCGCGCGCGCCGTCGCCGGATACAGACAGCAGCGCGAGCACTATCCGGAATTCGGCGATGTCCGCTACAACAGCCAGACCGGCCGGCAACAGCCTTCAATCTTTTTTCGCCGCCGTGCGAAACGCGCGTGCCACCGCCTCAAACGCGCAAAGGGATTCGTTTGACAAAGCGTTCTCCGGGACAGCTTCGCGCGCCAGGCAATCGTCGGCGCGCAAATTGACCTGGATGATTCTGGTGGGGGCGCTCGCCGGGGTCGTCGTTGCAGCCGTTGCCGCCGGAATCCTTCTTGGTCGAAAGGCGCCGGATAAGTCGCAATCCGCACCCCCATCGGCACAAACGCGGATTGCCGCGCCGGCTGTTTCGAACGCGTCTGCCGTGTCTCCACAAGACAGGCTGGCTCGACTCGCCGAGCGCGGCAATGCGAAGGCGGAGGAATTGGTTGGCTTTCAATATGCCGACGGACACGGCCGGCCGAGGAACGAAGCGGAAGGCGCGAAATGGCTGGAGCGCGCAGCACTTCAGGGCGAGGCCGTCGCGGCCTGGCGGCTGGGCTCGATGTATGAGCGCGGCCAGGGCGTTCCTGCGGACAGAGCCAGGTCCGTTCAGTGGTACATGGTTGCGGCGAAGGCGGGAAACCGCAAGGCGATGCACAATCTTGCCGTCGATTACGCGCAGGGGTCGGGGGTTCCGAAGGACCCCGCCATCGCCGCGCAATGGTTCAGTCGTGCGGCTTTGTTGGGGCTTGCCGATTCCGAGTTCGATCTTGGCGTTCTCTACGAGCGCGGCCTCGGCGTGCCGCAGAACCTGACAGACGCCTACAAGTGGTACGCGATTGCGGCGGCACAGGGCGACGCTGAATCGAAAGCACGGCTGGAGGCGCTGGCGTCGCAGATCAGCGCCGACGACAGATTTGCTGCAGCGAAATCCGCTGCCGATTTCCGTCCCCAGGCCGCCAACACAACGGCCAATTCCGCGCCGGACCTCAGCGCCGTCCTCGGCGGATAGGCGTATTTCACCGCCGGCGCCGTGCTACGGCAAGCATCGCTGATGCGTCTGCGCAGAGTCGGCACGCGGAGACGCGGAGGACGCGGATGAAACATTCACAGAGAGGCAGTGAGACCTACGAAGTCACCACTTCAGTCCCGTGGTGTTGAACGTAAGCTGCTGTAACCCCGCCTGAAAAAAGTCGACTTCAATTCGCACCCGGCTCGATCCCTTCAGCCCTTTTATGAATCGACTTGTGCGCATCAGAAAGATCGTCTTTGTGTCGCCATCGGCAGATTCCGCGCATCCGAAATGCCTTATTGGACCGTTGTCGAATTTCACCGTGACCGTGTCATCATTGAACGAGTTACATACGAATTGACCGCCTGTCATTTGAAGCATCACGTCTACGGACTTGCCATGTCGGCGTAGCACGATGCTGCCAGTCGATTCCCCATAGGGAAAACTGAAATTCAGCGTGTTATCGCTCTCAAGCGTTGCAAAGTGCCACGTGATTCCGCGTAGCTCATCACTTTGATCTCGGTAGGTCCACTTTCTGACGGGACCATTATCCGTACTGGCACTATCGGTGGTTGATGCGGGATGGGCAGTGTTGGGCGCATCTCCCGCGATGGGCCTTTGTATGTCCGTCACGGGTGCTGGAGTTGCCGCTGCCGCATTTCCGCTCTGTCCCGGTGACGAGGACGGCGAGCCCGAAAACAGATATGTGAGGGTTCCAGCCCCCACGATAACGAGAATCAGGCTTCCCGCGCCCTTCATTGCGTTATCCTTCGGCGCAATGTCAGACCAAAAGCCCGGTCCGCTCCCGCTTTCAGCGCGCGGTTTGTGACTGACGCCGACCAAAACAGCCACGCGACCGAGACGATGACGAGGGCGCCAAGAGTTTGGCTACCCAAACTATCAGCCCGGAATTCAGGCGTCGCAAAAGCTATTGCGTAGATCAATCCCAAAGATATGAAAAAGGGACCTACGCACAGCAGTGCTTGACGCCATGTCTGAAAGCGAAGCCGCGCGAACCAGTATGCTGCGGGTGAAATCATTTCACATTGGTAGCCGCTTGGCGTTTCCAACGGCTTAACGATTTGCCATTACAGGGCCGCGCGGCCCGAATTGTGTCGGAACGACACAGGTGAGTTTGCGCCATAATGGCGAGATTTTCTGCGCGCCTGTGGCGCGCAATCCTTCCTCAATGGCTCACTGTTCCATTGTAATTCCTTGGACTTGTGTTCCGCGAACTCCGCGGCTCCGCGTGCACCCTTTTCGGACGAGTCCTCTCATCCGGCCACGGCGAACACGCGGCGCGTGCCCAGAAGATAGGCGAGAAACCCGCTGCCGAAGAGCGAGCGCACCGCCGCATCGCGCACATCGAGACCGCCCGCATAGGCGCCGAATGCGGGCATGACCAGGCGCAGGCCATCGGAGGCGAAACATCGGCGCCGCAGGCTGCGGCCGCGCCGCACGATGCTCTTGCAGGGATGCAGATGGCCCGCAATTTCGCCCGCCGCCGGAACCGGCGCGGGCTCATGGCGAAAGACGAGGCCGCCGAGCGTGAGTTCGTCCGTTATCGCGGCCCCGGAAAGCTGCGGCGGCGCAGGATCGTGATTGCCCGCGATCCAGATCCACTCGACGCCTGAAACAAGCCGTTGCAACAGCGCGCGCTCGGCAAGGTCGAGGCGGTCCCACGCGCCATCGTCGTGAAAGCTGTCGCCGAGCGCGATGACGCGCGTGGGCGCGTAGCGGGCGATCGCAGACTGGATGCGCGAGAGCGTCGCGCACGTATCGTAGGGCGGAAGAAGCTGTCCCGAGCGCGCGAACGCCGAGCCTTTCTCGAAATGGAGATCGGCAAAGACGAGCGTTCTTCCCGCCGGCCAATAGAGCGCGCCCGAGGAGTCGGGGAGCAGACTCTCGCCGTTCACGGCAATGCGAATCTCACTCAAGCCGCATGGCCTCCCTCACCAGCTCCTCTTCCGCTTCCGCGAGCAGTTCGTCGTGGGCTTCGCCTGCGACCATTTCCTTGCTGATCTCGAGCAGCGCCGGCACCGCGAGCGGCGACACGCGGTCGAGCCGCCGCACCACGATGCGCCCCTTCACGCGCGCCAGCATGCGAGCGAGCCGGCCGATGTCGAGAAGACCGCTCGCCGCATCCCGATACGTAGCGCGCAGGAGGATGTGATCGGGTTCGTGCGCACGCAGAACGTCATAGATGAGATCGGTGGAGAACGTCACCTGCCGCCCTGTTTTTTCCGCTCCGGGCTGGCGGCGCTGAATCAGGCCGGCAATGATCGCGCAGTTGCGGAAGGTGCGCTTGTAGAGTGCGGACTCGGCCAACCACGCATCGAGATCGTCGCCCAGCATGTCTTCGTCGAACAGCGTCGCCATATCGGCGCCGCCCATGTCGCGCAGGCCCCAGACGGCGAGCGCGTATTCATTGGCGACGAAACCGAGGGGGCGAAGTCCCAGGCGCTCCAGCCGGCGCGTGACCAGCATCCCGAGCGTCTGGTGCGCGAGCCGGCCCTCGAAGGGATAGCAGACGAGAAATTCGCGCGAGCCGCGCGGGAATGTCTCGACGAGCAGTTCGCCGGGGTTCGGCAGGCGCGAGCGCCATTGCTGAATGCGCAGCCACTCACCAACGGGCGCGGGAAGTCTGCCCCAGGCCGCGGGATCCGCCAGCATTTCGCGCACACGGCCCGCAAGAAATGTGGAGAGCGGAAACTTGCCGCCCATGTAGGAGGGCACATGCGCCTCGGTATCGCTGCTGCGGGTAACGTACGCCGCCGTTTCGTGAATGCCGCGGAACTCGAGCACTTGCCCCGCGAATACGAAGGTGTCGCCCGGCACGAGTTGCTCGAGGAAATACTCCTCAAGCTTTCCGAGCACGCGCCCGCCCGCGCCGACCGGGCGGCCGCGTGACGCGAGCCGCACATCGAGCATCGGCTCTTCGACGATGACACCGACATTGAGCCGGTATGTTTGCGCGAGGCGCGGATGGGCAACCCGCCACAGGCCCTCCTGCGTGCGCCGAAGCCTTGCATAGCGATCGTAGCGCTTGAGCGCGTAACCGCCGGTCGCGACGAAATCGACCACGGAATCGAAATCGGCGCGCGACAGTCCGGCATAGGGCGCGGCCGAAATCACTTCGTCGTACAGCGCGTCCGCATCGAACGGCGCCGCGCAGGCCGTTCCCATCACGTGCTGGGCCAGCACATCGAGCGCTCCCGCGCGCAGTTCCTCGCCGTCGAGTTCGCCCGCGAGCACGGCATCCCGCGCGGCCTCGCATTCGAGCACTTCGAAACGGTTCGCCGGAACGAGAAGCGCCCGCGACGGTTCGTCGAGGCGGTGATTGGCGCGGCCGATCCGCTGCACGAGACGCGCCGCGCCCTTGGGCGCGCCGATGCAGATCACCCGATCGACCGCGCCCCAGTCAATGCCCAGATCAAGCGTGGAGGTGCAGACGACCGCGCGCAATTCGCCGCGCGTCATCGCCGCCTCCACCTTGCGCCGCTGTTCGGGCGCGAGCGAGCCGTGATGCAGCGCGATGGGAAGATTCTCGTCGTTCAACTGCCACAGATGCTGGAAACTGCGCTCCGCCTGGCTACGGGTGTTGACGAAGACGAGTGCGGTGCGCGAAGCACGGATCGCGTTCATCACATCGGGCATGGCGTGAAGCGCGAGATGCCCGGCCCAGGGCACATACGCATCGGACGCGCTGATGGCGATCTCGGGCGAAGTGCCCGCTGCCCCGCGCACCAGCGCCGCCTGCGCTTCCTCCCCGCTTCGCTGCGGGACGAGATAACGCTGCAGCGGCGCGGGATCGGCAACGGTCGCGGACAGGCCGATCCGCCGATGCCCCGGCGCAAACCGCGCAAGCCGCGCGAGGCCCAGCGCCAGAAGATCGCCGCGCTTGCCGTTGTTAAACGCGTGCAGTTCGTCGAGCACTACAGTGCGGAGATTCGAAAAGAATCGCGGCGCATCGCGCGAGGCGAGCAACAGCGCGAGCTGCTCGGGCGTGGTCAGCAGCATGTCGGGAGGCGTGTGCCGCTGGCGCGCCCGGCGCGACGGTGGCGTGTCGCCCGTCCGCGTTTCGATGCGGATCGGCAGCCCCATCTCCGCAACCGGCGCCTCGAGATTGCGCGACACGTCGATCGCGAGCGCCTTCAGCGGCGAAATATAAAGTGTGTGCAGCGACGGACGGCGGCGCGGCGGAAGCTCCGCGAGTTCGACAAGGCTCGGCAGAAACCCTGCAAGCGTTTTGCCGCCGCCGGTGGGCGCCACCAGCAGCACGGACCGGCCTTCGCACGCATGATCGAGAAGTGCGAGTTGGTGCGCCCGTGGGCTCCAGCCGCGCGCCGCAAACCAGGCGGCGAAAGGCTCCGGGAGCAGCGTGCGCGATTCGGCCAATGCCAGCATGGCCGCGACTATCGCGGGCGGAAGAAACCGCGGCAACCCGGCCCGCTCATGCTTCGACAGGCTCAGCATGAGGACGAAAAAATGATCCTCACCCTGAGCTTGTCGAAGGGCAGAAGAGCACGCACTATGTTCCCGGATTGAGGGCGGAGCGGATGTTTCTGTTCGTCAAGGATGTGCTCGACGCAGGCGAGATCGCGCAGATCCGACAGATCGCGGGCGCGATCCGCTTCGTGGACGGCCGCCAGTCCAATCCTCACAATCTGGCGAAGAAGAACCTGCAGGCCGATCCGGGGCAGCCCGAATCCGCGCGCGCGGGCCAGATCGCCGGGGCCGCAATCGCGCGTAGCGAAGAAATCCGGAATTTTGCTTTTCCAAAGCGGATCGCAACACCGCTTTTGTCACGCTACGAGCCGGGCATGAACTACGGCGCGCATGCCGATGCCCCGTTCCTGCAGCTTCCAGGCGGCCCTATGCGCTCGGACATATCGGCCACGCTTTTCATCGGCGAGCCCGAAAGTTACGAGGGCGGAGAACTCGTCATCCATCTCGGCAACGAGCGCCACAGCTTCAAGGGCGAGCCGGGCTCGATGATTGTCTATCCCTCGACCACGCTGCACGAAGTGGCGCCGGTGACCGCGGGCCAGCGCCTCTCGATGTTCACCTTCATGGAAAGCACGATTCCCAACCAGATGAATCGCGAGCTGCTGTATGCGCTCAACGAAGTGAGCGCGCTCGAAGGCTTCAACATCGCCTGGGAAAACCGCACCCGCCTGCAATTCGTGATCGCCAACCTTCACCGCATGTGGGCGGGGTAGCGCGAGCTCTCTGGCGATTAAAATGGTGTCATGGCCCGCAAATGCGGGCCACCCAGATTACACAAGTCAGTGCAGCAGAACACATCACTTTGAACTCTGCGCAATTCGAACTGGGGTCGTCCGCATTTGTGGGCCAGGGCGCACCGGATCGCAGGCGCGACGCCGGTCATCGCGACCGGTGGGCCGTTGCGTTTCCCGGCTTCTGTTGGAGCGATTGCAGGCCCGCCACGCTCACGGCGTCCGCAGAAAGCCGTGAAATACACCACTGCCGTCAATTTCGTAGCCCACTGTGACATGTAGCTCGTTGATAGCGACAGCGATGGTGCCCTCTCCACTTCCTGTACCTGCGCCAGGAGCGTCAAACGCTTTGATCGTGCCGTTCTTCAGCCGCAGGAATCCGTGACTCACATTGTTCGAATCGACATAAGAGCCAGCGACGGTACCGTCGTCGGCTATTGAAGAGGTAGACGTGCCCTGATCGGCGCCGGTTCCGGCACCGTGCACATCGAATGTGGTAATGGTTCCGGCCGGATCACGAATGAATGCGTGCAGCGCCTGGTTCGGGTCGAAATAAAACCCCGCCACCCATCCTTCCTGATTGATGGCGGACGGGTAGATACCCAGCGTTCCCGCACCGGCTATTTCGAAATTCGTGAAAGTCCCGTCCGTATTGCGAATAAATCCGCCGGTGCCGCGGCGGCGCACAAATTGTCCGGCGATGGCGCCGGCGTCGTTGATGCCGTAAACGAACGTACCTTCGAATTCTCCCTTGCCGGCTTTCGGGTCCCGAAAATCCGTCACGCTGCCGTCCGCTGCGCGAAGATAGCCGATAATATGGTGTTTCCTCGTGGAATAATTTCCGACGGCATCGCCGTTGTCGTTCAGACCAGAGACACCGGTATTCGCGCCGCCCGCTTTAAATTTATCGATCGTGCCGCTGCTTTTGCGCAGGAACCCATTATAGTGTATTTGCCGTTTCGGTTTCAGGTAAAATCCCGCGACGGTACCTTTGCGGTTTATCGCGGATGGCTGGGTTTGGCTCGACGGGCCGTCAACATCGAATGTCGCAACCGTCCCGTCGCTGGCACGCAAAAAGCCGTGATTGGAGAAATCGCTGTCGATATAATATCCGGTGGACGCCGACGATGCGTTTAACGCATCGGGGATCGTCCCTTCTCCACTGTCCGTTCCCGCGCCTTTGACGTCGAAAATCTTAAAATGTCCGGGCGGTAACCCGAATACCGGCGCGACAGCGATCTGGCTCAAAAACACGTATAGAAGTACGCGCGTCGGTCTCATGGTTCGTCTCCCCCACAAACCGCGACCTTGTTACTCTAGTCCTGTGGCGGGCAGGAGTCACGCCGTGAGCGCGCTCGAACGCTTCAACATCGCCTGGGAAAACCGCACCCGCCTCCAATTCGTGATCGCCAATCTTCACCGCATGTGGGCGGGGTAGCGCGGCGGTGCCAGCGCGCGGCACCGCCGTCGGCAAGAGGCCGTTGACCCTCATAAGTATGATAATGTATGAATCCCGCCTGCGGAGGAAAACATGGCTGTAATCGAGCGCCTGACCGTCACTCTGCCGACCGAGATGGCCGCGGTCATCAGGAGCGCGGTCGAGACCGGCGATTACGCTTCGACGAGCGAGGTGGTGCGCGAGGCGGTGCGCGACTGGAAAACGAAACGCGCCCTGCAATTGCAGGAACTCGCAGCGCTCAAGGCGGACATCGACAAGGGTCTGGCCGACGTGGCGGCCGGCCGGGTGAGGAAATTCGATGCCGCGCGTATCATCGAACGGGGGAAGAAACTATTAGCCGCCCGCTCGCCCTCCGCCTGACGGAAGCGGCAGAAGCCGATCTTGCGAAAGTCTGGACCTACTTTGCTCTCGAAGCATCGGAGGTCGTCGCAAATCGCTTCCTGGTCGCGATCGAGGAGAAATTCGAACCGTTGCGGCAAATGCCGCAGCTGGGGCCGCTGCGCGATCAACTCGCGCCCGGGTCTGCGAGTGATCTTTCACGGCTGTTACGCCATCTACTACGTACCGCGCGAGGACGAGCTTGTCGTTGTTCGCGTGCTCCACAGTGCGCGCGATGTGACGGCAATCGCCGAGCATGGAGGATTCGAGGAATAGCCGCGCCGGTCAGAGGCTCGCATGCTGAACAGGCAATTGACCCGCATATGCGCAAACATGAGCTGATGCGCCAAGGCCGGTTTGTCGAAAAGGTAGTCTTTAAAGCGGGTTCCGCTCGATCTGGATCAAATAAGACATCGCGGCGCTTGATCGCCTATCGGCGCTACTAACCCACATTCTCACCATGGCCGGGCCTGACCCGGCCACCCAACTGCCGCGCGTCGGCGCGGCAAGTGACTCCTCAACTTCCACGCAGTGGAGTCATCGCTCGCGGACGCTCGCGTGCTGGGTGGCCGGGTCAGGCCCGGCCATGGTGAGCAAAGGAATCGCAGGGGCGATGACAAAAGTGCAAATGATTCAACCTCACCGGTCTCTGCTTTAGAGGCGCCATGCGCGCGTTTGCGGTGGTCGTTTGCCTGGCCCGCAGATGCGGACAACCCAGGTGATTACTCCCTCTCGCCCGAAATCGGGGGAGAGGGGAATGCGCCTTCGCGGACAGAGTGATTTCATCGTCATCGCTCCTTAAAAAACTCGACCACCGCCGCCTTTGTCCCCTTGTCGCCAACCGCGCTCATGTGATCGCGGCCGGGGATGGTGACGGCGCGGGCGTCGTGGAGCGCGTCGGCGAGCGGGCCCGGCGGACCGCTGACAGTGTCGTTCCCGCCGCAGACGACGAGCGCGGGCCGCGTGGAGCACGCGAGTTCGGCCACCGTGAAGAATCGCCGCTCGCCGCGCATGCAGGCGGCAAGCGCCTCGCGGTCCTTGCCCCGCTGCCCGGCAAAGATGCGGAACATCTTCTGCACCGGATCGGTAAGGCGTTCGGGATCGGGCGCCAGCAGCGCATCGGCAATGGCGAAGCGCTCGGTCGTGGCACCACGAAGATAGCTTTCTCCGACGCCGGCAATCACCAGTTTCCGGTTCGCCTGCGGGTGTTTCATCAGCAGTTCCAGCGCGAGATGGCCGCCCATCGAGTAGCCGATGATGTCGGCCGGCGCCGCCCCCACAGCTGCGGCGACCGACAGAATGTCGGCGCTCATCTGCCGATAGCTGTAGAAAGCCGGATCATGCGGCTTGTCGCTGTCGCCGTGCCCCCGGCAATCCAGCGCGATCACGCGGAACCCTGCGTCGGCGAGCACCGTGTACCAGCCGGTCGCGCGCCAGTTCTGCGCCCGGCTCGAGGCGAACCCATGAACCAGTAGGACGGGCCTCCCGTCTCCGGCCGTTTCATAGGCGATCCGCAGCCCGTCGGTGCTTTGGGTGTAGAGGGTCATATTAACATTCGCCGGCCTTGAGCCGCGGCAGCATGCCGAGTCGTCGACATTTGACCATAAACTCCGCTCCGGCAGCACTCCCGGTTCGGGGCTGCAAGACGAGCCTCTTGCCATCGGGCACCTTTGACCTATTTCTGCTCCCGTTGGCGTTGTTCGGCGTTCTCAGGTCCGGTTGATTTCGGCTGTCTGGAGCGTGAAGACGTGTTACTCTCGATTTTTGCAACCAGTTGTGCGGGCCCGAAGCGGCTCGCGTAAGGTCTGACCCTCCGCGTGGCGCGGGAGGCGGGCGGACAGAGGCGGAGTGGCATGAGCGCAGTTGCGGACTCTGGGACCACGACCTCGAGACGGGCCGGATTGCTCGCCCGGCTCGCCGGATTTTCGACGGGCGAGGACGACGGCAATTTCCGGAGCATCCTCGATGCTCTGCCTGCGGCGATCTACATCACCGATGCCGAAGGGCGGATCACCTATTTCAATGGAGCGGCCGCCGAACTGTGGGGGCATCGTCCGACGCTGGGTACGAGCACGTGGTGCGGCTCATGGAAGCTGTACTGGAACGATGGGCGGCCGATGCCGCACGACGAGTGCCCGATGGCGATCGCCATCAAGGAAAGGCGCCCAATTCGCGGGGAGAGCGCGGTCGCCGAGCGCCCCGATGGCAGCCGCGTTGCGTTCATCCCCTATCCCACCCCGCTCTACAACGCCTCCGGTGTTTTCATCGGAGCGGTGAACATGCTTGTCGACATCGCGGACCGGAGCCGCGCCGACGACTATGCCCAGCGCCTGTCCGCCATAGTCGAGTCCTCCGACGATGCCATCGTCAGCAAGGATCTGAACGGCATCATCATGAGCTGGAACGCCGGCGCCGAACGGCTTTTCGGTTACACGACCGACGAGGTGATCGGCAAATCCATCACCATTCTCATTCCGGAAGAGCGTTTCGACGAGGAGCCCGGCATTCTCGAACGCATCCGAAAAGGCGAGCGCATCAATCACTACGAAACGGTCCGCCGCCGCAAGGACGGTACCATGGTCGACGTCTCGCTCACGGTTTCTCCGATCAGAAACTCTGAAGGACGCGTCATCGGCGCTTCGAAGATTGCCCGCGACGTCACCGAACGCAAACGCGCGCAGCAACAGCATTCCCTGTTGCTGAACGAAATGAAGCACCGCATCAAGAATACGCTCGCCACGGTTCAGGCGCTCGCGACGCAAACGCTGCGGGGCGTTTCTCCCGCCGAACTGGCGAGCTTCAACGACCGCCTGGTCGCGCTCGGCGGCGTGCACGACCTGATGAGTATCGAGCGCTGGAACGAGATCGCCATCAAAGACGTGATCGCCGGAGCGCTTGCGCCTTTCCGCGAGCGTCATCGCGAACGGATCGTCGTCTCCGGCTCCGGCAGCGTGACGCTCGACGGTACGAAGTCGCTGCAGCTCGCCATGGTTCTGCACGAGTTGGCAACAAATGCCGTGAAATACGGCGCGCTTTCGAACGGAAGCGGCAGGATCGAGCTCGACTGGGCGCTGGATTCCACTTCACATGCCGCGCGTCTGCAATGGCGGGAGAGCGGCGGGCCGCCGGTTTCGCCGCCAGAACGCAAGGGCTTCGGCTCGAAGCTGATCGAGCACTCCGTGCAGAAGGCAAAATTCGATTATCGCCCCGAAGGCTTTTGCTGCACCTGGGACATGCCGCTGTAGGAAATGTGACTGCGGTCCTCATGGTTCGACGGGCTCGCCATGAGGTTTTGTATAATTACCAAATGTCTCCATCCTGAGCTTGTCGAAGGATGCAAGCCGGCCGGTCTTTCGATTCAGTGCAGATATTTGCCGAGCATCGGCAGGACCGATCCACCGTAAAAATCGATCACCTTCTTCTGGTCATCCTGTCCCGCGTGGATGTTGACGATGGTGGCGCCGCTGTCGAACAGCTCTGCAATCGCATTCGCGTGTACATCCGGATCGGTGCCGACGGACCATTCGCCATAGACGTTCTCAAGCGGCAGATCGGCTTCGGCCTGGCGCTGGATGTCCGCGGGATCCGGGTTCCTGTGATATCCCTTGAAGGCCTTCGGAATGAACCGCCACAGCTCTGCCGATTGCTCCGCGTCCTTCCTGTCGCCCACCACCACGAACTGCTCGACCAGCACCGGCATGGTCGCGGGATCGCGGCCTGATTCGCGCGCGCCTTTCTCCCATTCGGATTTGTGCTCTTTCCAGGTCTTGGGATCGGTAATCAGTCCGTCGCCATGTTTGCCCGCAAGACGCATCGCCTTGGGACCGTTCGCCGCCGTCAGCAACGGAATGGGCTGCGCCGGCGGATCATAGAGTCTCGCGTCGACTTCGTAATGACGCCCCTTGTGCGACACGTGCTCGCCCGTCCAGAGCTTGCGGATGACATCGATCGCTTCGATGAGGCGCTCCCAGCGCTCGGTCCAGGAGGGCCATTCGCCCGTCGCCGCCGCTTCGTTCAACGCTTCGCCGGAACCGACGCCGAGAAACACGCGGCCCGGATAAAGCTGGCTCAACGACGCGAAGGCTTCGGCGACCACAGCGGGATGATAGCGCAGGATCGGACATGTCACCGTCGTGCCGATCCAGGCCGGGCGCACGCGTTCGCCGAGCGCGCCCATCGTGACCCACGCAAGACCGGAATGACCTTCGTTGGCCTGCCAGGGCTGGAAGTGATCGCTGGTGGCGATCAGTCCGAACCCGGCTTCCGCCGCCTGACGGCCGAGATCGGCGAGGTGCGGCACGGTGAACTGCTCGTGCGCGAGCATGTATCCGATCGTCTTCCTGCACAGATCGGCCTGGGCGCCGGAAACCGCCGCATTCATGGTTTTGCACTCCGCGCGTTGCGTCTCGCGAACGCATCGCACTGGCCGGGGTTCCTTCCGCGCCACACCCGTCTATAAGCTTGCTCTCGCGAGTCGGGGCTCGCCGGAACCTCATCGGGATGGGCGTCATGCCGTTGCGCAGCTTTGCGACTTTGTGTCTCTCCGTACTTGCAACGACGATCGCGTCCGCCGCGTCGCCCGCAGCAAATTTCTCGATGCGCCAGGTGCTCGATTATCCGTTTGCGAATGAACTGGCGTCTGCATCCCACGCGGATCGCATCGCCTGGGTGCGCAATCTCGACGGCGTGCGCAATATCTGGGTCGCGGACGGGCCCGCGTTCAAAGCGCGCGAGGTCACACATTATACAGACGATGACGGACAGGAGATCACCCAGCTCACCTTCTCGCCCGACGGCACGCATTTCGTTTATGTGCGCGGCGGCGATCACGATGCGAACTGGCCGGCGGAAGGCAATCTCGCGCCCGATCCGAGTTCATCGACGCAGCAGCAGATGGTCACCATCTGGGCGGCTTCGCTTGACGGCGGTGCTCCCGTGAAGGTTGCCGAAGGCGATGCGCCGGCGATCTCCGCGCGTGGTGTACTTGCCTACATCGCGAACGATCAGGTGTGGACCGCGCCGCTCGACGGCAAGGGCAAGCCTGGGCGCCTGTTCTTCGACCGCGGCAAAGACGCCGATCTCCAATGGTCGCCAGACGGAAGCCGGCTCGCCTTCGTCTCCAAACGCAGCGATCACGCGTTTGTCGGCGTGTTCGTCGCGAAGGACAAACCGCTTCTCTATCTCGCACCTTCGACCAGCGACGACGGCTCGCCGCGCTGGTCGCCGGACGGAACGCGCATCGCGTTTCTGCGCGGCCAGGGCCAGGGCGGACCGCCCGAGCCCTATCTGAAACAGATCCCGCATCCCTGGTCGATCTGGATTGCAAAAGCATCCGACGGAACCGGCCACGCTGCATGGTCGAGTCCCGACACGCTCGCGGGCTCCTTTCCCGATGTCGAAGGCGGCGCGAATCTCACCTGGGGCGCTGGCGACCGCCTCGTCTTTCTCGCCTATCTGGACGAGTGGCCGCACCTTTACTCCGTTCCCGCCTCGGGCGGCACGGCGCTCCCGCTCACGCCGGGGCCATTCATGGTGGAACACATCACGCAGAGCCGCGACCGCCGCTTCATGATCTTCGATGCGAACACCGGAAAGATGGCGGACGATGACGACCGGCGGCATCTCTTCCGTGTTCCCGTCGATCGCGCGGGCCCCGTTGAAATCACCTCCGGCGCCTCGCTCGAATGGACACCCGTTGCAGCGAGCAACAACGCCGTGGCCTACATCTCGGCGACGGCGCAACAGCCGCCCCGGGCCGCCATCGTCGGTCTCGACGGCGGCCACGCCCATGTGCTCGACACCGGACCGCTGCCGAAGGATTTTCCGGTTGCGGAGCTGATCACACCAAAGTCCGTCAGCTTCACCGCCGCCGATGGAACGCGCGTTCACGGACAGCTGTTTCAAACTAACGGAACCGGAAGTGGCGGGCCGGGCGTGATCTTCGTGCATGGCGGGCCGCCGCGGCAGATGCTGCTCGGCTGGCATTACATGGACTATTACAGCAATTCCTATGCGGTGAATCAGTACCTCGCCGCGCATGGCTTCACGGTGCTCTCGGTGAATTACCGGCTCGGCATCGGTTATGGCCGCAAGTTTCATCAGCCCGATCACGCGGGTCCCGCAGGCGCCGCCGAATATCAGGACGTCGTCGCGGGCGCGCATTTCCTGCAGCGCACACCGGGCGTGGATGCGAAGCGCATCGGCATGTGGGGCGGCTCCTATGGCGGCTACCTGACCGCGCTGGCGCTCGCCCGCAACTCCGATGTCTTCAAGGCGGGTGTGGATTATCATGGCGTGCACGACTGGTCGCGCCTGCCCGATTACATCGCCAAGCCCGAAGTCCGCTACGAACAGGGCGACCGCGAACAGGCGCTGAAGATGGCATGGCTCTCGTCGCCCGATTCCAGCGTCGACCACTGGAAGTCGCCGGTACTGCTCATCCAGGGCGATGACGACCGGAACGTGCCGTTCCAGCAGACGATCGACCTCGCCCGCCGCCTCGAAGCGCGCCATCTCCCCTTCGACGAACTCGTACTGCCGAACGAGATCCACGGCTTCCTCCGCCACGCCTCATGGCTCGAGGCGGACAGCGCCGCCGCGGCCTATCTCGCCGAAAAGCTCGGGGTCCCGACGACCGCGCAATAGCGTTTTCTCTCGAACCGCCGCGCGCCACGGAGGAACGTCTCGTAAGCCTGTGCTCTTCCGCTATGATGGCGCCCAGCCATTCGGAGAGCGTCCATGAATTCGGACACATTGAAGAAACAGATTTCGGCCGCCGTCGATGCGATGGGGCCGGAGTTGCTTGCGCTCAGCCACGCCATTCATGGCGAGCCGGAGCTCGCGCTCGAAGAGGTCAAGGCGGCGGGGCGACTTTCGAAGGCGGTCGCGGACCATGATCTGGCGGTCACGCGCGAAGCCTTTGGACTCAAGACCGCCTACGTGGCGGAGTTTGGGAATGCGCGCGGACCGACCGTCGCCGTTCTTTCCGAATACGACGCGCTGCCGGGCGTGGGGCACGCCTGCGGACACAACATCATCGCGACGGCGGGACTTGGCGCGGCACTCGCGCTGGCGAAACTCGGCGCGCAGATGCCCGGTCGTGTGCGCTATCTCGGCACGCCCGCCGAGGAGCGCTTCGGCGGCAAGGAAATCATGGCGCGCGCGAGCGCCTTCGATGACGTGGACGCGGCGATGATGGTGCATCCCGCGAGCCTCGATCTCGTCTCGATGCCCTGCATCGCGATCTCGGAAGTCGACGTCACGTATTACGGCTTGGCCGCGCATGCCTCGGCGATGCCGTGGCGCGGATTGAATGCGCTCGACGCGGTCGTCAGCGCCTATCAATCCATCGCGCAGCTGCGCCAGCACATCCGCCAGACCGAGCGCATCCACGGCATCATCACCGAAGGCGGACTCGCGGCCAACATCGTGCCCGAACGCGCGGGTTGCCGCTTCTATGTGCGCGGCGCCGACATGCACGAGCTTGCCGCGCTGAAGCAGCGCGTGCAGGCCTGTTTCGAAGCGGCCGCGCTGTCGACCGGCTGCCGCGTCGAGACGCATTGGGGCAACTCCGATTATCTCGATCTCAAGACCAACTGGCCGATGGCGGAAGCCTATGCGCGCAACATCTCCGCGCTCGGCCGCGAACTGACGCCGCTCTCGGCGATACCACCGGGCTACGCGGGCTCGACCGACATGGGCAATGTCAGCCATCGTGTCCCCTCCATTCACCCGATGCTCGCGGTGGCGCCGCAGGAGGTGATCATCCACAATGCCGAGTTCGCGCGCTGGGCGGCATCCGAACGCGGCGATGCCGCCGTGCTCGATGGCGCGAAATCGCTCGCCCATACCGCGCTCGATCTGATGTGCGAGCCCGCGCTTCTCGAGCGCGTGCGCACCGATTTCGCCGCCACCGCCGAACTCTCGAAAAGCGCGCTCGCGCGGCTGACCGAGAAAGTACCCGAGAGCCTTCCCGCCGTGCACGCCCATGCCGGCTGCGGCTGCGCGTAGGCGATTGGCCGCTGTGGATGATGTCCTGCTCATCAGCCTCGAGGGCGACAAAACTCCCCCTCATGCTGAGCCTGTCGGAGCACGCCGACTGCTTGTCCGAGGCGCCGTTTGCACTGCGCTGCATCGGCGTTGTGCGCCCTTCGACAGGCTCAGGATGAGGAGAACTGAGAATTGCATGACGTTCAAGCGATGAACATCTGGCTGATCGTCGCCGCCGCGAACGGATTCCTCGCGGTGCTCGCGGGCGCCTTCGCCGCGCACGGTCTCGCGCGCTACCTCGATCCCCACGCGCTCGCGACCTTCGAGACGGGCGCGCGCTACCAGACGTATCATGCTCTGGCGATGGGTCTTGCCGCGCTGGCCGCGCCGAACGGCGCAGCGCGGATCGCCTGCCTGCTGTTCCTCGCCGGCATCGTGCTCTTCTCCGGTTCGCTCTATCTCCTCGCCTTCACCGGAACGCGTGCGCTGGGCTACGTCACCCCCTTTGGCGGGGCGGCCTTCCTCGCCGGCTGGATTGCGCTGGCCTTCGCCGCCGCGCGGATGGCCGCGTGACGATGGTCGCGGTATTTGCGATGCTGCGCGCATGACGCGCCACGCCCGCGCCGACAGTCTTTCCTATGCCGAGCCCGACGATCCGCGGCTCAAGCGCTTCTTCATCCGGCTCATCGAGCGCATGTCGGGCCAGCCCTATCTCAACTGGCTTTACGAGGACCATCTGGCGAATCCGAAGCCGGGCGAGAGCTTCTGGGACGCGGCGGTGCGCCGGCTGGAACTCAGGATCGTCTGCAACGAGGAGGCGCTCGCCCACTGGCCGCGCTCCGGCCCGCTGATCGTCGTCTCCAACCATCCCTTTGGCGTTCTCGACGGCGTGGTGATCTGCCAGCTGGTCTCGCGCGTTCGCGAAGACTTCCGTGTACTGACGAATTCGGTGCTCATCCGCGCCGAACAGGTAAAGGATTTTCTGTTGCCCATCGACTTTGCCGAATCGGAAGCCGCGATCAAAACGAATCTGCAGTCGCGCGCCGCCGCGAAGACGCACCTCCTGGGCGGCGGCTGCCTCGTCGTGTTTCCCGCCGGCGGCGTCTCGACGACACCCACACCCTGGCACAAGCGCGCCGTCGATGCGGAATGGAAGACCTTCACCGGACGGTTGATCGGGCAGGCGAAAGCGCCCGTCGCGCCGGTGTTCTTCGCCGGTCAGAACAGCCGGATTTTCCAGATCGCGAGCCACATCAGCATGACGCTGCGCCTGTCGCTCTTCTTCAAGGAGGTGCACGACAGGATCGGCAGCGACATTCACGTGCGCCTGGGCGAGCCGGTCCCGTTCGAAAATCTGCCCGCGACGGGCGACCGCCAGGCCTTCATGCGGCACTTACGCGAAATGACATACCGGCTCGGCGAAGATGTACCGGCTCCTTCGCGCAAGCGCGTGAAGCGTCCGCGCCGCGCGCCCGCCCATCGCGGCAAGTCCGCGAAATGACTGCGCGTCCCCGCGTCGGTCTCTTTGTCACCTGTCTCGTCGATCTGATGCGGCCGGGTGTCGGATTTGCGGCTGCAAAGCTTCTCGAAGCGTCCGGCTGCGACGTCATTGTACCGCGCGCGCAAACCTGCTGCGGGCAGCCGGCGTGGAATTCCGGCGCGGACACGCACGCGAAAGCGATCGCGCGGCAGGTGGTCGAGACATTCGAAGTCTTCGACTATGTCGTAGCACCCTCCGGCTCGTGCGCCGGAATGATCCGCGTCCATTATCCCGAAGCGCTGGCTGACGACAGAAGCTATGCGGAACGCGCGCGCGCACTCGCAACGAGGACGTACGAACTCGTGCAGTTCCTGGTACAGGTGCGCAAGATGACGCGCGTTGCGGCGTCATGCTCCGCGCGCGTCTGCTATCACCATTCCTGTTCGGCGCTGCGCGAGTTGGGAGTCGTGCGCGAACCGCGGCAGCTTCTGGCTTCCATCGAAGGAATCGAACTCCGCGAGCCGAAAGACCGCGAAGTCTGCTGCGGCTTCGGCGGATTGTTCTCGGTCAAATATCCGGAAATCTCCGAGCGCATGGCCGACGACAAGCTCGCCGATGTGCAGGCCACGGGCGCGGAGATTCTTTCGAGCGCCGATCTCGGCTGCCTGCTCCACCTCGCCGGCCGCGCCGCCCGCCGCGGATTGCCGCTCGAGGTGCGCCACGTGGCGGAGATACTGGCGGGTGATTCCGAATGACCCCTCACCCGCAGTCGCGCAGCTTCCAGAATCAGAGCTGCATCCCTCTCCCATCCGCCTACGCCAAGGCTTCGGCGGACAAAGAGTATCACCTGACCCGCCGAAGCTTTAGCGAAGGCGGGCAAGGGGAGAGGGGAAATTTTGAGCGCTGCACAAACAGTTTATCGATGCAGCGCACCGGATTGCCATCCCACAAGGGGAGAGGCGGCGTGCAGGGCATTGCATCAACAACGGTCATGCAGTGCACCGGATTCCCCTCTCCCCTTGTGGGAGAGGGATGCGAGACGAGCTCTCTCAAATGCTCCGGTGCGGGTGAGGGGTCATCGTGAGCGCGATACCAACGCACGACCCGCGGCGGTTCGTGGAAGCTTCGCACGAAGCGCTTGCCGATCCGCAGCTCAGGCCCGCGCTGGCGCGGCTGAAGACGCATTTCGCGCTGGGCCGCGCGGAAGCCGCGGCGCGCTATGGCGATTTCGAAGCGTTGCGCGAACAGGGTCGAGCAATCAGAGATCGCGCGCTCGCCCGTCTTGACGAACTGCTCGAAACCTTCGAGCGCAATGTGACCGCGTGCGGCGGCCACGTGCACTGGGCGAGCGACGCGGCGGAAGCGCGCGCGATCGTGCTCTCGATCCTGCGGGCGCGCGGCGCGCGAAGCGTCATCAAGGGCAAGTCGATGGCGAGCGAGGAGATCGCGCTCAATCCCTTTCTGGAGGCAAACGGAGTCCGCGCGGTCGAAAGCGATCTCGGCGAATACATCGTGCAGCTGCGCGATGAGCCGCCGAGCCACATCATCGCGCCCGCGTTTCATTTGAACAAGGAACAGGTGGCGGAGACCTTCCGCGCCTCTCACACCGCGCTCGATCCCGCGCGTCCGCTGTCCGAGCGCACGGCTCTCGTCGCGGAAGCCCGCCGCGTGCTGCGCGAACGGTTCGAATCGGCCGATGCCGGAATCACCGGCGCGAATTTCCTCGCCGCGGCCGAAGGCGCCGTCATGCTCGTCACCAACGAAGGCAACGGCGATCTCTCGCGGCTCTTGCCGCGCACGCACATCGTGCTGGTGGGCATCGAGAAGCTCGTGGCCGATCTCGGCGACGCCGCGGTGCTGCTCAGACTCCTCACCCGCTCGGCGACGGGACAGGACATTTCGAGCTATGTCACCATCATGCGCGGCCCGCGTGGAACGAACGAAACAGACGGGCCGGAGGAATTCCACGTCGTGCTGCTCGACAATGGCCGCACGAAGCTGCTCGGCACCGAGGCGCAGGAGGTGCTGCGTTGCATCCGCTGCGGCGCCTGTCTCAATCACTGTCCGATCTACGCCGCGGTGGGCGGGCATGCCTACGGCACGACCTATTCCGGTCCGCTCGGCGCGGCGCTCAATCCGGGACTGCTCGGGGTCGCCATCGCGCATCATCATCCGAACGCGAGTACCTTCTGCGGGCGCTGCGCCGAAGTGTGCCCGGTCAAGATTCCGCTGCCGAAAATCATGCGTCACTGGCGCGCGATGGAATATGCGCAGGGTCTCGCGCCGAAATCCGCGGTGTTCGGGCTTGCACTATGGGCGTTCGCGGCGAAGCGGCCATGGCTTTATCGCGTGCTCGCGAAGCTGGCCGCGCGGCTTCTCAGACGACGCGCGGGCAAGAGCGGGCGCATCCGCGCGCTGCCGCTGCTGCGCGGCTGGTTTCTGGTCCGCGACCTGCCGGCGCCGCAGGGGCGCACCTTTCAGGAGCTGTGGCGGAAGCAGCGATGAACGCCCGCGAAGACATACTGTCCGCCATCCGGGCGCGGCGCACTCCCGCGACAGCAGGCATCCCGCCCGCATGCGGGCCGGAGGCCCGCGGTCCCAGGGCAGACCTCGTCACTGATTTCATATGCCGCGCCAAAGCTGCCGCCGCGGAAGTGAGAGTGCTCGGCAGCGCGGAGCAAATACCGGCCGCCATTGCCGAGGTGCTCCGCGCGCGCAATCTCGCGGCGCGCATCCATCTGCCGCCCGATCCGCAGCTTGCGGGTTTCGCGCGCTCCGACGTTCTTGTTTGTTCCAACGATCCGCCGGGGCCGGACGACGCCTCGCTTACGGGCGCGCCTTTTGCCATCGCGGAGACGGGCACGCTCGCCTACCCATCCGCAGCGTCGCGCCCCGCGTCGTGGCATTTCCGGGCAGGGCTCGAGATCGCGGTGCTCGCACGGGGCAGCATCCTGCCTGATCTCGAATCCGTTCTCACGCAACTGACAGCGGCGGGCGCCCTGCCCTCCACGCTCAATCTCGTCACCGGCCCCTCGCGTACCGGAGACATCGAACAGACTCTCGAGCTCGGCGCCCACGGCCCCAAGGCATTAGTGATTCTGGTTGTGCCGTCACTTGGCGCGGAGATGTGACTCTTTCCTCCCCCGCGCGAATGCGCGGGGGAGGGGGACCGCGCAGCGGTGGAGGGGGCTCGCCGGCGACGCGCGAGTTCTGGCCAGCGACGCCGACACGCCGCCTCCCGGAAATCATTCCTCCCTGCAAGCTGCCGGCAATTCGTTCGGGTCAGCTACGAGAACGTCTATCCCTTGCTTTCTTCGATGCTTGATTTGAACCATGCGCGGCTGCCGAATCCTCGCGCGGGAGGCCCCCTCCACCGCTTCGCGGTCCCCCTGCCCCGCCTTCGGCGAGGGAGGAAAACGCCGGCCCCAGCCTGTAGATGCCATAGCCCGGAGGAACCGCCGCAAGCGAGCGCGCCTCGTCCGACAGCTTCTCGATCATTCGGTTCAATGCCACCCTTTCCGCGGGCCCCAGCGCGGCGAGGAAGCGTTCCTCGAGAGCCAGCGCTTCGGGGACGATGGCCTGGTAGATGGCGAGGCCGCGGGATGTCAGCACGAGGCGCGTGATCCGGCCGTCGTGCGCGTCTGTTTGTTTCTTCACCCGCCGCGCCGCAACGAGGCCGGACACCGCGCGGCTCACCTGCACCTTGTCCATCTCGGTGCGCAGCGCCACCTCGCGCGCCGAGAGCCCGGGCGATTGTCCGAGCGCCGCCATGACACGCCATTCGGGCGGGGAGAGATCGAAGCGTTCGACGTAGTGGCGCGCGATCGCGTTCGACACGCGGTTGGTCAGCACCGACAGCCGGTAGGGCAGAAAGCGGTCGAGATCGAGAGCGTGCCCGTTACTCGGCATCGGGCTGGTTCTTCGGCAGCGCCGCTTCGAAAGCGGGATGGGCAAGCGCCTGTGCTTCGATGCGCACGAGGGTGGGATAGGGCGCAAGGTCGAGATCGACGCGGCGCGCATTGGCCATCTGCGGCACGAGAAAGATGTCGGCGAGCGTCGGCTGATCGCCATGACACCAGGCGCCGGTGAACGGCGAGTTCGCAAGCAGCGTCTCGAGCGTGGCGAAGCCCGGCTTCATCCAGTGCCGCTGCCATTCGGCGCGGGCGCTTTCATCGAGAGAGAATTTGTCGCGCAGATACAGCAGCATCCGCAGATTGTTGAGCGGATGAATCTCGCAGGCGACGATGCAGGCGAGCTGGCGCACGCGGGCGCGGCCCCGCGCGTCCTTCGGCAGAAGCGGCGGCTCGGGGTGGATCTCGTCCAGATATTCGAGAATGGCGAGCGATTGTCCGATCGCCTGACCATCATGCACCAGCGTCGGCACCAGTTCCTGCGGATTGACGGATTTGTACTCCGCGCCGTGCTGCTCGCCGCCGCCGCGCAGCAGATGCACGAATTTCTGTTCGGCCGCGATGCCTTTGAGCTCGAGCGCGATGCGCACGCGGAACGCCGCCGAGGAGCGGAAATAGGTGTAGAGGATGAACTCAGGAGCAGCGGGCGACGGCATGATCGATGGCTCCGAAGACGGAATGGCCGTGCGTATCCAACATCTCGATCTTCACGCGGTCGCCGAAGCGGAGGAACGCCGTCTCGGGCTTGCCGCGTTCGAGCTGCTCGCGCGTGCGCCGCTCGGCGATGCAGCAGGAGCCGCGTGCGGGATCCCTGTTCGACACCGTGCCGGAACCGATGATCGAGCCCGCGCACAGGAACCGCGTCTTCGCCGCGTGCGCGATCAACTGCGCGAACGAGAACGTCATGTCCTCGCCCGCATTCGGAGCGCCGAACAAATTACCATTCCAGTGCACGGTGAGCGGCAGATGCACCTTTGCATCGTGCCAGGCTTCGCCGAGTTCGTCGGGCGTGACGGCGACCGGCGAGAAGGCGCTGGCCGGCTTGGACTGGAAGAAGCCGAATCCCTTTCCAAGCTCCGCCGGAATGAGCGCGCGCAGGCTCACGTCGTTGACGAGCATCAGGAGCTTGATGTGTTGCTCCGCGTTTTCCGTCGCAATCCCCATCGGCACGTCATCGGTGATCGCCGCGATCTCCGCCTCGAAATCGATGCCCCACTCCTCGGTCTCCGCGAGGATGGGATCGGTCGGCCCGATGAAACAATCGGAGCCGCCTTGATATATCAAGGGATCGGTCCAGAACGATGGCGGCATCTCGGCGCCGCGCGCGCGGCGCACCAGTTGGACATGGGTGACATAGGCCGAGCCGTCCGCCCATTGATAGGCGCGCGGCAGCGGGCTTGCGCAATCGGCTGGAAGAAACGGCTTCGCGCCTTCCGCCGCACGCTCGTTCAACAGATCATAGACTCGCATCAATCGCGGCGCGGTGTGGTGCCAGTCGTCGAGCGCGTGCTGCAGCGTGTCGGCGATATGCGGCACCGCCACGTATGACTTGAGATCGCGGGCGACCACGACCAGCATGCCGTCGCGGCCGTGGCTGAGCGAAGCGAGCTTCATGTCTGCTTCCAGCTGTCGGCGTAGCCCTTGTCTTCCGTCGCTTCCGCGCCCTCGCGCATCTCCAGCGGTTCGCGGGCATCGATCATCACCGCGACTTCATCGGTTTCGGTCCTGGCGCGCTTGGCACCGGCGGCGAACGCTTTCGGATGCGGCCCATGGGTGAAACCGTTCGGATGGAACGTCACCATGCCCGGATGGATGTTGTCGCGGCTGAAAAACTCGCCGCGATGATAGAAGATCACTTCATCGTAGTCGTCGTTGGAATGGAAGAACGGCACTTTCAGCGCGCCGGGATCGCTCTCGATGGGGCGCGGCACGAAGGTGCAGACGACGAAGCGGTCGGCGACAAAGGTCGAATGCACCGAAGGCGGGATGTGATAGCGGTGGCTCATCACCGGGCGGATGTCGCGCCAGTTGAGCTTCACCGGCGCGAGATTCCCTTTCCAGCCCACCGCATCGAGCGGATTGAACGGATAGGTAATTGTCGAGATCGCACCACGGCGTTTCACTTCGACTTTCCATTCCCCGTCGCGCTGCGCGCGGAAGGCGCCGTCGAGTTTCGGCGTTTCCAGTGTGGCGGGATCGAACACCGCATGGGGTCCCAGTATTCCCCGCTCGGGCAGGCGGAAGGCGCCGTTCGTCGCTTCGATCAGCAGAAGCGTGGTCGGCGACTTCGGCTCGATGCGCCACATCGTGCCGCGCGGCAGCAGGATGTAATCACCATCGCGAAACGCCAGATGGCCGAAGTCGCAATAGAGCTCGCCCTCCCCTTCATGCGCAAACAGCAGCAGGTCGCCGTCGGAATCGCGCGCGAGCTCGGGCATCGCCCGATCCGTCGTCCAGATACCGTAATCGACGTTCGCGTTGTTCAGCAGCTTCGTGGCATCAAACGGCGAAGCCGTACGCTTGGCGGCCTTCGCGGCATCGAAAGCGCGTGGGCGCAAGGGACCTTCGAAGCCGCTCCAGCCGGTCGGCGCATGGCGGTGATAGATGTGCGTCGCCGGCCCGAAGAAGCCGTCACGACCGATCTCGCGCTCGAAGGTGCCGGCCGGCAGATCGGCATGCGCCTGGCGCGAGGTCTCGCCCTCGACGCGCGGAAATTCGATCCAGTTCTTGGTGGTCATGGCATTGGCCTTCTGTTGTTCACCACAAAGACACGAAGCACACGAAGAGTAATTTGAGCGCTTAGCGCGCACCTATTCTTTGTGTTCTTCGTGCCTTTGTCGTGAATCATTCCATCCGCGTCTCCGCATGAACCAATCACCCCTGCAGCACCCCCCGCCTGACCTGATCCGCTTCGATCGATTCGAACAGCGCCTGGAAATTGCCTTCGCCGAAGCCTTCATTGCCCTTGCGCTGGATGATCTCGAAGAAGATCGGGCCGATGGCGTTCTGGGTGAAGATCTGCAGCAGCAGGCCCTGGTCCTCGGTCGGCGCGCCGTCCATCAGGATGCGCTCGCGCCTGAGCCGATCGACATCCTCGCGATGGCCTTTCACGCGGTTGTCCACCCGCTCGTAATAGGTGTCGGGCGTTTCCTGGAAAGCGACGCCGGTCTTCCGCAGCGATGATACCGATTGATAGATATCCTCCGTAGACAGAGCAATATGCTGGATGCCCTCGCCCTTGTAGTGATGCAGATATTCCTCGATCTGCGACTTGTCGTCGGAGGACTCGTTGATCGGAATGCGGATCGTCCCGCAGGGGCTGGTCATCGCGCGTGACTTGAGACCGGTGAGCTTGCCTTCGATGTCGAAATAGCGGATCTCGCGGAAATTGAAGAGCTTCTGGTAGAAGCCGGCCCATGTGTCGAGATTGCCGCGGAACACATTGTGGGTAACGTGGTCGATGGCGGTCAGCCCCGCGCCTTCATGCTCGAATCCTTTCGAAGGATCGGTCGGAAGAAAGTCGACATCGTAGATCGAGCGCTCGCCGTAGCGGTCGACGAGATAGATGACGCTGCCTCCGATCCCTTCGATCGCCGGAATGTTGAGCTCCATCGGCCCGACCGGATTCTTGAACGGCATGGCGCCCTGTTCGATAGCGCGCGCGTAAGCGCGGCCCGCGTCCTTCACCCGGAACGCCATCGCGCAGGCCGACGGCCCGTGCGCTTTCGCAAAACGGGCGCCGTGGCTGTCGGGTTCGGCGTTGACGATGAAGTTGATGCCGCCCTGGCGGTACAGCGTCACGTCCTTGGCGCGGTGGCGCGCCACGGCGCGGAACCCCATGCGCCCGAACAGCGCGTGAAGCTCATTCACATCGGGGGCGGTGTATTCGACGAATTCGAATCCATCCGTGCCCATCGGATTGTCCCACAACGCCTGCATTGTCCTGTTCTCCTGCGCGCCGCCCAAAGCCCGAATTAGTTTCAAATGAAACCATCTCCCGGTCAAGCGGATTTCCCCTCACCCGCGCTCGCGAGGTTGAGAGGTCTCGATCTCGCACCCCTCTCCCACAAGGGGAGAGGGGGACATCGCGCGTTGCTTTGCCATTGCTCGTGCCGCGCGCCGGCGTACCCCTCTCCCCTTGCCCGCCTTCGCTAAAGCTTCGGCGGGTCAGGTGATACTCTTTGTCCGCCGAAGCCCTGGCGCAGGCGGATGGGAGAGGGATGCAACGCGCGGAACTTTCCACCGCACCGGCGCGGGTGAGGGGGAGCCCTCCGTGTTGCGCAGGCGCGCGTGCTGTGCATCCAATCGGCCGGGGGCGAAGTCTGGCGTATTCGGGGGCGCGGGTGAGCATCGGCACCGCAATTCGGAGCGCGCGCGCGGCGGTGCTGGCGGCGCTCGTCGGCAGCCCGGGCATCTCCGGCGAAGGACTGGGCGTCCTCGCGCGCATTCTCCTCACCGTCGTCACCTTCGCCGTGACGCTGGGCATCTGGCTGCTGGCGCGCGGCAACGGCATCTTCGGCGCGGCGGCGCTGTTCTTTCCGGCCTGCCTGATCGTCACGCTGTTCGCGGGATGGGAATTCGGCGCGGTCGTGCTTGCGGCGGGTGCGGCGCTCGTCTGGAACGTGGCGCACCTCCAGTTCCCGGCGATCTCGCTGATCATCTTCGGCGCCGCAGGTGTGCTCCAGCTGATCGTGGCGGGATTCGTGCGCGAACTCCTGAGGAACGCCTGGTATGCGGAGCGGGCGCTGCAGAGCCTTGCCGAAAAACGCGCGCGCGAGGCCGAAGCGCGCGAGCTCGTGCTTGGCGAAGCGCGACACCGGCTCAAGAATCTGATGGCCATCATCGAGGCACTGGCGAAATTCTCCCGCACGCGCGCGGGCGAAAGTCCGGACGTCGATGCGTATCTGAAGCGCTTCCTCGGCCGCTTGCGGGCGCTCGGCGCCGCAAGCGATCTCGTGCTCAAGCACGGCTTCGACGTGCTCGAGGCGAACGCGGTGGTGGGCGCGGTGCTCGAGCCGTTCCTTGCTGCCACGCCGCCCCGGCTCCATTTCGGAGGACCCGATGTCGAACTCTCCGAGCAGTTCGGTGGCGCGCTGGCGCTCGCGGTCCACGAACTGGCGAGTAACGCGCTCAAATATGGCGCGCTGTCGGAGCCGGGCGGCAGCGTCGAGTTCCGGTGGACCGTGACCCCGGAAGCGGGCGGCGAGCGCATCGCGTTCGTGTGGACCGAGCATGGCGGCCCACCTCCCGCCCCGCCCGCGAAAGACGGCTTCGGCCACCGGCTGATCCGCGCCGCCGTTTCGGGCGAGCCGGAGGGTGCCGTGCAGATCGATTATCCGCGCTCGGGCCTGGTCTGCCGCATCACCTGGCTCCGCCGCGCCGCTACGGCCGCGTCTCCACCTCGCGCCCGGCGATCCGGATCGTGAACGACCGCTGCTGCTGCGGCGGAGCCTCAACAGCGCTCACGAAAGTCCCTGTCGGCGGCGGAGAATCGCCGGAATTCCCTGCTCCGCCTGGCGAAAAATTCCCTGAGGCCGCATCGCTCATCCGAGCCGGGGCCTCGGCATCGGCGGACGCCGCGCGCTCCCCGGCAGCCCTTTCTTCGGCTTCCAGCATGGCGAGAAACGCCTGGGCCCTTGCCTCGACCGCCGCTTCCTCCTCGGGCGTCGGCGGCTTGGTCATCGGCGGCGGGGCGGGCGGGGTCTTCGCTTCCGCGTGCTCCAAGGGATCCCACTCGCCCGCTTCATTCCAGTCCCAGCGCGGCGCGGGGCGCGAACTTCCCTGAGATCCGCGGATTGTTTCCGTTTTGTTTTCCAATTCGATCGGCTCGTCGCCGATCGTGGCCAGCACCAGCCGGATGGCGCCGGTTTTTCCACGCGTCGCATCGAGAACCAGCCCGCGTACCATCTGGCAGAATGCCGAGCTTGATCGCGTGGCGGAAACCACTTCGGGATCGGCCCGCAGCGCCGCCAGGAGCCCGTCGCGGAAATGGTCCCTGACCGTCTTCTGCCCTGCCGCGGCCGGATTCTGCGACGGCATCGCCTGGGGTGATTTGCTTTTCATCCTGTCTCCTGTCGAAAGCGACGGGAGAACATAGACCATATTGGTATACAATACAACCGAAATCGTATGTATCGTCGACAAGCTCACCATGAGGGTTCGACAAACTCACCATGAGGCAAAAAAGGGAGGTCCTCACCCTGAGCTTGTCGAAGGGTGAGCTTGTCGAGGGCTGAGCTTGTCGAAGGGCGAGCTCCGAAGCGTGAGACCGGCCGGCTAACCCTGCCCTACCCGGTATTTCTCCAGCTTCTGGTATTCCGCAGCTAGCATGTTCCAGGTCTTGGCGGCGCGCAGCCAAGTCTCTTTCAGCGCGCTCTCATCGAGCGCAGCCGCGGCCTCGCGTGCCTTCTGCGCCTCGCGCAGGCACTGCTGCGTGCGATCGGACATACCCCTTCAGCCCCACCAGACTATCGCAGGATAAGCCGAACCGCGCGCGATGTCATTAACCGAATGTCGCTCGGCCCCATGAAAGGGGGAGAGGGCAAGAGCAAGGGCGAGAGCGAGGCGCCATGGCCATGGAGCGCGCTGCTGAAAGAACGCACCGGCATTCTCCTTCACCGCTTGCGCGGCGTTCCCTCTCTTCCCCCGCTAAAAGCTTTTCCCTCTCCTCCTGAAGGAGGAGGGAGATAGTAATTACGATCGGGCGGCAAATACTTCTGCGCGGCCGCGGGATGCAGCGACGGCGGCTATCCCTACGGCACGCTCGCGCTCGATTCCGCGGGGCACGTGTGGGGCACCACCCAATATGGCGGCACCTACGGGCTGGGCGAGGTGTACCGGCTGAAGCCATAGTTCACGCGATCCTCTTCCAAAGGGGAGAGGATCAGGACGAAGCGGCAAAAAGAGATTCTGCTGGATCGTGCGCGCCGGTGCTGCGGCGGCTACAAGTTGAAGCGCCCATATCCGGTCCGCCGCTACATCGCCGATTTCGTCTGTCTCCAACCACCTGTTTGTCATCCCGGCGAAAGCCGGGACCCAGTCGCACCGGCGCCGACGACGGCCACGCCGTGCGAACGCACCAGCGGCAGCGGTATGGGTCCCGGCTTTCGCCGGGATGACAGTTGTTTTGGAGAGTACTGCGACGGCATACCGTCGCCGCATTCGCACCCGCAGAGACCGTTCTACATCTCCTCCGCGACATCGAGCCCCCTCGCTCCCTCTCCCGCAATTCCGGGGGAGAGGGACGGCTGTGCTGCATCCGACGCCGTGCCAATCACCATGGCCATGCCCGCCAGTGAACCCGCCAGGATGATTTTCTTGGCATCGTAAGACATCGCTTTCTCCCTGAACTGTCTGGCAAGGATCGCAGCGCCGGTGTCACCGAAGCGTCAGACCTGCGTCAAAGCGCTGTCAAAGTGCCGTCAAATCGCGACTCCAGGCTTCTGCCGACAAGCGACTACTGCCCATCCGCCGGAGTTGATCATTAGCGAAGCTGGAGATCAGGTGGGGCGGCGCAGTAGAGCCACACCGGCAAATACAAACGCAGCGGTACCGGCCAATGCAATCGCGAGCACGGCGCTCGTGCGTGCAAGCGCTGCGCCTCCGGCCGCGCCCGCCATCATGCCGAGCCAGAGAAAGAGATAGGGCAGCGCGTCCCTCCACGGCCCGCGGCCTGCGAGCGCCGCGGCGATCCGGCGCCCCAGCCGCACCAGCGTGCCCGTGACATAGGTGAGCGCCACGCGCATGCCGCCAGCCTGATGCACCGACGCGTTCTGGACGCCGAGCGCGATCGCGAGCAGCACCGCCGGAAGAAACAGACTGCCCGCGGGCCACGCCGCACCCATTGCCGCAAACAGCACGACACTTTCGAGCAACAGTGCCGCCGCGTGTCCGCGCTTTCCTGCAACGATCGCGATGGTTTCGCCGAGGATCACGCCGCCGACAAAGGCCGCGAGCACCGCCAGCGTGAGCGCTGCCTTGGGCGAGGCGGCTGCGCTGAGCGAAGCGGCCAGCCGCGTGCTGTTGCCGCTCATGAACGAGACAAAGATGCGCGACAGCCGCACATAGGCCGTGGCGTCCACCCACCCGGCGAGCGCGGCAAGTGCTACCGCAAGCGCAAAATCGGGCGAGGCGAGCGCGCGCGGTTTGTCGGCCATGGAGGGAAAACGCGCAGACCATTACTCCCTCTCCCCCGAAGCGGTGCGAAGCACTGGCGGGGGCGAATACCGCGATCACATCCTGTGCGCACTACAGCGGGCAGCGAACGAAGAGCCACACGCGGCCCGCGCCGCATTGACAAGTTGTAGTCAGTAAACTACATTGCTCCATGTTCGAGCTCAAACAGACGGAGACGTTCCGCAAGTGGCGCGCAGAGCTCAAGGACGAGCGCCCCCGCGGACTGATAGCATCTCGCCTGGACCGGCTCGCGTACGGCCACGCTGGCGACGTCTCCCCGATCGGAGAAGGAATCAGCGAACTGCGCATTCATCATGGTCCCGGTTACCGGGTTTATTTTTGCCGGCGCGGAAGGGCGGTGATCGTGCTCCTTTGCGGGGGCGACAAGAAAAGCCACGCGAAGGATATCAAGGTCGCAAAACGGCTTTTGCGGGAAATGGAGTAAGCGGATGGCTCAGAAACTTTCGAATTACGATCCTGCCGAAGACCTGACCTCGGACAAAGCCATCGCGGCGTTTATGGCTGCGGCGTTCGAAACGGAAGACGCGGGCTACATCGCACATGCGCTTGGCGTGGTGGCGCGCGCCAAAGGCATGTCACAAATTGCGAACAAGACCGGTCTTTCGCGCGAACAGCTCTATCGCTCCTTCAGCGCGCAGGGTAACCCGACCCTGAAAACCACGATTGCGGTGATGAAAGCGCTCGGAGTCGAACTGACGGCGAAGACTCACGCCTGAGTGAAGCCGAAGCTTCGCTTCTGCGAAGGCAGGGCGCAGGCGGAGGCGAGAGGGTTGGGAGTGAGGGGGCGGTGATCGTAAGGCGAGATGCGGAAAGATTGCGGTGCGCACCTCTTCATCGGCTCTGCGGCTTCGAGGCCCCCTCACCCCAACCCTCCCCCCTCCGCCTACGCCAAGGCTTCGGCGGACAAGTGACCGCTCCCGACCCGCCGTAGCTTTAGCGAAGATGGGCACTGCGTGGGGGCGAGGGAGCTGAAGACGCGCTCCGAATCTGATCGTTACGCGGCGTCCCGGATTGCGACGCTCAGCGTCTTGCCGAGTGCAGCGGCGGCGCGGCCCATCGTCTGAAGGGTGACGGAGGTGTTTTTCGCATCGAGCAGCCGCTCGATCGCGGCGCGGCTCGTACGCATGCGCCGCGCCATCTCGGTCTTGCTGACGCGCTGCTTCTTCATCTGTTGCGCGAACTGCCACGCCAGCACGCGCTTGACGGCTGTCGCCGTTGCCGATTCGAGCAGACCCTCTTCGGCCAGGAACTCGTCGAAACGCGAGCCGCGGCGGGGATTGTTTTTCTTCCTCTTCACAGCGGCCTCCGGTAATTGTTCAGCCGCGCGCGTGCGAGATCGAGATCGACGCTGGGCGTTTTCCGCGACTTCTTGATGAAGCCGTGCAGCAGAACCATGTCGTTTCCCACGATTGCGAAAAGCATGCGCGCGGTCCGATCCCTGAGCCTCGTCCTGACCTCGTAAAGTCCTCGTCCCAGTGGCCGGCAGACCGGCATGCCGACAGGCCAACCGAACTCGACCGTCCGTATGTCGTCGCCGATGGCCGCCCGGTCCGGCTTCTCCAGGCTCTTGAGCCACTCGCGGACCGGTTCGGCGCCAACTTCGCCGCGATAGAAGACAACCGCGATCTTCTTCGCGTGCATGGCGGGACCGTATCAGAATTGGTACGACCGGGCAAGATGGCCTGCCATAGCCGCGGCTGACGTGACGCCGTTCGCCGCTCAGGCGGCCCGCAAGACGTTCTGCACGATTTTCGGTGCGCGGTCGATGACAAGCAGGTAGGCGCGCGCAGCGCCTTCCGGCTGCCGCTTGCCCTGTTCCCAATGGCGCAGCGTATTGATGCTGAAACCGAATTGTCCGGCGAATTCGGCTTGCGTCATCTTGAGCTTTACGCGAATTGCGCGCACGTCGACTTCGTGCGGCACGTGCACGCGATATTTTCGCAGATCCGCTTCTCCCCGCGCATAGGCCAGTGCGTCTTCCAGACCGCGGCGGATACCTGCTGCAACAGCCTTGCTCATCGGTTCGCCTTTCTGTAGCTCTCCGCCAGCATTCTCGTCAGCAGCTTGAACCCGTTGCGTTCGGCGCCGCTCAGATCGGACTTCCTGTTTTTTGCATAGGCCGTCAGCAGGAACAGCGGCATCTCGCGGTCGCGGAAGAAATAAATCTCGCGCGCACCGCTTGCTACGCCCCGCAAGCCCCCCACCGCGCGGGAGCTGCTGGCGTTGTGATACGCTCGCTGTATCCCGGACCTTGGGAGGGAGCTGGGTGCTTATGCCCGCTCCAACTTTTCGAAAAAACGCGCCCAGGAGATGCGGCGGAAGAATTTCCCGTTGCGTGCCTTCCAGCGGAATCCGCCCTGCCCGATCTCGATCGTGCCGAGCATTTCGCCCGCCGATTTCACCCGAAAGGTGACGGCCGCGCCGAGCTTCGAAATATCGCGCGCCTTCAGGCTGAGATCGACTTCGTGTTTCGGCTGCCAAGATTTGCGTCGCGCCAAATCGAATCGCCTTCGCCTTCTCCAAAGCATGCCAGAATGCCGCGGGGCAGCCAATCCAGATGAACGGCGGGGCGAATTCTGGTTTGATTTGGACAGTGAGAGTCGCGTGCGAAGCGGTCGCGTCGAGCGGCTATGGAGGTGACGCGTGAAGTATTTGTCGGCGCTTTTGTTTCTTGTGCCCGCACTCGCGTTCGCGCAGACGCCCGCGTTGTCACCGGCGCCAGCATCGATGACATCCGGCGCACAGCCGGCCGCGAATCCGGCGCCTGCGGTAACGCTGCACCTGCCGCCCGGCCTCACGCCGCCTCGCCCGGCAGGCCCGCCCCATACCTGCGCCTATCCGCCTGTGCACGCAGGCCCGAACGCGAGCGGGACGACGCGCATCGCGTTCAAGGTCGCGATTACAGGGACGGTGCAGGACCCCGTTATTGCGCGTTCGAGCGGAAGCACGCAGCTGGATAATGCCGCGCTGAGTTGTGTCGCCGCGTGGCTTTATGCGCCGGCGATCAAAGACGGACAGCCCGTGCAAGTGGGATGGGGCGCGACAATCGACTGGCATCTGATGATGCGCGGCGAGGCACCGCCGCCGGTCAGCACGGCATCTGCGGCCAATACGGTGACACCGCCGACCAGGCAGTATCGTGCCAGCAAGTGCGAATGGTGGCACTACGGCCACCTCCCCGGCGCGCTGGTGGCGTTTTATATCGAGACCGACGGGTCGGTGAAGGACCCTGTATTGCTCCGGAGCAGCGGCGATGCCGCGATCGACAAGGATGCGCTCGACTGCATTACCCAGCGCTCCTATGTGCCTGCGATGCAGAACGGCCGTCCGGTCGAAGTGCGCCTGAGCGAAGTGCTGTTCTGAGTTTCATTCGCCACTGGGCAGACTCAATCCGCGTCGCGAACTGCGCCCGGGAGTCACCCGCCGCAGCAGCCCGCGAGTGCGGCGCGGTCGGCGGACGAAAGGTCGAGCGACAAGGCGCGACGGTATTTCTCCAGCGCGTCGGAATGGCGGTGCAGGCCGGCGAGCGCACGGCCCCATTCGAGATAGAGACGGCCCCAGTTCGGCGCGAGACCGGCCGCAGCTTCATATTTGGCCGCCGCGTCCTGCAGCTTCCCGTCCGAAGCCATTGCCTCGCCCCAGTGTTCGAGCGGATCGGCCCAGTGCGGCCCCTTCTGATGGGCCAAAGCAAATTTCTGCCTCGCATCCCTGCGCTGCCCGTGTCGCATCAGCGCCTCTCCCCAGCTTTCGTAGGAAGAGGGAATGGAAGGCGCGAGCGAAACCGCGGCCGCGTAATCCTTCTGCGCACCAGCCCAGTCGCCGCGCATATCGGCAATATCGCCCTTGAAGCGCAGGCAATCGACGAAATGCCCGCCGCGCGCGATATCCGCGTCCACACGCGCGCCCTGCCCCGCACGGGCGTCCGCGAGCGCAAGCCAACAGGCCCAGGGCGCAGCGATGTTGGCCGCTACGGTACTGTCTTTCGCCGCAATCCCGTCGGCAATCCTCATCGAGGCGGCCGCGTGCGCGAAATCTCCGGCATCGAGCGCGATCAGGGCACGCGCAAACGCACTCTGTGCCGTCACGTAATTATTACCCTTCGTGCTCGGTGATGTTTCGAGTTCGAGCTCTGTGCCGCGCCAGTCGTGCATGCGCGCGAGCGCCTCCGCGTCAATCGGCGCGTCCTCCGCCGTGTCGGTGCCACGCCCGCCATTCTCCGCCATGTCGCCCATGACATCGCGATGGAACTGCGTCCAGTCGTTAAGCACATAATCGAGATTCTGCCAGTATCCCGGCGGCACGCGGGCGGCGAACCAGCCGCCGCGGCGCGCACGCCTCTCCATCTGCGTGCCGGTGCGGATCACGTTTCCTTCTTCGCCGAGCGACATTTCCGAGCCCATCATGTTGTCGTAGCCGAGCCAGAAATCCGGATCGAGCCTGACCGCTTCGCGCACCTTGTCGAGCGATTCGCCATAGTGCCCCTGATCGGCCAGCGCATTCGACCAGACGTTGAGCAACAGCGGCTTGTCGGTCGCGCTCGCCGTGGAGAAGGAATCGCGCGCGAGCCGGATCACTTCTGCGTCGCGTCCCTGGTTCAGGAGATAAACGCTGAACAGATAGGGCTCGCTGCTCCCATAGACGTGTTCCGCGGCCCTGACGCCGAGCGCATCCAGCGCGTCGCCCGGGCCGGCAAAACTGCGCGCGGCAAAGCCGTCGCCGCGGATCGTAAGCACGATGTGTTTCCCCTGATCGACCACGCTTCCCGATATGTGTTCGTCGTGCGAGAGCCAACGATGCAACAGTGCCTGCACGTCCGCGATCGAAATGCCGGCTTCGGGAATCTGAAGTTCGATCTTGTTGCTCCACGCGTCTTCCACCGCGCGCTTTTCCTGGTTCGAGCGCGTCGCGTCCTGAAAGGATTTGAGGCGGTCAAGCAATTCGGAGGCAACGACCTTGCCGGTGACGCCCGCGCTCGCAAAGCTCGCCGGGACGTCGAACGGTTCGACGATCACGGAACGCGAGGTCCACGCGTCCCAGAACAGCGCGCCGATGATGACGACCACCACCACGCCCCCGATGGCGAGGGCAAAATCGAAGGCGAGCAGAAGGCGATCGCGCGCGTGCTGCAGGTGCAGGTGATGGCGCTGAAGGATCGCAATCTCGATCTGCTCCGCCATCAGCACGGCGGCAAGGTCGCGCGTTTGCGGGTTGGCGGCAGCCGTGGCCCCTTGCGCGGCAACAGCGCCCGGCAGCGGCACAACGACCGCGTCTGTTTCCTGATCCTCGGCCTCTTCGCTCACGGTCCCGGGCCCCCACTGGCCAGCGACCGAATCATTCGTGGATGGCGGCGACCGCGTCAAGCAACGCCGCCAGACGGCAGGCACCCTCTCGCGGCGCAACCCCGCAAGGCCATTGCCCAGACCAGGTCGGGCGCCTACGATGAATTCTCACTCGTCGCCGCCGGAGAGAACCTGTGCGCGGCGAGTTTCTTGCGGGGGGACACATGAAAACGCTGCTACGAATTGAAGTTGCGGCTGCGCTTGTCGCGGCTGGAGTGGGCGCTGCGGCTCCGGCGCTTGGCGATGCATGTGACAGCGTAATGGCCAACGGGACTTATACCGTGACCCTGAACAACGGCGCGGCCACAGCGACAATTGACTTTACGGCGGCGTCCGTCAGGAGTCCGAACAAGTGCACGCCCGGCAAACTTTGCCCGTTCGGATTTCACCACAACGTCAACAGTCTCGTCGTGAATGGCCATTCCTACGGTTCGTTCGATCTCGTTTCGGACTGCTTCGTCAATCACCAGAACTATGCCGATTTCGCGCTCCATCCCCTGACGACCACTGGCCATCTCGGTGCGATCGCAGCGGAGTGGGAATTCATTCCCACGGGTATTTCGACGAAATACACAGTGACCGATGATTTTCAGGCGACGCCGGGCTCTGGCTCGAGCCTCACCCCCAATATGTCCGGATCGGCCGCGCAGTGAGCGCGTCGCTTGCCGCACGCGAGGAGCTGACCATCAGCACGACGCCTTCTGCGTCGCAACCGCGCTTGCGCGCGCCGACCTCGACGGCACACTTCCCGCGTTGCTCGGTCCAAAATTGACGGCAAGCGAGCGCACTGTTGCCCAGGTGGACGGCTGGATTTTGGGCGTTAGCGCAAATCGCAAGCCGAAAAGGGCCGGCCAGCCACCGTCGCGCCAAAGGCAGTTTCGCACGAACAGGAGAAAGCCAATCCCCCGCTTCACCGCCGCGTTCGAATATGCGCGCGATGCGCACGGCGATCAGAAACGCAAGAGCACGGATATTCCCTACCTCAGCCATCCGATGAGCGTGTCGGCGCTCGTCATGGAATATGGCGGCGACGAGGACCAGGCGATCGCAGGGCTGCAGGGCTGCTGCACGATGTAATTGAGGATTGCGGGCAAGAGCACGAGGCGCGGATCCGCGAACGCTTCGGCCCGCGCGTGGCGGACATCGTACTCGCGTGCACCGATGGCGTGCGCGATGCGCAAGGAAGGAAACCGCCCTGGCGCGCGCGCAAGGAACGCTATGTCGCGCATCTCGCGCAGGCAGATGACGATGCGCTGCTCGTCTCGGCCTGCGACAAGCTTCACAATGCGCGCGCCATCGCCGCCGATCTCGCGGCCGGCCACGACGTGTTCGCGCGATTCGATCCGGATGCCGGCCGCGAAGGAACGCTCTGGTATTACAATGCGCTGGTGCGCGCCTTCGCAGCCCGGATGGGCGCCGCTCACCCGCTTGTCCGCGAACTTGAAATTGCCGTGGCCAGGATGGGCAGCATGTAATTCCCTCTTTCCGCCGGGGCCCGCGAAAAGGGGGCCGGCGTTTGAGGTCCGCGCCCGGCCATGCTATGGTACAATGCATGAGAAAATTTTCTGTCTGGTCGCTTGTCGGGGTTGGGCTGGCGGCATGCAGCGTGGATCCGACGGCGCCTCCGACGCCAGCTCTCGGCGATGCCTGCGCCACCGTGCTGCTGCATCCGAGTTACTCCGTGATGCTTCAGGGCGGACCTGGAAAAATTGCGATCGGGACGATCGACTTCGCCGCGCGCGGCATTCACCACAATGTGCAGCTGATGATCAATTCGGAGCCGATCACAAAGCCCTTCGACATCGTTGTGGATCCGTGCACCGTCGACCGCAGCGGCAACGCCGTCTTCAGCCTGCATCCGCCGGTTCCGACCGACCCGACTCAGGTCGATCTGAAAGACGGAGACAAATGGACGTTCTCGCTACCTCCACCCGGGGCCAACCAGCTCTATGCCATCACCGATACGACGGGCATGAGCCTCGGCCATCCGGTCACGCCCGGATGGACCGGCTATGCGAAGCTGCCTCCTCCGCCAGGAGAGGCCAGCGACGAGGAGTCGAATAACCCGCTGGCGCATTGACGGAATGACGGCATCAGGCGGGACCGGCCGCCGCGACACGCCATGGCAGCGCTTTTCGCAATCGTGTCTACACAAACATCCGTTATGGCCAGCGACTGCGGGCTACCCAGGTGACACCTGTTCTCGCTATCAGGTTGCGCAACTGATTTCATGACTTGTCCGAATGTTTTCCCGCATAACCTGGGTGACCCGCCGTCGCGGGCCATGACAACATTTTTTGAGTGGCGACGTTTGGAGTAACCACGCAAATGTGATTTCGGCCGTCGCGCCGCAAAGGGTTAGCTGTTTGGCGCAATGAATCACGCGCGCGCCCTCGCCTCTTTCGTGTTCGCCGGCTGCACGGCACTCGCCCTGCCCGTGCGGGCCGTGGCCGGCACACTCACCCACGTCACCTTCACCGCCACGTCCCCGCTCTCGAGCAATGCCGAGCTCGCGCGGCGGATGCTCAGCCCGCTGAAGAATGCGGCGCTCGCAAACCTGATCGCGAAAGGCGCGAAGCTCGCCGAACAGCCGGTTGACCCGGCGAAGGAAACATTCGTGCTTTATGTGCCGTCGCGCGCGCCGGCGGGCGGCTACGGCCTTGTCGTCTTCGTGCCGCCATGGGACGTGGCGCGGCTGCCCGACGGCTGGGGCCCCGTGCTCGACCAGGCCGGAATGATTTTCGTGAGCGCCGCGAAATCCGGCAACGATCAGAACGTGCTCGCGCGCCGCGAACCGCTCGCGCTGCTGGGTCAAACGAATGTCGCACAACGCTATCGGCTCGATCCAACCCGGATATACGTCGCCGGATTCTCCGGCGGCTCGCGCGTCGCGCTCAGGCTCGCGCTCGGTTATCCGGATGTGTTTCGCGGCGCCATCCTCGATGCGGGCAGCGATGCGATCGGCACGGCAACGATTCCGCTGCCGCCGCGCGATCTCCTCGCGCGCTTTCAGGAGACGTCGCACATTGTCTATCTCACGGGCGACCGCGACACCGCTGCCGTCGCTGCCGATGCCGCAAGCCTGCATTCGCTCAACGACTGGTGCGTGTTCGGGGTGGACGAGCGTTCCGCGATGAACGAAGGCCATGACGCGATGGGCGGCACAGCGCTTGCGGTCGCGCTCGACCTTCTCGCAAAGCCGGCCGCAAGCGATGCGGCGAAGCTTGCGTCCTGCCGCACTGATATCGAATCCGCGATCAACGCAAAGCTCGCGAGTGCGCGCGCGCTCCTGGCGAGCGGAAAGCGTGACGCGGCGCGGCAACTGCTCTTGAATATCGATGCGCAATATGGCGGCCTCGCCGCGCCGGCGAGTGTGGAGCTGGCGAAGGCCGTCGGGATTCCGTGAGTCCCCCTCACCCGCGCTCGCGCGGTTGAGAGAGTCTTTCCCGCACCCCTCTCCCACGAGGGGAGAGGGGAATGCCGTGCGTTGCACAAGCGCAACCGGTAAAAAGGAGCAGAAATCCGGGCGCTAACATAAGCAATGGCAAAGCCGCGCTCGGGATTCCCCTCTCCCCTCGTGGGAGAGGGGTGCAAAGGCGGGATCCCTCAGCCGCTCCGGCGCGGGTGAGGGGGAACGGGAATGCGGGCGCGGGCGTTTTTGCCCGTTGGGGCAAACTCTGCCGGGGCCGATGCGGATGAAGACCGCCGAACGGATCGACACGAACGCGCGCGCCCGCGGCACCGCGGAAAGCACGCGGCTGGCCGAGCTCGAAGCGGTGATGGAGTCCGCGCCGGCGGCGATCCTGGTGACGCGCGATCCCGATTGCGCGGAGGTCACCGGCAATGCGGCGGCCTATGCGCTGTTCCGCAGGCCGGCCGGCTCCAACCTTTCCCTGACCCCGCAAGGGCCGAGGGCGCAAGCGAGTTTCGAATTGCGGAGCGACGGCCACAAGCTGGGCGTTCGCGAGATGCCGCTCCGGCGCGCGGCCGCGGGCGAGCTGGTGCGCGATTGCGAGATCGGCCTGCACTATGCCGACGGCACGTCGCGCCACATCCGCGCCAATGCGACGCCGCTCCGCGACAATGACGGACGGATTTACGGCGCCGTCGCCGTATTCCTCGACATCACCGAACGCAAACGCGCGAGCGAAGCACAGGAACATCTCGCCTCGATCGTCGAATATTCCGACGATGCCATCATCAGCAAGGATCTGAACGGCATCATCCTCAGCTGGAACAGGGGAGCGGAACTGCTCTTTGGCTACACCGCGGAGGAAGCGGTGGGCCGCCCCGTTACCATTCTCATCCCCGAGTCCCGCATGGACGAGGAGCCGGACATCCTCGCGCGCATCCGAAGCGGCGAGCGCATCGATCATTACGAAACGGTGCGCCGGCGCAAGGACGGAACGCTCGTCGATATTTCGCTGACCGTCTCGCCGATGCGCGACGGAAAGGGACAGATCGTCGCCGCCTCCAAGATCGCCCGCAACATTTCCGAGCAGAAGCATGCGGAGGCGCAGCGCAATCTGCTGATGGCCGAGCTCAATCACCGGGTGAAGAACACGCTCGCGACCGTCATCTCGATCGCGCGCCAGTCCTTCGCCGGCACCACCGTTGCGGCGGCGCGTTCCGCCTTCGACGCGCGCATCCGCGGACTCGCCCACACCCACGGACGGCTGGCCGACACGAGCTGGGAAAGCGTCGGGCTCGAGATGCTGCTCGAAGACGAGCTCGCGCCTTACCGCCACGGCGAACGCCGCAACTTCGTGCTGGAAGGACCACCCGCGGCACTCTCTCCCAGATGCGCGCTGACGCTCGGTCTTGCCGTGCATGAACTCGCGACGAACGCCGCCAAATACGGCGCGCTTTCGACCGACAGCGGGACCGTCGACGTGCGCTGGCGCATCGAGCCGCGCGACCAGGCGCTCGCGATCGAATGGACGGAACACGGCGGGCCGCCGGTCGCACCGCCCACGCGCTCGGGTTTCGGACGACTTCTGCTCGAGCGCGCGCTCGTCACCGATCTGAAAAGCGAAGTGCATCTCGATTTCCCGCGCGAAGGATTTTCCTGCCGCATCCGCATTCCGGCCGCGCAATGCCAGGCGCGGGCGTGACTCCACCGCGCATTCTGGTCGCCGAGGACGAATTCCTCGTATATCTCGCGCTGGACGAGGAACTGCGCGAGGCGGGCTATGCCGTGGTCGGCCCTTTCGCCTCGCTTGCCGAAACGCAGGAGGCGGTCGCGCGCGAGGCGGTCGATCTCGCGCTCCTCGACATCAACATGGGCGGCGAGATGGCGTGGCCGGCAGCCGACGCGCTGATGGCGAGAAACATTCCCGTGATTTTTCTCAGCGGCTACGGCCCGGGCGTGCTGCCCGAGCGCTACCAGGCGCTGCCAAGACTCGCCAAGCCCTTCGATCCGCGGCTGCTGCTCAACGAAATCCGCCGCGCGCTGCCGGCGGGATGAGTTCAAACAAACACTTGCATCGGTGCCGTGCGTCCTTCGACAGGCTCAGGATGAGGAGAATTGCGGATTGCATCGACGCCGATGGCCAAAAAAAGCACTCCCTCACCCTGAGAAAAACACTCCCTCACCCTGAGCCTGTCGAAGGGTGCAGCATCTCCATGTCCGGCAGTTCCGGGCGGAAGCCGAGGCCGATGAGGCGCGCGGGGATACGGCGAAGAATCGGAAGCCACTGAACGAGGCGCAGCGCGAAGGGCACGCGAGCGTGGTCTTCGCTCGCAAGTGCTTTGCGGATCACGCGGTTTTGCAGAAACAGCTGCAGCGCCTGCGTGGCGCGGGTGGGAAATTCGCGCCGGTTCTGCACCGCTTGCAGATCGGCGAGCTTTGGCGCACCGCGCCGGAAAGCCGGAACAAGAATATTGGCGGCCGCCACCGCGTCCTGGATCGCGAGGTTGATGCCCACCCCGCCGATAGGAGACATCGCATGCGCGGCGTCGCCGATGCACAGGAACCCTTCGCGCTGCCAGTGCTCGAGCCTGTCGACCGCGACGCTGAGCAGCTTCACGGAATCGAAACTCCCGATCTCCTGCACGCGATCGCCAACGGCCGGCGCGAGTGCGGCGATGCGCGCGCGGAAATCATCGAGCCCGCGGGCACGAAACACGTCGAAATCGCCCTTCGGAATCACGAAACCGCACTGCCAGTAATCCTTGCGCGCGATCATCACGAGGATGCGCCCGCGATCGAAGACGCCGAGCGGGCGGTCCGGATCGCCCGGCCTGCGCGAGATGCGAAACCACAACACATCCATCGGCGCGCCGAGGTCCTTCACCTTGAGTCCGCTCTTTTCGCGGGTGGTCGAGTGGCGTCCGTCGGCACCAATGACGAGATCGGCGCGAATCGCGACCGGCCCGTCGGGACCGGATGCGGAGATGCCCGTGATACGGCCGTTCTCTTCGACGAGATCGAGCGCTTCGGTTTCCATTGCGAGATGGAAACCTGGATAACGCCGCGCCTCGCGTGCGACAAAGTCGAGAAAATCCCATTGCGGAATGAGCGCGATGAAGCGGCAATGGACGGGAAGATGCGTGAAATCCGCGACCGTCACGTCGGCGCCGCCGATCCGGCCGCCCAGCGTCTTTGCCCTGTCCGGCCCGAGCGCGAGGAAGCCGTCGAGGAGACCCAGCGCATGGAGCACTTCCATGGTGGAGGGATGAATCGTGTCGCCGCGAAAATCGCGGAAGAAATCCTTCCACTTCTCGAGCACGATGGTGTCGATGCCGGCGCGTGCGAAGAGATAGCCCAGCATCATTCCCGCCGGCCCGCCGCCCGCGATGCAGCAGCGCGTGGAGAGTTGTTTGGGAAGATCGGTCATGGCGAATCGCTCATGAAGCTTGCCTGTAATCACTTCCCGCACCCAATGCCAGCAGGGCCGACTTCCCCTCACCCCCGTTCGCGCAGATTTCACCAACCCGACCGGCATCCCTCTCCCACAAGGGGAGAGGGGAATCCCGTGCGATGCCCTGGCAATGGTAAAGCAGCGCGCTGGCGTTGCCCTCTCCCCTTGCCCGCCTTCGCTAAAGCTTCGGCGGGTCAGGTGATACTCTTTGTCCGCCGAAGCCTTCAGGCGGATGGGACAGGGCTGCACCGCGCAATCTCTCAACCGCTCTGGCGCGGGTGAGGGGAAATGTCTAACATCGCGCGCGGTATCCCCGGAGATGAAGAAAAATGTCGCTGTCGGTGTCGAAGAGTTTCGTGCCTGCGTTGCTGCTCGGCGTCTCGCTTGCGGGCGCGGGCCATGCGGAGGGCGTCAACAGCCCGACCTGCAAGCTCAGATTCCGGAGCACCAGCGTTACGACCGGGACCAATCCCCAGACGGTCGTGATCGCCGACTTCAACAAGGACGGCAAACCGGATTTCGCGCAAGTGAACTACAGCGGCGGCGGTGCGGGCACGCTCGGCGTCTTTCTCGGCAATGGCGACGGCACCTTCACCTCAAAGGGTACATTCGCGACCGGCTCGGGACCTGACGGCATCGCCACGGCCGACGTGAACGGCGACGGCAAGCTCGATCTGGTCGTCCCCAACGATACCGGCTCGAGCGTCAGCGTGCTCTTCGGCAATGGCGACGGCACGTTCCAGACCCACACGGACTACGGAGCGGGCAGTTATCCGCACAGCGTGGCGCTGGGCGACTTCAACGGCGACCACGCGCCCGACATCGCCGTCGCCAATGAAGGAAACGATACGGTCGGCGTGCTGCTCAACAAGGGCGACGGCACCTTCGGCGCGATGAAGACGTATGCCACGCAATCGGAGCCCTATTGGGTCACCGCGGCGGACTTCCGCCACGACGGCAAGACGGATCTCGCCGTGACCGGCTATCTCAACAGCTATGTCAGCATTCTGCTCGGCAAGGGTGACGGCACCTTCGCGAGTCACGTCGACTATCCGACCGGAACCGCGCCCGCCGTCGTGCTCGCCCACGATTTCAACGGCGACAGGAAGCTCGATCTCGCCACCGCGAACTACAATAACGGCCAGACCGGCAGCGTGAGCATCCTGCTCGGCAATGGCGACGGCACATTTGGGGCGCACACCGAATACACCGCGGGAACGGGACCGGACGGTCTTGCCGTGGGCAGCTTCAACGGCGACAAGCACGCCGATCTCGCCGTCGCCAACCTGATCGGCAACACCATGAGCATTCTGCCCGGCAAGGGCGACGGCACCTTCGGCGCGGCACGGGATTTCCCCACGCAGAACTTCCCGCTTGGCATCGGCGCGGCCGTGTTCAAGGGCCGGAACAAACACAAGGAAGACGTGGTCGTCACCAACGACCTCAGCGCCGCTGCCGACGTGTTTTTGAACAAATCAAAGGGCTGCGAATAACATATCCGGGCCGGCGTTTTCCTCCCCCGCGCGAAGGCGGGGAGAGGGAAGAACAGGCGCCTACGTTACACGAACGGCATCATTCACTTGCAGCTGTCGAACTTGAACGCGACGATGCGGGTGTCCCAGTCGACGCTCGCGTTGCCGCCGCGCTTCTTGTTGTAGTACATCTGGCTGTACCAGAAGGTGCAGTCGTCGGAGGGATCGACGCTCATGCTCGAGTAGTCGCCCCAGCGCTGGCTGTCGCCGGTCTCCACCGCAGTACCTTTGCCCGCGACCGTCGGCGCTTCGAGCTTGCCGAGCGAGTCGCTCGCAAGCCGCCCGGTGTACCAGACGCTCGGGTCTTTGGACGGGCCGGAAGCGCTCATGCCGAGCGCCATGTTGCCGTCCTTATCCATCGCGGCGCTGCCCATCCACAGGCTGTTGGTTTTGTTCTGATAGGTGCCCGCCTGATAGAGCGCGAACGCGCCGCCCACCGGCGTCGCGCGCAGCTCGTACCAGCGCATCGCCGATTGCGCGCTCGAGCCCTGGCCCGGTGTCACGTTGTGCGCGACCACCATGGCTTCGTGATCGCCGAAATTGCGATAGGCCAGCCGGAACATCAGCCGGTCGCCCAGGCCTTCCACCTCCTCGCCCGCGGGCTGCGGAATGCAGTTCGAAAATCCGCCGCAGGCCTCGCTGAAGTTCGGCACCGCGATGTTGTTGGGGCCGGTGAAGGTGGACTTGCCCGGGTTGGCGAAATCGACGTGAAAATCGAATTCCTGCAGCTGATTGGTGCTGTTGCCGAGCGCCAGGTAATGGTCCGGCGCGCCGCTCGGCGGCGGCGTGGCGCCGTCGAGATCGGCAGGCAAAAGGCTCGACGTGTTGGGCGTGAAGCAGATCTGGGCCGCCGTCTTGCCGGCCAGCATCGCGCTGCGGTCGTAGGCGCAGGGCTGCGCGTAACCGCCATCGACGTTGAAGTTGGCGTAATAGGCGTCGGGCCACACGGCATATTTGGGATAGTCGGGCAGAAAATTGTAATCGTATTCGTAGCGGTTGTAGCTGCCGGTTGCGTCCGCACTGGTGGAGACTGCGATGCAGAGCGCGTAGGCGGTTTCATAGTTGAAATAGGAGACGAGCCAGCGGTTGGCGAGCTTGTCCCAGATCACGACGGGATCGCCGGGATCGGTGTTCTCGCAACGCCCGCCGAAACCCTGGAAGATGGTGTTGGTGTTGGTGGGCTTGAGCACCAGCTTGCCCTTCGTCTTGTCATACACCTCGTAATCGAAATTGGTGATCTCGACGAACTGCGTGGCACCGACCGCGCCATTGGTGTCGGGCACCTGTGCGTTCTGTTCGTCCTCTCGCACGGCGTTGAACGCCAGTACCTTCGTGGTGTGGATCTTCGGCAGATAGGTCTGCTGCACGGCCGTGTCCGGGCCCCGCGGCCCTTGCGGGAGCTGGTAGCGATGGCCCGGCGGCGGCACTTCACGTTCGACATGCGAACCGGCCTTCGCCGTTTGCGCCATCACGCGCAGCGGCAGCGACACGTCGTGCCGGCTGTCGGTGCGCACGCCCGGATGAGTCAGAACCGCGGCCGACGCGAGGCCGGGCACGACGAGCGAAGTGCCGAGAAGCAGCGCGGACGCCGCCGGCAGCGCGAAACCAGCTTTCATAAGTCCTCCTCGGGACACAAATTGGGAAGTGATCGAGCCCTCTGACAGGCGCGGACCTTAAGGCGCGGGCGCGCCGCCCGCAACCGGCTCTCCCGAGTGTCCCGGGAGTTCAGGCCTGTTCGAATTCGCTCAGAAGCTCTTCGATTTCGCCGATGCGGCGGCGGCAGTCGGCAGAGATCTCCGTAAAGGCCGTGGAGAGCCATTCCTCCGGCCGGTTCCCCAGCTCCGCCAGTTCCGCGCGCTCGCGCCGCAGCACCTCGACAACCTTGTTCATTCGCTTTCCCGGGAGAGCCCCGCGTCAAAACACGCGAACCCGGATTTGGTTCACGCGCGACCGGAAAAATGTCCGCCGGTTTGACGTATTGGCAGTTTGACATATTGACATATCATCGATGGAGTCATATGTCATTCCCATGACTTTGAGGACGACCATCCGCCTTCCCGAGGATCTGTTGCTCCGTGCCAAACGCAGGGCGGCGCAGGAGGGACGCTCGCTCACAGCCCTCATCGAGGAGGGGCTTCGGCGCGTGACGAGCGAGCGCGTGGCTGCAAAACCCCCGCGCCGGGTAACGCCGCCGGTCAGTTCGGCGACATCCGGGCTCTTGCCGGGAATCGACCTGGACGACTCCGCAGCGCTGCAGGAGCTCGAAGACCGGGAAACTGCGCGGCATTTCCGGTGATACTGCCGGACGTCAATGTCCTGATCTATGCCTTTCGCCGGGATGCGACGCGACATGAAACCTGCAAGCCGTGGCTGGATGGCGTCGTGAAGTCCGATGTCCCGTTCGGGATATCGCCGCTCGCCCTTTCCGCGGTCGTGCGAATTACAACAAACCCGCGCGTTTTCCGCGAGCCCAGTCCCTCCGCCGAATCCTTCGCATTTTGCGACAATCTGCTGTCGCAGCCGCATGTCGAGCGAATCGTTCCCGGCGGGCGGCACTGGGGAATCTTCGAACGGATCGTGCGCGAAACATCCACACGGGGGCCGCGCGTCACCGATGCCTGGTTCGCCGCACTCGCCATCGAGGGCGGCCATACCTGGATTACATACGATCGCGACTACGCGCGCTTTCCCGATCTCGACTGGCGCGAACCTGGTTGAGCCCGCAGCCGCTACGCGCCCTTGCGGATCACATCGAAGCGCTTATTCTTACGGAATTGTCGTCGATCGCAAAATGGTAAGGACATGACCACGACTACGACGCTTTCCAGCAAGTTTCAGATCTCGATTCCCAAAGCCGTCCGAGACGAGAAGCGGTGGAAACCGGGGCAGGAATTTGTCTTTATTTCCAAGGGACATGGCGTGCTGATGATGCCCGTACCGGCGAAAACCGAACTCGCCGGGCTGGCAAAAGGCGCGCGGCGGACGGGATATCGCGACCGCAACGACCGTTACTGATGCGCGTCGTCGACACGTCGGCGTGGATCGAATGGCTGACCGGCAGCCTGCTCGGCAGGAAACTGGACCGCGAACTGCCGAACCGCGCGCAGTGGGTGGTGCCGACGATCGTGCAGCTCGAATTATCGAAATGGCTGACGCGGGAACTCGGCGAAGACAAAGCCGACAGGGTGATCGCCTACACCCAAAAGTGCATTGTTGTACCGCTCGACACCAATCTTGCGCTTTTGGCCGCAGATCTGCATCGCCGGCATAGGCTCGCGACCGCCGACGCCATCGTCTATGCGACGGCGCAGCAGCAGCAAGCCGACCTACTGACCTGCGACGCCCATTTCGTGGGGCTTTCGGGTGTCGTCATGTTCGAAAAGACCGGGCACGCATAATCGCCTCGGACTTCCCGGACAGCGTCGACACCAGCCTTCCGCAACCGCCTCCTGGCCACCCATCCGCGCACCTCGCACCTGCGTCGCCATCCCGGCGCGCCGGCACCACATCCATGGCGTTGCGCCGCTCACGTTTTCGGGACGCTGCCTTCCGGCGTCAGCGCGTCGACCGCGTGCGGGAGCACAGCCGCGAGCTTCTGCGCGAGTTCCTGCGTGGACATGCCCGATTTCGCGGCGAGCTCATTCAGCGTCTGCTCGCCGAACGCCTTGTGCACATCCTGCGGCGCGATCGGCGCGTTCGGGCCTTCGTTGATCCAGGAATTGACGGTCGGGCCGAAGCCGTTCGAGCGCAACTGACTCACCATGCCCTGAACCCCGCCGTGCCGCTCGATCAGACCGTTCACCACGTTCGCCATCTCCGCGCCCACGATGCCGCCCAGAACGCCATCGAAAAGTCCCATCGCGCATCTCCTGTTTCCGTCAGCGCCAATTATAGCACGTGCTTCCTCCGCAGCGCACGTCCGGCAACTTCCCTCGATCGCGTCAAGAAAAAGCGTTGTCATGGCCCGCGACTGCGGGCCACCCAGGTGACATCTGGAGATTGTTGAAAGTCCTGATGCGGATTTTCTTCTTCTTCTTGCTGCCGAGCAAATTTCATCTGGGTGGCCCGCATTTGCGGGCCATGACAGCATTTTGCTCTTAAGTGCGGCTCGCTTCCGCCGCGCGCGCGGCGTTGCGGGCGCGCCAGTCTTCGCGCGTGTTGGTGCGCGGGAAGGGTTCGTCGGGAACGGGGACACCAAGCGCCTTGCACAGCGGCTCCCAGCCATCGGCGGATTGCCAGACGAGCAGCCGCTCCGGGGGCACGCTCGCGCGCACCTGCGCATTGTGCCTGTTGAACGCGGCGATGCTGGACTCGCGGTCGTTCATGTCGGCGCCAAAGCGTTCGGCGAGCATCGCCGTCACCATCGCCTTCCAGTCTTCCGTTACGCCCGGATGATGCTCGATGGCGCGGAAAATCGTCTCGTTCGCGCTCTCCCACCACGCATCGGGATTGCGCAGCGAAAGCAGCACGAGCGAAGCGGGAAAAGCGTGCATCAATTCGGGCCAGCACGCCGCGGCGGGCCAATCGACCGCTGCCGCGTAGCCCTCGAACAGGCGGTTCCAGTCGGGCTCGTCTCCCAGCATCGCGCGATGCCAGAGCGGCACGTGCTCGGGATGCCGAAACACTTCCATCATGTGATAGCAGGGCGCGCCGAGCAGCCGCTCGAGCGCCACCTTCAGCGACGCCGTCCCCGTCCGCCCACACCCCGCACCAACCACCCGCAAAGTCATGTCGATCTGCCCCTTCGATTCCAGGAGAGCGATACCACGAATCGCCCATGTCATGCGTCGCTGCGGGATGATGGCCAGAATGGTTCACGCGGAGACGCGGAGGACGCGGAGCACAAATCGCAAGTCGCAATGATCCAGTGAGTCAATGAACATTGATTGCGCGCTAAAGGCGCGCAGAACATCTCACCGTCTCACTGCCTCCCTGTGAGCGTTTTTCCGCGATTCCGCGTCTCCGCGTGAACCACTTGCCGGATGCGCGCGGGTTCCCGAAATTACAGCTCCAGCCCCGTATAGGCGAGGCTGGCGAGGCGCTGCATTTCGGGGACGGAGACGCGGCCGGCCATCACCATGCCGATCACATTGTCCTGCCACACGCAGACGCGCAGGCCGTTTTCGCCGAACTGGTCGAAGCGCGGCGCGCCGGACGAGCGGCGGAGATACAGCGTGAAGATGCGTCCGCCGCGATCGGCATAACGCAGCTCGAACGCACGCGCGGGCGCCGCATATGCATTGATACCGACGAGATGGTACCCCATGCGGGAAAGATCGGGCGCCTTCACGCGCGCGTCGAGCGCCGCGCTCATTTCGCGATTCTCCGCCAGGATCGCGCGACCCGGAGCGGCTGCAACAACCGCCTGCGGACGGATCGCGCCATCGCGCGCGGCGAGCGCCTCGGCGACGACATCGTGCTGCGGCGCTGGCGAGAAGCTGCGCCAGGCGAGCACGCCTGCCAGCACGAGCACGAGCGAGGCGGCAAGCGCTGCGATGGCGGCGAGCTGCGGCCGGAAGCGCCCGGGCGATGTTGCCGCTTCGATCTTCGCGATCCATGCCTCGGGCGGGGGTTCGCTCATGCCGCCGCCGTAAAGCGCTCCCAGGCGCAGCTTGTCGGCGCGGTAGAGCGCGAGGCGATCGCGCAGGTAAGCGTTCGCCTCGACGATCGCTTCGATGCGCGCGCGTTCGCTCGCATCGAGTTCGCCGTCGATCAGGGCGTGCAGGTCTTCCTCGCGGATCGTGGTGCGCGTCATAGACGCATCTCCCGCAGTTCGAACGGCGGCACGGCACGGAGCGCACCACGCTCGCCTTCGAGCGCGCTTCTGAGCCGCTCGCGGCCGCGCGCGAGCCGCGACATCACGGTGCCGATCGGAATACCGAGTTCGTCGGCCACGTCGCGGTAGTTGCGGTTCTCGAGACCCACGAGCAGCAGCACCTGGCGGTGCTCGACGCTGAGGCTTCCGAGCGCGCGGGCGAAATCGATCGCCGTCACGCCGTCCGGCGCGGGCGTGCTGAGCGCGGGGTCATCGGCCAAGGCGCCCACCTCCTCTTCGTGGCCGCGCGTGCGGCTGCGGCGCATTTCGTCGATGTAGAGGTTGTGCAGGATAGAACGCAGCCAAGAAGCCAGACGCTGGAAATCGCGCAACGCCTCCGATTGCCGGAGCGCCCGCTCGATGCAGTCCTGCACCAGATCGTCGGCCAGCGCACTGTTGCCCACCAGCGCCCGCGCATAGCGGCGCAATGCGGGCAGTTGCGCAATGAGAGCCTTTCCGAACCATTCCCGCCTGCTGCCGACCAAGTCTCAACCCCCTCCGGGCACAGGGTCGTGCGCCGCTGCCGTGGCGGGCAGCGCCCGGGCACCCCGAACCTTGCTTATAGGACGGAACCTGCGCCCCGATTATTCCCTTTGCGTTCCGGCCCGCGGACAGGGGGTTTTCGCGAAGGCTGGGGATAAGGTAAGGAATCCCTTGCCGGCGACCCGGCACGCGACCCCGTAGCTCAGCAGGATAGAGCGGCAGATTCCTAATCTGTAGGCCGGAGGTTCGAATCCTCTCGGGGTCGCCAATAGTTTCAATGCCTTAAGTCGCGCCGCCCAAGGTTTTGGCGCGACAAAATCGGTTCGGTAAGCGCCGGGTAAGCTTGCGGCGGAATTTCGCGATGGTTCCGGCTTTGCAGCGTTCCGCTCCATCGCTGCTGGTCTGGGCGCGTTCCCGAAAGGGCACTCCCTACGCCCTTGCTCTGCCCCAATTCCAGCGCTTCGCGGAAACCGTGGCGACGAACGCGCGGGATGTTTTGGCGCATAGCTCCCAAAAGACCCGGTAGCCCCATGCCGTACCCCCGGATTTGGCGCTGACCGTAGCGCCGCAGGTCGCGCCAGTTTTTCGCGCCGGCATCTGAAACCGTTGCCTCGCGCGCGGTCCGCGAACCGTTCGTTTTGTTCGGAACAACCCTACTTCATACATAAGAGACCAAATGTTTACTAATTCACGTCAGTGTGGCGCCTTCGCTTACCGGAAGGGCCAACTATGAAACTCCCAATCCTTACCGCCATTGGCGCGTTTGGCGTCATGCTTTCGGGGTGCGCGCCGACTCTGGTCGGCACAAATCAAGCTGGCGGGGTTATAGGGAACGTGGGTTGGCACGGGATACCGATATTTCCCCTAGATCTCCTAGGCAAGGACAACACAGGCGACGCTTTCGCTATGGCGAGTACGCAGTGCCAACAGTACGGCAAGGCCGCGCACATCGGGAACCGTATCACGGCGGCGGACGCTAACCTGGGCGCCATCACGTTCGATTGCGCGCCAGCCACGCCCGGCGAAACCTTGTCTGCCGCCCCGCAGGCGCCGTGGCCAGAAGCGCCCGCGTCGAGTTCGTACACCCCGCCAAGCAATGCAGCGGCGGCGGACGCGAATGGATTTCAGACCTTTGACAAGTTCCAGAGTTCAAAAGACTATCCGCAGACTCCGCGTCAATAGAGGGTCGTGTCCCGACGAGTGGTGTAGGAGCTGTGGGTAAGTAGCCCGCCGCAGCGGCCGAAGGCGAGCCAGGCGGAGGTAGGCGCAGCGTCATTCTGGTGGTGGAGAGCGACCGCGCGCGAACACTACTGTTGCAGTGCAATTTGCGATGTTGCTGTTTCTTCGCCCTGACGTTTGTCAGGTTCAGCGCGACAATTTTTTGAGACTGGTCAAGCGGCAAAATGCCGTCAATCCGCACCGATTGGCCGTCATTCTGTTTTCAAGGCTCACACGGCATACCGTTGTAATGGTGGATGATGAAATGAGAGAAGCTATCCGAACCTGTTTGTGGGCGATCGAGCAAGGCGACGACAGGGAATTCTGAAAGATGTCTCTCTTTAGAACCTGTTCTTTGGTGAGAGTCCCGAGCAGGCATAGCTTCGCCATTACTGGCGAAACCATGCTTGGCTGTTCTTCGGAGCCTCATCCGTCGCCATAGCACAGACAGTTCGAGGCAACCTTGTTACAGGGAGGCCAGAGTCATGCGGTTGGCCTTTATGCCCGCTTTGTTGACGCGGAACCATACGCCGCCGACTGTCAGCTGGCGCATTGTCTGCGGGGCGCAATCCTCAGCGGAGCCCGCTTCTGAGAAGCGGAACCACATACGTCTTGCTGCCGGAAGCGTGCGCGACCACGCCAAAGCCCGTGAGCGCGTCATCCCAAAGGATGCTGCGATCCTTGCCCGGCCCGCATTTGAGGGCGTCCACAGCGCGCTTGGTGATCCGCTTCGCGTTTGGATTTGTCCACATGGCCCTTTCTCCCGGTAAGCACACGGTAAGCATCGTGGGGATGCTCCCGAGAATGTCAAGGAATGACGGCCGGCCAGAAATGCCTATATTTGCAGGCATTCTTAATAGTCCGCGAATGTGGGAGAGTGCCGGAGAATATCAGTCCACAGAATTCCTAATCTGTAGGCCGGAGGTTCGAATCCTCTCGGGGTCGCCATAAAATCGATGACTTAATTCTTCATGCATCTCCTCACAATCTCGCCGGGCATCACCGGAGCATCACGCGCGCGATATGGGCACAGAGCAGCACCGCGCGCTGTGCGACGTCCAGGAAATTAGCCTTGGACAATCTCTGTGCGGATCGGTCTGTCGTCTTACAAAGCCCACTCCTTCGGAATTCCAAGTGTGGCGTGCAAGATCGGGGCGTGCCATCATGAGTTCGAACCGCATGCATCGAAACATCCCAAGATCAGCTTGCGGGCAGTCTCAGCACCGCCAAGCCAACTCAATGGCCATGCCGGCACAATGGGCATGCCGGCAATCAGACTGCCGGGCTGATGCATAGTAATTGATCCAAGGGCTCCTATTTTGGCCGATGAATTGCCACTCCTTCCCGACGTGCCGGAGGGAATTCGTGACTCCGCGACACGAGGCATTCTTGTGCCTTTCGTCGGTGCCGGGCTCTCACTTCTGACCGGCTGTCCCGGCTGGGGTCAATTGGCGAAAGGGGCGCTCCACACGTTTCTCGACAATGGGCGATTTACGCATGCCCAGCTTGCGCAAATCGAGCATCTAAGTTCTCGGGTTAAACTTGCGATCGCGCTCGGTATGGAGAAAGAGACCAAGCTGTCCATCAATTTTGAAAAATTGCTCATGCCGACCAACGGCTATGAGAACGAAATGGGGCGCAAGGTCTACGGCGCACTCTCGAAAATGGCAAAGACGTTCATCACTACAAACTACGACAAGTGGCTCGATTCTGAGATCATCCTTGCGGCAGCAGATGCCGTAAGACCCAGCAAGGCACTTGCCGTCGCACCCACGCCGCTCTCACGTCGCGTTTTCGACGAAGTAAAAGATTTCACGCCCGAGAATCTCAATTCTCCTGGTGTGTTTCACATTCATGGCGCATTGCGGCGCACCACGGGCATGGTCATGACGACCAGTCAATATTTGCGTCATTACGCCAACGACCACCACAGCGCCAATCCAGAACAAGAAAATAGGCTTCTGACGTTCCTGGAATATCTCTTCAAGAAGAAGACCGTGCTATTCATTGGCTACGGGTTGGAAGAACTCGAGATTCTCGAATATGTGATTCAAAAGGCACGATTACCTCCGAAGGACGGCGTCCGCGAGAGTAAGCACTTTATGATCCAAGGCTATTTCAGCCACGAGATCGAACTCATGCGGAGCATGCGCAGCTATTATCTCAACGAGTGTGGCATCGAACTCATCGGATTTCGCCGCGACGAAAAGGATTGGGAACAGCTCGCGGCCGTGCTTGAGGATTTTGCACTGCGGATACCTGCGCGCGATCCTATGTTGGCCCAGGAACTCTCCGAAATGGGAGACCTCCTCGATGGCTGACGCACTCAATGCCCGACAAGAATCCTTCATAGGATTGATGAGGAAGAGCGTAGATCATGCCCATCGCGGTTTCGAACTCCTCTCCAAGCGCGGCGACGCGGCGCGCTATTTCGAAGCGCTGCTTGAGGCGGGCCTCTTGGATCCAGCGCAAAATCCGGGCCCGGTCGCCGTCCCTGATAAACCAGGCTTTGTTCGCATTCCGTATTGGCGGGCGCTCGACTATTTGGAGGCGCTTGCCCGCCAAGCTGGCGCGAATGACGATGTGGTCCTGGCCAATAAGGTTCTCGGCATTGTTCAGGCCGTGACAGCGGCACGCCAAACCGATGGCAGCGTGGTCGACAATCACTATACGTTCTGGAAGTTCGCCGAAATACTAGGCCATGTGCCCATTACGGCGATCACTGACAACATCATAGCACTCGTTCCGAGCTGGCTGCGTTCCAGATACGACCGTTCGTTGGCGGGGCACGCCTTGTCGGACGGCGTTATGAAACGGCTTCTCGCAAGCAATGCGGGTGCCGATCTTCATCGTGCTTGCCTGCTGCTCGATTTTTGCACGACCTTTGAATGGCGAGCCGAAGGATCGTCCGAAGAAATATCCACGGCGGTAGAGGATTTCTGGCTGCGCGATATGTTTTCCAAACACATCGAAACCTTCGGTATTAAAGCTGGCGAAGAATCGGCACATATCCTTGCGGCCCGCGTGCGCGCGGTTTTCAGCGATAGGCGGCGGCCTTATCAGAGCTCCCTTTGGCGCCCCGCCGTTGAAACCCATCCTCAGAACTACGAATGGCGTGGCGCGGAAAATCGCTTTGTCGAAGGTCTGCGCGAAATCGTGCTTGCCTGGTTCAATACAGGCGAAGCATCAGCACAAGTGTACGTGGCGGCTCTGCTAGCCGATGACCTCGATATCATGCGTCGTATCGCGCTGCATATCATCGATGAGCAGTTCCAAGGCTTGGGCCACTTTATCGATCCTGCAATCGATCCTGAACTCTTCGCATCGCCATTTCGCCATGAATTGCATCGTCTGCTGTCTCGCCATTTCGCGGAATTCTCTGATATCGGCAAAGCAGCCGTGGTCGTGGCCATCAGAGCGATACCGGCGCCCAAGAGTGGCGAGAAGCGTGAGCTGTATCGCAAACACATCCAACGGGATTGGCTTTCCGCGATCGTCAACAAGGGATATGAGCCGGCGGACGTTTTGTTCGCGGAGCTCAATGCTATTGAGGCATTAGGGTCACCATCCGATCATCCGGATTTCCTGAGCTACCACGAAACTCGCGTTGGTCCCGGCCCATCGCCCTTCACGATCGACATCCTGATCGCCGCGGGGAAAGAAGGGACTTTATTGGAAAAAATCGGAAGCTTCCGTGAGCATGATTCATGGCGGGGTCCGACAGAAGAGGGTCTCTGGGACGCTCTGCAGGCCACCGTTGCCAAAGCACCGGACGTGTTTCTCGGCCACCTGGATCGCTATCTGACCGCACCTATACCGGTCATTCACGCCATCATCGCGGGGCTTCGCACGGTCTTGGACACCAAGCCCGGCGCGGAATCACTAATCTCTCCATCGAAACTCTGGCCGTCTTTGCTAGATTTTTTTGAGAGGGTGCTGGCGCAGCTTTCGTTCTGGATCGACGAGGGGCTTGAGCCAAAAAACCTCATCGCCCGCAGGAGCTGGGTCCTGTCGGCCATCGCGGACGCGCTTGCCTCCGGAACCCGGATTGATAATACCGCCTACGCGCCACGCCTGTTGCCACAGGGATGGCGCATCATTCTTGTCTTGCTTGCGCGGGCTCCGGGAATGATCGACATCCGGGACTCGGATGTCATGACGCAAGCTATCAACACACCCCGTGGCCGCGTGATTCAGGCTCTTGTCAATCATGCCCTACGCGTATGCAGGATTGAAACCAAGAAAAAGAAGGAACACGCCGAGGCTTGGGCAGGAATGCAAGGTACGTTTGACGAGCAACTGGCCCTTTGCCACAATGGAAACTTCGAATTCTCGGCCCTTATGGCTCACTACGTTGCCAATATGGACTATCTCAGTCCCGAATGGCTTGAGACCAACTTCGACCGGCTGTTTGACCCAAATGTTGCAGACAATTTCCGCTGCGCGCTCGCCGGTTTGCCCTATGCCACGCTCACGCGGCGCGTCTACCGCCTGTTAGCCGACCACAACGTTGTTGTGTCAGCCCTCGACACGAAGGTGACCAACGACCGCGAGGGCCACCGGATCGTTGAATTTATGTGTCTAGCCTTGTTATGGGGCGACGAGGCGTTGACTTCGGCCCGCTTTTGCAAGCTCTTCGAGGGAAACCGAGAGGGCCAACTTGTTGCCGCCACAGACTGGTTCTGGTCTGTGCGTGGCGACAAACTCACAAACAAACAGCGCAAGGCCATACTTGCATTTTGGTCGTTGTCCGCCGAATGGTCTGCCCGCCAAGCCGAACCGCCCAAGCAGCTTTTGTCACATCTGGGACGTCTTGCAGTGTATCTATCGCGGATCGATGCAAAGGGACGGCAGTTGTTAGAAGCTGTCGCACCTTACGTTGGGACCGACTACAACTTTCACATCCTCGTGGAGCAGCTCGACCGGTTGGCGCCCGAGAACACGGCAGCGGTGACTGGCGTTCTGGGCCACATTCTTGCCAGTAACAAGCCAGATTATGACATGGAGGATCGCTTTAAGAACTTGCTCCGATTCCTCGCCGCGCACGGACACCGCGCTGCAGTCCTCGGTTACATTGAACAGCTGATGCCCGGTATGCTGCCATTCTTTGAAGAGATTTCGCAAATGGCGGCGCCATAGGTCGGTATCCAAGTAGTACCTTGGCGGAGCATGACCGACGAGCCACTATGTCTGCGCTGTGGCACGAGCAACGCTGCTTTGCCGGAGGATTCGGCCGCTCAAATCCCAAGCGTTGCAACGATTTGCGCCTTGACCGCCGCCGCATCGAACCCGCCAACTTCCGTAGTCGTCAGTAATCCAACCGAAGCCTCGCCATCTGCGATCGGCAGAACGCCGGCTTCCCGACACCACTTCGGATTCGGAACGGCAACATAAAGTGGCACGTCGGCGCGCGGGCTTGTTATGTTGGAATGAGAAACGAAATTGTCCACATCACCCACGCGCCAGCTCGCACTGACCGCAGCGGCGGACCAGGTGCTGAAACCTAGCAACTGCGTTACAAGCGCAAGAGCCAAACGCTGCGCTTCGGCAAGAGCGGAAGTCCCACCGTCGAGCGGCTCGAGCGCACGCATGGGGTTTCGCCTGCGCTATCGAAGATGAAGCGCGAGCGGCGGCGGGAAGATGCCGGCGTCGAAGAGAGAATTGCGCCGTCGCAGCCGAAGAAAGGCTCCACACCGGCCCGCCTGACGCGCGAATTGCGTGCAAAAGTCGAGCCGGGCTTCTGATTCATTCGCGAATCGGATTACCGTTCCGTGGCGGGCGCATCGGTGCGCAGCCCCATCAAACCATGGAGGTCGGATGTTGCTTTCAGATGCGGTTCGGCAATCCTGCATTCCGGCAAACGATCCGGTCGCGCGTTCGCGCGTGGAGATGATTTCGCGCTACCGCCGGTTCCGCGCGATCAGCAAGATGCACGCCAACGGCGCCTTCCACTACATGGCCTGGGAGTTCTTCCGCGATCAGGCGCGGCGCCTGGGAATCGCGCACGGGAAAACCTTCATCCTCAACGCCATCGACGAGCTCGCGTTTGCGAACGATCTCGCGCTCTACGGCCGGCACGGGACATGCAAGCGCCCCCTCGATCGCTACGCGGCCGCGCAATGCTTCCTTCCGGATTCCGACGAGGCGCTGGTGCTTCGGGCCATGCTCGCAGCGCGCTTCGTCATCGTCCGTGTGGAGCGCCATCATCCCGAGGCCGTCGCGCGCTGCCGGAGACGTGCATACGGCGCAGTGGTATTGCGGTTCCTAACCGGAGCAGGTTTGGAGCCAGTGCCCGTCAACCTCTCGATCAAAAACGGCCCCGACGAGGTCGTTCAGCGCCTGCGACAACGGGCAAGAGCGGCACCATCGCTCGCTTCAAGGCGAACTGCTCGCCATCGTCGAGGAGGCGATCCGCTCCGAGCGGACGTTGAGCCCTGCCGAATTGCTGGCGGAGGTACGCCGGCTTGGCGTCCACACGCCGGCCGACTCGGCCGCCATCATCCGGGCTGACCGTGACCGGTATTAAGGTGGTGGACGCTTCCGCGCTCGCCGCCTTGCTGTTCGCGGAGCCGGAGGCGGAGGCGATTGCAGTCCGGCTGGAAGGTGCCCGATTGGCTGCGCCGTCCCGCTGCCGCTGCCATCGCAGAATAGATCGCCATATCGCGATGCGGCACAGTCTTGGCGGGCCCGCGGGCAGACGGATATGAGAGCACTACGCGATAGCCCTATTACCCGGAACCTTTGAGGAGTGTTACGCAAGAAAGATTCAGCGCGGACGTCGCGGAGGCAACGCGGCGGACGCGGAAAATGTTGCGCGCGTAAGCCGCGCCAAGAGTTCCTCCGCGGCCTCCGCGCTAAAAAAGCTGGTTTGGATCCGTGGCTCACCCATCGTGAAAAGCGGGTACTACGGCTGCCATTGGCGCTTGCGCCTGTTCGTATTTTCCGGTAACGTTTCCGGAAACAACGGGAGGCGTTGAGAATGACCGGGCGGGCGAAATCCTCCATCGCAAAGCACCGCGCGCGCATGGAGCGCCGAGGTTTCGTGCGGATCGAGGTCAATGTTCGCAAGGAAGATGCGAACCTTGTGCGCCGCGTTGCTTCGGCCTTGTCCGATCCATCGCGCCAGCTGGAGGCGCGCAGGCTTCTTCGACAACGATTTGTCGAGCCGCCCAAGGTGAGTTTGAAGACGCTGCTTGCGTCCGCGCCGCTTGAGGGGATCGACCTCGATCGCAGCAACGACCCTGGACGTGAAGTCGATCTGTGAGTTACCTGATCGATACCAACGTCATTTCCGAGATCCGAAAGGGCGCCCGTTGCGACGTGCATGTGTCGGCCTGGTACGCGCCCATCGCCGATGAGGATCTCTTTCTGAGCACTCTCGTCCTTGGTGAAATCCGCAAGGGCGTTGAACTTGCACGTCCCCGCGATCCAGGCAAGGCAGCGGCGCTTGAACGCTGGTTGCGGAAAGTAGAGGCAGCTTTCGATGGGCGCGTGCTCGGCATCGACAACGCTGTGTCCGATCAATGGGGCCGCATGAGCGCCGTCAGACCCGTCCCGGCCATCGATGGCCTGCTCGCCGCGACCGCATTGACCAATGGGCTGACGCTGGTAACGCGCAATGATCGCAACGTCGCCGGCCTGGGCGCGACAGTGCTAAATCCGTTCAGGCATGCCGGAAATCACTACCGGTCGCGATAGCGCGGAGAGACCCCCTCACCCTGCCTCTCGCCTGCTTTGCAGGGGAGCGGGGCTGATGCCGCCTGCAGCGCAGGGTGTCGCGGAACGGGCACGCGCCCGTTAACCCGCGGATAACCTTTATTCCAGTCGGATGCGGACGGCCGGGCCAATTTGCTTCAAAAGCCAAGCGATGCCGCCATCCCCGGCGGTTGGGCAAGGCTACGGAACGGCGCCAGCAACATGAGTTTCACCAACCGGTTCGACGAACACGAACTGTGGCCGATCGCGATCGATTGGGATCTCGCCTTCTCCCGGCCGGAGACACAGCAGGGTTATCGCTACTGGCAATCGCTCCGCCAGGGCCGCGCGATGCCGGAGCGGCGCGAACTCGATCCGCGGGCGATGGCGCGCTTTCTCTCCTTCGTGAATCTCGTGGAGATGGCGCCGGCGCGCGCAGGCGCATGGAATTACACCGTGACGCTCCAGGGCAGCCATTCGCGCGAAGTGCTGGGCGCGGCGCAGGGGCGAAGTCTCGCCGAAATTTTCCCGAAGCCGGCATTCGCGCGCTGGCGCAGCTGTTTCGACTTGCCGCGCAGTGGGCGCATGCCGGTACGCCTGCTCACCCGTGCAAGCATCCGCGGAAAACACCATCTCGCCTGCGAGGCCCTGCTGGCGCCGCTCGGCCGGTCGCCAAGCGTTGAAGCGCTGTTCTGGGTCTTTGCGGCCTGGCGCGATGGGCGTTCCGCCGCGACTCCACAGGCGCCAGTCCCGCAAGCCCGCGCCGGTTGAGCGAAGGCGGGCTAACAGACGCGCGGAGCGCCCAGGCCGCAGGGCGGCTCCCATTCCGGAATGCTGGCGAAGCCTTTGAGCCTCATGGCCCGCTCCAGGAACGCTGCGATCTCGGCCCAGTGTTGGGAGATCGTATGATATCCGGTGCGGATGTCCGGCGTGCGCGCGGCGGCGGAGAGCCGGGCGGCTTCGGTTGCGAGTTCCCGATAACGATCGAGCCGCTCGAGCGCCGACAGGGCGAAAAGTTCTTCACTCTCGACCATAGTCACCTGCGCCAGCGCTGCGCCCCACAGTCTGGCGCAGCGGGCTTACCGCCGAAGCCGAACCCGATGCAATCCCCCCGCAGGCGCCGAGCGGTCACAAATCCGGACAGGATCTGCCGCAAGGTCCCGCAGCAAGGTACTGAGTCCAATGAACAAGCTTTTGTCGCGTTTCCTCGTCGAGGAATCCGGCGTCACCGCCATCGAATATGGCCTGGATTGCCGCCCTCCTCGCCGTCGTCACCATCGCCGCGGTTCCGCGGTCGGCACCAACCTGAGCAACACGTTCAGCACGGTCGCGAACTCGCTGTAAGCGAAAAATCCCCGGCAGTTTCCCTGCCGGGGAGAATCCCCTGAAAGCGGCGGCTCCGAACAGGCGCCGCGCTCCCGCAGAAAATCCGCTCCCGTTAACCTGCATTGAAGACGGCGCTGCCAAGGCCAGCTAAGCTTCCGCCAGGGGATTTTGCGGCCGGAACCCGGCCGGGAACTTTCCGACGCATTGCACGTTGCGGATCGGGGCCCGTGGAACTTTCGAAGGTGGCGTTCCAGTTTTGCGTGCGCGGAAATCCGCGCTTCCGCCTGACTTTTGACGATCCCGCCCGAGATCGGCGCCTCGACACGGGTCCCGGCCACCCACACCATCGCGATTGAAGGAACGAATCTGTCATGTCGGCCAAAGGCGAAACCGCTGTCCGCACCCGCAAACGGGGTCCCGTTCCTCCGCCCGCTCCTGAGGCCAGTGAAGCCCAGAAGCTGAACGGCCACGCGGCCGAACTCCACAACCTGCTTCACGCCCTGCAGGCGGTAAAGACGGGCGACTTCTCCGTCCGGCTGGCCGGGCACGAGACGGGGCTGTTCGGCAAGATTGCCGATACGTTCAACGAGATCGTCGCCAGCAACCAGCGCATGGCGCAGCAGCTCGAATATGTCGGCCAGCGTGTCGGCCGCGAAGGCCAGACGCGCCACCGCGTGAAGCTGGGCAGCGTCTCCGGCTCCTGGGGCGCGATGGAAGGTTCGATCAACCAACTCATCGACGATCTGATCTGGCCGACGACGGAAGTGACACGCGCGATCGAATCGGTGGCGCAAGGCAACCTGCTGCAGACCGTGCGCCTCGACGTAGAAGGCCGGCCGCTCAAAGGCGAGTTCCTGCAGGCTGCGACCATCGTCAACCGCATGATCAAGCAGCTCGGCGTCTTCACCTCGGAAGTCACGCGCGTGTCGCGCGAAGTGGGAACGGAAGGCAAGCTCGGCGGCCAGGCGCAGGTGCGCGAAGTGACGGGCGTGTGGAAGGAGTTGACCGAGAGCGTCAACTCCATGGCGTCCAACCTGACCGCCCAGGTGCGCAACATCGCCGAAGTGACGATCGCGGTCGCCATGGGCGATCTTTCGAAGAAGATCACCGTGGACGTGCGCGGCGAGATTCTGCAGCTCAAGGAAGCCATCAACACGATGGTGGACCAGCTGCGCTCCTTCGCCTCCGAAGTGACGCGGGTGGCGCGCGAAGTGGGCACCGACGGCAAGCTCGGCGGTCAGGCGATCGTGCCCGGTGTCGCCGGTACCTGGAAAGACCTCACCGACTCGGTGAACGCGATGTGCGGCAACCTCACCGATCAGGTGCGCAACATCGCGCAGGTGACGACGGCGGTGGCGCGCGGCGACCTCTCCCGCAAGATCACCGTGGACGTGCGCGGCGAAATCCTCGAACTGAAAGACACCATCAACACGATGGTGGACCAGCTGAACGGCTTTGCCTCGGAAGTGACGCGCGTGGCGCGCGAAGTCGGCACCGAAGGCAAGCTCGGCGGTCAAGCCACGGTGCCCGGCGTCGCCGGCACCTGGAAAGACCTGACCGACAACGTGAACTTCATGGCGTCGAACCTGACCGCGCAGGTCCGCAACATCGCCGAAGTGGCGACCGCCATCGCGGGCGGCGATCTTTCCAAGAAGATCACGGTGAATGTGAGCGGCGAGATCCTGCAGCTCAAGGAAACCGTCAACACGATGGTCGATCAGCTGAACGCGTTCGCCGGCGAAGTGACGCGCGTGGCGCGCGAGGTCGGCACCGACGGCCGCCTCGGCGGTCAGGCGAACGTGCTGGGCGTCGCGGGCACCTGGAAGGATTTGACCGACTCGGTGAACTCGATGGCGTCGAACCTGACGGCGCAGGTGCGCAACATCGCCGAAGTCTCGACGGCGATGGCGAACGGCGACTTGTCGAAAAAGATCACCGTGGACGTGCGCGGCGAGATTTTGCAGCTCAAGGAGACGATCAACTCCACGGTCGATCAGCTGAACGCCTTTGCCTCCGAAGTAACGCGCGTGGCGCGCGAGGTGGGCACCGACGGACGTCTCGGCGGCCAAGCGGTGGTGCGCGGCGTGGCCGGCACGTGGAAGGACTTGACCGACTCCGTGAACTCGATGGCCTCGAACCTCACCGGCCAGGTGCGCAACATTGCCGAAGTGGCGACCGCGGTGGCGCAGGGCGACCTGTCGAAAAAGGTCACCGTGAATGTCAGCGGCGAGATTCTGCAGCTGAAGGAAACCATCAACACGATGGTGGACCAGCTGAACGCCTTTGCGGCGGAAGTGACGCGCGTGGCGCGCGAAGTGGGTACAGACGGCAAGCTCGGCGGACAGGCGCAGGTGCCCGGCGTCGCGGGGACCTGGAAGGACCTCACCGACTCGGTGAACTCGATGGCCGGAAATCTCACCGGCCAGGTGCGCAACATCGCCGAAGTAGCGACTGCCATCGCGGGCGGCGACCTCAGCCGCAAGATCACCGTCGACGTGCGCGGCGAAATCCTTCAGCTGAAGGAAACGCTGAACACCATGGTGGATCAGCTGAACCGCTTCGCGGGCGAAGTGACGCGCGTGGCGCGCGAAGTGGGCACCGAAGGCCGCCTTGGCGGACAGGCGCAGGTGCCCGGCGTCGCCGGCACCTGGAAGGATTTGACCGACTCGGTGAATTCGATGGCGGGCAATCTGACCGCCCAGGTCCGCAACATCGCCGAAGTGACAACGGCGGTGGCGCGCGGCGATCTCAGCCGCAAGATCACCGTGGACGTGAAAGGCGAAATCCTCGAACTCAAGAACACCATCAACACCATGGTGGATCAGCTGAACGGCTTCGCCGGCGAAGTGACGCGCGTGGCGCGCGAAGTCGGCACCGAAGGCAAGCTCGGCGGACAGGCGCAGGTGCCCGGCGTCGCCGGCACCTGGAAAGACCTGACCGACAACGTGAACTTCATGGCGTCCAATCTGACGGCGCAGGTGCGCAACATCGCCGAGGTGGCGACGGCGATCGCCGGCGGCGATCTCTCCAAGAAGATCACCGTGGACGTACGCGGCGAAATCCTGCTGCTCAAGGAAACGCTCAACACCATGGTGGAGCAGCTGCGCTCCTTCGCGGCCGAAGTGACGCGGGTGGCGCGCGAAGTGGGAACCGAAGGCCGCCTCGGTGGCCAGGCCGTGGTGCCCGGCGTTGCGGGCACATGGAAGGACCTGACCGACAACGTGAACCTGCTCGCGGCGAATCTCACGACGCAGGTACGCAACATCGCCGAAGTCACGACCGCGGTCGCGCGCGGCGACCTCAGCCGCAAGATCACGGTGGACGTGAAAGGCGAAATTCTCGAACTCAAGAACACCATCAACACGATGGTGGACCAGCTGAACGCCTTCGCCTCGGAAGTCACGCGCGTGGCACGCGAAGTGGGCACGCAGGGCGAGCTCGGCGGTCAGGCACAGGTGCCCGGCGTCGCCGGCACGTGGAAGGATCTGACCGACACCGTGAACGTGATGGCCGCGAACCTCACCGAACAGGTGCGCGGCATCGTGAAAGTGGTGACGGCCGTCGCCAACGGCGATCTCGCCCAGAACCTCACGGTGAAATCGAAAGGCGAAGTGGCGGCACTCGCCGAAACCATCAACAACATGACGCAGACTCTCGCGACCTTCGCCGACCAGGTGACGTCGGTGGCGCGCGAAGTGGGCGTGGAAGGCCGTCTCGGCGGTCAGGCGAACGTGCCGGGTGCTTCCGGAACGTGGAAGGATCTGACCGGCAACGTGAACCTGCTTGCCGCAAACCTGACGACGCAGGTGCGCGCCATCGCGGAAGTGGCGACGGCGGTGACCAAGGGCGACCTCACCCGTTCGATCCAGGTCGATGCGCGCGGCGAAGTGGCCGAGCTCAAAGACAACATCAACACCATGATCGACAATCTGCGGCTCACCACCGACCGCAATACCGAGCAGGACTGGCTGAAGACCAATCTCGCCAAGTTCACCAACATGTTGCAGGGCCAGCGCGATCTCGCGACGGTGGGCCGGCTGCTACTCACCGAACTGACCCCGCTCGTCAACGCCCAGCTCGGCGTCATCTATCGCGACAGCAACGAGGAGAATGGTGCGCTTTCCCTGCTCTCCGCCTACGCCGACAGCGACACGAACCGCTATCCGCCGCGCGTGGAGATGGGTCGCGGACTTGTGGGACAATGCGCCGCCGACAAGCGGCGTCTGCTCGTCACCGATCTGCCGGACAATGTCGTGCCTATCAGTTCGGCGCTTTTCAAGGCGCCGCCACGCAACGTGATCGTGCTGCCGGTGCTGTTCGAAAACCAGGTGAAGGCGGTCATCGAGCTGGCGTCGCTCGACTCCTTCACGGATCTGCAGACCGCCTTCCTCGAGCAGCTGACGGCGAGCGTCGGCATCGTGCTGAACAGCATCGAAGCGACGATGCAGACCGAAGGGCTGCTCACGCAATCCCAGCAGCTGGCGGGCGAACTTCAGACCCAGCAGCGCGAACTGCAGCAGACCAACGAGCAGCTGGAGCAGAAGGCGCAGCAACTCGCCGAACGCAACGTGGAAGTGGAGCGCAAGAATCAGGAGATCGAGCAGGCGCGGCGCGAGCTGGAAGAAAAAGCGTCGGAACTCGCACTGACTTCGAAGTACAAATCCGAGTTCCTGGCGAACATGAGTCACGAACTGCGCACGCCGCTCAACAGCATTCTGATCCTCGGCCAGCAGCTTGGTGACAATCCGGAGGGCAATCTGTCGCCGAAGCAGGTGGAATTCGCGCGCACCATCCACGGCGCGGGCACCGATCTGCTCAACCTCATCAGCGACATTCTCGACCTGTCGAAGATCGAGTCCGGCACGGTGACGGTCGACGCGGAAGACATTTTCGTGACCAACCTCGTCGATGCGCTGGCGCGGCCCTTCCGTCACGAGGTGGAGGCGCGCGGGCTTTCCTTCGACGTGCAGGTCGAGCCCGATCTCGTTCCCACGATCAACACCGATTCCAAACGCCTGCAGCAGGTTCTGAAGAATCTGCTCTCCAACGCCTTCAAGTTCACCGAGAAAGGGGGCGTGCGCCTTCGCGTCTCGGCGGCGAAGAGCGGCTGGAGCGTCAATCATCCCGTCCTCGGCCAGGCCGCCGGCGCAGTGGCCTTCGAAGTCTCCGACACCGGCATCGGCATTCCGCCGGAAAAGCAGAAGATCATCTTCGAAGCGTTCCAGCAGGCAGACGCGAGCACCAGCCGCCGCTATGGCGGCACCGGACTCGGCCTCGCCATCAGCCGCGAGCTGTCGAGCCTGCTCGGCGGCGAAATCCAGCTTCGCAGCACGCCGGGGCGCGGCAGCACCTTCACGCTGTTCCTGCCCGTCAAATACCAGGGCAGCGCGAGTGCGAGCCGCCGTGCCGCGCCCCCCACGCACGAATCGGCAGGCTTGGTAATCGCGCCCACGCCGCCCGAGCGGCAGGTCGAACAGGTCAGCGACGACCGGCTCACCATCGAGGCGGGCGACCCGATCCTCCTGATCATCGAGGACGACCCGCATTACGCGCGCATCGTCGTGGACCTCGCGCGCGACAGCGGCTTCAAGGTGATCGTGTCGATGCGCGGCGCCGATGCGCTCGATCTCGCCAAGCAGTATCAGCCCACCGCGATCTCGCTCGACGTGTTCCTGCCCGACATGCTGGGCTGGACGGTGTTGAGTCAGCTCAAGCAGAATCCGCTGACGCGCCACATCCCGGTGCAGATCGTCACACTCGACGAGGATCGCCAACACGGGCTGGCGCGCGGCGCCTTCTCCTTCGTGACCAAACCGTCTTCCACCGAGGGTCTCTCGCAGGCCATCGAGAAGGTGAAGGCCTACGCGGCTCCCCGCAGGAAGCGGCTCCTGCTCGTCGAGGACAACCCCGCCGAGCAACTCAGCATCCAGTCCCTGCTCGGCCACGACGACATCGAGATCGAAACCGCGGCGACGGGCGCCCAGGCACTCGAATCGATGCGCGATCACCCCGCCGACTGCGTCGTGCTCGATCTCCGGCTGCCCGACATTTCGGGATTCGATATCCTGCACGAGATGCGCAACGATTCGCAGCTCTCCGATATCCCGGTGGTTGTTTTCACGGGCCGCGAGCTGACGCCGGAAGAGGACATGCAGCTGCACAGCATGGCGCGCAGCATCGTGGTGAAGGGCGTCGAATCGCCCGAGCGGCTGCTCGACGAAACCTCGCTGTTCCTGCATCGGGTGGTGACGGACCTGCCGCCCGACATGCAGCGGATGCTCGACCGGCTCAACAGCTCCGACGAGGATCTCGCGGGCAAGACCGTGCTTCTCGTCGACGACGACGCGCGCAACATCTTCGCGCTGTCGAGCGTGCTCGAGCGGCGCGGCATGCGCGTGCTCACCGCCACCACCGGCCGGGAGGCGATCGAGCTCGTCGAAACCACCCCCTCGCTTGCCATCGTGCTGATGGATATCATGATGCCCGAAATGGACGGCTATCAGACGATCGACAGGATCAGGGACAATCCGGGCTTCCGTCGCCTGCCGATCATCGCGCTGACGGCAAAAGCGATGAAAGGCGATCGCGAGAAGTGCCTGGAAGCCGGCGCTTCGGACTATCTCGCCAAGCCCGTCAACACCGAGCAGCTCCTCTCCGCGCTGCGCATGTGGCTGCACAGGTAGGGTGTGGATCCCACGAGATGATTTCGATGTCCGGCTATTCACTTTCAAGCTCCGGGGTTCCCCCTCACCCCCACCGGATCTGTGATTTCCATCTCGCGCTGCACACCTCTCCCACAAGGGGAGAGGGGAATGCAGAGCGCTGCACTCGCAAGTGGAAAAGCAAGGCGCGGAATTTCCCCTCTCCCCTCGTGGGAGAGGGATGCAGGATGCGGTCCCTCTACCGCGCGTTTGCGGGTGAGGGGGAGTGCGCCGGATCGGCATTGCCATGACCGCCCCCTGCGAAAAGCTCAACATCCTGCTGGTGGACGACCAGCCCGCGAAGCTTCTGAGTTACGAGGTGATGCTCGCCGAGCTCGGTGAAAATCTCATCAAGGCGTCGTCGGCCCGCGAGGCGCTGGAGCAGCTCCTCAAGGCCGACATCGCTGTCATTCTCGTCGATGTCTGCATGCCCGAGCAGGACGGGTTCGAACTCGCCGCGATGATCCGCGAGCATCCGCGCTTCCAGAAAATCGCGATCATCTTCATCTCGGCGATCCAGATGGCCGAAGTCGATCACCTGCGCGGCTACCGCATGGGCGCCGTCGACTACATGCCCGTGCCGGTGATCCCGGAAGTGCTGCGCGCGAAGGTGAAAGTCTTCGTCGAGCTCTACCGCAAATCAAAAGAGCTCGAACAGCTCAACAGCGAGCTCGAACGACGCGTCGCCGAACGCACCCGCGAACTCGCCGCCTCCAATGCGCGACTGATCGCGAGCGAGGATCGTCGCAATCTGGCGCTGTCGGCCGGCAACATGGGCGCATGGGACTGGAACATCGCCGACGGGAGCTGCCTGTGGGATGAAGCGCTGTGCCGCATTTTCGGAGTCCCCGCAGGCTTCGAGGTCACGCAGGACAATGTGGGCGCGTTGTTCCATCCGGAGGACTGGCGCCGGCTCGACGCCGCCTTGTCGGCCGCCGATCCGGAGCAGACCTCGTGGCGTACCGATTTCCGAATCCTGCGTTCCGACGGAGAACTGCGCTGGTGCACCGGCACCGCGACCGCGGTGTTCGATGGGTCTGGCCGGCTCGCGCGCCTGAGCGGCGTTGTCGCCGATATCACCGACCGCAAGCGCATCGAGGAACACCAGATGCTGCTCGCGCGCGAAGTGGACCATCGCGCCAAGAATTCGCTCGCCGTCGTGCAGTCGATCGTCCGGCTGACGCGTGCCGATACCATCCGGGACTATCAGACGCGCGTGGAGGGCCGCATCCAGGCGCTCTCGAAAGTACACAGCCTTCTCGCCCATTCGCGCTGGGAAGGCGCCGACGTGCACACGCTCGTGCAGGAAGAGCTCACGCCCTATCAGATGGGCGGCGCGGAATATATCGGCGTGTCGGGCCCGCGCGTCTCGGTAACGCCGCCGGTCGCGCAGACGATGGCCCTCGCACTCCACGAACTGGCCACGAACGCCGCGAAATACGGCGCGCTTTCGGCCGCGGGCGGACGCGTACAGCTGAACTGGCAGGTCTCCGCCGGTGGACTCGTTCTTACCTGGCGCGAAATCGGCGGGCCGCCGGCCACCGCCCCGCAGCGTATGGGGCTTGGTCTGCAGACGATCATGTCGGGCGCGCGGAGTCAGGTCGGTGGACAGGCGAATTTCGACTGGCGCCCCGACGGCCTCGTCTGCACCGTCACGTTGCCTTGCGGCGACGCCAAGAGCGCGGCGCGCGCGGCGCGGCACGGTTTTGGGCCGGACCGCGAGCCGCACGAGAAAGCGGCGGGAAAGCCGCGCATCCTCATCGTCGAAGACGAACCGCTCGTCGCCATGATGCTGACGGGGTTTCTGGACCAGCTCGACTGCACCGCGCTCGGGCCTTGCGCGACTCCCTTCGACGCCCTGTCGTTCCTGAAAGAGAACGCGATCGACGCGGCCATTCTCGACGTCAACCTGGGCGGTGAAACTGTCTATCCTGTCGCCGATGCGCTTCACCGCGTCCGCGTGCCGTTCGCGTTCCTGACCGGCTATGGCGGCGAATCGATCGAGCCGCGTTTCGCCGACACCGCGCGCCTTGAAAAGCCCGTGGGATTCGATGCACTGGCCGCCATCGTGCGGCTCCTTCGCGATTCCGCGCGCACGCGGCCCGCGCCCGTCAATCTGCGCGCCTGAGCCGTTCGCCTTGGCCAGGAAAGCTGCCCCCGCGCGCCATACCATTCTCTCCGAAATCGCCCCCTTCGATTCCGAAAAGAATCTGCGCGTCGTCATCGAAACGCCGAAGGGCAGCCGCAACAAATACAGTTACGATCCGTCCTGCGACTGTCTCGAGTTGAAGACCGTATTGCCGGTCGGCATGAGCTTTCCCTACGATTTCGGCTTTATTCCTTCAACCCTTGGCGAGGATGGCGATCCGCTCGACATTCTCGTGCTGATGGACAGTCCGGTGGTCGGAGGTTGCGTGCTCGCAGCGCGCGCAATCGGCGTCATCGAGGCCGAGCAGAAGGAGGAGTCGAAAGACTGGTTCCGCAACGACCGGCTGATCGCCGTCGCCGTCCATTCGCGCACGCACGAAGGCGCCCACTCGCTCAAGGACCTGCGCGCGCATCTGGTCGAGGAAATCATCTCGTTTTTCGAGGACTACAACCGGCTGCACGGCAAGAAATTCCGTTCGCTCGGAGAGCACGGCCCTTCCCGCGCTCACGCGCTGGTCGAAAAAGGCCGCGCGCGGCACAAGAAACACCGCACGAAGAAATAACCGTACCCGGCATGCTTCCGGGTGCGCGGGCTCATGCTTCGACAAGCTCGGCACGAGGAATTTCAAGATGATGGGATTTCCTCATGATGGGATTTCCTCACCCGAGTTTGTCGAGGGGTGAATGCCGCGCAGTCACTCGCCATGACGATACGGATTGTCAGAGAGGATGCTGGGTCGGAACGCAATCGCGCCGGGCGACGGGGAAATCAGTGGCGGGCGCGGCTGTAGCGGCCTTTTCTCCCGTCGAGAATCGCGGGCACCGCGCCGTCGGCGCGTTCGAGCTGGCGCTGGACCTCGGTCGCCAGCGCCGACCATCGCGCAGCGCTGTCGATGTAATGCGCCTTTGCTTCGTCGTTGCCGGACAATTGCGCCATGTGAAGTGAGTGCGCCGCCATATGCCTGTAATATTCCAGACGCTGCTCTGCTGGTAAGAATTCGATGGACTGACCCAAAACGAAACCCGAAATGAAGATTGAAACGTACTTCCGAGAACACGGCACGGCGCGGCCGGTTCCGGATGGCTTCGCGGGAGAGGAAAACACCACCGGGACGCGAACTCCCGCGCCCCTTCACCCCGCAGCGCGCATCGCCTCGCGCAGGGGCCGAAATCCGATGGAACGCACGGCATTCGCCTGGATCAGCTCCGCGAGGCTCTTGTCCATCAGGCAGTCCGCATCGGCCGCGCGCAACTCGGCATATTCCGTATCGTAGGCGCGCAACTCCTCGCCATCCTCGACCGGATGGAGAGAGACTTCCGTCACGCCGCGCGAAAGGCGCCCCACACGCTCCATCAGCCCGTCGCGTGCAGGCTCGCCCCAAGGCGGTGCGAAATAGTTGTCTGCGACAACAACGCCGGCACGTTCGAGCGTTGCGCGCGACATGTAGGCAAAAGGCCAGAACGAAGCCGGCCGGCTCAGCCGCAGCGGAAGCCCGTAGCTCCGCGCGATTTTCATGTAGAGATCGAAGTAGCGCCGGTCGAGTTGAAGCACTTCCATGTGACTGTTGACGTGCGTGATGTCCACGCCCCAGTCGAGCGCGCGGTCGATCTGCGCGCGGCATTCGCGTTCCACGTCATCGAGATCGGCACGCGCCCACACTTCGTGGGCGGTGGCGGGAAGATAGCCGTCCCGGTCGTGCAGCGACGAAGCGCCGGTCAGCGAGCGCCAGCGATAGGCGGGATATTCGGAACTCAGCGTCAAATGGATGCCGATGTCGAGGTCGCGGCAGGCCGCTGTGGCCGCCCTCGCCCACGGACACGGCACCATCAGTGAAGCGCTTGTCGCGCTTCCCTCGCGTAGCGCGCGCTCGATGGCCATATTGGCAGACCGGCTGGAGCCCAGATCGTCGCAATTGACAATCAGCAGACGATCGCGCGGGGAGCAACCCATCCGTTCTGCAAGCGTGCGGACCTGTTTGCGGCTCCCGCGTGACGCGACAAGAGCCGGCCATGACAGACTGGAAAATGTGAGCAATGTCCCTTCTCCGCGAGGTTGCAGGAGTAACGCGGAGTTTCGGACATGGTTTCTGCAAGGATTGACGGGCCTTGGCACGAAACTTTTGCGTGTTCCCGCCCGTTGCTGTTGCCAGTCGAGTTCCGCAATCGGGCCATGCGCGTCGTCTATTTTGTTCACGACCTCAACGATCCCGCGGTGATGCGCCGGGTGCAGATGCTGCGCGCGGGCGGCCTCGACGTCACGATCACCGGGTTTTGGCGGGGCGACGCTCCGACCGGAGCTATTGAAGGCGTTCCGGTTTTGCCGCTCGGCCGCACCTTCGACGCGCGTCTCGTGCAGCGGGGACTGGCCGCGCTCCGACAGATTTTGACGGCGAGACGCCTGCACGCGCGGCTCGCGCCGGCCGATCTGTTCGTCGCGCGGAACCTGGAAATGCTGGCGGTTGCGGCGGCCGCCGCTCGCGACATTCCGATCGTGTACGAAGCCCTTGACATTCATCGACTGCTTCTCGGGCGCTCGGCCGCATCGATCCTGCTGCGTCGGGTGGAGAGAGCGCTCATGAAGCGCGCGACGCTTCTTCTCACAAGTTCGCCCGCATTCCTGCGCGCCTATTTCCAAAACCCGGATTTCGATCGCCCACCCATCCCGGCACTCGTCATCGAGAACAGGCCGCTGAGTCTCGATAATTCGCCGGACTCGCAAGAGGCTACTGATTTGCCGCCGGGGCCGCCCTGGCACATCGGCTGGTTCGGGATGCTCCGCTGCCGCCGCAGTCTCGGAATGCTGGCCGAGCTCGCGCGCAGGCACCCCGATCTTGTCCGTGTACGGATTTTCGGACGTGCCGCCGATCCCGTGCGCGACACGCTTGATGAACTGGCGCGAAAGATTCCCGCGCTCGAATTCGGCGGCGCCTACGAGGCCGCCGATCTCACGCGTCTCTATGCCGGCGTGCATTTCAGCTGGGCGATCGACTATTTCGAGGAAGGCGCAAATTCGGAATGGCTGCTGCCCAACCGCATCTATGAAGCGGGCAGCTGCAACACGGTCTCCCTTGCGCTCCGGCGCACCGAAACGGGCCGTTGGCTCGACGCGCGCGGCCTCGGCGTTCTGCTCGACAATCCGCAGACCGAACTCGAAGCGTTTCTCGGGAAGACAGCGCCTGTGCAATACGAATCCCTGAAGCACGCCGCCGCCACGGCGCCCCGGTCGCACTTCGTTGCCGACCGATCGGATTGCATGCGTCTGGCGGAATCGCTCGCTGACGTGGCACGCGGGACACACTGCCACACACCGCAGACGGTCATCCGGGCGGCCGCATGAACGCGCTTGTTACAAGGCCAGGCGGCCGGATCACGGCACGCCCGGTCGAAGATGAAAGTTCCGATGCGGAAGCGGCTGCAGCCGCGCAAATCGACATCTGCATCTGCACTTTCGAGCGGCCCGAGGTCGTCGATACGCTCGCCGCGCTGTCGCGTCAGACGAATATCGCGCCACGCCATTTCCGCGTCGTGATCGCGGACAACAGCCGGCGCGGCACGGCGCGCGAATGCGTCGAGATGGCGGCGGACCGGTTCGGCCTCGATCTGACGTTCGTGCACGCCCCCGCGGCGAACATCTCGATCGCGCGCAATGCCTGTCTCGACGTCGCGCGCGGCGAGTGGATCGCGTTTTTGGACGATGACGAGCGGCCGGTGGGCAATTGGCTCGCGCAACTTCTCGGCGAGGCCCGGCGCGGCGACTGGTCGGCGGTGCTCGGCCCGGTTTTCGCAGTCTATCCGGCATCGGCGCCGCAATGGCTCTCCCGCGGCGACTTTCATTCCACACAACCGGTGTGGCGCAACGGCGAAATCCGGACGGGGTTCAGCGGCAATGTTCTGTTCCGCCGCTCCCTCGCCGTCCGCGCGGGACTTCGCTTTCGCATCGATCTCGGAAAGACGGGGGGCGAGGACGAAGATTTCTTCGACTGTTTCCGCGACGCGGGCGGCACGATCGGCTTTGCGCCCCGGGCGATCTGTTACGAGAACGTCACGGCCGCGCGGGCAAATCTCAAATGGCTGCTTCGGCGCAATTTTCGTGCCGGGCAGTCACATGGTGCGCGGCTCGCGCGTCAGGCCGCACGGCCCAAACAAATCTCCCTGGCCCTCGCAAAAGCCCTGTATTGCGGCGCCCGCGCGGGGCTTGCCCTGCACGATTCCGTGCCACGCAATCGCGCCCTTGTCCGCGCCGCACTCCACAGCGGCGCATTCGCGCGGTTGTGCGGCTTATCGGAGATCCGGACGTACTAATCCAAGAAAGAACTGTCATGCCCGCGAAAGCGGGCGCCCAGATTCGCGGTCCCTAACTAAGAACTATCCCATAAATCGAAGGAAATCTCCCGAGGTCGCACGCGGCTTTCCGGCCGCAGCGCTCTAGGTCCCCGCTTTCGCGGGGATGACAAGCAAGAAGGGCGGCCGCGGGAACTCAGCGGCGTCAGTACGAACCGCGGCGGGAGAGGACGGCGGGGACGGTCGCGAGCACGAGCCAGATGTAGAGCGAGGGCCGCGCCGATTTTGCGTAAAGGCAGTCCATGGCCACGCGAGTGCGGTAATCCACGTCGTTGCGGCCGCTGACCTGCCAGATACCGGTGATGCCGGGCTTGACGCGATAATAGTTCGCGATGCGACGGCCGTAGCGCGCGATTTCGGCATCGACGATCGGGCGCGGCCCGACAATGCTCATTTCGCCGCGCAGGACGTTGAGAAGCTGCGGCAATTCGTCGAGGCTGGTGCGCCGCAGGAAACGACCGAAGCTCGTGACCCGCGGATCATTGCGCAGCTTGTGGTCGCGCATCCACTCCTCCCGCGCCTGGGGATCGTCGCGCAAGAGTCGGGCCAGCTGCTGTTCGGCATCCACCACCATCGAGCGGAACTTGAAGCAGTGGAAGGCGCGGCCGCCCATACCCACACGGCGGTGCGCGATCAGCACCGGGCCGCGCTGAAATGCGAGGATTGCTGCGATCGCAACTATCAGCGGGAGCAGGAAGACGATTCCGGAAATAGCAATTGCTATATCGAGCGTCCGCAAAAGAGTCGGGTCGTAACATTGCCGGCTCGCAAAGCCGAACTTCGGCTGCTCATACGCAACTGCAAGGGACAAGAGAAAACCTTCCGCACCGCACGACGCGATTTTCCGAACGTGAAGCCTGACCGTTTTGTTCCGGTGCGCAGGTGCGGCTCAAGGAACCGCGTTCTCAAGCCAACGTTTACCCCACGCTGTTCGCACGAGGGACGTGCGTCTGCGCGCGGAGTAATAACCATGAAATGCTGGCCGTTGTTTGGGGTGGCGCTTGCGATCGCTTGTGCAGGCGCGGCCTTCGGAAGTGATTCGGCTTCGCTCTCCAATGCTTCGTTCTCTCCTTCCCCGGGTCCGGCCTCCGCCGCGACCGCGGTTACGGGGAATTATCGGATCGGCGTGAAAGACACGCTCGTGATTGACGTGTTCGACGTGCCTTCGCTCGGCGGAACTCTCCAGGTGGACAACGCCGGGTCCATTAACATGCCGCTCATTGGAGAGGTGCCGGCGACGGGCCGCACGCCCAACGAGCTGGCGCGGCAGATCGCCGCCGCACTCAACGCGAAATACATGAAAAATCCGATCGTAACGGTCTCGGTCAAGGACGCCGCGAGCAAGAAGATCACCGTGGACGGCGAGGTCACGGAGCCCGGCATGTTTGAAATCACGCCAGGCACCACGCTCACCCAGGCGGTCGCGATGGCCAAAGGGCCCGACCAGGTCGCCGACGCCCACCACGTCTCCATCATCCGCGGCTCCGGTGCCGTGCGGAGCACCACCGTCTACGATCTCGAAGACATCCGCGACGGCAAGGCGGCCGATCCGCAGGTCGAACCAAATGACACAATCGTCGTCGACTCGTCGGGCACGCGCAAATTCGTGCGCGACTTCGGCAGCGTCATTTCCGTCCTCGGATGGATGCATCCCTGACGATCGTTCGCAAACCCTGAAACAGAAAGGTCCAAGACAGTGAACGAACTCATCCTGCAGAGTCCGGATGCTGCCCTCGACCGATGGAGCGGCGCCGATGCGGGTCTACCCCCGCTTCGCTATGCCGTCGGAATCCTGCACTCGCGGTGGCGGCTCGCAGCTGCTGCGGCGGCGGCCGTTTTTCTCGCCGTCGCCGCGCTCGGAATGCTGATCCCCCACAGTCATTACGCCCAGGCGCTCGTCATCATCCATCCGATCTCCGACAATCCGGCCCAGCCCGCGAGCGAGCAGGCGGTACTTCCCCCGGATACAAGCGCGATCGATACGGAAGTCGAGGTGCTGCGTTCGCCTGCCATCGCCGAAGCGGTGGTGAGAAAGCTCGCGCTCTATCGGGATCCGGAATTTGGCGGTGATCCGCAGGCGAAACTCACCGACGAGACGATGCGCCAGGCCGTCGCCGCGGTGCAGGCCAGGAGCACGATCCGCCGCATCGGCCTCACCTACGCGGTGCAGGTCGGCTTTGCGGCCGGATCGATCGACACCGCCAGGCGCGTCGCCAACGGAATCGTCAACGCCTATCTCGCGCGCAAGCTCGACGAAAAGCTCGGCGCCGTGACCCAGGCCAATCACGAACTCGATGCGACGCTCGGCAATCTGCGCCAGCAGGCGCTCGACGCCGAGACGCGCGTGGAACGCTACAAGGCACAAAACAATCTGCTCGGCAACGACGCCACCGCGTCCACCGAGACCGAGCTGTCGACGCTCGACCAGCAGGTCTCCGACGCCCGCGCCGATGCCGCCGACAAGGAGGCCCGCGTGAATGCGGCGCTTGCCGCGGCCGGGAGCAATTCCGTGGACGGCACCGAGTCCGGCGCCTCGATGGCCTCCAACACGATCGGCGTGCTGCGGCAGAAGGAAGCCGAAGTCAGCGCCACGCTGTCGCAGCTGTCGACGGAATTCCGTTCCGATTATCCGCTGGTCAAGAAGACCGAGGCCGAACTCGTCAATATCCGAAGCGAAATCCAGGCGGAGACGCACCGGATCATTTCGAGCCTGCGGTCCGATGCACGTGCGGCCGAACAGAAGGAAACCTCGCTCATCGCCAGCCGCGACAACACCCAGAACAGGCTCGCTTCCAATACGCGCGCCCGCGTCGGGCTGCTCACGCTTCAGCAGGCTGCGGATTCCAAGCAGAAGATCTACCAGACCTATCTGACGCGGGCGAGCGAGGTCGCCGTCGAGCGCAGCCTGCAGCGCGTGGATGCAACCGTCGAATCGAAAGCGATCGCCACGGGCGGCTCCATTCTCGCCAACCCGCGTTTCGTGCTCGCCATCGCGCTCCTTCTTGCGCTGCTCTCCGGCGCCGCGGCCATCCTGATTTCCGAAAGCTGGAGCCGCAAAATCCGCAGCGGCACCGATCTTGCGCGCGACACCCGCCTGCCGCTCGCTGGCGTCCTGCCGGATGTCGGCGCACTCGGCCGCGCGGTCGATCCGGGCAACCAGATCACGCGGCAGCCGATGACGGCTTTCGCGGAATCTTTGCGCAGCCTCAGGGCCTTCCTCGTCCTCTCCGTGCCGGCCGGGCGCTCGAAGATCATCGCGGTGACCTCGTCCGTTCCCGGCGAAGGAAAGACGCTTGTTTCCGCCTGCCTTGCCCGCACGCTCGCGGCGGCGGGCTCGAAGGTCGTGCTGCTCGACTGCGATCTGCGCAATGCAAGTGCGTCGCGCTTCTTCGAGAAGCCCGCATTCGGCATTGCCGAGATCGTCAACGGCTCGGTTCCGCTCGAGCGCGCGCTCACCTTCGATTCGAAGAGCGGTGTGTGGTTCCTTGCGGGTTCGACGACCGACTGCAGGTCGGGCGACCAGTTCGGAATCGACCGCATCGACGGTCTTCTGCGTAAGCTGTCCGAACGGTTCGACCACGTTGTCATCGACACCTCGCCGCTTCTCGGCTTTGCCGATGCGCGAATCCTCGCTTCGAAGGCCGACAGCGTTCTGTTTGTCGTGCGCTGGAATGAGACCTCGGCACCGACCGTGCAGGCCGCCACAGAAATCCTGCGTCTGTCCGGCGCCCATGTTGCGGGCGCGGTGCTCAACAAGGTCGATGTGAAGCAGCAGGCGCGCTTCGGCTTCGCCGACGGCAGCGACTACTACCACCATTACGGCTCCGCCTACGCCCAGACGCTGTAGTTGAGATTTTCCTCCCCCGCCTTTGGCGCGGGAGGGGGACCGCGAAGCGGTGGAGGGGGCTCCATGCACGAGGATGAAACAGCCGCGCATGAGTCAAGGTGAACAGGGCGGGAATCGAAGTGTCGGAATTGTTGTGGCCGATGCGCAAACAGTTCGGCGACCCAAAACGCGCGCATCGCGTGCGTGCCCCCTCCACCGCTTCGCGGTCCCCCTCCCCCACGCATTCGCGCGGGGGAGGAAACGCTCGAGCCCAGGTCGCTGATACGATGCCGAAGGGCTGGACCCGCGACGTTATTTTGTCGGCTGCTGCCGCTGCGCTGCTCGTAGCGCCCGCGCAGTCGCAGCCCCTCGCGCGCACGCCCGACGGGCGCCCGCTCGTGCTCACGTTTGCCGACGAGTTCGGCGGTCCGCCGGGAGCTTACGATCCTGGTCCACGCTGGCGCACGCGCTACGGCGACGACACCTATCGCGGCCTCGACGGGCGCAATCTGGAGAACAACGGCGAACTTGAAATCTACGTCGATTCTCATCTCGCCGATCCGCGGGGGGCTATCGGACTGAATCCGTTCCGCGTCGATGGCGACGGCCATCTTGAAATCCTCGCCTGGCCGACGCCGCCCGCCCTCCTGCCAAGGCTCGATAATCATCCTTACGTCTCGGGCGTCATCACCACGCAGCCCTCGTTCTCGCAGACCTACGGCTATTTCGAGATGCGCGCGAAACTTCCGCCGGGTAAAGGCTTGTGGCCCGCCTTCTGGCTCCTGCCCAAAGACCAGAGCTGGCCGCCCGAAATCGACGTGATGGAAGCTGTGAGCGACCCCACGCACGTCTATTCGACGGTACATAGCACGGTGGCGCCGGACATCGCCGCCGAAGCGCGTGTCACGTCCAACGCCTTTCATACCTACGCCGTGAGTTGGGACGCGAAGCAGGTCATTTGGTATGTGGACGGCAAAAGGATCGGTGGGGGACCGACGCCGGGCGATCTCCACAAGCCGATGTACATGATTGCCAATCTCGCGGTGGGCGGCGCCTGGCCCGGCTCTCCCGACACCAACACTGTCTTTCCGGCGAAGATGACGATCGCATTCATGCGCGCGTATCGCTTCGCCGGCGGATGAGCCCCCCGATGGATGAGGACCGCCGGTTCGCAAGCCTGCCGGTGTTCGACCGGGACGGCATTTTCGCCTTCGCGCTGTTCACGCCGATGCTGTTCATTCTGCAGTTCGGCAGCTACGGCGCGTTGATCTTCGTGCTCGCCACTCTCGCCTTCGCCGTGCTTCGCCGCCGCGTGCTCGTGGCGGTCGTGCGGGAGCGCGCGTTTCTGCTCGTCTTTCCTGCTTTCGCAGTGATCTCGACCATGTGGTCGAACGTGCCCTACGAGACACTGAAACATTCGCTTGAATTCGCCGTCACCATCCTTGCGGCGATCCTGCTTTGCGCGCCGAAGAACCCACGCTCGATGCTGTGCGGGCTGTTTGCCGCCTTTGCGCTTTACACAGCGGTGTCGTTTGCACTCGGCCACCGGGTCGATGTCGGCGACGATGGCGCGCGCGCCTTTTCCGGCCTCAACGACAGCAAGAACGAGGAAGCCGACGTTGCGGCAGTCGGGTTCGTAATTTCGCTGTTTCTGTTTTTCGCAGGGCTATGGACGCGCAAATTCGCGCAGGCTGCTGTGGCCGGGCCGGCGGCGCTTTTGCAGGCCTATGTCATAGCCGCAGCGATGTCGGCCGGCGCGGTCGCCGGAGCCGCAGCCTCGCTCGCGGCCCTTCTCCTCCTCTTCACCCTGCGCCGTCTGGGAGCTGCGGCGCGCGCGCTCGTGCTCACCGCAGGCACGCTGTTCGGCCTCTGCGTCGGGGGCGTCTTCGAGCTTTCCGGCAGCACGCTCGTTCGCTCGATCGCCGAAATGTTCGGCAAGGACCCGACGCTCACCGGCCGCACCTATCTGTGGGCGCGCGCGCGCGAACTGATCGCCGAGCATCCCATTCTCGGGCAGGGCTTCGGTGCCTTCTGGCAACAGGGCAATCTCGATGCCGAGGGCCTGTGGCAGTTCGCGCAGATCACCACGCGCGAAGGATTCAATTTTCACAACACTCTCTATGACGTGCTGGTGAGTCTCGGTGCAGCCGGCGCCGTGATCTTTGCGCTGTCGCTTCTCGTCGGCGTCGCCCGCACCGCATTCGGGTACATCCGCCAGCCGGGCTATGTCGCCTGCTTGTGGCTGGCGCTCGCCGCCTATCTGTTCGTGCGCATGCCGACGGAATGCGTGGGCATCAACGAATTCTATTTCTCCACCGTGTTGCTGTTCGCAGCGCTCGGCGCCGCGCGGCCCCTCTCGCGCTCTGCTGGCATGAACTGGGCCCGGCCTGTGCGGGCCGGCGCACCGGCCATGCCGACGAGCCATGCGGCGGCTTACGCAATGCCGATGCAGCGCTCCGACTCGCCTCTCCGCCCGGCCCGAGTTCGTTGGTTCGAATCGCCTGCGGATTAATTCCCGCGCCAATTTGGTAGACGGCGGGCGAGCGTGCCGCAGAGGACAGCGGAAGGGCCCGGACCCGCTCTTGACCTCGGCCATTGGCGGGAACATGGTCCGCGCTTTGCGATAGTGTTGCCAGAGTTTCTGGGGAAATGGGGATCGTCCATGCGTGAGACGTTGACGCGGCTGTTCGCGGCCCTCGCTGCCTGCCTGTTCGTCGCCTTGGTTCCTTGTGCCGCAATGGCTGCGGCGGAATGTCCCCGGCCGGCCGAGGGCTCGACGATCATGCAGCCGCCGGACGTCTACAGCCAGAACGGCGTTCTCAGCGTTCAGCTGAACTACTACACGGACGTCGACAAGTTCGGGCGGACCCGCTTCTGTTACGTCACGCCGGACGGGCTGGAAGGCCCGACGCTGCATCTCAATCCGGGCGACACGCTCAAACTCGATCTGAAGAACATGGAGCCGGACGCGCCGCTGCTGTCGGGAGTGGAACAGATTGCCGGCAAGGCCGACGCCTGCAACGACACGACGATGCAGCCAACCTCGGTCAATCTGCACTTCCACGGCCTCAACGTAACGCCACGCTGCCATGGCGATCAGGTGCTCCGCACGATCGTGAACCCCGGGCAAACCTTCCGCTATCATTTCCGGATTCCGACGAACGAACCTCCCGGGATGTACTGGTATCACGCGCATGTGCACGGTATCGCCGGCGTGGCGGTCCAGGGCGGCGCGTCCGGTGCAATCGAAGTGGAGGGGATCGCCAACCTGCAGCCGGCCGTCGCCGGACTGCCGCAGCGGTTCCTGGTATTCCGCGATCAGCCGCTGGCCCATCCGCCGACTCGCCAGCGCGCCAAGCTGGCGCCATTCTGGGACGTATCGCTGAACTACGTTCCCGTGAGCTATCCGCGCTACCGCCCCGGGGTCATCAAAATGCAGGCAGGTGCCCAGGAATTCTGGCGCCTGGTGAACGCGTCGGCCGACACCATCATGGATGTCGTGCTGCAATACGACGGCAAGGCTCAGCCGTTGCAGATCGTAGCGTTCGACGGCGTGCCCACGGGTTCGCATGACGGCAAGCACCAGGGCACGATCATCACACAAAACGACATTCTGATTCCCCCGGCGGGTCGCGCCGAGTTCATCGTCACCGGCCCTTCAAGCAGCGTGCGCGAAGCGTATCTGATGACGAGACATATCGATACCGGACCCGCCGGCGACGTCGACACGCGCCGGCCGCTTGCGCGTATCGAACTCACCAACGATCTCAAGGAAGTCCCCAAAGCCATTCTCCCCATCGCCGGCAATGTGAAAGGGGATCGCTTCGACAATCTGGACGATTCGATGGTGACGGCACACCGCTCCTTCTATTTTGACGAACACTTTGCCGCAAACAAATCCGCCCCCGGCGGAGCCAACATGTTCTTCTACATCGAGCGGAAGGACCAGAAGGACCACACCTATCAGTCCGACGACCCGCCGTCGGTCATTACCCACAAAGGCGCCGTTGAAGACTGGACAATCGAGAACCGCACCCAGGAAGTGCACGAATTCCACATTCACCAGATCCATTTCCAGGTGATCGCGGTCAATGGTGTCCCGGTTGCCCCGAAGAAGCGGCAGTTCTACGACACCTACCAGGTGGGATACTGGGACGGCGTTTCGAAGAAATTTCCGAGCATCACCCTGCGCATGGATTTTCGCGGCGCGGTCGAGGGCGAGTTCGTCTATCACTGTCACATTCTCGACCACGAAGATGCAGGCATGATGGCCAACATCGTCGTCGCGCCGCCGCTGCCTCCCAAACGTGCAGCCTCCCTGCCTCCCCTGCATCAAGCAAGCGCCGCCGCCGCAAAAAAGGGAACGCGCCAAACCATCCATACCTGATGGCAGGATGGCAAAGACCCGAATGACGCCGAGGGAACTGGAAGGAGCAGGAATCAGGTCGCCGAAGGGATGCGACGCGCCTTCCTGCTCGCTCTGATTGGCTCGAACTGCTTCACGAAGCCTTCGCGTGAGCGAGTTGCGGCTCGTCGACCAGCTCCGCAAATAGCGCGCGATAATGGATCATGGCCTGGCGCAGCGCTTCCGTATCGGCTTCGCCGCGCTTCACCGCGATGTCGTGTGCGGCGCGGTAGTTCTGAACTACCGCCGGGTGATCCACCGACAGATCGGCCGCGCGCTGCTCGAAATCGCTGACGGGATAGCCCCGCGCGCTCATCACAGCGCCCAGAAGCTCGTCGGCGTGACCGACCGCTTCGCCCGGCCTGTCCACGAATTCGGCCTGGACGCGCTGCCAGGAGTTGACGTAGCGCGCGCGTTCCTCCGGTGCGAGCGGCCGGACCTCAAAGGAGTCCACGCGTTTCTCGAGCTTATAGAGTTTCGCCTCGGCCTTGTGCCGGTCGCCCGTTTCCTCGAGCGTCCGCTGGTATTCCGGGCCAAAGCGGGATTGCAACCGCTTCGATCTCTGGTTCTGCAGGTAGAGGAATACGCCTGCCACGACGAGAACGATGACAACAACGACGGCGGCAACAATAATGGCGAGAGTCGTGTTCATGGGGCTTCTCTCCCGATCGCCCCTTCGCAAGCTTTGGGTTGGCGGCGGCACTGCACCGCTCAACCTAAACGAGCCACGCAAAGCAGAGGTTCCGCTGCGGGCGAGTCGCGAAAGACTAGTCGCCGGGACGCGGCGGGCCGGGCGGCTCCTCTCGAATTCTGTGCTTCCACTGCGCTTCAGTTTGCCACCCTCCGCGCAGCGCGACCGCTGGCTCATTCGGTGGCCGCGGGACAAGGCGGGAGAGCGCCGTTCGGCGTTCCGGGCATCGGGGAACGCGGTGCGCGCCTGTCGCGTTCCGATAGCACGGGTTGCGTAGTTCCATCTTTTATAGCGCGTTGCGGAGGGGGATGCCGTGGCGGTGCATGCGTTTCATGTCCAGTCCATCACCTGGGGACGCGCGCGGATCACGCTCTACGGCGAAACCCGCGAACTTGAACCCGCGCCGGAAACGGTGCCACCGACCTACATGGTCGCCTGGCACGAGACGTTTGCGCCGGCCGAGGCGCGGCTCCCCGCGCGCTCGGTCCGGGAAGATGCAAATTTCGCCTTCGTACTTTTCGCACCGACGCTGTTCCTTGGCGAACTCGGTAGCGGCGGCGCGTTGCTGTTCGTCGTTGCGACGTTCGCGGCCGCCCTCGTTCGACGCAGGCAATTGGGCGAGCTCCTCCGCCGGCGCTGGTACGTGGTTCTCGTCCCGGCCTGGGCGCTTCTCTCGACCCTGTGGTCCACGGCGCCGCTCGAAACCGTCAAGCATTCGTGCGAGTTCGCGATCACCGTGCTTGCCGCGCTCCTGCTCGCCGCTCCGCGCAATCCACGCGCATTGCTGCACGGCCTGTTCTGGGCTTTCGTCCTCTACACAGCCGTTTCGGTGGCGGTAGGAAACACCGTTCCCGTGGGCGAGAACGGCGCGCAGGCATTTTCGGGTCTCACCGAAAGCAAGAACGAAGAAGCGAACATCGCGGCCTGCGGTCTGATCGCGTCGGTGTTCGTTGCACTCGATGCGTCACGCCGGCGGAGGGTGTTGCTCTGCGCCATCGCGATTGCGGCCGGCGTGCTCCAGCTGCTCGTTTGCTTCGCGGCGCTCTCGGCCGGCGCACTCGCCGGTCTTACCGTCGCGTTCGGCGCCTTTCTCGTTGTTGTCGCGCTGAGAAGGGTGGGACGGTTCCCGCGCGGCGCGGTTCTGGCGCTGTGTGGCGCCGTGGCTCTCGCGCTCGCGGTTCTCGCCGAAACCTCGGCCCACGTGCCTCTCGAATGGGCAGCGCGTGAACTTGGAAAGGACCCGACGCTGACCGGTCGGACCTATCTCTGGTACCGGGCCTCCGAACTAACCGCCCCTGATCCGCTGCTCGGACTTGGCTTCGGCGCGTTTTGGCAGCAGGGCAATCTCGACGCCGAAGGTCTTTGGCGTTATGCGGGGATAACCGGTCGGGCGGGATTCAATTTTCACAACACGCTTTACGATGCGCTGGTGAGCCTGGGCGCGATCGGAGTCGCCTTGCTCTGTTTTGCGTTTGCGGCGGGCACGGCCAATCTCGCCGCGGGCTATGCGCGAAGGCCCGCGCTCGTTCCCGGCTTCTGGCTGTGCATGGCGGCCTATACTTTCGTGCGCATGCCCACCGAATGCGTGGGGCTTACCGAATTCTATTTCTCGACGGTCCTGCTTTACGCGATGCTCGCCTGGTCGCGCCCGCCGGTCAGGCGCCTGACGCCTGCACGTCGCCCAGCACTGCTTGCCTATGCCTGCCGGATCGGCAGACGCGTGCAAAGCGCGCCCGCAGCGGGCGTGTGAGAAGCGGCCAGATTTGTGGCGCAGCGATGCTTTCGGCGAAAGCACGCCCGTATTCGCCGGCTTTCAACATCGCGATGACGGAATCGTAGAGGAGCATCGATTGCAGCGATCGCCTGCGGCGGGCGAGCGCGCGCAATTCCCCGCCGTTCCACAGCCGCGTGCCGGCGACAAAACGATCATGCGACTCGATCAGGGCGCGGATTTGCGCGCCTGAGAGGCGCCACGACGTGGACTGCGCATGCCGGCGGTACAGATAGAGCGGCGCGGGGATGAACCGAAGCCTCTCGCCGCGCGCGAGAAGGCGCGCCATCAGATCGTAGTCTTCGCCGATCTGCAGCGCTTCGTCGTAGCGCAATCCGGATTCGCGCAGGAGTTCGGCAGAAACGAACGGCTTGAGATAGCCGAGATCGGGCATGCGCGAGTAAAGCCGGTTCGAGTCGACGAATTCCGCAAGGCCGATCCAGCGTGGCCGCGGCGCGAGCCGGCTGTCGAGCCACGGACGGCCGGTCGGCTGCGCGTCCGAAAAGAGCAGCAGATTGTCGGCGAGGATTCGTGCGCCCGCTACACGCGCGTGCTCGTGCAGCGTCCCGAGCCGATCCGGCAGCATGAGATCGTCGCTGTCGAAGATTGCGACCCAGCGGCCCGACACCCATCCGAGCGCGTGATTGCGCGCGGCGGCGGGACCGCGATTGCGGTCCTGAGCAAACACACGGATGCGCGGATCCTCGCGCGCGAGCGCCTGCGCCAACGCCACGCTCTCGTCCTGCGAGCCGTCATCGACAAATAGCAGCTCCCAGGACGAGAGCGTTTGTTTCTGCAGCGAGCGGATGGCCGCGGAGAGATGGCGCGCGCCGTTGCGGTTCGCCATCACCACGGAAACTTCGGGCGCGATGCTCATCGCGGGCGCGGAAGCAGACCGCCGACCGGACGCGGAACGGCCTCGCCTGCAACTTCGACAAAAACCGACCAGAAACCGACCGACCAGCCCAGATGCATGATGGGAGCGGCGAAGCCGGCCGCCAAGGCGCAACGCGACCGCTGGCGGATGCCAAGAGCCACCCCGGAGATCATGCACGCCGCGAGCCACAGCAGCGCCGGCGCAGCCGCGAGCGAAGCCAGTGGCGCAAGACACGCCGCGAACAGCGCAGGCAGGACGCAGGCCGGCGCAAGCTGGCGCACCTTGGGCCGGAGTCTGTGGCGCATGATTGTCTGCGCGCGGCCGCGGCCATGGTCTTGGTATTGCAGATAGAGATCCTCGGGCCGCCCGCGCGGGAAATAAACGACTTCCGTCTGGCGGGTAAGCCAGATGCGGCCACCCGCGCGCGCAAGGCGCACGTCGAATTCGGCATCTTCGTTGTGGCTTTGTGTTTCGTCATAGCCGCCGGCGCCGAGAAAGCGAGCGAGATCGAAGAGTGCGTGATGACCGTGATCGACGTAGCACGCGTTGCCGGCGCGGCGGTGCGGCGAGCCGCCGGCACCAAGCAGACTGTTCTGCGCGGCGGCCACCGCGCGCTGGAAACAGGTGAGACCGCGCGCCTTCATCGCCACAACGACCGAGGCGGCAGCCGTCCGTTCGGCTTCGGCGATCAGCCGCGAGACAAAACCGCGCGGATAATCCGCATGCGCATCCATGCGCACGAGCCAGCGACGTCCGGTGCCGAACAAACATGCCGCACGGTTAACGGCGGCGCTCTGAATGCGCTTCGGATTGTGCAGGAGCCGCAATTGCGGGTGGCGTTCGGCGAGTGCCCCCACGATGGCACAGGTGCGATCGGTGCTGCCGCCGTCCGCCACAACAAGAAGGGCCCGCCCCGCTGCGGGATCGCACAGGACCGCCGCGATCACGCGTTCGATATGGCTTTCCTCGTTCAGGCAGGGTATAACAACCAGCACGTCGTCAACCGTCGACGACCCGGGTTCCATGGAGGGGGCCCCCAGAGTGTGAGTAACGTGAACCAAATGCGCCAACAGCGCCGGTCGTTCCGGTCGCTTGAATGGCAGGGCGGAAACCCTTTGTCGCACTACAAAAACGACAGTCCGCCCCGCGGAGAGAAAAAATGGTCGATCAAATGGTGAGCGGCGGAGCAGACCTGTCCTTTGATAGTAAGCGTTGGATCGCCACCGCCTCGTCCGAACCCGAACCGGCCGTGACGAAATGGCCGCGCCGCTGGCGATATGCTTTGGTTCTCGGAACGCCACTCCTCTTCTGGGCTGTCATCTTCGCCGCTCTCCATTGGGGATGACGGGAACCCGCTGGAACTTCTCCCGCTAAGTTTTCGTTGGTTCGGGGACTTCTCCGGATCGAGCCATGCTTGAACGGCCGGCGTACCGCAGCCCCGAAGCCGCGAAGGCGGGGACCGGCGAAAAGCGCGCGGCACCGGGCCGCATGATGTTCGGTACGGCGCTCCTGAGCAGCGCCAGCATCATCAAACTCCTTCTCCAGTGCATCCTCATTCCCGTCCTCGCGCGCCTGCTCGGGCCGGGAATCTTCGGCGAGATGAGCATCGCCATGTCCTTCGTGCTCCTCGCCAACATGCTGTCCGACGGCGGCATGGGCGCGGCGCTGATCCGCGAGCACGATGCAAGCCGCGATCTCGAGTCCACCGTCTACTGGATGTCGGCCCTGATTGGCGTCGGGCTGGCCGCAACGGTCGCCATCCTCGCCTGGCCCATCGCGTTTCTTTACGGCCAGATGAGCCTTTTTCCGGTGTTGCTCGCGCTTGCCCCGATTCTCGTTCTCAGCTCGGCACTGTCGGTCGCCAATGCGCGCATCATCCGCGAACAGCGTTTCGAGGTGTTCGCAGCCGGCGATATCGGCTGCGCAGTACTGAGCGCCGTGGCCGGACTTGTCCTGGCTTTCGAGGGATTCGGAGTCTGGAGCCTCGTCGTCCAGCAACTGGTATATTGGACTGCAAAGGCGGTGTGGATTACGCGCGCCGCACGGTTCCGGCCAGATCCCGTGCTAAGCCTGAAGCTCGCACGCCCCCTCTTCCGCTTCAGCGCCAACAACCTCGCGGCCAATGTCGCCGATTTCGCCGGCAAGAACGCGCCGATCCTGCTGGTGGGCGGCCTTCTGGGTCCCGCGAGCGTGGCGCGCTTTTCGATGTCCTACCAATTGACGCGGGTGGCCGAGATGGTGGTTTCCGATCCGGTCAACCTCGCAACTTTCGCCGGCGTTTCGGCGGCCGCGAACCGCCACGAAGCGCGCGAGTTCGTGATGACGGCGTTCCGTATTCTCATGCTTTTGCTTCTGCCGCTGTTCGTCGGTCTCGCGCTGACGGCCGATCTGACGGCGCCGATCATCCTCGGCCATCGCTGGGCCGGCACGGGGCCGGCGCTCGCGGCTCTCGCGCCGGGCGCGTTGCTGCTCTGTCTCTATCGCTTCGCCACCGCCGTGCTGCTCGGAAAGGGCCATTCGGGACGTACGTTCAAACTCACTTTGCTCACCGGAATTGCGACGACGCTCGGAACCCTCGCTGGCGTGCATTTCGGCGTGACGATGGCGGTCGTCGGATTCAGCGTCGGCGCTGCAGTGCTTGTGCCGGTTTATCTGTTCTCGCTCGCGCACTGCCTCGCCATTCCCTTCATCCGCATGGCGCGGGCCTGCGCGACAAGCTTCGTTGCGACCATGGCGATGAGCAGTGCCGTTATCCTGGTCCGCGCGGAAAGCTTCGCGCTTTCTGCGCCGGTCGAACTCGGATTCGCGGTCGCGGGCGGCGCAGTCGCTTTCGCGGCGGCGGCGCTACTTCTCGGCGGGCGCGAGATCCTGAGCGACTTCCGCACCCTGCGGCGGCAGGCGCCGGGGGACCGCGCCGCTGAGCCCCAGGCCTGGCCTTTCCTCCCGCCCGCCCTCGACGATGCCCCCGCACCGCTCGAACCGGCGCATTGAGCAGGCGCGTACTTCGTCAATTCACTTGCGCAATTTGCGTCCTTCGACAGGCTCAGGATGAGGAGAGCTGTAGTGGCATCGATGTTGATTGCATTATAATTTCCCTCATGCCGAGCCTGTCGAAGCACGCAATGGCGGCCCAATTCTCCTGTCGACCGGGTCGATAGCGTGTACACCGCGATCACCGGGTTCGCTGCCGCAGTCTGCGCGGCCGCGGTCCTCTTCCTGCTCCGCGAACGAAGCGCGCTCAGGAGGCGCCTGCTCGACGCGGAAATGCGCGGGCTGCGCACCCAGCTGAACCCGCATTTCCTGTACAACACGCTGAACGCGATTTCGGAGCTCGGCTACGACAGCCCCGAACTTGCCGACCGAATGGTCACGCGGCTGAGCGGCCTGTTGCGCAAATCGCTCGACGAAAGCCATCGGCAGGAAATCGCATTGCGCGACGAAATCGATTTTCTCAAGCGCTATCTCGAAATCCAGCAGATGCTGCTGCGCGACCGACTGTCGGTGACTTTCGCTATCGACGAGAATACGCAGTGCGCTCGCGTACCGGGAATGATCCTGCAGCCGCTGGTCGAAAACGGCCTAACCCACGGGGCCGGTTCCGATGGCGTCGCACACCTCGATATTCGCGCGAAACGCGAAGGCACAGCCCTCATAATCGCGGTAGAGGACCATGGACCCGGCGCCGAGGCGCATCACGTTTCACCCGGCGGCATCGGCCTCTCGAACATTCGCGCCCGGCTGCATCATCTCTACGGCGGCGCCGGCGGGCTGGAATTGCAGGCCCGCACCGGCGGGGGTTTGACAGCCCAGCTCAAAATTCCCTTCCACGAAGCCTTTGCCTACGATGAAGCTGCGCGCACTGATCGTTGACGACATGGCGCTCCCGGTTGCGCCCACAAGCGAGCGACGCCATGAAGAAGATTTTTCACACAGAGGCACGGAGCCACGGAGCGAACGCGGTTCTCTGTGGCTCCGTGCCTCTGTGTGACAATTCTTTCTGGAACGCACACCGAGCAGTTTCCCGGCGGAAAGTGAGAATGGTTTCGGGCTTGCAATGGGTTACACGAGGCGTTTGCCTACGATGAATCTGCGCGCGCTGATCATTGACGACATGGCGCTGTCCCGATCGCGGACGCGCCGATATCTTGGCAGCGAGCCGGGTGTAGAAATCGTCGGCGAGTGCGCCGATGCCGACACCGCACTCGCCGACATCCGCACGCTGAAACCGGACGTCCTGCTTCTCGATGTGCAGATGCCGGGACTGAACGGGCTCGACATGCTCAAACAGATCGCGCCCCGGGAGCGGCCGGCTGTCGTCTTCATCACCGCCTTCGAGGAATTCGCGGTGCCGGCCTTTGCCGCGCAGGCGGTGGATTATCTGCTCAAACCATTCGATCGCGAGCGGCTTCAGCAGGCGCTCGCGCGCGTGCGCGCACATCTGCGGCAGCGCGGCTCCGGGCCGGCGCAGTCCCCCCGCCAGCTGCAAGCTCCGTTCCTCGAGCGTATCGCCGTCAAATCGGTAGGCCGCATTACTTTTGTAGACACCGCGGCGATCGACTGGATCGAGACGGCGGGCAATTACGTAGCGCTCCACTGCGGACGCGACAACCATCTGGTGCGCGCTACCATGGGCCAGATCGAATCCCAGCTCGATCCAAGGCGGTTCGTGCGCATCCACCGCTCGACAATGGTCCGCATCGATGCGGTCAGGGAAATTCAGCCGCTCTACAACGGCGATCAGACCGTGATCCTGACGAATGGCGACAAGGTCGTCCTCAGCCGATCCTACCGCGAGAAGGCCCAAGCCGCACTCGGCTTGCGCTAGTCAGGCCGACCGTCCCGTTTTCGACACCTTTCATCCCATCGCGAACACGATCCGTCACTCTCCTGTCGCACACTGCGCCCGTTGCACGCCAAATTGGGGGTGGAGGCCCGATGGGTTGATGGGTGTGGACCCGCGCGATGCGCTTCAGGCGCTGAAGATCGACCGCGAACGGAACCAAGTTGCCGCAAGAGACAAGGCTCCGTCAAAACGCGGGCTCTGGATCGCCGGCGCCGTCGTGCTCCTTGTCGTCGGCAGCCTCGCAGCGGGCTGGTGGCTGCTGCAGCCGCGCGCCGTCGCTGTCCGGACGGTACCAGCAGCAGCCGAAAACGGCCCGATATCCGGTTCGGTCCTGAACGCCTCGGGGTATGTGGTGGCGGAGCAGGAGGCCGCCGTCGCGGCCGAAGTCACCGGGATGGTGACGTCCGTCCTGGTGAACGAAGGCGATCACGTCGCCTCCGGCCAGATCCTCGCCACATTGGATGACAGTGCTGCGCGCGCGACCCTCCAGTCCGCGGAAAGCCAGCTTCAGGCCGATCGCGCACTCGTCCCTCAATATGGCGCGCAACTTGACCGCGACCAGCGCATGCTCGAGCGCTCGCAGCGGCTCGCGAAGCAGGGTGCGCTGAGCCAGTCCGCGCTCGAAAGCGCCGAGGCCGCCGTGACCATCGACGCTTCCCTGCGCGCCCATGCGAAAGGACAGGTTGGCGTTGACCAGAAAACCGTTGCGCTCAATCGCACGCTTCTTTCCTACACGGTGATCCGCGCGCCCTTCGCGGGCGTCGTCACGGAACGCTATGCCCATCCGGGCGAAATGATCTCGCCGCAGGCGGTCGGCGGTTTCACGCAAACGGGAATCTGCAAAATCGTCGATATGCGCTCGCTCGAAATCGATGTGGACGTGAACGAGGCGTACATCCAGCGCATCCATGCCGGCCAGGCGGTCCAGGCCGTTCTGGACGCCTATCCGGGTTGGGCGATTGCGGCGCATGTCATCAGTATCGTACCCACCGCCAACGAGCAGAAGGCGACCGTGAAGGTCCGCATCGGCTTCGACAAGCTCGACTCGCGCATTCTCCCGCAGATGGGCGTGCAGGTGAACTTCGTATCCGCCGAAGCACCGGCCGGACCCGCCCTGATCCGCATCCCTGCCGTGGCGCTCCATCGAAGCGACGGGCAGATGTTCGTCTATCTCGCCGAGAACGGACGCGCGGTCCGTCGCCGGGTCACAACCCGACCCGCGGCAGGCGACCAGAGGCTCGTAACGGCCGGTCTCGACGGCGGCGAGCACGTCATCGTGTCGGCGAAAGCGCCACTGCAGGAAGGAATGGAGGTCCGCGAGCCATGAGCATGACGAGCGTTGCGCAATCGAAGAACAATCCCGCGCCGCCTCTCGAACCCGGTCCGGTGCCGCTCGTGCGCCTGCGCGGCGTCACGAAGACCTTCAGGCGCGGCTCGGAAAAGGTCGAAGTCCTCAAACATCTCGATCTCGATGTGCCGCGTGGCGATTTCCTCGCGCTGATGGGTCCGTCGGGCTCGGGCAAGACCACGCTTTTGAACATTCTGGGCGGGATCGACAGGCCGACCTCGGGAGAGGTGCTGATCGACGGCGAGCCGCTGCAACGGATGAGCGAGGGTGCCCTGACGCGCTGGCGCGCGCGCCACATCGGGTTTGTCTTTCAGCTCTATCATCTTCTGCCGGTGCTGACCGCAGAAGAGAATGTCGCGCTACCACTCATTCTCACCCGGTTGAGCGCAGCCGAACGGAAGCGGAGGGCTTGCGCGGCGCTCGCGCTGGTCGGTCTCGAAGATCGTGCCCGTCACAAGCCGGGAGAACTGTCCGGCGGCCAGGAGCAGCGGGTCGGCATTGCGCGCGCCATCGTCACAGATCCGACCATTCTGCTGTGCGACGAGCCCACCGGCGATCTCGATCGAAAGGCCGGCGACGAGATTCTCCACCTTCTGCATCTGCTCAACAACGAACACGGCAAGACGATCATCATGGTGACGCACGATCCGCGCGCCGCCGCCCGCGCGCAGCACACGCTGTTCATGGACAAGGGCGTGCTGAGCGAGGAGCCGGAGTCCCTGACGTGACGCGTTTCGGTCTGGCGTTCAGCGCATTCCGCCGACACAGGGGCCGTGTGATCTTCACGACCATGTCGGTCGCCGCGGCGTTCGCGATCTTCACCGTCCTCGCAGCCGTCGAGGAAGGGCTCAACGGAAATATGAGCCTCGCGTCGGCGCAGCGTCTGAACACCGGCACCATGATCAACGCTCCGTTGCCGGTCGCGTACGCGGCGACCATCCGAACCATTCGCGGCGTGGTTGCCGTCACCTATCAATCCGGGTTCGATGGCTATTTCCGTGACCGGAAAAACAACGTGGGGGTGCTTGCTTTTGCGCTTCCCGCAGCCCTGAACGTGTATCCGGAATTCACCGTTCCCGACGATCAGAAGCAAAACTTCCTGCGCGACCGTCAGGGCGCGCTGGTCGGCGACGTGCTGGCGCGGAAGATGGGCTGGCATATTGGCCAGACGGTTCCCATCGCAGGCGGGCCACCACAGAAGAGCGGCAGCACCACATGGACTTTCCACATCGACGGGACTTATCGCACCGATCTTCCGACAGGCTATCAGGAATTTTTTATCGTCAACTACGATTACTTGAACGAAGGCGTCGCCGCGTCGCCCATCAAGGACACGGTGGAGGGCTTCACTGAGCTGGTCGACGCGCCCGGGGACATCGACCGCGTCGCCCGGGCGATCGATGCGCGATTCGCGAATTCCTCGCCCGAGACACGGACGCAATCCGAGCAGCAGGAATCGATGAGCGCGATCCGACAGTTCGGCGATGTCGGCGCGATCATCACATCTGTCGGCCTCGCCGTCTTCGCGAGCATGCTTCTGATCACCGGCAACACAATGGCCAATTCGGTGCGCGAGCGCATGGGCGAATTCGCGATGCTGCGGGCACTCGGGTTCGGGCGGTTGCAGCTCGCCCTTGTCGTGTTGCAGGAGTCGGCCATCCTGATCGCCGCCGGCGCAGCCCTCGGCGTGCTCGCCGGATGGGGCGTGAGCAGGCTGATGGCGCCGGCGATGAGTTCGGTGCTGCGCGATTTCGCCGTCACCTGGATCGCGGTGTTGTGCGCTGCAGCGCTCGCCCTGTTTTTTGCGCTGCTCACGGGTCTTCTCCCCGGACACCGGATCGCGCGCCTTGAGGTTGCAACCGGGTTGCGTCGGGCCTGAGCATGGAAGCGCTACGCCATGTCGCCGCCGTCTGCAGCTGGAATTTCCGCACCATCGGGACTCGTGCGCGATCCGCGTCGATCGTTGTTCTGGGGTTTTTCGGCGTGGTGCTCGTCTTCGTCGCCGTTCTCGCCATGCGCGACGGAATCGCGGGCCAGATGACGGCGGAAGGCTCCGATGCGGTTGCGATTGTGTACGGCAACATTCTGGGCGAGCTCACCACCGCGATGTTGCCGGCGGTGGAGCAGGCGCCCGGCGTGCAGCAATCGGCGCAGGGTCCGCTCGTCTCCGCCACCCTCTTCGAGTCGCTCGAACTTCCCAAATGGGAGCCCGGGCTCTTTGCTTGGGCACAATTGCGCGGTGTCGACGACAAGTTCGCGCTGGTCATGCCACATTTCCGGATCGTGCGCGGCCGCATGTTCCGCACGGGCCTCAATGAGCTCATCGTGGGCGCGAACGATGTGCGGCTGTTTCTCGAACTCGGGCTCGGCAAAACGGTTCACTGGCGCGCGCGCAACTGGAAGGTCGTTGGTGTCTTTGCAACCGGAAGCGCGCGTTACGATTCCTCCGTGCTCGCGGACCTTCACCAGGTTCAGGGGCTCAATGCGTCCGGCACCCGCATCTCGTCGATATTCGTGAAGCTCTCCTCGGCGAGCGCGTTTCCATCCTTCAAGGCGGCGCTCGAACACGACCCGCGTTTCCGTGCGTCCGCGGAGACGATGAAGGACTATGAGGCCGATATCGGCCGCTCGCTCTCGGTCCTGCTCTCCACCGCCGACGGCGTCATCACGCTCCTGATGGCGATCGGCGCCGTATTCGGCGCGCTGAACGTCATGTACGCCAATGTCGCCAGGCGCAGCGCCGAAATCGCGACTTTGCGGGCCCTCGGTTTCGGCCGCGGCGCGATTCTCTTTGCCGTACTGTCGGAGGCACTTGCGCTGGCGCTGCTCGGCGGCGCGCTGGGCGTCGCGGCCGCGTATCTCTTGTTCGACGGCTACGAAGCAAGCACATCGCTCGGCGGCACACTCACCGAATTCCGGTTCACCGTGACACTTGTCGCAATCGCGCTTGGCCTGCTGCTGACGTTGAGCATGGGGTTTCTGGGAGGCCTCTTCCCCGCCATTCGCGCCGCGCGGCTGCCGCTGGCGAAGGCGTTGCGCGATGCATAACCGTCCGTTTCTCAGACGTGAGAACCCGAAGGCCGTGATGTGACAGACAGCGCGCTCGTCTTCGCTGGCTTCCGGCGACACAAGATGCGCACGCTGTTCACGGTGCTTTCGGTGACGGTGGCGTTTGCAATCTTCCTCGTTCTGGCGACGCTCTATAACGGTTTTGCCGGCCTCGTGAATTACGGCCGGGCACAGCGGCTGGATGTGTGGAGCGATGGTTTCGGCAAATTGCCGGTGCACTATGCCGCGAAGATTGCATCGATCGACGGCATCAGGGCCGTAGCTTACCAGATCAGCATCTTCGGCCATTTCCGCGCTCCCGGGAACGACGTCTCCGTCGTGGGCGTCCCCTTTGCGCAGTACATGGCGGTGTATCCGGAATTGTCGGTGACGGATACCGAACGCCGGGCAATGCTGGCCGACCGTCGATGTGCCATCGCCGGCGCGCCTCTCGCGAAGAAAATGGCGTGGAAAATCGGCGACACCATTCCGGTTGCGGGCGGGCCTCCGCAGAAGAATGGCGGCACGACCTGGCATTTCCGTCTCTGTGGCATATTCAGGAGTACGCTGCCCGACAGCTTCATGCAGAATCTGGTCGCGCATTATGAGTATCTGAACGATGGTATGGCCGACGCGAGCGCGCGCGACCAGGTCGATCAGATCGTCGTGATGACGGGCAATGCGCGCAACGTCTCCAGGGTGGCGCGCACCATCGAGAGGAAGTTTGCGAACGCGCAGCCGACCGCGATGGCTCTTCCGGAGGGGGAATTGTACCTCAGCGTCGTCAAGTCGTTTGGCGATGTCGGCGCGATTGTCACTTGGGTCGGACTGGCCGTGTTCCTTTCGATGCTGCTCGTGACCGGCAACGCCATGTCGAATTCCGTGCGCGAGCGGTTGAGCGAGTTTGCCCTGCTGCGCGCGCTGGGTTTCAGCCGCCGGCGGCTAGCCTGGCAGGTGATGCGGGAGTCGGGTTGGATCGTCGGCGTGGGCGCTGGGCTCGGCCTGGTGCTCGGCTGGAGGCTGTGCCTCATGATGGCGCCGTCCGTCGAAAACGTGCTGCCGTTTTTTGTCGTGAACCCGCAGGCGGTGGCGATTGCGGTCCTCCTGGCTGCTTTCTTTTCCATCCTGACGGCCATAGTGCCGGCGCAGCGCATCACCGCGTTGCCGGTCGCTGACACATTGCGGCGGATCTGACCGTGGAAGCCTTGCATCAAACCTTGACCCTTTGCCGCTGGAATTATCTCAGCCTTCGAGCCCGGCTGCGCAACGCGTCTGTCGTCGTCTTCGGCTTTTTCGTGGTCGTTCTCGTGTTCGTCGCCGTGCTGTCGGTGCGGGATGGAATTCTTGGCAGTGAGATGAGGCCCGGCACCGATCGATTGGTCATCGTCTCGAGCAGTCACGGTTCACTGGATGCTTCCGCGCTCGATGCGGTGAACCAGGCGCCCGGCGTTGCCCGCATGAACAGCGAACCGGAAACTGCGGCCACGGCCTTCGGCGCGCTTGTGATCCGCAACTGGCGACCGGACATGCTGGGATTGGCCAGTATTCTCGCGATCGACACGAGCAGAGTCGGCGTGCTGCCCAATTTCCGTGTCGTAGAGGGGCGAATGATGCGTCCCGGCTTCAACGAGATGATGATGGGTGAAGGTGCGAGGCAGATCTATCCCGAATATTTGGCCGGGCGGACCATCCCGTGGCGGCATCGCAAGTGGACGGTCGTCGGCGTCTATTCAACGGGCAGCGTCACCCGTGATTCGCGGTTCCTGGTCGATCTGCGTCAATTCCAGGATGCAACGAAGGCAGGCGCCACATTCTCCGGAGTTGATGTCCGGCTCCTGTCTCCGGGGGCGTTTTCACGATTCAAGAAGTACATGGAAGCGCAGCCCAACCTCGGGGCCGTCGTCAAAACGATGGCCGAGGAGGACGAGGAGGTCGGAAAGCAGTTTCGGGTCATCCTGGCCCTGGCCGACGGCGTGATCACGATTTTGATGGCAGCGGGCGCCATCTTTGCAGCGCTCAACATCATGTATGCCAATGTGGCGAGTCGTAGCGGCGAATTGGCGGTGCTGCGTGCGCTGGGTTTCTCACGCTTTCCGGTACTGGCCGCCATCTTGTCCGAAGCCGTGCTTCTGGCTCTGGCGGGGGGCGTGATCGGAGTCGCTTTGGCCGTGATTGCATTCGGCGGTCTGGAGACAAGCACTCTCATGGGTGGCTGGCTGGTATCGTTCCGCCTCGCCATTACGCCATCCGCCATCTTCATCGCGCTGTTGCTCGCACTTGGCATGGGAGTCGCTGGCGGACTGTTCCCCGCGATCCGCGCCGCGCGCCAGCCCGTCGCCGCCGCCCTGCGCGAAGGCTGAGATGCGCGAAGCACGTCGGGGTACTTGCATCGACACTGTGCGTCCTTCGACAGGCTCAGGATGAGGAGAGCTGTGATGGCATCGGAATTGGTGACATTACCACTTCCCTTATGCTGAGCCTGTCGCCCCTCGACAAACTCGGGGTGAGGAAATTCACCTCATGCTGAGCCTGTCGAAGCATGAGCGTAACCAACATTCTGGCGCCTTTTACTCCCGCCGCGATACTGCGAAGCGCAGGACAAGCACTGCGAGTGCTACGCCGATCCCTGCGCTGGCGGCGAGGGCAGCGCGGTCGGCTTTGGCGGCGGGTTCGAGATAGCGGCGCTCGGGAGCTTCGGTGGAAACCTGCTCTTCCAGCGCGAGTGCGAGAACTTCGGCCGGATGCATGGCCCAGCGGCCTGTGCCGTGTTTCACCTGTTCGCGGCAGCTGAAGCCGTCGGCGATCACGATCGTGTCGCGCGAGGTCTTGCGCACTTTGGGCAGAAGCACCTGCTCGGCAATCTGCATCGACACCTCGTGATGCTCGGCCTCGTATCCGAACGAGCCAGCATGACCGCAACAGCCGACCGGCGGCTTTTCGAGTTCGAGGCCCAGTTTCTCAAGCACCGTGTGTTCCGTCTTTGGATCGAGAATGGATTTGTGGTGACAATGCAGGTGCAGCACTGCCTTGCGGTCCAGCCGTTTCGGCTGCCAGCCGGGCTTTCCGAGCAAGACCTCGCCTAATGTCTTCGCCTGCTCCGAGAGACGCTGCGCATCCGGATCGTCAGGCAACAGATTGCTCATCTCGTCGCGAAACACGGAGAGGCAGCTCGGTTCGAGAACGACGACCGGATGCCCGGCGCGGATCGCGGGCCGCAGCACGTCGAGGATTCGTTCGAGCTTCGCACGTGCCAGCGCGAGCATGCCGTAATCGTAGAGCGGCCGGCCGCAGCAGAGCCGCGCCTTCGGCACCACGACGCGGTAGCCCGCGTCCTCGAGCACGCGTAGCGCGGCTTTCAGGGTGCCGGGAAGAAAGTAGTTGTTGAACGTGTCCGGCCATAGCACGACGGCAGGCAACGTGGGATCGTTGGCGCGCGGCCGCCCATGCCGCGTCCACCAATCCTGGAAGCTCTCTCGCGCGAAGGCCGGCGCCTCGCGCGCCTGGGTGAATCCCGCGAGCCATTTCACAAACGGCCCGAGCAGCGGCGCGCGCACTGCCGCGTTGACAAGGCCGGGCGCCAGCATCGCGAGACGCGACCACCAGAAGATCAGCCCCATGCTGTAGGCCGCACGCGGGCGCAAACGCCCTTCGTAGTAATGCGACAGGAACTCGGCCTTGTACGTCGCCATGTCCACCGACACCGGGCAATCGTGCTTGCAGCCCTTGCATTGCAGGCAGAGATCGAGCGCCTCGCGCACCGCCTTGCTGCGCCACCCCTTTGTGATCGTGTCGCCGCGCATCATTTCGAACAGCAGATGGGCGCGGCCGCGTGTGGAATGTTTCTCCTCGCGCGTCGCCTGGAAACTCGGGCACATGGTTTGACCACCGAGCGCGCGGCACTTGCCGACGCCGAAGCAGCGTTCGGTCGCGCGCGCGAAGGAATGGTTATCCTCCGGAAAGCGGAAATGCGTATGCACCGATTTCGGCACGTAGTCGGGGCCGAGCCTGAGATCGGCATCGAGAGGCTGCGCGTCGATGATCTTGCCGGGATTCATCCGCCAGCCCGGATCCCAGATCGCCTTGAATTCGCGGAAGGCCTCGATAAGATCGTTGCCGAACATCTTCGGCAGCAATTCGCCTTTCGCCTGCCCGTCGCCGTGCTCGCCCGAGAGCGAGCCGCCGTGCGCGAGGCAAAGATCGGAAGCCTCTTCCATATAGCTGCGGAATTTCCGCACGCCCTCTGCGTTGCGGAGCCCAAACGTCATGCGCGCGTGCACGCAGCCGTCGCCGAAATGGCCGAACAGCGTGTAACGATACCCGAAGCGCTTGTTCAGTTTGTCGAAGTCGCGCAGATAATCGCCGAGTCTTTCGGGCGGGACCGCTGCGTCTTCCCAACTCGGCCACGCTTCCTCATCGAGCGGAATGTGACTTGCGCCGACGCCGCCTTCGCGGATTTCCCAGATCGCCGTCTGGTCTTCTTCCCTTTCGAAAAGCCGCATGTCGCGTGCGTGTGTGCCCGCGCGCTTCAGTTTCCTGAACGCACGCTCGGCCGCAGCATTCGCGGCCTTCTGGTTCTCGCCGCCGAATTCCACGAGCAGCCAGGCGCCGCCTTCAGGCAAGAGACGCGCGCCGGGCACTGGTTTGCCCTTGCGTTTGAGATTGTCGATCACATGGCGCTCGAACGCTTCGAGCGCGAGCGGCGAAAGTTCGCGGATTTCCGTGACTTCATCGGCGGCCGAGGGCGCATCGTCATAAGAAAGCACCACGAGCGCACGCGCGGGCGGGAAATCGACGAGCCGCACGGTCGCACCAAGCGTCAGCGCGCAGGTGCTTTCCGAACCGACCAGCGCGCGCGCGACGTGAAAGCCTTTCTCGGGAAGCAGATCGTCGAGATTGTAGCCCGAGACGCGGCGCGGGATGTGCGGATAGCGCGCGCGGATTTCTTCGCCGTAGCGCTCGGCAAGCGCCTTCAGCCGGCGGTAGATTTCCGCCTTGCGCCCGCCCGCGCGCTGGACGAGATGGTAATCGTCGTCGGATGTCGCGGCGACATGCAGCCGCTGGCCGTCGTAGGTGAGAATGTCGAGCTCGACGACATTGTCGACGGTCTTCCCGCCCATCACCGTATGCGCGCCGCAGGAATTGTTGCCGATATTGCCACCCAGCGTACAGTATTTGTGTGTCGCCGGATCGGGCGGGAAGGTCAGGCCGTGCGCCTTGGCCGCATTGCGCAACTGATCGTTGATGAGACCAGGCTCGACACGCGCGAGTTTCGCGTCGGGCTCGAGCGCCACCAGCCGGTTCATGTATTTGGAAAAATCGATCACCAGCGCGACGTTGCAGGTCTGGCCGGAGAGGCTCGTTCCGCAGCCGCGGCCGAGAATCGGCACGTTCTGCGCGCGCGCGGCAGCGACCGCGGCTTCCACGTCGTCGGTGTCGCGCGGCAGCACCACGCCAACGGGCACGTGGCGGTAGATCGACAGATCCGTCGCGTAGAGCGCGCGCGATCCCGCATCGAAGCGGACTTCGCCGTTCACGCGCTTGCGCAGCGCGTGCTCGAGATCGCGCGCCGCCGCACGGTTGCGCTTCCGCTCCGCAGCGCCCGGCTGTGTTGTATTCGTGCCGCGACCGATCATCGGAATCGCCTCGCCTTTCGACACGTTCACCCTTCGACAAGCTCACCCTTCGACAAGCTCACCCTTCGACAAGCTCAGGGTGAGGAGCGCTTTTTGTTCCTCATGCTGAGCCTGTCGAAGCATGAGCCTGTCGAAGCATGAGCCTGTCGAAGCATGCCGACCCCAAGCTAATCCTCGTCGCCGCTCTTGCCCGTGATCTTGTCGGCGAGGCGGCCCGCGATGCCGAACGGGCTCGCCGCGAAATCGAATTCCTGCACCGCGTGCCGCCCCATGGTCAGGCCGATGGGCGTCCGGTTCGCCTCGCCGCGCGCCATGGCCTTCAGAAGCTTTTTCTGTTCGTCGGTGGTGACGACCGGCGGCCACGGCGGCTCAAGCGGATCGACGATACATTCCACGAGAACGGGCCCGGGCTTTGCGAGCGCGTCCTTCAGCTGTTCGCGGCAGCGCGATGGCTCCTCGATGCGCACGCCTTGCGCACCGCAGGCCTCGGCGACCTTCACAAAATCGACCGGGTGCAGATCGACACCGTATTCCGGATTGCCCAGATAGAGCATCTGCTCCCATTTGATGAGGCCGAGCGTGTTGTTCTTCATCACCACGACCTTCACCGGCAGCTGGTACTGCACGAGGGTTGCAAGCTCGCCCATCATCATGGTCAGCGAGCCGTCGCCGGTAAACGCCACCACCTGGCGACCGGGAAAGGCGCTCGCCGCGCCGATGGAATAGGGCAGTGCCGCCATCATCGAGCACATCGTCCCGCTGAGGGAGAATTTCTGGCCGGCGCGCAATTCCATGCGCGCGGCCCACGTCGTGACGGTTCCGGAATCGCCGCACACAATGGCGTTGTCGTCGAGCAGTTCCGGAAGATGGCGGGTGACGACCTGCGGGCACATCGGTTTGTGATCGGAACTCGCGCGCTCCTCCATCAGCGCGCGCCATTCTTTCATGTCGGCCTGCGCCGTTTTCAGGAAGCTGTTGTCGCCGTTCGCGGATAGCTTCGGCAGAAGCGCCCGCAGCGTCGCCTGCGCATCGCCGACAAGACCGATATCGGCGGGATGGCGCAGGCCGATGTGCTCCGGCTTGTGGTCGATCTGCACGCAAGGCCCCTGCGCCGGCTTGGGCAGGAATTCGATGTACGGAAAGCAGCTGCCGACGATGAGGAATCCGTCGCAGGCCTTGAAGGCGTTGACCGCCGCGCGCGTGCCGACGACTCCGATGCCGCCGATGCAATACGCGCCGTCATCGGGCACGCAATCCTTGCCGAGCAGGGCTTTCACGATCGGCGCCGCACGCCGCTCGGCCACCTGTTCGAGCTCGCGCCCCGCGCCGCGCGCGCCGGCGCCCGCAAGGATCGCGAGTTTCTTGCAGCCATTCAGGAGTTGCGCCGCCTGTTCGATCAACTCGGGATCGGGCGTGCGTTTCAGCGGCTGATAGCTCGCGGAAGCATGGCCCTTGACGTTGCGCTTGAAACGGCGCTCCGCGCTTGCCGGCATTACCTGGATGTCGATCGGAATCGCCACATGGGCGACGCCGGAATTGGCGAGCGCCGCGCGCGCCGCGAAATGCATCACGTTTTCGACATGGGCCGGCCCCATGACGCGCTGATTGTAGATGGCGACGTCCTGGTAGAGATAATCCTGGTTGATGTCCTGGAGGTAATGCGTGCCGATCAGGTCGTGATAGGTCATGCCGGTGATCGCCAGCACCGGCGCGCCGTCGATCTTGGCGTCGTAGAGACCGTTCAGCAGATGCACCGCGCCGGGCGCCGCCGTGGAAAAGCAGACGCCGAGCCGGCCCGTGAATTTCGCATAGGCGCAGGCCGCCAGCGACGCCGATTCCTCGTGCCGGCAATGGACATAGCGGATCTTGTCCTGTGCTTTCCGGAAGGCTTCGACAAGACCGTTGATGCCGTCGCCGGGAAGCCCGAACACGGTATCCACTCCCCATTCCTGGAGAATCGCAACCACATGATCGCAAACGCTTTCCGCCACGGCCCAACCTGAGATCGCGCGAAACAATCGCGAGCCCCTCGACAGACCAATTCTTTCGAGAACGTGACGAGCGCCGCGCCGGTTCCAGCGACTCGGGTGCGCGGCGCCGTGGGGCAGCGCGCGCTTCCGGAACGCGAAGACGGTTTTCGATGCCCTCGAGCGGCAAGCCCGCTAGGGTCTGTACCTAATCCGCGTCCGGTGATTCTTTGACTGCGAACTGATTCGCAGGGGAGAAGCATGCGTGAAGGTCTGTTCTGGTTGAATGACCGGCAATGGAAGGGGCTTGAGCCGCATTTGCCGCGTGGGCTGAG
>DASXYZ010000064.1:0-18425 GCA_036502185.1 Rhizomicrobium sp.
CGTCCGTCGCAGCCAATCTGCCGGGGCACATGTCCCGCTTGGGTGCTCAATGGCACAGGAACCCATGGTGCTCCCGACAGATGACCCAATCCCGTCAGCTTAACAGCGACAAGATCGTCGTCACGGGTACAGGAACCCAGATTCGCGGCCTCGAAGGTTGGTCGCGAGCGCGACATTCTCTTTCACGTAACCACTCGCAGAGTTCAGCGCTCTGGGTTCCGCTTGCGCGGGAATGACAATGGAGGGGCGGGAATGACAACGGAGCGGGGGGGCGGGAGTGACAATGGGCTTACAATGCGTGCTGAAACCTACGACGCGCGGCGGATTTCCTTGTTGAAGGACAACCGCTCCCCGTAGCGGCTTTCGAAACGCGGCAATTCGGCGGGATCGATCGCGAGCGTGAGATCGATGCCGCGCGCGCCGTCACGGCGGGCGAGCACGCGGCCGTGGCGGTAGGCCCAGGCGAGGCCCTCGCCGTCATCCGACGCAAGCTGCAGCGCGAATGTCAGCGCGTCGCGGTCGAGCAGGTCTTCGATCCGGTGCAGGAAATCGGGAATGCCTTCGCCTGTCAGCGCGGAAATCGCGACCGGGCCCGAACCATTCCGTGCCCGCAATCCCTTGCGCGCTGCCGGCGGCAATAGGTCGATCTTGTTCAGCACTTCGAGAATGCGGCGGTCGCCGTCCGCCTCGATTCCAAGTTCGGCCAGCACTTCGAGAACATCCGCCTTCTGCGCCTCCGATTCCTCATGCGCCGCATCGCGCACATGGACGACAATATCGGCTTCGAGCACTTCTTCGAGAGTCGCGCGAAACGCAGCGACGAGCTCGATCGGGAGATCGGCGATGAAGCCGACCGTGTCGGAGATCACGATCGGACGCCCGCCGGGCAGACGGAGCCCACGCATGGTGGGGTCGAGCGTCGCAAACAGCATGTCGCGCGCTTCGACCGCGGATTTTGTCAGGGTGTTGAACAGCGTGGATTTGCCCGCATTGGTATAACCCACGAGCGCGACAACAGGATACGGCACGCGCTTCCTCGCGCGGCGGTGCAGCCCGCGCGTGCGTTTGACAGACTCCAGTTCGCGGCGAATCCTCGCGATGTGCTCGCCGATCAGACGGCGGTCGGTCTCGATCTGCGTCTCGCCTGGTCCGCCCAGGAACCCGAAGCCGCCGCGCTGGCGCTCGAGATGAGTCCAGCTCTTCACGAGCCGGCTTTTCTGCCAAGTGAGATGGGCGAGTTCGACTTGCAGCCGCCCTTCCCGCGTGCGCGCCCGCTCGCCGAAGATTTCGAGGATCAGCTGGGTGCGGTCGAGCACCTTCGCATTCCAGGCCTTTTCGAGATTGCGCTGCTGCACCGGGCTGAGCGCGGCATTCACTACGATCACCTCGGGAGCGAGTGCGCGCGCTTCCGCGGCAATCTCCTCGACTTTGCCCTTCCCGATCAGCGTCGCCGGGCGCGTGGACGGAAGCGGCACGATGTGGCGCGCGAGAATATCGAGACCGATAGCCGCGGCGAGACCTACCGCTTCGGCGAGCCGTGCTTCGGCGTCGCGCAGCACGCCGGAACCTTGGCGCCGCTTGGGTTCGACATGGAGGACGATGGCGCCCGTATGGCGGGCGACATTCTGCGCCGCGGCTTTTCGGCGGACGGTGCTCAGGCTGACTCCAGCGCCGCGGGCTCGATTTCCTGGAGCTGAATCGGCCCCAGAGGCATCACCGTCGAAATCGCGTGCTTGTAGACAAGCTGGGCATTTCCGTCGCGGCGCAGGAGAACACAGAAATTGTCGAACCAGGTGATGATGCCCTGCAGCTTCACGCCGTTGACGAGGAAGATTGTTACCGGTGATTTGCTCTTGCGGACCGCGTTGAGGAAAGTGTCCTGAAGGTTTTGTTGTCGTTCGGTCATGATGAACCGCTGTCTGTTCTTGGCTCCAGCCCCTCGCTGAAACGCCGTACTATAGTTGTATCCGGGGTGTTCGCGAAGACCTAAAGTTCGGTCGCCCCACCGTCCGCTTTCCGCGCCGCCTCGCGGCGGTAGAGTTCCTGCAAGCGACGGGCGACGGGCCCGGGCCTGCCCTCGCCTACCGGTTGGCCGTCGATCATGACCACGGGAAGCGCGCCGATGGTCGCCGCGGTGATGAATGCTTCGCGCGCCGTTAGCGCCTCCTCGCGTGTGAAGCGGCGCTCTACGATCGGCATTTGCGCGCTGGCCGCGACATCGGAGAGCACGCGTCGGGTAACGCCCGGCAGAACCGCGTTGTCGAGATCGCGCGTAACGAGGTGCCCTTTCGCGTCAACGATCCAGGCGGTCGTGGAGGAGCCTTCGGTGATGCGGTCCTCGTGGTCCGTCAGCCAGGCTTCCCAGGCACCCGCGTCGCGTGCTGCCGTCTTGGCGAGAATGTTGGGTAGCAGCGCCGTCGATTTTATATCGCAACGCGCCCAGCGCTGGTCGGGACGCGTGACGACGGCAATGCCTGTTTCGCGCTTCTTCTCGAACGCTTTGGCATCCATCGGTCGCGCCATCAGCACGAGCGTCGGCCGCCTGCGCGAGGCGGGAATCGCGTGGTCGCGGCGGAAGGCGCCGCGCGTGATCTGGAGATAGATGAGACCATCGACGATCCGGTTGCGGCGCGCGATCTCGCGCAGCACAAGCTTGAGGGGCGTCCGCGCCATCGGCATGGAAATCGCGATCTCGCCAAGCGAGCGTTCAAGCCGGTCGAGATGTTCTTCCTCGTCGTAGATGTGACCGCCGAACAGGCCGAACACTTCGTAGATGGAATCCGCGAATTGCAGTCCGCGGTCTTCGATGTGCACAGAGGCAAGGTCGTGGCGCAGATAGCGCCCGTCCACATAGGCAACGCGTCCAACCGGCGCGCGCTCACGCATTGACGGTCTGCTCGCGGCCTACGGGTCCCACGCCGAGCGATTTCAGCTTCCGGTGCAGCGCCGAGCGCTCCATGCCCACAAAGGCTGCCGTGCGCGAGATGTTGCCGCCGAAGCGGTTGATCTGCGCCACCAGATATTCGCGCTCGAAGATTTCGCGCGCTTCGCGCAGCGGCAGCGAAATGACGAGATCGCCGGACGCGCCGTTCGCCCAGCCCGTGCCCGCGCCGAAATCGGCGGGCAGCAGATCGGCCGAAATCGCCTGCACGGCATCGTCGCTCGCCAGGATCAGGAGCCGCTCGACGATGTTGCGCAGTTGCCGGACGTTACCCGGCCAGTTGTGCGCCTGCAGCACCGCCATCGCGTCGTCGCCGATTTCGCGCATGGCAAGTCCCGAGGCGACCGACAGGCGCTTCATGAAGTGCATCACGAGCAGCGGGATATCGTCGCGCCGCTCGCAGAGCGACGGCACCCGCACCGGCACGACGTTCAGCCGGTGATATAAATCTTCCCGGAATTCGGCCGTCGCAATCTCGGTTCTGAGTTCGCGCGTGGTCGAGGAGACGATGCGCGCGTCCACCTGCACGCGCGTGGTGCCGCCGACGCGCAGGAAACTCTGCTCGACCAGCACGCGCAACACCTTGCCCTGGGTTTCGAGCGGCATGTCGGCCACTTCGTCGAGGAACAGCGTGCCATTGTGCGCGAGCTCGAGAAGGCCGATCTTGCGCGGACTGTCGGCGCTCTCTTCGCCGAACAGTTCGGATTCGATCTTCTCGGGCGCCATGGTGGCGCAGTTGATCGCGACGAAGGCATGGCCCGCGCGCCGCGAATGGGCGTGGATGAGCCGCGCCACCAGTTCCTTGCCGGAGCCGGCTGGCCCCGTGATCAGGATGCGGCTGCCCGTCGGCGCGACCTTGTCGATGAGCTGGCGCAGCTGTCCAATGGCGGACGAGGCGCCCACGAGTTCGAGATCGTCGCCCACCTTGAGCTTCAGTTCCTGCACTTCGCGCTTGAGCCGCGCCGCTTCGAGCGCGCGCGCAGTGACATGGATCAGCCGGTCGGCCTTGAACGGCTTTTCGATGAAATCGTAGGCACCCTTCTTGATCGATGCCACCGCGGTTTCGATCGTGCCGTGGCCGCTGATCATCACCACCGGCATGTCCGGATGATCGCGCTTCAACATGTCGAGCACCTGGATTCCGTCGAGGCGGCTCCCCTGCAGCCAGATGTCGAGTATGACCAATTGCGGCCGGCGCTGACGCACCGCCGCGAGCGCGGTCTCGCTGTCCGCGGCCACGCGCGCGGTATAGCCCTCGTCTCGCAGGATACCCGCGATCAGCTCGCGGATATCCTCTTCGTCGTCCACCACCAGCAGTTCAGGCGCGATCAACGATCCGTTCTTGCTCATCCCGTTCACCCAGCTCCATTCCACGTGATGTCTTCTGCTTCAACGGAAATCCGAGACGCACTTCTGCGCCCGGTTCATCATTTTCGCGATCGAGAATCAGAATCTCGCCGCCATGTTCTTCGACGATCTTGCGCACGATGGCGAGACCGAGCCCCGTACCTTTCGCGCGCGTCGTGACATAGGGTTCGGTGAGGCGGTGGCGCTCGGCCTGCGGCAGGCCAATACCATTGTCGGTGACGCGGAACACCACACGCGGCCCCTCCGTCGCGATGCTGACAGTAATGTGCCCTCTCTCTTCCGCGCCAGCGGCCAGCCGCGCCTCGATCGCTTCGCAGGCGTTCTTCAGCACATTGATGAGCGCCTGCGAGACCAGGCGCCCGTCGCAATCGAAGCGGATGGGGGGCATTCCGCCCAGAATCTCGAAATCGGTCTGCTGCTGCACGGCACGCTGCAGGAAAACAGCCTGTTGCACCAGCTCTTGCGCGATTTCGGGGCGCATCTTGGGCGAAGGCATGCGCGCGAAGGAGGAGAACTCGTCGACCATGCGCCCGATATCGCCGACTTGGCGGATGATCGTGTCGGTGCACTGGCGAAACACCTCGGGATCGGTCGAGACCTCGCGCCCGTATTTGCGCTTCAACCGTTCGGCCGAGAGCTGGATGGGGGTGAGCGGATTTTTGATCTCGTGCGCAATGCGGCGTGCGACATCGGCCCAGGCCGCCGTGCGCTGCGCAGAAACCAGATCGGTGATGTCGTCGAAGGTGGCGATGAATCCCGTTTCGTCCGCGCCGGCCTCGCCCGCCACCTGTACGCTCAGACTACGCACGGTGCCGCCGCGCCGGAGCGTCGCCTCGCCGCTCGCCCGCGTCATGGGCTCGTTCAGCGCGCGGCGCACGATGCCGGCGAGTTCGGGCACGGCTTCCGCATAATGCCGGCCTTCCAGTTCTTCCGGCTCGGCATTGAGAAGCCGCGCCGCCGCACGGTTGACGATCGTCACATTTCCTTCCGAATCGAGCCCGATGACGCCAGCGCTCACGCCGGCGAGGACGGCTTCGGTGAAGCGGCGGCGTTCGTCGAGCTGGCGGTTGGCGCGCATCAGTTCACCGCGGCGGCTGTCGAGCTCGGCAGTCATGCGATTGAAGGCGCGCGCAAGCGTGCCCATCTCGTCGTCATCCCGATCGACTTCGACGCGCACCTTGAGTTCGCCGCGGCTGACCCGTTCGGCTGCGCCGATGAGCCGCGAAATGGGGCGCACGAGATTGTTCGCCGCCCACAACCCCAGCCAGATCGCGGCGAGCAATATGAGCAGCGACACAGCGCCGTAGAGCGCCGCGAAAACGAGCTGCACCTGGGAGCGGTTCTGCTCGAGCCGTTTGTATTCCGAAACCGCATCCACCGTGCGCTGATAGTAGGACAGTACCTGCGGATCGACGGTGCGCACGACGAGCAGATAGGCGTCGTTGAGCGCCTGCATGCGGATCAGCGCGCGCACCACCCCGATTTTCGCGTTGGCGTCGATCACGATCGTTCCGTGCGACGCCTGGCGGATGTCTCCGGGCTTTGGCGGCGCGAGATCGGGCAAAAAGCGCTGTTTGGTACTACCGAGGACGTGGCCGTGCGAATCGATGATGTAGGCGGCCTGCAGGCCGCGGTCCGTGGTCAGCGTCGCCAGCTTGGTGAACAGCTTGTCGGGTCGTACGCGATTGTCGGGATCGAACAGTTCGGGATCGTGCTCGATGCCGTTCGCGATTTCGTAGGCATCGCCCACGATCTGGCTTTCGCTGCTCTGCACGTAGCGTTCTGCGACATGCACCGCGTTCCCGAGCGCCGCTTTCACGCGCGCCGAAAACCACGCCTCGAGCCCGAGATCGAGCGACACCGCTGCAAACACAGCGACGAGAATCGCCGGGATGACGGCGATGGCGCTGAAGATCACGACGAGGCGCACATGCAGCTTCGCGCCTGCAATGCCCGAACGGCGGTCGATCCACAGCCGCACCAGCCGCCAGGCGATCAGCGCGCCGAGTGACAGGACCAGCAGGAGATTGCTGAGCAGGAGCGCAATCAGCGCCGCCGACGTGGGATGATAGGGCACCAGGCCCGTGACCGTGGCGTAGGTGATGATGCCCGAAGTCACGGCGAGAAGGCCGACGCCTCCCGCGAGCCGTGACGGGCGCGACGCGGCCCGAATCACCTGCCACAGGCCGGTACGCACGGGCGGACCGACCGCATTGGTTGTCGCCATTCAGGCCTGCCGCTACCCCGCCCGCCGGACCGCCCGGCACCCGTTGCCGGTCAGTGTACCCAAGCCACAGCCTGTTGCAAGAATGCCGCGCGGACTGCGTTCGCGATCCGATGCCGATTCCGACGTTTTCCCGTGAATTACGAAGCGGCCGGCTATTGCCGCTGGCTTGCTCGTTCAGTGGGTCTCGAAGGTGCCCACCAGTTCCGTTTCGGCGAGGGTGTGGCCGCGCACGGCCGCCTTGATCTCGCGATAGCTGGCGTCGGCGGGCAAATCCAGCGACGGCACGTCGAGAGCCGAGAGGCGGAAATGATAATGGTGCAATCCGTGGCCCTTGGGCGGTTTCGGCCCGTCGTAGCGCGCGTGGCCCATGTCGTTCCGGCCCTGTTTGAGACCATGGGCCGCCTCGGGCAACTCGCGCCGGTCGGGCGGGATGTCATAGGCCGCCCAATGCGTGAACGTGCCCACCGGCGCATCGGGGTCTTCGACGATGAGGACGAGGCTTTTTGCCTGTTCGGGAACGCCGGACCAGGAAAGCGGCGGCGAGATGTTGCGCCCTGCCTGCGCGTGGGTCTGCGGGATCTTGCCGTTGGCCGCGAAGGCCGGACTGCTCAGTGCAAATGTCATGGGAAACTCCTTCAGCGGCGCGAACCGCCGCGCAGCGTCTCGTTCTTCCCGATGCCGCCCTGCGGCGTGACGTCATTCTCGGTGTCGCCTTCGATCGTGTTTTCGCCTTGGACCTCTTCCAACTCGTCCGGCGTCAGACCGGCGCTCCGCACGCCCTTGCTGCCGCCAATCAAAGGGTTGGATTTCAGATCGGCATCCGTGGGCGATTTACGCTTGAGATGTTTTGGCATCGCTCATTCTCCACCCTGGTTGGATTCCGTATCCTGCAGCTGATCTGACTGAATGCGTTTGCTGTCCTGGCTGCGCGATTTCGGCAGGCCGGGTTTGTGGTGCCGCTCCTTGTCGCGGTTCGAGAGGGCGGCGTTGGCACCGATCCCGCCGCGGGCGCGAACCGTCCCTGCGCCGCTGCCACCACCTTTGCCCTGCGCGCCCGCTCCGACACGTTTTTTTGCTGGCGTTCGCCATCGTCACGAACTCCCGATCTGGCGTTTCTCCTTCGAAGAAGAAAACGCCCGCGGCGGGCCTCTGTTGCAGGCCGGCCTCACGCCCGTATGCGCATCGGCAGATCTGGACTGCCCGACCGTGGCAACCAGAGCGGAACGAGTGGTTTAATCTGGGATAGTACGCCCGAAGAACGGGACAGCTTGCACCCGGCTCGACAGAACGTTCTCCTTGCGGCCTTGCTGTTATCCTTATTCTGGGATAGTTATGGCGCGTCAAGGTCAAGGTCAAGGGCGAGAAGCCCGTTGCATGGGTCGGTTCCGCCAAGCGGGACTTTCTGACATTTCCGAGACCCGTTGTCGGCGAGATGGGAAAGTCCGCGGTGACGTGGAGCTGGTCGGACGACGATTGAGGGTTGCACAAGAGGATTACGAAGCGCGCTATGGCAAGAAAACGTGAAACAGACAGCGAGGGAGTCATCCAGGGCACCGGCAATGTGTTTGCCGATTTGTCTTTCCCCGACTCGGAGGAACGCCAGACGAAGCTGCGGTTGGCCTACGCCATCAACCAAATTATCGGACAAAGGCGTCTGACCCAGGCGGCCGCCGCCGATCTTCTCAAGATCAACCAGCCCAAAATATCCGCGCTGCTGCACTACAGGCTCGACGGATTCTCTGTCGAGCGGCTCATGATTTTTCTGACAGCGCTGGATCGGGATGTTGAGATATCGATTCGGAAGAAACCCCGCTCGAGATCTGCAGGAAAAATTAGCGTAATCGCCGCGTAGATGATCGATATTCCCCGCCGACAGCTTCTGGAGGGCGCGGTCGCCGCCGCGGGTCTCGTGGCTCTGCCGTTCGCGGGCGCGCTGGCGCAGGGCGCGCGGGCCTCGAAGCTCAGCGATATCGATCATATCGTCATCCTGATGAAGGAGAACCGCTCCTTTGATCATTACTTCGGCACGCTTTCCGGCGTGCGCGGCTTCGACGACGCGAAAGCCGTGCGGCCCGATGGCAGTTCGCCTTTTCGGCAGGCAGATCCCAAGGCTCGCGACGGCTATGTGCTTCCCTTCCATCTCGACACGCTGAAGACGAACGCTCAGCGCCTGCACGATCTCAGCCATACCTGGGAGGCGCAGCACGCGTCATGGAACGGCGGCGCGATGAACAACTGGATCGCGGCGCACAGGAGCGCGGGCAAATCCGCGCCGCTGACGATGGGCTATCTCACACGCGCCGATCTGCCGCTCTATTACACGCTCGCCGATGCCTTCACGCTCTGCGATGGCTATCACTGCTCCATCTTCGGCCCCACCGATCCCAACCGGTTCTATCTGATGACGGGCACCATCGATCCCGACGGCGCGAATGGCGGGCCGGCGATCCGCAACGGTGGCCGCAACTACAGCTGGGAAACCTATCCCGAGCGCCTCGAGCGCGCCGGAATCACCTGGCGCGTGTATCACGATATCGACGATTACGGCTGCAATTCCTGCCAGTACTTCACGCAGTTCAAGCACGCCTCGCACCGCTCGTCGCTCTACGAGAACGCGATGCGCGACCGGCCCTTCTTCGAGCTTCTCTGGGACCTGAAGACCGGCAACATTCCGCAAGTCGTATGGATCGTGCCGCCCTCGACCGTCTCCGAACATCCCGATTATCTGCCGGCAGCGGGCGAGGATCACACGCGCCAGGTGCTGGAAGCATTATGGGCGAATCCGGCGCTGTGGGCGAAAACTGCGCTGATCATCAATTATGACGAGAACGACGGTTTGTTCGACCATGTTGTGCCGCCGGTGCCGGAACCGGGCACGAAAGCCGAGTTCGTTGACGGGCTGCCGATCGGCCTCGGCTTTCGCGTGCCCTGCCTGGTGGTTTCCCCATTCACCCGCGGCGGCTATGTGTGCGGACACACCTTCGACCACACCTCCACCCTGCGCCTGATCGAGGCGCGCTTCGGCGTCGAAGTCGCGAATCTGAGCAAATGGCGGCGCGACACCTGCGGCGATCTCACGGCTGCGTTCGGTTTCGGCGAAGCGCCGCGGCCCGACGTGCCGGTGCTGCCGGAGACCGAACAGGCGCTGCATCTCGCCGAAGATCGCGCGATGAGCCTGCCGCCGCCCGCCGTGCCCGATGTGCAGGCCATGCCCCGCCAGGAGCCGGGCACGCGGTCGAGGCGGGCGTGACGATGCCTGGCATGGGCATAGTGCGTGCTTCGATCCGCCTGCGCCAAGGCTTCGGCGGACGAGTTTCGCGCTAACCCGCCGAAACTTTAGTGTAGGCGGGCAAGCTCAGGATGAGGAGATTTGTAATCGCATTGGCATGATGGCAATAAAACTTCCCTCACGCTGAGCCTGTCCGCCTATGCTCAAGCTTCGGCGGGTCGGAGCCCTCTAATGGTCCGCCGTAGCCTTGGCGAAGGCGGATCGAAGCACGCAACGTGCCGATCCGAGGCGAGAACCAACCACAGATGCCCAAAATCGCCGCCGTAATTGTTGCCGCGGGCCAGGGACAGCGGGCGGGGGGCGGATTGCCCAAACAGTTCCGGCCGCTCGTTGGGATTCCCGTGCTCCGGCGCTCCGTTGAGGCTTTCGCGGCCCTGCCTGAAATCGGCACTATCGTCGTGGTCGCGGCTGCAGAGCGCCGGCCGGACTGCGAGCGCGTGCTCGCCTGTCTTCCGCGCCTTGCCTACGCGACGGGCGGCGTGGCGCGACAGGATTCCGTACGCAACGGACTTGCCGCACTCGAATCGCATGCTCCCGATTTCGTGCTGGTGCACGATGCGGCGCGGCCACTCGTATCACAGGCGCTCATCCGTCGCGTGATCGCCGCGCTTATATCGGGTGCCGTGGCAGCCGTTCCCCTCCTCGCGGTTACCGACACTTTGAAACGGAAGGAACAGGGCGCTTGGACGACCGTCTCGCGTGAGGGACTTTATCGCGCCCAGACGCCACAAGGCTTCCGGTTCGAGTCTTTGTTGGAAGCGCACTGGGGCTGGACGGGAGCCGAAGCGACGGACGATATGGCGATTGCAGAAAGGACGGGTCTCGCGATCACGCGCATCGACGGCGAGGATACAAATCTGAAAATCACCACCGAAGAGGATTTGGTTCATGCGGCGAAGCTGCTGGGCGAAACCATGAGCGAGTTCCGTACCGGACTCGGATTCGACGCCCACCGGTTCACCACGGGCGATCACGTCTGGTTATGTGGCGTGCGCATCGCGCATGACGCGGGGCTTGAGGGCCATTCCGATGCCGATGCGGGCCTTCACGCGTTGACGGATGCCATTCTCGGCGCGATTGGCGCAGGCGATATCGGGCGGCATTTTCCGCCGACGGAGGAGCGCTGGCGCGGCGCGCCGTCCTCGCATTTCCTCGCTCATGCGGCCGATCTCGTTCGGCAGCCGAATGGCGCGGTCGTCCATTGCGACGTGACGCTCGTCTGCGAGAAACCGAAAATCGCGCCGCACCGCGAAGCCATGCGCGCACGCATCGCGGAGATTCTTGCGATCGACATCTCCCGGGTCAGCGTGAAGGCGACGACAACCGAAGGCATGGGATTTGTGGGCCGCGGGGAAGGACTGGCGGCACAGGCGGTTGCAACTGTCCGGCTGCCGGCGGCGTGACTCCGTCAACCGCTATTGCGACGCTCGGCGGTCTCGGGCGGCTCAGGCCCGCGCCGGGCACGATCGCAAGCATCGTGACGGTGTTCGCGGCCTTCGGTGTTGCGGCGTTGGGCGGAAACGCGCTGGTGTTATGTGCCGCGATCGTCGCGATGGCCGCAGGCGGCTGGGCAGCCGAACTCTATGCGCGCGAACGCGGCGCGGCCGATCCGTCCGAATGCGTCATCGACGAAGTGGCGGGCCAGTTTATCGCCTGTGCGTTCGCGCCGCGCACCATGATCGGCTACGCGCTTGCGTTCGTGCTTTTCCGCGTGCTCGACATTTTCAAACCGTGGCCGATCGGCGCCGCCGAACGCCTGCCGGGCGGCCTCGGCATCATGGCCGACGACGTGGTCGCTGGCGTCCTCGCCGGGCTTGTGCTTTTGCTGCTCGCACAACTTCGTCTGCTATCACCGTGATGTTCGCCGCTAAACTCTTGACGCTTGCCGCTGACGTGCTCGATCGGGCGCGGGCGCAAGGTGTGCGGATCGCCACGGCGGAAAGCTGCACCGGCGGTCTCGTCGCTGCGCTGCTGACCGAGATTCCCGGATCGTCGGAGGTGTTCGAGCGCGGCTTTGTCACCTATTCAAATCAAGCAAAGGTGGAACTGCTGGGCGTGCCCGGAGACCTCATCTCGCAAAACGGAGCGGTCTCGGAAGACGTGGCGCGGCGGATGGCAGAAGGCGCGCTTGCACGCACGCCTGCGCAACTCGCTGTCGCGGTGACCGGAATCGCCGGACCGGGCGGCGGCACGGCCGAGAAGCCTGTAGGTCTTGTGCACATTGCCGCGGCGCGCGCGGGCAAAGAGACACTGCACCGGAGGCACGAATTCGGCGCGATCGGCCGCACCGCGATCCGACTGAAAAGCGCCGAGGCGGCGCTACGCCTGTTGCAACGTCTTCTCTGAGAGTGCCGACGCGCGTTTCTCAAAAGCGTCCGTCATTCGGCTCATGACGAGCCCCAGTGCCGGGCCCGCGATACGGCCGAGCACCCGGCTCCGGAATTCGAACAGGATCGAGAAGTCGATGCGGCTGCCGCCGGGAACGGGTGCGAAGCGCCAGTGATTCTCGAGCTGCCGGAACGGTCCTTCCGTCTGCGTGACATCGATGCGGCGTGCGCTGGGGTCGAGCTCGACGCGGCTCGTATAACGTTCGCGCAGCGACAGATAGCCGACGAGCGTTTCGGCCCACATCACCTCGCCGAAGGGAGCGGGTTCGCGCCGTAGTATTCGCAGCCCCGCGCACCAGGGCACGAATTCCGGATAGCGCTCGACATCGGCCACGATTGCGAACATGAGATCGGCCGTATACGGAAGGATGCGTGTTTCCGAATGGGCGGGCAATCAGGGTGTCCGCGAGAGCTCGGCAGCGCGCGCGGCCTTGAGCGCCGCGAAGTCCTGATCCGCATGATAGGACGAGCGTGTGAGCGGGCTTGCCGAAACCATCGAAAATCCCTTCGCCCGCGCGATCTGACCGAGAGCCGCAAATTCTTCCGGCGTCCAGAAGCGCGCAACGGCCGCGTGCTTGCGCGTCGGCTGAAGATACTGTCCGAGAGTGAGGAAATCGACGCCCGCCATGCGCAGGTCGTCCATCACCTGCATCACTTCCTCGCGGGCCTCGCCGAGCCCCAGCATCAGGCCGGACTTGGTGAAGCCGTCGGGCGCGATCTCTTTCGCGCGTTCGAGCAAACGGAGCGACGTGTAGTAGCGCGCGCCCGGCCGGACGCTCAGATAGAGTCGCGGCACCGTTTCGAGATTGTGGTTGAAGACATCGGGCCGCGCCGCCATGACGATTTCGGCGGCACCGGGCTTGCGCAGGAAATCGGGCGTCAGCACCTCGACAGTGGTCGCCGGCGTGGCGGCGCGGATCGCCCGGATCACCGCCGCGAAATGCCCTGCCCCGCCGTCGTCCAGATCGTCGCGATCGACCGACGTGATGACCACATGACGAAGCCCAAGTTTCGCCACGGCGCGCGCGACGTTCTCCGGCTCGGTCGCACCTAGGGGGTCCGGCAGGCCGGTGCGCACATTGCAGAAGGCGCAGGCGCGCGTGCAGGTGTTGCCCATGATCATCATGGTGGCGTGACGGTGCGTCCAGCATTCGCCGATGTTGGGACACCCGGCCTCTTCGCACACCGTGTGCAGCCCGAATTCGCGCACGATGCCGCGCGTTTCCTGGTATTCGCGGCTGCCGGGCGCCTTCACGCGAATCCATTCCGGCTTGCGCAGGAGCGGCGTGTCGGGGCGGTGCGCCTTTTCCGGATGCCTGAGCGCGCGGCGCTCGTTCGCTGCCTGGTCGATGACAATGGCCATGGGGGTTACATATAGCCGCGCCCGCCGAAAATCACCTTTCCTCCCCACGTTGGGGGAGGAAAACGGCGCTTAATTGAGCTAGCTTGGCCCTCATGAGGTCTTCTCGGTGAGTCTTTGCACCATCGCCGCGGCATCGGGCGAAGAGATTGTCCCCTTCGATCTGCCGCGCGCGCAGAAACCGCTGTTCGAGGCACTGGTCGAAGCGAGGCGGAGTTTTGGCGGCAAAAAGACCGCGCTGGTGGACGGCGACGGACGTACCTTCACCTACGACGAACTCGCCCGCGCGGCGCTGGCGCTCGGCCATGCGCTGCACAAGGGCACACATGGCGGCGAGGCCGTCGGCATCCTGCTGCCGACCGGGGCCGGCTCGGTGATCTCGTTTTTCGCCGTCTCGGCTTACGGCCGCGTTCCGGCGATGCTGAACTTCACCGCGGGCGTGCAGGCGATCAAGGCCGCCATGCACATGGCGAAGGTGAAGCGCGTGATCACCGCGCGCCGCTTCGTCGAAGTCGGTAAATTCGAGGCACTGGTCTGCGCGCTCGAGAGTTCAGCGAAGATCATCTATCTCGAGGACGTCCGCGCGGGTCTGTCGCTTGGCGACAAGGCCGCCGCCGCCGTCGGCCAATACTTCCCGTCCGTTGTCATCGCGCGCCCGCGACACGGCGCGCCCGCGGTATTTCTTTTCACCTCGGGCACCGAAGGGGAGCCGAAAGGCGTCGCGCTGTCGCATCTGAACCTGCTGGCGAATGTCGAGCAGGTCCGCTCGCATCTCGCGATCTATCCGAACGACGTGCTGTTCAATCCGCTGCCGACCTTCCACTGCTTCGGATTGACGGTGGGCGTCTTGATGCCGCTGCTACTCGGCATCAGGACGATTCTGCATCCCACGCCGCTTCAGCCGCGCGAAATCGTCCGCCGCATCCGCGAAACGCGCGCGACCATCCTGCTCTCGACCGACACCTTCATCTCGCAATATGCGCGCGCCGGCGAATCGGGCGATCTCGATAGCCTGAGGCTTGCTGTGTGCGGCGCCGAGCGCCTGCGCGATGAAACCCGCGCGCTCGTCCGCAAGAAATACGGCGTCGAGCTTCTGGAAGGCTATGGCGTCACCGAAGCCTCGCCGGTGGTCGCCGCCAACCAGCCGGGCGCCAACCGCGCGGGAACCGTCGGCCGCCTCTTGCAGGGCATCGAAAGCCGCCTCGAGCCGGTGCCCGGTATTCCCCATGCCGGCCGTCTCCTCATCCGCGGGCCGAATGTGATGCTGGGCTATCTCTGCCCCGACCGGCCAGGCGCGATCGCGCCGGTTCCGGACGGCTGGTACGACACGGGCGATATCGTGGCCATCGACGCCGACGGATACATTGCGATCAAAGGCCGGTTAAAGCGATTTGCGAAGATCGGCGGCGAAGTCGTTTCTTTGTCGGTGGTCGAGAGCTGCGCCTCCGCGATGTGGCCCGAGTACAGCCATGCCGCGCTGGCGGTTCCCGATTCGAAAAAAGGCGAGCAGATTCTGCTGGTCTCCACCTGCCCCGAAGCCGAGCGCACCACCTTTGCCGGCTGGGTCCACAATCACGGTGTTCATGAACTCGCCATCCCGCGGCGCGTTCTTCATGTGGAGGAGATTCCCGTGCTCGGCACCGGCAAGACCGATTACACCGGGCTCGCCCAGCGCGTTCTGGAGGAGGAAGGCGCGTTCGAAGAGGAATCTTCGCTCGCGGGTCATGCCTGACGCAGCGCCTTCCGTAGGGGGAGATCAGCGGTGACGCTCGAGATCAAGGTCGGGTCGTCCGATATCACGCTGCACGAGGGCTACACCGTGATCGCGAGCGGCCATGATGGCCAGATCAAGAGCGGCGGCGGCGACGGCCTTTATTATCTCGACACGCGGCTGATCAGTTCATGGTCGGTTTCGGCCAATGAGGAGAACTGGCTGCATCTGAGCGGCGGCGCCATTGCGCCCTCGGTCGGACGAATCCATCTCATCAACAGGGAGATGCGCAGCGAAAAAGGGGAAATCCCGCAAAACACATTGGGCCTCGTTATCAGCCGTCGTCTCGACGGCGGCATGCACGAGGACCTGGATATTACGAATTACGCAACAACGCCCGTCGCGTTCCATCTGTCGGTTTCCATCTCGGGCGATTTCGCGGACATTTTCGAAGTGAAGTCGGACAGGGTGACGCCGCGCGGGGCGACGGAGACAGTTTGGGATTCACAGAAACAGACGCTCACGACGCGCTACCGCAACCAGGATTTCTCGCGGGCGTTTCGCATCGCGGCTCGAAATGCCACGTCTGCGATGCGGCACGCCAACGGCTGTCTCGCCTTCTCGATCGCGCTCGATCCCGGCGCTTCCTGGCACGCTTGCCTGTTCTACGACTTTGCCGACGGCGAGACATGGGCCGGCGCGCCCGAGACTTGCGCCGACGCCTACGAGTCTTCGGAGGCGGTGCGCGCACTCAGGGTGTGGCGCAAGAGCGTGGTGCGCGTGGACGAGAACGCCTCGACCTTTACGCGTGCGTTCACGCAGGCGATCGGCGATATGGCGGCGCTGCGCCTGCCGATCGAGGGCACCACGGATATCCGCTTCGTGCCCGCGGCAGGTCTTCCCTGGTTCGTGGCGCTGTTCGGCCGCGACAGCCTGACCATTTCGCTGCAGACCGCGATCGTGCATCCCGAATTTGCTCTCGGCGCGCTGCGCGTGCTCGCGAAGTGGCAGGCACGCGAGCGCGACGACTACCGCGACGCAGAGCCCGGCAAAATCCATCACGAACTCCGGCGCGGGGAACTCGCGCATTTCCATCTGATTCCGCACACGCCCTATTACGGCACCGCCGACGCGACGCCGCTCTATCTCGTCACGCTTCATTCGGCCTGGATGACGAAAGGCGATACGGCGCTCCTCGAGGAACATCTCGAAACGGCCGAACGCTGTCTCGCCTGGATCGATGAATACGGCGATCGCGATGGCGACGGCTTTCAGGAATATCAGACGCGCTCTTCGGCCGGATACGAGAACCAGAGCTGGAAGGATTCCGGCGAAGCGGTCGTCGACGACAATGGCCGGCCGGTCAAAGGCCCCAAGGCGCTCTGCGAAATGCAGGGCTATGTCTATGACGCATGGCTGCGGATGGCGAAAGTCTATGAGGCGCTCGGGAAACCGGACCGCGCGGGCGAGTTGCGCGCGAAAGCCGCAAAACTGTTCGATCGGTTCAACGACGCGTTCTGGAACGAGAAGGAAGGCACCTACGCCTTCGGTCTCGACGGCGACAAGAAGCAGATACTCTCCATCGTATCCAATCCGGGCCAGTGCCTGTGGTCGGGAATCGTGCCGCCCGACCGCGCGCGCCGCGTCGCCGACCGGCTCATGCAGCCCGATCTGTGGAGCGGCTGGGGCATTCGCACGCTCTCGACGAAAAACCCGGCCTTCAATCCCTATCACTACCAGATCGGCGCGGTGTGGCCGCACGACAATGGATATATCGCTCAAGGGTTGAAGCGTTATGGCTTTCACGACGAGGTGCTCCGTATCGCACAGGCGATCACCGCGGCGGCGGGTTATTTCGAAATGAACCAGATGCCGGAGCTTTATGCCGGTACCGCACGCATGCCGGGCGCCTTTCCGGTCCGCTATCGCGGCGCCAATGTGCCCCAAGGCTGGGCGGCCGGCTCGATCTTCGCGCTGTTACAGGCGATGCTCGGCTTCCAGCCCGACGCACCGAAAGGCATGCTCTACATCGACCCCGCCCTGCCCGACTGGATGCCGCAACTCACGGTGCGCAATCTCCAGGTCGGCCGGCACACATTCGATATCGCCTTCGCGCGCGAAGGGACGGCGACACGCTACGACGTACTCTCAGGACCCGCCGCCGCGGTGGCTTACCGCCCGATGACGGAATGGGCGAAGGTGCTGCGGGGAATGTGAGGCGCTTGGGCCTGATCCGCTCGCCCCAAAATCAATTGTACGCGTACTGGTGCGCAGGGATGCAGCGGCGAGCTTCTCGATGGGCATGGCGCCACGTATGCATCGCCCGTGAACGCGACCGCGGCGCCTTAAGAAACTCCTCTTTCGGGGCAGCCTTCAAAACACTATAACGAATCCCGCACTTCGGAGTTTGCACATGATTCGTGTGCTGTTTGTCGCGCTCGTGGCTTCTTTTCTCGTGTCCTGCGCGGCGGAAGAAGTGCCCGTCGTTTCGGTCCCATTGGACACCAAGACCATTGCCGTGGTCACGGCGATTCCGAATGAGCTGAGGCTCGGCACTGAAGGAATTACGGTTTTCGAGAATCACCTTGATCTCGTCGATATAACAAGTTGGAAGCTTGATGATGTCGCCTTTGGAACAATCAGGGCGGCTCTTCGTACAAAATATCACGTCATTCGCGCTGAGTCGGATGGGACCTCTTTCGATTCTGCCAATGATCTGTTCTTGAAAACCCCGGGCATCGGCGATCTTGTGCGCGAACACGTTCATGCTGCCCCGGGGGCGGTGGACGTGTATATGGTCATCTACGCAAGCTCGCGATCTCACCCCTACATCCAAAAACTGATCGTCCTGCAGGATATCGGGGTAAGCAAAGAACGTGTACCAATCGGTGAATTTGCTCCGGCTGCACATTGCTGTCTCATGCTGGCATTTGTGGATGGCAGAAATTATAAGCTGCTCGCAAACACATCTCTGCAAATGAATCCGGATCGTCCATCCGAACTAGGGTCTGTACCTAATCCGCGTCCGGTGATTCTTTGACTGCGAACTGATTCGCAGGGGAGAAGCATGCGTGAAGGTTTGTTCTGGTTGAATGACCGGCAATGGAAGGGGCTTGAGCCGCATTTGCCGCGTGGGCTGAGT
>DASXYZ010000065.1:0-2855 GCA_036502185.1 Rhizomicrobium sp.
GTCATCATGTAGAGCATGTCGCCCTGCCCCAGCAGCTGTTCGGCGCCCTGTTCGCCGAGGATCGTGCGGCTGTCGATCTTCGAGGTGACCTGAAAGCTGATACGCGTGGGGAAATTCGCCTTGATCGTGCCGGTGATGACATCGACGGACGGCCGCTGCGTGGCCGCGATCAGATGGATGCCGGCCGCGCGCGCCATCTGTGCCAGCCGTTGCACCGCGCCTTCGATCTCCTTGCCCGAAATCATCATCAGATCGGCCACTTCGTCGACCACCACCACGATGTAAGGCATATGCTGCAGGTCGAGCGTCTCGTCCTCATAGACGGGTTTTCCGGTCTCGCGATCGAAACCGGTCTGCACCGTGCGTTTGAGCGACTCGCCTTTTTCCTTCGCCCTGGCGACGCGTTCGTTGAAGGCCTCGACGCCGCGTACGCCGAGCTTCGACATTTTCTGGTAGCGCTCCTCCATCTCGCGCACCGCCCATTTGAGCGCCACCACCGCTTTGCGCGGATCGGTGACGACGGGCGCCAACAGATGCGGAATTCCTTCGTACACGGACAATTCCAGCATCTTCGGATCGATGAGGATCATGCGCGCCTGGTCCGGCGGCAGCCGGTAGAGCAACGACAGGATCATCGTGTTCAGCGCCACGGATTTGCCCGAGCCCGTCGTACCGGCGATCAGCAGATGGGGCATCTTGGCAAGATCGGCCATCACCGCCTCGCCGCCGATCGTTTTGCCGAGCGCGAGAATGAGCGGCGCGCGCACCTTCTCATATTCGCCGCTCGCAATCAGCTCGCGCAGGAACACGGTCTCGCGATGGAGATTGGGCAGTTCGATGCCGAGCACATTGCGTCCCGGGATGGCAGCAATTCGAGCCGCGACCGCGCTCATGGAGCGGGCGACATCGTCCGAGAGGCTGATGATGCGCGAAGATTTGACGCCCGCGGCCGGCTCGAATTCGTAAAGCGTCACGACCGGGCCCGGACGCACCGCAACGATCCGGCCGCGCACGCCGAAATCGCCGAGCACGGCCTCAAGCATGCGCGCATTTTCTTCCAGTGCCTCGTCGCTCAGTTCCGGACGGTTCTGGACTCGCGCGGGCTCCGCCAGCAATCCAAGCGGCGGCAACTGATATTCGCTTTCGCCGAGATTCAGCGCGGCCTGGCCGGCGGCTTTCGGCTTCACGGGCTGCTTGCGCGGTTCCTCGCGTTTGACGCGCATCGCCGCCGCGTCGCGCCGGCGTTCAGGTTTGTGGCTGGTAAGGGCGGTGGGCTCGGGAACCACATCGAGCGACTCGCTCAAATCCACCTCGTCCTCGTCATCGTCGGCCCGCCTGCGCCCCAAACTGCGCGCGAGAATCCGGCAGCCATGAAAGGCAAGCGCCGCCCCGTTCGCCGCGCCGCGCCAGATCGGCCGGGCTTTAAGTCCCGTTGCGAGAAAGGCGAGCGGCAGTCCGACGATCAGAAACAAAACCTGCAGCGCATAGACGACCCAGCCCTGCTGCGTGATACCGGCGATATGGCGCGAAAGCCCCAGAGCGGAGAGACCGACGAGGCCGCCGGCACTCGCCGGAAGGGAAAGCGGCATCGGCAATGCGCCGAGCCCGGCTGCCGTGCAGACAACGCCCAGAGGCCACGCCAGCACGCGCCAGCCGCCGCTGCGCAAATCCTTTCCCGTCAGGGCAAACGCGCCCCACACCGCCGGGGCGGCGAGTGCCGCGAGCGCGGCGAGACCAAAGGTCTGAAGCAACAGATCGGCCGCCGTGGCGCCGAAGCCGCCCAGCAGATTGTGAAAAGCTGTCCCCGTCGCGTTATTGAGACTGGCATCCCCGGCGCTGTAGCTCGCAAGCGACAGCAGAAAGGCGGCGCAGCCGGCGAACACGATTCCACCCGCGCCCCGCAACGCGACGGATGAAACAAATTCCACCAGCGCGCGCCGGAGCTCGTCGAATGAATCGGACAGCTCCGCGCGGCGCGTTCGCGGCTGATAGGCGCCCAATGTCCGTGCCCGGCCCAAAAGTTTCTCCCTTCCAACGCCCGCCTCAAACCAGCCGGAACGATCCAGTTTGGCGCCAATAGTTTACAATTGGTTAACGCCCATTTCGAATCGGCCGATCCATATTGTGTCGAACAGGTTCCTCCGGACAAAGGCTGGATTCTGCACCGGCGGGAAGGTGATAAGGTGAAGCATGGCCGCAGGAAACATGGCGCAGGCGAAAGACGCCGATATCGTCATCGGCGGCGGGGGCATGGTGGGGCTCGCGCTGGCGCTGGCGCTGGCGCGGGGCGGTTTGCGGGTCGTCGTGGCAGATCCCGTCCCACCGGCGAAAACCGTTGACGCTGCCTTCGACGGACGCGTCAGCGCGATCTCCTACTCCTCCGTCCGCATGCTCGAAGTGCTCGGCGTATGGCCCGCGATTCGCGACCGCGCGCAGCCGATCCACGACATCCTTGTTACAGATGCCAGGCTCGACCGGACGCCCTCGCCTTTCTCGCTGCATTTCGATCATCGCGAGATCGGCGCCCCGATGGGGTTCATTGCGGAGAACCGCGATATTCGCGCGGCGCTCCTTGATTGTATCGCGGGCTCGAACGCGATCTCCCTGGAATCGCCTGCTAGCGTTGTCGAACTCAAAACGGACGGCGAGCAGATCCGGATCGTGCTGAACACCGGTCGCGAATTGCGGGCAACATCGTTTCTTGCCGCGGAAGGCCGGGAATCGCCGTCGCGGGAACAAATGGAAATCGGACTGATTTCCTGGGCCTATCCGCAGCGCGGAATCGTGGCGACGGTCGAACACGAACGACCGCATAGCGGCGTGGCCTATGAACATTTCCTGCCCTCGGGGCCCTT
>DASXYZ010000066.1:0-1773 GCA_036502185.1 Rhizomicrobium sp.
ACGGCAATGCGAACGGTCACGCCGTGGACCCGCGGAACACCCTGCCGGCGCCCGCCGCGGCTTATTTGCGCTTCGACCAGGATGCCGTCGAACCGGTAACCGAGTGGTGGATCGAGCGGCTTCTTCGCCTGGCGAGTGCCGGCGTGTCTGGATTTTGCTGTTCGCAGCCGCAGCTGGTGCCGAGACAGGTTTGGCGGCGCATCATCACGGCCGTTGCGCAAAGCGTCCCGGATATCCGCTTCGTGGCCTGGACCCCGGGCCTGAACTGGTCAGACATCACAGCGCTGCAGGGGATTGGCTTCGACGGCGCTTTTTCGTCAGCGCCGTGGTGGGACGGTCGCGCTGATTGGTTCATCGAGGAGCACGAATTGTTGCGCGGACTTGGGGCGGTGATTGCCTCGCCCGAGGCGCCGTTCGGACCGCGACTCGCGCGGCGCTTGGCCCAGGTCGATAATCCAGTCCCCCTCTATCGGCACATGCTGCAGCGCGCCGCCGCCATCGGCGACGGCATCATCGTGCCCATGGGTTTCGAGTTCGCGGCAGCCGACGACATGGATGCGCGCCAAGAAAGCATCACGGACGCTCTGTCTGCAAGACCGAGCAGCAACGCGGATCTATCGGAGGAGATCCGCGACGCAAATGCGTTGAGCGCCGAGCTCAAAGCCCTGAAAATCAACCGGGAAATGCGGCGGCTGACCGATCCGGGGGAGCCTGTCACTGCTCTTATTCGCTCCGACAGCCCAAGCGTCCGAGACGCCTCCGCGCCGATCGTGGTGGTGATCAACACTGATCTCGCGCGCGAGAAGCCTCTTCCAATTGATCTTGAACCCCTTCCGCCCGCGGCTGGCGCGAGTCTCATGGTAGCCAAAACTATCGTGACAGAGCGCGACAGAAGCTCAGCACTCGCAGCGGGCGAAATTCGAGTCCTACAGGCCCGCAGAAGCGATCCGATCGAAGCCGCGCGACCCGACGCCGCGCCGAAGGCACTCGCGGCGGCACCGCGTATCGTCATCGACTAGCTGGTCCCAAGCGTGGACGGCGGACGGTTTGCAGCAAAGCGCGTGATTGGCGACCCCATAATCGTTGAGGCCGACGTCTTTACGGACGGCCACCAAACGCTCGGCGTGGAACTGCTCTGGCGAAGCGCCAACCGAAGAGACTGGTCGCGCTCGCCCATGCGGATCGTGAATAATGACCGGTGGCGCGCAACGATCCACCCGGAGCGGATCGGACGTTATGAACTCACCGTTGAGGCCTGGATCGACAGCTACGGAACACTCGCGCGCGACATCGAGTTGAAACGTGCCGCCGGCGCGGACGTTGCCAACGAAATCACCGAAGCACGACGCGTTCTCGCTCGCGCCCACAAGCTCGTGACCAACAGCGAGGGCAAAGTCATCGCCAGCGCGTTGAAATGGCTTTCGGACGCCTCGACCGACGAGAGCGCCGACATCCTGCTCACGCGCGACCTCCGCGAGGTGATGTATGAAGCGGGAGAGCGGGAGTTTGTTTGCCGTCGCAAGCCAGCCATTTCTTTGGACGTTGAGCGCCCCCAGGCGCTGTTTGCTGCCTGGTACGAGCTGTTTCCGCGTTCGACCGCGGCGACCGGCGATCGGCATGGTGCTTTGACCGATGTCATCGGCCGCCTGCCTGGTCTGCAACAGATGGGCTTCGACGTGCTTTATCTCACGCCGATCCATCCGATCGGCGGCACCAATCGCAAAGGCCGAAACAACGCGCTGGACGCGGCCCCCGATGATGTCGGCAGTCCGT
>DASXYZ010000067.1:0-69648 GCA_036502185.1 Rhizomicrobium sp.
CCACTAACACCAGAGCGCCGGCCATCACCTCGACAGCGATCCCGACCAGCTTCACGAGAGCGCCGATCACTAACACCAGAGCGCCGGCCGTCACCTCGACAGCGGTCCCGACCAGCTTCACGAGAGTTCCGACCAGCTTCACGAGAGCGCCCACCAGCAACAGCAGAGCGCCGGCCATCACCTCGACAGCAGTCCCGACCAGCTTCACGAGAGCGCCCACCGCTAACACCAGAGCGCCGGCCATCACCTCGACAGCGGTCCCGACCAGCTTCACCAGAGCGCCCACCACTAACACCAGAGCGCCGGCCATCACCTCGACAGCGGTCCCGACCAGCTACACGAGAGTTCCGACCAGTTCGGGCCGGATGGCCCCGAGGGCAACGAGTTCAAACGTTAGGCGGATCCAGGACCCGGTAAGGCCGGCGCCAGTCGGCTTCGGACCGAGCAGTTCGGGCGGAATGACCCCGAGGGCGACGAGTTCAAACATTAGGCGGATCCAGGACCCGGTAAGGCCGGCGCCAGTCGGCTTCGGACCGAGCAGTTCGGGCGGGATGACCCCGAGGGCGACGAGTTCAAACGTTAGGCGGATCCAGGACCCGATAAGGCCGACGCCAGTCGGCATCGCACCAGGCCGCACGAACAGCAGCAGTCCCCTTTAGGACTGAGTTCCTTCGTCTATGCGATACCGCGCCGCGTGGCGCGGTATCGCTTTTCTGCAATGAATGATGTTTTCTCTCATGCTGCGGGGCTTTTGCTTTGCGGGGCCCGCTTTGGAAGGTCTGCAAGAGAGCGCGAATTGGCCTTGAACTCCGATACCGCCAGGTTCATAGTTCGGTGTCCCCGCCCATGAAGGGCGCTGGGCTTCAGGACGGGCCCGCCCGCCGGGCCGGTCGGTCTGGAGGCTAAAGTCCCGGACCGTAACATCGAGGGCGCCGCTTAGGCGGCGCCCTTCGCTTATCTCGTGCGATACTTTGCATTGCTCCCGGTGAGTGTTTCCGGTATAGGCCGCGCCTTCGTGGCGGCTGCGGCCGCAGGAGGCCTTTCGGGGCTCATGCCGGATGGTCCGGCGCATCCTGCGGACCAATGTGAATGCCGGGCGCCCCGCCCGCAATCGCACCGCAGCCCGGAAAGGGAATGACATGGCTCTTTACGAGCATCTCCTGATCGCGCGCCAGGATATCAGTGCGCAACAGGTCGACGCGCTGGCGACGCATCTCAAAACCATCGTCGAAGGCGAAGGCGGCAAGGTCGAGAAGCAGGAATATTGGGGCCTGCGCTCGCTCGCCTATCGTATCAAGAAGAACCGAAAGGGGCACTACGTACTTCTCAACATCAACGCGCCGGCCAAGGCGGTGCAGGAACTGGAGCGGCAGCTGAAGATCAACGAAGACGTGCTGCGCTGCCTGACCGTGAAAGTGGATCAGTTCGAGCAGTCGAGCTCCAACAAGGCACGCCGCGAACGCGAAGGCGGCGAGAAGAAACCAGAGGCCGAAATCAAGGAGGCCGCTCAATGAGCCAGGCAGGACAGCGCCGACCGTTTTTCCGCCGCAAGAAGACATGTCCGTTCTCCGGCGCGAATGCGCCCAGGATCGACTACAAGGACGTGAAGCTCCTGCAGCGATTCATTTCCGAGCGCGGAAAGATTGTCCCCTCGCGTATCACCGCCGTCTCCACGCGCAAACAGCGCCTCCTCGCCCTCGCCATAAAGCGGGCGCGCTACATGGCGCTTCTTCCCTACGTCGTAAAATAGGAGCCGTCCGATGCAAGTGATCCTGCTCGAACGGGTCGAGAAGCTCGGCCAGATGGGCGACGTGGTAAAGGTGAAGGCCGGATTCGCGCGCAATTACCTTCTGCCCAAGAAGAAGGCGTTGCGTGCCACCGAACAGAACCGTTCCTATTTCGAAAGCCAGCGTACACAGCTTGAAGCGCGCAATCTCGAACGCCGGTCGGAAGCGCAGTCGGTCGCGGGCAAGCTCGCAGGCAAAACATTCGTTCTGCTGCGCCAGGCCGGCGATCGCGGCCAGCTCTACGGCTCGGTTTCACCGCGTGACCTCGCGGATGCCATCGGGGCGGGCGGCTTCAGCATCGACCGTACCCAGATACCTCTGGACAGGCCGATGAAAACGATCGGCGTGTTTCCGGTTTCCATCGTGCTGCATCCCGAAGTGCGCGTGCAGGTGAGTGTGAATGTGGCGCGCACAGAGGACGAGGCCGAACGCCAGGCCCGCGGCGAAGACGTGCTGGCGGAGGAAACCTCCGAGGAGGGGACCGCCCAGCCCGGCGAACTCTTCGAAGAAGGCGCGGGTCCCCAGGCGGGGGGTGAGGCAGGCAGCTGAATTCTGGTGTAGTATGCCCAGGCGTGCATCGCCCGGTTTCCGGGAGTTCCCGGCGCGGGCGGACATTCTTCGGGAGCACACTCATGTCTGCCGTAACCGAAACCCGGCGCGTCACCGTTCCGGAAATTCGCAGTCGCAAAGGCGCCAAGCCTGTCGTCTGTCTGACTTGTTATCACGCGCATACCGCCCGATTGCTCGACCAGCACGTGGACCTGATGCTGGTCGGCGATTCTCTCGGCATGGTGATGCATGGGATGGAGACGACGCTCGGCGTCACCCTCGACATGATGATCCTGCACGGCAAAGCGGTGATGCGCGGATCCCGCCGCGCGCTCGTGGTGGTGGACATGCCGTTCGGCTCTTACGAGGAAAGCCCGCAGATCGCATTTCGCAATGCAGCCCGGGTACTTCAGGAGACAGGATGCGGCGCCATCAAGCTCGAGGGCGGCACGCGCATGGCGGAGACGGTGAACTATCTCTCGCAGCGCGGAATTCCCGTGATCGCGCATATCGGACTTACGCCGCAGATGATTCAGGTGCTCGGCGGCTTCAAGACGCAAGGGCGCACGGAAGTCGAATGGCCGGCTCTGGAAGCCGACGCGCAGGCCGTCGCGGGTGCTGGCGCATTTGCAGTCGTTCTCGAAGGCATGGCTGAGCCGCTCGCCGCGAGAATCACGCACCAGATCGCGATTCCCACGATCGGCATCGGCGCTTCGGCGGAATGCGACGGTCAAATCCTCGTGCTCGAAGACATGCTCGGTCTTAATCCGCGGCCGCCCCGTTTCGTGCGGCAATACGCAAACATGGGCCCCGATATCGAAACAGCCGTGAAGGCTTTCGCCGCGGACGTTCGGGCGCGGCGTTTTCCGGGCGTGGAGAACGTGTACGGAATGAAGCGCGCGGGCTGACTGCTGCGCCGGTTCGGTCTGTTGTCAGGGCCGCCCCGGCGGGTTAAACAATGCCGGATCGCTGGGGCCCGGCGCCGACCCGTCAAGAGCACTGCAAGGCTTGCCTTGCGCCCCGCGTTCCGGGCCCGATCCGCAGGTTCGCGCGCGCCTGTGGCCGCGCCGCTCAAAGGACTGTTTCAGTGACCGATATCTTTCGCGAAGTCGAAGAAGAAGTACGCCGCGAGCACTACGAAAAGCTCTGGAAGCAGTATCGCGACCACATCATCGCCGCGGTTGCTCTCGTCATCATCGGCGTCGCCGGTTTTCAGCTCTACCGTGTCTATGAGCAGCGCGAGGCGAACAAGGCGTCCGTCGGATACGAGGCGGCTGCGCAGCTGCTCGAATCCGGGCAGCCTCGTGCCGCCGAACCGCAATTGGCGGCGCTCGCGAAGTCCGCACCCGGCGGCTATTCCCGGCTGTCGCAGCTTGCGCAGGCGGACGCGCTGTTCGGCGCAGGCGATCACAACGCCGCCATTCAACTGTATCGGCAGATTGCGAAAGGCAGCGATCCCTATTTTGCCGCCGTTGCCCGGCTGCATGCCGCCTGGGCGATCGTCGATGAAACACCGCGCTCGGAGATCGAGAACCTGCTCGCGCCGCTCACCGATCCGTCGAGCGCATGGCACGGCCTTGCCGAGGAAGTGCTGGCGTACGAGGACTTGCGCACCGGAAATGTGACTCAGGCGCTGCAGTCCTATCAGCGGCTTGCGACGGACCCGAATGCTCCGTCTTCGCTGCACACGCGGGCAGCCGCAATGGTGCACTTCATCGATGGCGGAGGAGTCGTCGAATTCGGGCACGTTCCGCAGGCGAAAGCGGCCCCGGCGACCGTTCCGTCGCCTGCGCGCGCCAAAGGTCCTCCCGTCCGATGATAGCTCGTTCTTTGTACGCGCTTCTGTGCGCGGCCTGTCTGTTCTCGCTCGCCGGTTGCGATACGCTGGGCGGCGTGTCCGATAAGGTGTCCGGCTGGTTCGGCGGTTCGACCCACACGTCGAAGCTCAAGGGCGAGCGCATTTCGGTGATGACAGCGGACAACTCGCTCAAGCCCGATGCCGACCTCGCCAAGACGAGTGTCGAGCTGCCACCGCCCTACGTGAACAAAGATTGGCCCGAGCCGGGTGGCTATGCGGCGAATGCGATGTATCATCTCAAGGCTGCGGGGCCGCTGCGCCGGCTCTGGGAAGCCGATACCGGGAAGGGTTCCGACGATGATTCGCGGCTGACCGCGCCACCTGTGGTGGCGGACGGCCGCATCTATGCGCTCGACGCGGAAGCGCATGTCTTTGCCTTCGATGCGCGCGACGGCAAGGCATTGTGGAGCAGAAATCTCGCGCCGGCGGGACCGGACGATTTTACGCTGTTCGGCCTTTTGGGGCCGGACATGTCCATCGACCCGAGCAAGGGCTTCGGCGGCGGTACCTGCTACGACGCGGGCAAGCTGTTTGTAAGCACGGGCTTCGGCGACGTGTTCGCGCTGGATGCGGCGACCGGCCGGCAATTGTGGAAAGCCAATCTCCAGGTTCCGATCGTCAATGCGCCCGTGGCCAATGGCGGCCGCGTATTTGTTTCTTCCGAGGACAACCATTTTGTCGCCCTCGCCGAATCGGACGGGCGCGTGCTGTGGGACCATCAGGGCATTTCGGAATCGGCCGGAATTCTCACCAGCACGAGTGCCGCGGTGGCGGGCGACACGGTGGTCGTGCCCTACACCTCCGGCGAGCTCTACGCGCTGCGCATCGACAACGGCACGCCCGAGTGGAATGATATGCTCACCAAATCGGGCAATGTCACCGCGCTATCCGAACTCGACGACATCGCAGGCCGGCCGGTGGTGGACCGCGACATGGTATTCGCCATCAGCCATTCCGGACTCATGGCCGCGATCAATCTCAATACCGGCGAACGTGTGTGGACGCGCGATATCGGCGGCATTCAGACGCCCTGGGCCGCGGGCGACTACGTCTACGTGCTCACGACCGAGGGCCAGGTGTTATGCCTGCAGCGCAAGGACGGGCAGGTGAAATGGATTCACCAGCTGCCGCGCTGGGAGGATCCGAAAGACCGTGACGGTGCGATCGTCTGGTCGGGTCCCGTACTCGTCTCCGACCGGCTTATTCTCGTCTCCTCGAGCGGCAAGGCTGTGTCGTTGTCGCCCTATTCGGGCGAGTTGCTCGGACGGGTGGATATTCCCGACGGCACCTATATTCCGCCCGTGGTGGCGAATGGCACGCTTTATCTGCTGACAAACGACGCGCAGCTCGTCGCGATGCGTTGAGAGCGTGAAGGGCGCGTCACGACCGTCATGCCGCCCGTCATCGTCATTGTCGGCCGGCCGAATGTCGGCAAGTCCACCCTGTTCAATCGGATAGCCGGCCGCAAGGCCGCGATCGTCCACGACACGCCGGGCGTGACGCGAGACCGCCAGGAGGCTGAAATCCGCCGCGGCGAATTGTTCTTTCGCGTGGTGGACACGGCAGGGTTCGATGAGACGACGCGCAGCGCACTCGCCGAGAGCATGACGGAACAGACGCTGACAGCGCTGGGCGCCGCCGACCTATGTCTCTTTGTCGTGGACGCGCGCGCGGGCATCACAGCCGACGACGACCGTCTTGCAAAAGCCCTCCGGCGCGCCGGCAAGCCGGTCGTTGTCCTCGCCAACAAGAGCGAAGGCCGCACCACCGATCTTTCCGACACGCTGCGCTGGGGCTTCGGGGAACCGATAGCGGTTTCCGCTGCGCACGGCAGCGGAATGGCCGATCTGTTCGAGTCTCTCGCACCGTTCGCCGCGGAAATGGAATCCGATGCGGAAATCGCCGCGGACGAAGCCCACCCGCTGCGGCTGGCCATCGTCGGGCGGCCGAACGTCGGGAAATCGACACTGTTCAACGCACTACTCGGGGAAGAGCGCGTCCTTACAGGACCGGAAGCGGGCACAACGCGCGATTCCATTGCCGCGCCGCTCACGGCAGACGGGCGCGCGATCCTGCTTCATGACACCGCCGGTCTCAGGAAGCGCGCGCGAGCCGCAGGACAGGCTCTGGAGCAACTCGCCATCGAAAGCGCGCTCTCCGCGATTCGCTTCGCCGAATGCGTGATTGTCCTGCTCGACGCAGCGCAGGCCTTCGAGAAGCAGGATCTCGCGATCGCCGATCTCGTCGTGCGCGAAGGCCGAGCTGCGGTCTTTGCCGTAAACAAATGGGACTGTGTGGAGCGCAAGACGGGCGCCATCGCGACGCTCCGCAGGGAACGCGACAGGCTTCTTCCGCAGATTGCCGGCGCGCCGCTTGTTGCCATCTCGGCGCGCACCGGAGAAGGACTGCCGCGGCTTCTGCCGGCCGCCTTCGCCGCGAATCGTGCCTGGAACAGCCGGATTCCGACCGCCGAGCTGAACCGTTTTCTCGCCCCCGCGCTCGAACGCCATCCGCCGCCCGCCATCCGCGGCCGACGCATCCGCATCCGTTATATGACGCAACTGAAGACGCGGCCGCCGACCTTCGCATTGTTTGGAACGCAACTGAAAGAGTTGCCCGAAAGCTGGCTGCGCTATCTCGCGAACGAGCTGCGCGCCCGCTTCGATCTCGCCGGCGCGCCAATCCGGGTTCTCTTACGAACTGCAGACAATCCTTTCGCGCGCGGAAGAACGGGCTGAGCGCAGCGGCTGACGAAACCTACTCCGAATGCACGGCACCCGCCGCCGCATGCTTTCCGTGCGGCGCTACCACGACCGTCTTGATGTTGACGAATTCGCGGATGCCGTAGGCCGAAAGTTCGCGGCCATAGCCGCTCTCTTTGATCCCCCCGAAGGGCAGCGCGGGGTTGGACTCGACGGGTGCATTGACGAACACGAGGCCGGATTCGATGTCCTGGGAAGCAACCTCTTCGCCGCGGGCAAGGTCACGGGTGAATATTCCGCCGCCGAGCCCGAATTCGGAATTATTCGCGAGCCGGATTGCCTCTGCTTCGTCTCGGGCGGCAAGCACGGCGGCAACAGGTCCGAACATCTCTTCGTCATACGCGGGCATGCCTTCGTGGACACCCGTGAGCACGGTCGGCGGATAGAAGGCGCCTTCGCCGGACGGAATTTCTCCACCCAGCAGACATCGTGCGCCGAGATCGATGCTCTTGCGCACCTGGGCGTGCAGCGAATCGCGCAGATCATGCCGCGCCATGGGGCCGAGCGTCGTTTCCTCCTGAAGCGGATCGCCCATCCGGAACCTTGCCATTTCGGTGACCAGAGCGCGTTCGAATTCCGCGCGCCGGCTTTCGATCACGATGAAGCGTTTGCCGGCGATGCAGCTCTGTCCGCCATTGACGAGCCGTGCCTTCGCGCATTGCGCAGCGGTGAATGCCATTTCGGCGTCTTCCAGCACAAGATAGGGATCGCTGCCGCCGAGCTCGAGAACGCATTTCTTGAGATGCTTGCCCGCAGCGCTTGCCACAGCGCGGCCCGCGCCGGAACTTCCGGTGAGCGAAACGGCGCGGATGAGCGGATGCGCAATCACCGCCTCAACCGCGCTATTGCCGATCAGCAGCGTGCGAAACAGATGTTCGGGGAAGCCTGCGTCGCGGAACAGCGATTCGAGCGCAAGGGCGCAGCCCGGCACGTTGGCTGCGTGTTTCAGCACGCCCGCATTGCCGGCCATCAGCGCCGGTGCGGCGAAACGGATCACCTGCCAGAACGGAAAATTCCACGGCATCACCGCGAGCAGCACGCCCAGTGGATTGAACACTACGCGCGCCCTGCGGCCGTCGAGTTCCACCGCTTCGGCGGCAAGATGCTTCTCCGCGTGCACCGCATAATAGTCGCAGCCCGTTGCGCATTTCTTCGCTTCGGCAATTCCATCGCGGATGGGCTTGCCCATCTCCAGCGCCATCAGCCGCCCATATTCCCCCGCGCGCTCGCGCAAGAGAGCTGCGGCTTTGCGCATCGGGCCTCCGCGTTCGGCGAAGCTCGTGCGGCGCCATTCGAGATGCGCCTTGTGGGCCTGCGCGATCGCCGTCCGCATATCATCGGCCGTCGTCTCGCCGTAGTGCCGGAGCACTTTTCCGGTGAAGGGATTGACGGATTCCATTTCGATCCTGCTTCGCTGTTCGAGCCTCGACTTCGCGCGCGCTGGGCGACGGTGAGTCCTGGAAGGATGATATTGCCGGCGCTGCGAGAGCAACAAGCGTATATTGGCCGCTATCCCGACCAGCGATAGCCGCGCCGGGCAATGAGTGCGTCGCCCCCCGCGGGACCCGCCGATCCGGCGGCGTAGGGTTCCGGCGCGATGCCAAGTGCGTGCCACGAGGCGGCGATGCCGTCGATCCACGCCCAAGCCGCCTCCACCTCGTCGGCGCGCACGAACAGCGTGGGATTTCCGGCGAGCGCATCGAGAAGGAGACGCTCGTAGGCGATACGCCGGCGTTGTGCGCGGAACGCTTCGGTCAGGCTGAGATCCAACGCAAGTGGGCTGAGCCGCATGCCCTCTGCCGTCAACCCCGGTGTCTTGTTCATCAGCTGAAGCGAAATCCGTTCCTCAGGCTGAAGTGTAATGGTCAGACGATTGGGAATGAGATCGCCGGTGCCGAAGGCCGAATGTGGCACGGCCTGGAACTGAACGACAATCTGCGTGTGCCGATCCTTCAGCCGCTTGCCCGTGCGCAGATAAAACGGCACTCCTTCCCAACGCCAGTTGCAGATTTCCGCCTCGATGGCGACGAAAGTTTCCGTATCGCTCCGGCTTCCGCCGGGTTCCGATATGTATCCGGGAACCGCTGCGCCGCCATCGCTGCCAGCAGTATATTGTCCACGCACCGTCTTCTGCGCGGCATCTCCCGCGCCGATGGGCTTAAGCGAGCGCAGCACCTTGGCTTTCTCGTCGCGCACCGCGTCGGGATCGAGCCGCGCCGGCGGCTCCATGGCAACGAGGCAAAGCAGCTGAAGCACATGGTTCTGCACCATGTCGCGCAGCGCGCCGTAAGCATCGTAATAACTCCAGCGGCCTTCGATGCCGATCGATTCGGCGACGGTGATCTCCACGTGATCGATGCATGACCGGTTCCACAACGGCTCGAACAGGACGTTCGCGAAGCGCAGCGCCAAGAGGTTTTGCACGGTTTCCTTGCCGAGGTAATGATCCACGCGGAAGATCCGGCTCTCGTCGAAGCCGTGCGCCAGACAGGCATTGATCGCGCGGCAGCTCGCGAGGTCGTGGCCGATGGGCTTTTCCACCACGATCCGGCTCTCGGGCGTTGCAAGTCCGGCAATCCTGAGATTGGTACAGGCCGCTCCGTAATGCTGTGGCGACAGCGACAGGTAATAGACATTCCGTTTGCCGAGCATGCGCGTGAGCCTGTCGTAGCCGTCGCGCGTCTGTGCATCCATACGGCAATAAGCCAGCCGCCGCTCGAATTTACCCCACGCCGCTTCGTCTGGTCTTTCAGCGCGGCCGGTCACCGCTTCGCGCGTCAGGAGCCGGAACTTCTCGTCATCGAGATCGGAGCGCGCAGCGCCGATGATCCGCAGCCTGTCGCCAAGCAGCCCGTCCCGATCCAGAAAACAGAGCGACGGCAACAGCATCCGGCGCGCCAGATCCCCGGTCGCGCCGAAGATCACCAGAGTATCGGCGTTCGCAGCTATTGGGGACATGTATCGTTCAACGCATTCGCCGCTCCTGCGTTCACGCAGAGCGGATAGAATGCAAGAGCCGCGCCGTTCGACGGGGCCGGCTCGAACCGGTCAGTACGCCGCAACATGCAAGTTCTTCGTCATATGTACTGCGAGGTCATCGTCAACCGTCACCTTATCACCCCACGTAACGGGGACGCCGCGCCATGTTCCACCCCTGGCATCGGGTACATAGCCGCGCAGCACATAAAGCCGCTGCGCGACCCGATAACCCGGATCAAATGCGACACTGAGGCCCGCAATGGGCGAATGCGCGCCGATCAGCTTCTCGGCTTCATCCATCAGCCGCGAACCTATGCGAATACGACGGAACTTCGGCAACACATTCAAATCCTGGATCTCAGGGATAGAGTCGTCGCGAAACGGCTGATACGCCGATTCCCGTTTTATCGTCACATAACCGGTAAATTCATTCTCGAGGAGTGCAACGATGGTCGTTCGCAGGCGGCGCGCGGCTTCACCGAGATAGCGTTCATACTGCGAGGCCGGTTTATTCCATCCGAGCGCAGAAAATGCGGCGGCAGTATTCGCGATGTCGGAGCCAACGAGAGGCCGTAGCTCAAGCATCGGGAACGATCACGTAGCTCGCGGCGCGTGGAGAAGTGGCTTCACGATCTTTGCAAATTTCGTGCGACGAATCTTCCGCTGGAGACGTTGATCGGCACTCACCAAGGTGCAGCCTTCCCGCTCCGCCAGCGCGATATAGAAACAGTCGTAAACGGGATGGTCCAGTTCAACGGCGATTTCGGCAGCCCGGCCGGCAAGGATGCGCGTGGAAACAATCCAGGCAAGGTGGCTTGGGAGGGCTGCCGCGACAAGCTTCATCTGAGCTGGCACAATTCTTTTCAGCCGCACATTCTTCCAGATCGTATTGAGAACCTCGGGGATGATCAGGTCCGGCGCGATGGAATCGCCGTGTTCCTGCAATGCTTCTGCTTCCAACGTGCCAGGTTCCTCCAGGAACCATTTCGCGGCGACGCTAGAATCCACCACTATCATCGCGAATCGCGATCTTCCCGGATCAGATCTTCCGAAAATGGGGAATCCGTGATCGGCGGTGACATGGCTCGAATGCGACGCTGCTCTGCGATGATTTCCTCTTTGGAAGGACGGGCAAGCTGTGCAAGCGCCCGTCTCAAGGATTCCTCAAGCGACAGACCCTGTTCTGCCGCCTGCCTTTTCAATCGACTGACCACGCGGTCATCGATATTGCGAATGATGATCTGGCCCATCATCGAAATCCGGTCGCTATCAACATGCTATCACGCTGCAGGACACCTGTCACGGAATCAATTTCGCCACTCCTCGCATGGGTAAGCCGCCGAAGACGTTGACAACCGGATGGGGATGCCAAAGCGGACAAGCGCGCTACCCCTCCCCGATCAGCTTCAGCCAGCCGTCTTCGTCGATCACTTCGAGCCCGAGCTTTTGCGCCTCTGCGAGTTTGCTTCCCGCGCCGGGGCCCGCGATCACGAGATCGGTTTTCTTTGAAACGGAGCCTGCAACTTTCGCGCCCAGCGACTCGGCGCGCGATTTTGCTTCGGGTCGGGTCATCTTCTCCAACGTACCGGTGAAGACGACGGTTTTGCCGGCGACCGGTGAGTGAGCAATTTTCGGTCCGGCGACTGTCCGGACGTCGAGTTCCGGAAGCAGACGATCGAGCGCCTTGCGATTGTGCGGCTCGTCAAAGAAGGTCCTGATCGCCTTTGCGACCGTCTCCCCGATGCCCGAAATGGAATCGAGCTCTTCTGTTGCATGCTCCCCCTCCATCGCAGCGAGAAACGCCTCGAGTGTGTGGAAATGGCGCGCAAGCAGCTTCGCGGTCGTTTCGCCGACATGGCGGATGCCAAGCGCATAGATGAGTCGGTCAAGCGCAATCTCGCGACGCCGGTTTATGGCATCGAACAGTTTCGCGGCGCTCTGCCCGCCCCAGCCCTCACGTGCGGCAACGGCTTTTTCGCCGGAGCCATAGCGCCTTTCGAGGTGGAAAATGTCGGCGGGCTCGTGGATGAGCCCATCTTCGTAAAACGCGGCGATGTGCTTCTCGCCTAAGCCATCGATGTCGAACGCATTGCGCGAGACGAAATGCCGGAGCCGCTCGACGGCCTGCGCCGCGCAGACGAGGCCACCCGTGCAGCGGCGCGCGGCTTCCGCTTCGCCCGTTTTCTCGTCCACCTCGCGCACCGCATGGCTGCGGCAGACGGGACAGCGCTCGGGGAATTTATAGGGTTTCGCGCCGCGCGGGCGCTTCTCGGAAATGACGCGCACGATCTGCGGGATCACGTCACCCGCGCGCTGCACGACAACGGTGTCTCCGATGCGCACGTCTTTGCGCGCGATCTCGTCCTCGTTGTGGAGCGTCGCGTTCTGCACCACGACTCCGCCGACAGTCACGGGCTTGAGTTTCGCAACGGGCGTCAGCGTGCCCGTGCGGCCGACCTGGATGTCGATATCCAGCAGAACCGTCTCGGCCTGCTCCGCCGCGAATTTGTGCGCGATCGCCCAGCGGGGCGAACGCGACACGAAGCCCAACCGCTCCTGCAGATCGAGGCGGTCCACTTTGTAGACCACCCCGTCGATGTCGTAGCCAAGGTTGGCGCGCCGGATTTCGGTATCGCGGTAGAATGCGAGCAACTCGTCGGTGGTGCTGCAGCGCCGGATGAGCGGGTTGACGCGAAATCCGTAGGCCTTCAGCGCCTGCAGCATCTCCCATTGCGTCCCGGCCGGCAGTCCGCTCGTCTCGCCCCACGCATAGGCGAAGAAGCGAAGTGGCCGGCGCCCGGTGATCGCCGGATCGAGCTGGCGCAACGAACCCGCGGCCGAATTTCGCGGATTGGCGAAGAGCGGCTTTCCTCCCTTTGCCTGTCTTTCGTTCAGCGCCGCGAAATCCCTGCGCAGCATGTGAACTTCGCCACGCACTTCCAGAATCCCGGGCACTTTTCCGTGCAGCCGCAGCGGAACGTCGCGCAGCGTGCGCAGATTGGCGGTGACCTCCTCGCCCTCGATGCCGTCGCCGCGCGTCGCCCCCTGCAGGAAGACGCCGTTTTCATAACGCAGGCTCGCCGACAATCCGTCGATCTTCGGCTCCGCGACGAACGTGAGCTCCTGATCCGGTTTCATCCCGAGAAATCGCCGGATTCGGCTCACGAAATCCGTGACATCGCCATCGTCGAACGCATTGTCGAGCGAGAGCATCGGCACGCGATGGACGATCTTCGCGAATTTTTCGCTCGGTGCAGCACCCACGCGCCGCGACGGCGAATCCGGCCGTATAAGTTCCGGGAAGCGAAGCTCGATTGCGGCGTTGCGCCTGCGCAAGGCGTCGTAATCCGCATCGGAAATCGCGGGCGCGTCGTCGAGATAATAGCGGCCGTCGTGTGCGGCGATCTCATCCGCCAGACGCGCGAGTTCCGCCTCCGCTTCCGCAATCGTGAGCTTCTCGACGGTCTTCTGCGCGCTCAAGCTTGCACCACCGAAACATGGGTAACACAATCGATTGGCATGCGGAGACGCGGAGACGCGAAGGAGTGAAAGGTGAAAATAGCTGCGGGATCTCGATGTATCGTTCGCGCTAACCGGGCGCGCAAATCGTGCTGACGGAGTTTAGCACAATACCAGGCGTGCATCGCCGCCACTCCGCGCCTCCGCGTCTCCGCGTGCAATCCTGCTTCTTCGTGTGCTCCGTGCCTGCATGGTGAGGCTTTTCTCATCCGGCCCGCGTCCTCGCTCGTTTCGGCTCGCGGGCTTCGGCGAGCAGGCGGCGCGCAGCGGCGCGCGCCTCGCCGGTCACGCTCGCGCCCGACAGCATGCGCGCGATTTCTTCCACGCGCGCCTCCTCGTCCAGAAGCTCGACGCTGGTACGGTCACGCACGCGCGTGATACGGAAGTGGCGTTCCGCGCGCGCGGCCACCTGCGGTGAATGTGTCACCAGCAGGACCTGTGTACCGCGCGCAAGCCGCTGCAGCCGTTCGCCGACGGCATCCGCAACTGCGCCGCCCACCCCGCGATCAACCTCGTCGAAAACGAGCGCGGCGGGCGGGCTCGATTCGGCAAGCGCCACTTTCAGCGCCAGTGCAAAGCGGGCGAGTTCGCCGCCAGAGGCGATCTTCGCGAGCGGACCGAACGCTGCACCTTCGACGGTCGCCACTTCGAAGAGCACCCGTTCGAAACCGTTCGCGGCCGCTTCATCGCCAAGCGGCTCAAGCGTTACGCGGAAGCGGGCGTGCCCGAGTTTCAGCGGCGCAAGCTCGCGCGCAACGGCCTTCGCAAGCTTCTCCGCCGCGACCTCACGCGATGCGCTGAGCGTGCGCGCGAACACCGCATATCCCTCGCGTGCACGCGCAACATCGGCCGACAACTTTCTGAGTGCTGCATCGCTGCCGGACACGGTGTCGAGCTTTGTCTGGTACTCCGCGAGCAGGCGGGAAAGCTGGTCGCATGGAACACTGTATTTCCGCGATGCCGCGCGCAATGCGAACAGCCGCTCCTCTTTGCGCTCCAGCCGGCCTGCATCGAGGTCGAGTTGCGACAGCAAACTCTCGAGGTTGCGCCGCGCGTCTTCGGTGAGCACGAAAGACTGTTCGAGCGCGGTTTCCGCAGCCTTCGCGCGTTTGCGCGCTTCGGGCTGAAGACGAGACAGCCGCTTCAGCGCACCGGCCAGGGCCTGCTCCGCGGAGCTCTCGCCCGAAAGCAGTGAGATGCAAGCCGAAATCTCTTCCGCAATCCGGCTCGCATTGAGCAGAAGTGCGCGTTCGCCTGCGAGACAGGCTTCTTCGCCTTCTTCGGGCGCCAGCTCGGAAAGCTCGACGGTCGCATGGCGCAGAAACTCGGCGTCGCGCGCCGATGCCTCGGCTGTGCGAATCAGCGTGTCAGCTTCGGCCTGCAAAGCCTCGAACGCGCGGTATTTGTTCGCGACGTCCTCGGCGAGCGGAAGATGATCGCCGAAGACATCGAGCAATCGCCGATGGGTGGCGCTGTCGAACAGTCCGCGATCGTCGGACTGGCCGTGGATTTCGACGAGGCTGCTGCCGAGATCGCGCAGCAACGTCACCCCGATCGGCGCGTCGTTCAGAAAAGCGCGTGTGCGGCCATCTGCCGCCAGGACGCGCCGAAGAATGGTCTCCCCCTCGCTCGCAAATCCGTTTGATTCTATCACGGAGCGTGCTTCGTGTCGGGGCGGCAGGTCGAAAACGGCCGTCGCAGAACCCTGCTGTGCACCGCTTCGAACGTTCGAGCGCGTGCCGGCGCGAGTTCCGGTTGCAAGGCCCAGCGCATCGAGCAGAATCGATTTGCCGGCGCCCGTCTCCCCCGTCAGCACGTTGAGCCCGCCCGAAAACGCGAGCGAGACATCTTCGATGAGCACAAGGTCGCGAATGTTCAGCGTCGCAAGCATGAAGCGGCGTATGCCCATCTGCCGGAATCAGCGAAATTCTAACCCGTTTTGCCGCTTGCGATGAAGGCCGCGGAGACGAGGCCCGTCCTTCTACGTGACGCCCCCGGGACCTGCCTTCCGCAGAATCATCTTCGCGGCGTTTCGCAGGGGGGGCGGCAGGCGGTTGCGCATCGCCTCCCGGGCGGCAATCGCCGCGCAATAAAGGCGTCCGCGCGCCGTCGCGGGCTCGCGCGCGTCTGCGAGGGAAAGTGCCATCTGCTTCCATCGCAACTTGTAACTCTCGTCGCCGATTCCGAGGTCGAACGCTTCCAGGCCCTCGCGTTGTGCCCGTTCGACCAGGTCTTCGAGCAGCAGGCGTCCGGTGCCGAACTTTCCCCAGGCCCCGCCTTCATGGGCACACATCATGTAATAGTACCGCCGGCCGGCGATGAGACACCACGCCGTCGCGACGATGTCCGCGCCGACACGCAGATAAGCGAGTTCGACGCCACGATTAACCAGCCTCCTCGCCAGCGACAGATAATAGGCGCGCTGTCCGGGCACGTCGAAACCTTCGCTGCCCGTTTTTTCCCGGTATTGGGCCGATTTCTGGCGCAAAAACACGGGGAAAACCTCCTCGACTTCGACATCCTTATGCGCAATCCGCAAACGGACTTCGCCCACTTCCGACAATCGCGCGCGGCGGCGTCGGGTTTCCTTGCTGTCGTGTTTCGACTGCAGCGTCTCCGCCGGCACGCCATCCAGCGGGATGTAGTGGCCCGATTCCGGACACGGATGCGTTGCGAGGGCGTAGAGCGGATTGGAAAACTCCTCCACGCGCTCCGGCATCTTGTTCAGCACCGCAACGTCGAACCGTGGCGCCGCGCGGCATACTGCTGCCCAGAGCGCGCGAGCTTCTGCGGGCGAAAGCTGCGTCGCCGCGCGGTAGAGGACGGGTGCATTATAATCGGCAACGCCACAATCAAGAAATTCGAGAATGCGAATTCCGGCCTGACGGCGAAGCCCGAGTGGAACAAGCATCAGCGGCTCGCCGGCCGCATCGCTCACCTTTGCAAAGAACGGCCGTACGTCGGCGGCCGACCCGATTGTTTCAAGCCAGATTTCGAGATGGTCCCGGCACTGGAAGGGATAGGCTCTCGCATCGGCGAACCGCGCCAGATTGGACAGATCGGGCCACAGTCCGGCGAAGGAGCGAAGATCGCTCGCGGCGTGCACGATGAAGCGGCCTGACGGTTCGGCGGCGAGTCCGCTGCCGAGAGATCGCGTGCCGCCAGTTGGGGCTCGGCCCCGATCGCCGTCGACGGCAATCGCGCCAACCACATTCTGCTGCAAACGACCGTTCATTTGCCCGCCGCCGCCGGAACCGTGTCGAAGATCGCGGGCATGGCAGCCTCCTTCGGAGAAAGCCCCAAAGAAACCGCCCGGCCGACGGATCGTTCCGGGGGGCAGCCGGCGTCGCCGGGCAAGGGGAAAAGCAGAACCTCGCTGCGCGCACGAAATCAGGGCTGCGCCCAACATCGACTCCTTGGCGCGGAAGCGAGCGGCGCCCACCCGCCGCAGCCGGAACGCAGTTGCCTGCCTGTTTTGCTCGACGATGCTGTGGAGACCGCGCTCGATGATGGCGCGAAGCGTGATTCCTTCCCGCTGGGCGAGTTTGCGCGCCTGCCGCAGCAATGAGTCGGAAATTTCGACAGTCGTTTTCATATCAGCCAGCTTGATGAGCTACACATCGCCGCAATCCAGTGTTGCGCAAGGTATTCCCGATCCGCATGGCGCCTGATTTCCCGGCGCGGGTCCGGAATCCATCAAAACTGCTCGACCGGCCTGGTGTCACGATTGACGGAGCAGGCGGCATGGGCGACGTTTGCCTCCCGCCCCGCGCGAGTCATGGGGCCTGCGCGAGGCCAAGTCGAAGGGATTCAATTTTGCAGTGGCGAAACTGTGCGGCGTTTGCGCCGCTCGTGCTTTGCGCGTCGATTGCCAGCGCGCAGGCGCAGACGGCCGAAGACCTGGTTGCGAAGAATCTCGCGGCCCGCGGGGGCGCCGGAGCGCTCGCCGCCATTCACAGCTACGTGACCAAAGGCGAGCTTCGCTTTCCCGGCGACTTCAAACTCGCCTTCACCGAGACTCGCGAACGGCTCGATCCGGCGACGGACAACTGCGCGGTGCGCGTCAATGCCTCGCTTCAGGGGCTGACGCTGATCCAGGCCTATGACGGGCAGACCGGCTGGCGCGTCAATCCCTTCGAGGGCCGCAAGGATGCCGAACGCATGGGCGCGGACGAAGCCCGCGCGCTCGCCGACGAGGCCCTCATCGACGGCAATCTGCTGTCGGCAGGCGTCAGGGGCGCCAGGGTCGATTACCTCGGTCGCGAGGACATCGACGGGACAAACACGTACAAGCTGCGGGTCTCGCAACGGGACGGAACGGTCTTCACAGATTATCTCGATCCCGATGTCTTCCTCGAAATCCGCGTTGTCGAGAACCGCACGATCCGAGGCGCCGAACAGGATACCGAATACGATCTCGGCGATTACGAGCGCGTGAACGGCGTCTATTTCCCGTTTTCGATCGCGTCGGGGCCGCTCAATTCCGCCGATTCCGACAAGCAGGTGATTACCATCGCCTCCGGCGCGGCCAACGTGCCGGTTTCGCCTGCCCTTTTCGCCATGCCCGCGACCCCTGCAGCGGCCTCGAAATGAGCCGCGGCCTGCTACGGAGACACGCCGTGCGCACCCCGATTTTCCACGCGTGCCTCGCTTCGGCACTGTGCCTTGCGGCACCCCTCGCAGCCGCACAAACAGCTGTGGAGGGCTCGACGATTTCTGGCCTCGGCATTCGCAACATCGGCTCGGCCGAGATGAGCGGCCGCATCGCAGCCATCGCCGGCCGCCAGGAAAAGGACGGCAAGATCACCCTGTTCGTCGGCGCGGCCTCGGGTGGGGTGTGGAAATCGCAGGATGGGGGCACGACGTTCAAGCCGGTCTTCGACCGCGAGCCGGTACAATCGATCGGCGCGATCGCGCTCGATCCAAACAATCCCAAGGTCGTCTGGGTCGGCACCGGCGAAAGCTGGACGCGTAACTCCGTCTCCGTCGGCGACGGCATCTACAAATCGACAGACGGCGGCGAGACCTGGACGAATATGGGCCTGCCCAATTCCGAGCGCATCGTGCGCATCGTGGTCGATCCGAAGGACAGCAACACCGTCTATGCCTGCGTGCCGGGCAAGCTGTGGAGCGACAGCGCCGATCGCGGCCTATACAAGACGACGGATGGCGGCTCGCATTGGTCGCTGGCGCTGAAAGGCCCCAATCTTTCCACCGGCTGTTCCTCCGTCACGCTCAATCCGCAGAACCCGGACGAGCTCTACGCCGGCCTGTGGGATTTCCGGCGCAAGGGCTGGACGTTCCGCTCCGGCGGCGACGGCCCAACCGCGTTTTCAGGCAGCGGTCTGTTTCATTCCACCGATGGCGGCCGCAGCTGGACCGCGATGACCGCACAAACAAACAGAGGGCTCCCGGCGACGCCATGGGGTCGCGTCGAAGTCGTCTATGCGCCGTCGGATGCGAACCGCGTCTATGCCTTCATCGAGAATGTGCGCTCGGCGCTTTACGTCTCGAACGACGGCGGCGCGAGCTGGGAAGAGCGCGACAGGAGCCGCAACATGGTGTGGCGGCCGTTCTATTTCGCACGGCTCGTCGTCGATCCGACCAATCCCGACCGCCTGTTCAAGATGAACCTCGGCCTGATTGCGTCGGAAGACGGCGGCAAGAGCTTCACGGATGCCAGCGGCGGCGGCGGCCATGGCGACTGGCACGACGTCTGGATCGATTCCGCCAATCCGAAAATCGTGATCGGCGGCGACGACGGCGGCTTGTGGATTTCCTACGATGGCGGCGTGAAATGGTGGAAGGGCAAGAACCTGCCCATCAGCCAGTTCTATCACGTCGCGGTGGACGACAAGGATCCTTTCCAGGTCTATGGCGGGCTGCAGGACAATTCCGTGTGGGTCGGCGACAGCGCCTATCCCGGCGGCATCACCAACAGCCGCTGGGAAAACCTGCTGGGCGGCGACGGGTTTTTCGCCCTGCCCGATCCTACCGATCCGAACTTCGTCTATGGGGAATATCAGGGCGGCAACGTCGCGCGGATCAACCGCAAGACCCTCGAGCAGCACGACATCCAGCCCAAGGCGAATTACCGCGAAAAGCTCCGCTTTAACTGGAACACGCCGATGGCGCTCTCGCCCACCGACAAGGGCACGCTCTATATCGGCGCGCAGTTCCTGTTCCGCTCGCGCGATCACGGCACGAACTGGGAGCGCATCTCGCCGGACCTCACGACCAACAATCCCGAGATGCAGAAACAGGAGGAGTCGGGTGGCATCACCGTGGACAATTCCGAAGCGGAGATGCACACGACGATCTATTCGATCTCCGAAAGCCCGAAGAACCATCACGTGATCTGGGTCGGCACCGATGACGGCAACGTCCAGGTGACGAAAAACGCCGGCAAGACCTGGACAAACACGGCGCACAACATTCCGGGCCTGCCGGACGGCACCTGGATCAGCTGGGTCGAAGCCAGCCGCTACGATCCGGCGACCGCCTACATCGCCGTGGACCGCCACAGCTTCGGCGACATGGCGCCCTATGTGTACCGCACGCGCGATTACGGGGCGTCGTGGGAGCCGCTGATCACGCCCGCGATCGCCGGGGTGCGCGGTTTTGCGCACGTCGTGAAGGAAGACCCCAAAGCGCCGAACATCCTCTATGTCGGTACCGAGTTCGGGTTGTTCGCGTCGCTCGACGGCGGCCGGAGCTGGGCCGAATTCGCGCCCAACAATTTCCCGCATGTCCCGGTGCGCGACCTCGCCTTCCAGACGCGCGACGACGATCTTGTTCTCGCCACCCATGGCCGGGGCATCTGGATCATCGACGACCTCGCGCCGTTGCGCGCGCTCCGTCCATCCACGTTGACGCAGGACGCCGCGCTGATCGCGGTCGCGCCGCAGCAGCAGCGCATCCAGGGCAATGGCGGCTGGGCGAACGGTGACGCCGTCTATTCCGGGCAGAATCCGCCGGACGGTGTCACCATCAACTACTATCAGAAGGCGCGCCAGGTCATCGGCCGCCTCAAGGTCGAGGTGATCGATTCGAAGGGCAGGCCCGTCACCACCCTGCCGGCTTCGAACCGCAAGGGGCTGAACCGCGTCGTCTGGTCGATGCGCGAGGACGCGCCGCACACCCCGCCCGGCGCCAATCTCGTCTACAACGCGACACGGGGGCCGCGCGTGATGCCCGCCGCCTACACGGTTCGTCTCACCAAGGGCAGCAACGTCTACACCATGCCGCTCGCGATCGTGCTCGACCGCCGCGCGACCTTCACCCTCGCCGATCGCAAGGCGCAGCATGATGCGGCGGAGCGCGTTTCCGGCCTCTTCGGGCGCATGAGCGTGCTCGCCGGCAAGATCGTGGAAGTGCGCGAGGGCGCCGAGACGGCCGCAGCCCGGATGCCGGAGAGCGACGCGCTGCATGGCGCTCTCGAAAAGCTCGCGGACGATGCCGATGTGCTGCGCAAGAAAATCGTGGCGACGAAGGAAGGGGGCGCTATCACCGGCGAAGAGCGCCTGCGCGAGCACATGGACCAGGTCTATGGCGCCATCATGTCCACCGAGAACCGCCCGACCTCCTATCAGCTCGCCCGCGTCGATGCGCTGGAGCACGAGCTGCGCGACGTCGAGACCGAGTTCGGCGCACTGTCGAAAGGCGAACTCGCGACCGTCAACGGCCAACTCAAGGCCAAAGGCCTCGAAGAGATCGCGGTGCTCGAGCCGGCGCTCGAACCCGCAGGCGGCGGCGGCGACATCCGCGCCGTGGCGGAGCACCTCGTCGGCCTGCACATGTTCGGCGCGCCACTGCGCGCCGAAGCCGCCGACCGCGACGAGCGGGATTGACTCAGATATCACCTCCCCCTTGCGGGGAGGTCGAAATTTGCGAGCGGAGCGAAGCAAATTTCGGGTGGGGCCGGGCCTCGACACCGCGCCCCCACCCGAAAAACGCTCGCATCCGATTTGTGTCGCGCAACGCGCCTGCGCACGCGTTTTTCGACCTCCCCGCAGGGGGGAGGTAAATTGCCGCTGAACACTCGAAAGTAATTACCATGGCCGATGCACGCGCGAGGCAGCTTCGTGCGAACGCAACCGAGGCGGAGCGCGTGCTCTGGTATTCGCTCCGTCTTCTCAAGCCGAAGGGTTTGCACTTCCGCAGGCAGGCTCCGATGGGCTGCTATTATGTCGATTTCATCTGCCACAGCGCGAAACTCGTCGTCGAACTTGACGGCTCCCAACATGCCGAACCCGATGAGGTCGCTTACGATGCGACCCGCACCGCGTTTCTTCAGTCCCGCGGCTATCATGTGCTGCGATTCTGGAACGTGGAAGTTCTGAAGAATCGCAACGGCATTCTTCAAAAAATTCTCTTAGCGGCGTTGGAGGGTCGAGATCGTCCCGACTCGCAATGATCCTTCACCTCCCCCTCGCGGGGAGGTCGAAAAACGCGTCCGCGCGTGCCGGTCTCGACACGAGACTCGGTGCGAGCGTTTTTCGGGTGGGGCGCACGCGTATTCGGCCACGCTGCAAGGCGGTGAGAAACATGTCGCGGGTGGCGCTGCTGGATTCGATCAATCCGGTTCGGTAGCGTGCGCGCGGTCTGAAAATTCGAGGAATTGCGGTTGCGTGCGAAGCGGCTTCTCGGCGCGGCGGTGGCGCTGTGCGGATTGGGGTTTGGTGCCACGGCGGCGGGTGTCGATCCCGCGCTCTATGGCGGCTTGCACTGGCGACTGCTTGGGCCCTTTCGCGGCGGCTGGGCGACGGTGGTGGACGGCGTCGCGACGAAGCCCGATACGTTCTATTTCGGTGGCGCCGGCGGCGGGGTGTGGCGCACCGACGATGCCGGCCGCACGTGGGCTGCGCTGTTTCAGAACGGCCCTGCCGCTTCGATCGGCGCGCTTACGGTCGCCCCTTCCAACCCGAACGTCATCTATGTCGGTACCGGCCAGCCCGAGCCGCGCTACGACATCGAAGCCGGACACGGCGTTTTCAAATCGAGCGATGGCGGAAAGCATTGGACATCGCTGGGGCTTGCCAACACGCGCTACATCGGGCGCATCTGGGTCGATCCCAAGAATGCCGACGACGTGCTGGTCGGCGCACAGGGCCATTTCTTCGGGCCCTCGCCCGACCGCGGGATTTATCGCACGACGGACGGCGGCAAGCACTGGTCGCAGGTGCTCAAGATCGATGACCGCACCGGCGTGGTCGATCTCGCAAGCGATCCGAAAGATCCGAAAATCATTTTCGCCTCGGCCTGGGAGGCGCAGCAATATCCCTGGCTGAGCTACTTCACGCCGGTCGCGGGCAAAGGCAGCGCGATCTACAAATCAACGGACGGCGGCGCGAGCTGGCACAGGCTTTCGGGCGGCGGCTGGCCCGGTGGCGCGCTCGGCCGCATTGGACTTGGCGTCACGCACGCGGGAAGCGGCACGCGCATCTATGCGGCGATCGATTCGAAAACCGCCGGCGGGCTGTGGCGCTCCGACGATGGCGGCACGCACTGGACGCGCGTGAACACATCGAGCGCCTTCGACAACTGGTATGCAAGCCGGCTGACGATCGCGCCCAACGATCCGGATGTCGTTTACACCGTCGGCCAGTCGATCCGCCGCTGCGACCAGGGCGGAAAACATTGCACGATCACCAAGGGCGCGCCGGGTGGTGACGACTATCATCATATCTGGATCAATCCGCTCCATCCCGACCACATGATCACGGGCTCCGACCAGGGCGCGGTGGTGACCGTGAACGGCGGAGCGACGTGGAGCAGCTGGTACAACGAGCCGACGGGTCAGTTCTATCATCTGGCGGCCGACAACCGCTTTCCGTACTGGATCTATTCCGGCCAGCAGGACAGCGGCACGGTCGGCATCGCCAGCCGCAGCGATTACGGCCAGCTCACCTTCCGCGACTGGCATCCGGTGGGCGGCGACGAGCGGGACTACGACATTCCCGATCCCGCCGATCCGTCCATCGTCTATGGCTCCGGGCTCGGCGGCCACGTGAGCAAATGGAGCGCTGTGACTGGGGATGTCGCCGACGTCACGCCCTGGCCGGAAGAAAATTACGGCAAGCGCCCGACGCTGACGAAATACCACTATCTGTGGATGACGCCGCTCATGGGCTCCGCGACGGGACAGCCCGCGCTTTACCTTGGCGCCCAGGTTCTCTTCCGTTCGCGCGACAGGGGCGCGACGTGGCAGGTGATCAGCCCCGATCTCACGGGCAAGGCGCCGAACGCGAAGAACTGCGATGAGACACCCATGCTCGCGGCGGCGAAGGCATGCGGCTACGGCACGATTGCGGCGATCGCGCCGTCGCCGCGTCGCGCGGACGAGATCTGGGTCGGCACCGATGACGGGCTGATCCAGCTCACGCGCGACGGCGGCGCCCATTGGACGAACGTGACGCCGCACGCCATTCCGCTCTGGGCGAAGGTGCGCAACATCGATGTCTCGGCGCTTGCCGACGGCACCGCCTACGCCGCGGTCGACGCCCACCGCATCGACGATTTCGCGCCGCATGTGTTGGTCACGCGCGATTACGGGAAAACCTGGGCTGCGATCGATTCAGGTCTCCCGCGTGACCATTTTGTCAGCGTGGTGCGCGCGGACCCGATGAAACGCGGGCTTCTCTACGCCGGGACCGATGCGGGTGTGTTTGTTTCATTCGATGACGGCGCGAGCTGGAGCCCGCTGCAGAAAAACCTGCCCACCGCCTGGGTCACCGATCTGCTGGTGCACGACAACGATCTGATCGCCGCCACCATGGGCCGCGCCATCTGGGTGCTCGACGATCTTTCGCCCTTGCGCGAGATTTCCGCGAACCTTTCGCAACAATCCGCGCATCTCTTCGCGCCGGCGCGCGCCTTGCGTGTGCGCTGGAACAACAATCGCGACACCCCGCTGCCACCCGAGACACCGGTGGGCGAAAATCCGCCCGAAGGCGCGGTGATCGATTACTGGCTGGGTACGATCAAAGGCCCGGTCACCCTCGAGATTCGCGATCAGCACGGCGCGTTGGTGCGTCGCTTCTCGAGTACCGACGAGCCGGAAGCGCTCAAGGCTGACATGTATTTCGCGAAAGCCTGGGTTGTGCCACCCGCGCCGCTGGCTGCAAGTCCCGGCATGCACCGCTTCGTGTGGAATCTGCGCTATCCGCGCCCGGATGCCATCAGCTACGATTACAGCATCGCGGCGGTGTGGGGCCGAGGCGTGCCGCTCGATCCGCAAGGGCCGTTCGCACTGCCTGGTAATTACACGGTGACGCTGATCGCGAACGGAACGAAGGAGAGCGCGTCGCTCGTGATCGCCGAAGACCCGCGCGTGCATGCGAGCGCGTCCGATCTCGCCGCTTCTCTTTCGCTGTCGCAGAAGCTCGCGGCAGCGCTGTCGCAGGCGAACACAGGCTTTCGCGAACAGACGGCGATCCGCAAACTGCTCGACGCGCGCTTTCCGAAAACCGGGAAAACGTCCCCGGCGTTTCTCGCGCTCGCAGCACCTCTGCGCGCGAAACCTGCGCCAAGCCAGCCCACCTTCCAGTCCATCGCGGGCAGTCTCGCCCGCATCGAAAACGCGCTCGAATCCGCCGATGTCGCGCCGACAGCGGCGCAGCAAACATTCGTCACCGATGCGCTGACAAAGCTCGGCGCGGCGAAACGCAACTGGGCCGCGCTGAAATCCGGCCCGCTCGCCACACTCAACACCGCGCTCGTGCGTGCCGGCCAGAAACCCGTCACCGTCACACCCGCCGACCTTCGCGCCGCCGAAGCTCCCGACCCCGGCCAGGACCTGCCGTGAGACTTGTACGGCTGCTGGTTGCGCATTTCACCTCCCCCTTGCGGGGAGGTCGAAATTTTGCGAGCGCAGCGAAGCAAAATTTCGGGCGGGGGTCCGGACCCCAATACTGCCCCCACCCGAAAAACGCTCGCATCGGAACTGTCTCGAGTGAATGCGTGCGAATGCGTTTTTCGACCTCCCCGCTAGGGGGAGGTAAAGCGAAGTTCGCCCGGCTTGCATACGCGACAGCACTGATCCTTGCGACCGGCGCGACCGCCTCCGCCTCCGTCTCTCCTTCCCTTTACCAGGACCTGCACTGGCGGACGATCGGGCCGTTTCGTGGGGGGCGGGTGCTGACGGTCGCGGGCATTCCAGGCGACACGCGTCGTTATTACTTCGGCGCGGTGGATGGCGGGGTGTGGGCGACCGGCGATGCGGGCCGCACCTGGCGGCCGATTTTCGACCGCGAGCCGGCGGGCTCGATCGGCGCCGTCGCGCTCGCGCCGTCGCGGCCCTCGACGCTCTATGTTGGCACCGGCGAAGCCGACATGCGCTCCGACATCGCGCATGGCAACGGGCTCTATAAATCAACGGATGCGGGCAAACACTGGTCGTTCATCGGTCTTGCCGACACGCGCCAGATCGGCCGCATCCTCGTGGACCCGCGCAATCCCGACCTCGTCTATGTCGCAGCGCTGGGCCACGCTTACGGCCCGAATGCCGAGCGCGGCGTGTTCCGCTCGAAAGACGGCGGCAAGAACTGGACGCGCGTGCTGTTCAAGGATGCGAACACCGGCGCCATCGATCTCGCGTTCAAGCCCGGCGATCCGCGCACGATTTTCGCCGCGCTGTGGCAGACCCGGCGCCCGCCCTGGAGCGTCTATCCGCCCTCGAACGGGCCGGGCAGCGGTTTGTTTGTTTCGCACGACGGCGGCGAGCACTGGAGCCAGGTGCGCGGCAACGGTTTGCTCGCCCATCCCGGCCGCATGGGAATCGCGTTCGCGCCGAGCCGGCCGGATCGCCTCTATGTGCTCGCGGATGGACCGGCCAACGAAGCGGGGCTCTACCGCTCCGACGACGGCGGCGGGCGCTGGCGGCGCGTCTCCGGCGATACGCGCATCTGGAAGCGCGGCTGGTATTTCTCCGGCATCGCCGTCGATCCGAAGAATCCCGATCGCGTCTGGGTGATGGACACCATCGTGCTGCGTTCCGACGATGCTGGTGCGCATTTCATCGCGCTCAAGGGCGATTCCACCGGCGATGATTTCCATGCGCTGTGGATCGACCCGGCAAATCCCGACAACCGGATTCTCGGCTCGGACCAGGGCACGCAGATCACCGCGAATGGCGGTGTGACCTGGAGCAGCTGGTACAACCAGCCGACCGCGCAGATTTATCACGTCTCGACCGACAACCGTTTTCCCTATTGGGTCTATGGTGCGCAGCAGGATTCCGGCGCCGTGGCGCTGCCGAGCCGTACCGAAGATGGCAACGGCATCACCATGGAAAATTTCCGCGAGGTCACCGCGGGCGGCGAAAGCGACATGATCGCGCCCGATCCCGACAATCCCGATATCGTCTATGGCGGCCGCGTCGAGAAGCTCGATCTGCGCACCAAACAGACGCGCGATGTGGATCCGACGCTTACCTACCCCGCCGCGGAGTGGCGCAAGGCCTGGACATTGCCGCTCGCGTTCTCGAAAACCGGCCCGCGCACGCTTTATTTCGCCAACCAGCGCCTCTTCCGCACCACAGACGGCGGACAGCACTGGGCGGCGATCAGTCCGGACCTCACGCGCGATGATTCCGCTGTCCCGTCCAATCTCGATCCCGCAACCGCCGCCGACGACGTCCATCTCTCGTCACATCGCGGCGTGATCTACACGATCGCGCCCTCGCCCCTGTCTGCGTCCCTGTTATGGATCGGCACCGACGACGGGCTCGTCTGGCGCACCAGCGATGCCGGCGCACACTGGACGAATGTCACCCCGCGCGCGCTCACGGCGTGGTCGAAGGTGGCCGGTATCGAGCCGTCGCATTGCGACGCCAATGCTGCGTATCTGGCGGTGGACCGTCACCGGCTCGAGGATGAGGCGCCTTACATCTATCGCACGCAGGATGGCGGACGGAGTTGGACTCCGATCGTGACGGGTTTGCCGCACGATGCTTTCGTCAACGTGGTGCGCGAGGACCCGTCGTGCCACAGCCTCCTCTATGCCGGCACCGAACGGGGTATGTTTGTTTCATTCGACGCCGGCGCGCATTGGCAGTCGCTCGAGCAGAACCTGCCGATGACCTCGGTGCGCGATATCACCGTGCATGGCGACGATCTCGTCATCGCCACGCATGGCCGCGGCTTCTGGATCATGGACGATGTTTCGGCGCTCCGTCGGCTGCGCGATGTGCGCGCCGATGCGGTCACGCTGTTCAAACCGGCCGACGCAATCCGCTTCCACCCCTCCGGTTTCACGGGAACGCCCTTTCCGAAGGATGAGCCGCTGGCGGAGAACCCGCCCGCCGGCGCGATGATCGATTACGCATTGCCGACGGGGATTCGCGGCGCGGTCACGCTCGTCATCCGCGATTCAAACAACAAGGAAGTGCGCCGCTTCAGCAGTGCGGACAAACATCCGTCGCCGGATGCGCGCACGCTTGCATACGCACCCGAGTGGGTGCCGCCGAAACCGGTACTCGCCACGACGTCCGGCATGCACCGCTTCGTCTGGGACCTGCATGATGCCGCTCCGGCAGCGCTCGTATCCTCGGACTTCGACGGCGTGTGGGCGCCGCCCGGCCATTACATGATCGCGCTCACCGCAGGCGGAAAGACCGTCACCCAACCGCTGACCGTCGTCCCCGATCCGCGGGTGCATCTGCCGCCGTCCGCCTTCGCGCAGGAATTCGCGCTGGCGTCGCAAGTCGCGCAATCCTGGTCGCAGGCTGCGGGCGCGCTCGCCGAAGCGAAGAGGCTGCTGAAGTCGCTCGGCGCGCGCAAGGGCCCCCGGTCGCTCCGGCTGACCGCGTCCGTTCAGGATATTTCCGGAGCCACCGAAGAGTCGGAAAACGTCGCCATAAAGCCGCCGCGCCGCGCCGACAGTCTCCAGACGCTTTCAACGGATTTGCAGAAACTCGAGCAGGCGGTCGACGGCGCCGATGCGGATCCTTCGGCCGACGCGCAGGCGAGCTATCAAACCCTCTCCCGCATGCTGGCCAACACGCTGCGGGAATGGGTGCAGGTGAAGAGCGCCGTCCCACGCGGATAAGCTTCCCGTATCGGGAATCCGGGTGCCCGCTTTCGCGGGCATGACGACGGTTTTTTCGTGCGTGCGCACCTGGCGCCGCCGCTCAATGCTTCCGATGCGGATCCTTTTCGCCGGCGGTAACGGCGAGCGCGAGGTGGTCGAACGCCACCGGGCAGGTGAAGAAAGCCGAACGCGCGCAGTTCGGGTTGTAGGCATAGTTGAAATCGATCGGGAAACTCTTCGGCGGGAAGTGCTTCAAATTCGGCGAGTCGACATAGCGACCCGCCGCATAGGCGCCCTTGCCGGTCAGATCGTCGGTGAAAAATGCCGACATCCCCGTGATCTTCTTCGGATCGTTCGAGTCCGTGTAGAACGGCAGCGAGACCTTTTTACCCGCGAGCGTGAAGCGCGCGATGCCGGCGCGGTAGAACTGTTTGCTTGTCTTGCGCGAGGTGATGAAGCTCTGCGCCGGCAGTTTCGGATCGGGCGTGAAATCCGCCGTCACCACAAAAGCCGGATTGTATGGAAAATAGTCGACACCCTTGAATGATTTGGCGGCCGGATTCTGCTGGTTATAGACGAACACGCGAATGCCTTGTACGCCCGCCTGGACCTGTGTCGGATAGGCCTGCACATCCACGTCCTTGTCTACGGCGACATCGGCAAGCGGCTTGGCAAGCGGCTTGCCGGCTTTCTCGAGTGCCGGCTTGCCGCCCTTGAATGCCGCGACCAGCACCGCGTCCGGCATCTCGCCCGGCTGCCATTTGTAGCTCTCTGGATCGCCGCGCGTGCCCACCAGACTCGCGCTGTTGCCTTCGCCGAGATAAGCCGCGTCCTGGATTTTCAGGATCGCATGCGGCGTCACCGAGTAGGCCTTGTTGGTATCCACGAGATCGGCTTTCCAGGCCGCTTCGGGCGACAACGCCAAAGCCGGCGCGGCGGCGGCAACGAAACACGCAGCGAGAACGAGAAATTTCATGCGGGCGCCGATCTTATTTTCAACCCGGCACATCTTGTATCAGCAGTCGAGCGGCGGGCAAGGTGGCCCCCGGTGCGGCATCACGACGGCGTGCGAGCGAGGTACCGGCCCGTCCAGGCGGTCAGCGCCAAAATCGTCCCAAGCCCGAGCGTCGAGGATGCGAGCAGGAAATCTGCCGGCGCAAGCTCGACGGCGAGAAGCACATGCACGCCGCTCATCGCTATCAGGCAAATCCCCCAGACCAGCGTGATACGCAGGAAAACGCGGGTAGCGCGCTCGCCTGCCAGCATGGGGATGCACATTCGCTGTTCCTGTTTGCCGGCGGCCGCAAGCTGCCGGGCGACCAGAAGGATGATCGGGCGGCGGATCATCGCCGAGATCAGCAACGCCAGTCCGACCAGAAAACCATCGAGCGCGCGTGCCACAAGCGCGATGGCAATGGAGCGCGCGATCAGCGTGACGGCGATGTGGATCGCGATGCCCGCCATGACGAGGATCGCGATGGCGTCCACCGCCCTCTTGCGTGCGAGGCTGAGCACGAGCCCGGCAATCGGAAAGACCGTCGCGCAAACGAGCGGTATGATGCTGTGGGCGGGAAAACGAGGCTCAAGGGCGCGATAGATCAGAAACGGGCACAGCGCGTTGACGATAAGGCTCAGCCCGATCGACCTCAGCGCCGCCTTGCGATCGAAACTCCGCCCTTGGCTCCCGCCACGGCTCACGACGTGCGCTTGAAATCCATGATCCAGTTGGTCTCCCAGCTCTTGCCGCCGTCCGCGGAAAACGCCTGTTCCCAGCGGCACGAATTCGCGGTGATGCGCGACCAGATGTAATGCACCCGGATGGGCTTTTCGTTGTAGGTGTCATCGCCATAGAAATCGCCGATGCCGTTGTGAAACCGCCCGGTTACCGGCGGATAGAGAATGCCGTCGCGCGTGCTTGCCCAATAGAGCGACCATTCCTTGGTCCCCGTGTTGAAGAGGCGGAGGGTCATTCCCGTATAGCCTTTCGCCGGCATCCGTATCTGATCGATGTTGCCGAGCCCGTCGAGAACCTTGAAAGCCGTGGTCGTCGCCGGGAACTCCTCCCATTCGCTGTCGCCCGCAAGCCAGTGTTTCAGGCGTCGGTTCACGACCGTCCACGAACCGATGAAGAAGTCGAAGTCATGAATTCCCGTTGTGTCGTGTTCTGCTTTCTCGATCATGTGAGTTTCTCCGGGCTTTGATTGGCCATAAACCGCCGGAGCTGCCGCGAGCACGCAGGCGCAAAGCACGAGCGTAGTTCCGATCCTTCTGGAGACAATGGGAGTCGAATTGCGGTTGGTTTTCATCGCGGGCAGCCTTTGGGGCGGTTTCAGCAGCCGCGACGGTGTACGGCACGATACCTGTCATCCCGTGTCATATATAAAGCTGCGGAAGAAAAATTGTGGCGCGAAGGACGGTCTGGGAACAGGATACTGGAGAAAAAATGGTACAGCTGGGTGGGTTCGAACCGCCGACCTCCGGATCCACAATCCGGCGCTCTAACCAACTGAGCTACAGCTGCGCCTCGGGGCGCGGAACCTAGGATTCCGGTCCTGCGAATGCAAGCCGCCCTTGCGGAACGGCGCGGGGGCGCGGCAAGGATGGGGCATGGACACGCTCGAGATCGATCCCGGACAGGCGCCGCTTTCCTTGTGGCGGCGCGTGCTCGAACAGCCGGCGCGCGTGGCGCTCGCGGACAGTGCCTGGCCCGGCATCGAGCGGGCGCGGGCGACCGTCGAAGAGGCGCTCACCGGCGGGCGTGTGCTCTACGGCGTCAACACCGGATTCGGAAAACTCGCGCAGACGCGGATTCCGCCGGATGAGATCAACACGCTGCAACGCAACCTCGTGCTCTCCCATGCGGCGGGCGTGGGCGAGTTGTTGCCCGATGCGATCGTGCGCCTCGTGATCGCGCTCAAGATCGCGAGCCTCGCGCGCGGCTATTCGGGCGTGCGGCGCGTCGTCGTCGAGCGGCTGATACAAATGCTCAACGCCGATGTGCTGCCGGAGATTCCGGCTCAGGGCTCGGTCGGCGCCTCGGGCGATCTCGCGCCGCTCGCCCATCTCTCGGCCGTGCTGATCGGCGAAGGGCGCGCGCGCGTGACAGGCAAATCGCTTCCCGCACGCGAAGCGCTCGCGAAAGCCGGTCTTGCGCCGCTCGAACTCGAAGCCAAGGAGGGACTCGCGCTGCTCAACGGCACGCAGGTCTCGACCGCGCTAGCGCTTGCCGGCCTCTTCGCCGCCGAAGCCAATCTCGAAGCGGCTCTCGTCACCGGCGCACTCTCGACCGATGCGGTGAAGGGCAGCGACACGCCGTTCGATACGCGCATTCATGCGGTGCGCGGGCATGAGGGCCAGATCGAAGCGGCGCGCGTGCTTCGCGTGCTGATGAAGGGAAGTGAAATCCGCGCGAGCCACAAAGACTGCGCGCGCGTGCAGGACCCCTATTCCATCCGCTGCCAGCCGCAGGTGCTGGGGCCGTGTCTGGAAGTCTTGCGCGAGACGGCGCGCGTGCTCGCCATCGAAGCCAATGCCGCGACGGACAATCCGCTCGTCTTCGAAAACGGCGATACGCTCTCGGGCGGGAATTTTCACGCCGAGCCGGTAGCGATTGCCGCCGACACGCTGGCGCTCGCCATTGCGGAAATGGGCGCGCTTGCCGAGCGGCGCATCGCGCTCCTGATCGATCCCGCGCTAAGCGGATTGCCGCCGTTCCTCACCGAGCACAGCGGCGTCAATTCCGGTTTCATGATCGCCCATGTCACCGCGGCCGCGCTCGCCTCGGAGAACAAATCGCTCGCCCATCCGGCCTCGGTCGATTCGCTCCCGACGTCGGCGAACCAGGAGGACTTTGTTTCCATGTCGACGTTCGCGGCGCGGCGGCTGTCTCAGATGAATGCAAACACCGCAAACATCCTCGCCGTCGAGCTCCTCGCCGCGGCAGAGGGAATCGAATTCCACCGCCCGCTTCACGCCTCACCCGCGCTCGAACGCGCGCACGCGATGCTGCGGGCACGGGTTCCCCGCTTCGACCGCGACCGCCTTATGGCCCCCGCGATCGCCGAAGCCGCCGCGCTCGTCGCCGCGCGCGCCTTCGAGCCGCTGCTGCCGGATGATTTCCGCCTGCCCTCGAAGGGCTAGACGGGTGCCATTCGGGCGCCGTTTTGTGGCGGCGAAAAAACAATTCCTCCCTCAGAATCTCCCTCACTGAGGGAGAATTGTGCCGCCGGCCGGCTTCCGATCCCGCACCGCAAACCCTCCTCCGCCGGCCGCAACACACCGCGCATCCATAACCCGTTGCGCCCCGACAATCAACGATACATTCCGTGTACGAAATAATTTGTTTGTTCAGCGCGCCTTCCGCTTGATGCGTTTGATCGAACGCCCTACACATTTCGCCAAGTTGCATTTCCGCGCCCGGCGCGCTCGGCCGATCCCGACCTCTTCCTGATTGTCATGCCCGCGAAAGCGGGCACCCAGATTGCGGCAGGGGAAGAGTTGCCACGATTCCAGACAATCGTCCTGGTTGCCTCGGTGATTGCTCTTTACAGTCGCCGCTGAAACGGCGCATGCTTGCTTTGGCGACTTTGGGGAGAGCACTCGATGAGGCGCTTTGGCGGTATGTTCGCAGGTCTGCTCGCCTGCATCTCCATCATTGGAATTGCACCGGCGCATGCGGCTGGAGTGGTGTTTGCGGTTGACGCATACGCCGGCAAGGCGAAAATTCTGCACAGGTTCCACGGAAGAGTTGATGGAAAATCTCCTTTTTCGCAGCTGACCAACATCGGCAGCACGCTTTATGGCACGACGTGGAAAGGGGGGGGCGGTGGATGCGGCGGGGACGGGTGCGGTACCGTGTTTTCCGTGGACCGGATCACACACGCCGAGAAGGTCCTGTATGCCTTCACCGGTGGGAAGGACGGCGGGAATCCACAAGCAGGTCTGATAAAGTCCGGGTCGATTCTTTATGGCACCGCGACATCCTACGGTGCCGGACACGGGGTGGTGTTCGCGTTCGATCTGAAAAGCGGTCGGGAGCGTGTCGTCCACGCCTTTAATTACACTGATGGCGACGGTCCCTTCGGCAAGCTGCTCCTTGCCAACGGCGTGCTCTTCGGAACGACTGCTGGCGGGGGCGCCAGCGGAGAAGGCGTTGTGTTCTCGCTCGACCCCGCCACGGGTGCAGAATCGGTCGTCTATTCGTTCGGCGGGGGGGGCGACGGTACATCTCCGCTGGGCAGCCTTATCGGCCTCTCGGGGACTCTCTATGGCACGACGTCGCTAGGCGGATCGAAGAACAGAGGCACGGTCTTCGGTGTGAGCCTGGCCACGGGCGCGGAAACGTATCGCTACAGTTTCCGGGGCGCGGATGGGGCCTACCCGGGATCGGCAGGGCTGACCTATTTCGATGGCCTGCTCTTCGGCACAACTGACGATGGCGGCGCCTTCGATTCCGGAATCGTATTCACCGTTGATCCAGCCAGCGGCAACGAATCGGTGCTCTACAGTTTCGGAAGCAAAGAAGCGGATGGACTCATTCCCAATGGGAATCTCGTCCAGTTTGGCGGAAATCTATACGGCACGACTTTAGGCGGCGGCTCCAATGACTGGGGTACCGTCTTCAGCATCACGCCGGCGGGCGACGAGACAGTCCTGTATTCTTTCACTTTCACGACCCATGGGATAACAGCGGGCCTGCGGAAGGTTCATAGCAGATTCTACGGCACGGCGTCCGAATAGAAGTACGAATGTGGCGGTTCTTGCACGTGCAGGGACCGGGGCGACCATCAGCATGCCGGCCTGCTGGACACATAACGTTCCGTGTACGAATAATTTGTTTGGTCGCACGATCTTCAGCGGACGAGTTTACGCATTTCGCCAAGTTGCATTTCCGCGCCCGGCGCTCTCCGTGAGCTCCCCCCGTCTTCTTGATTGTCATGCCCGCGAAAGCGGGCGCCCGGATTCGCGGCGGGGAAGACCCGTCGCGATGTCCGGGAAATCACCCTCCTGCGGACTCGGCACCGGACCGCAGCGCTCTGGGTCCCCGCTTTCGCGGGAATGACAATGAGAAGTGCGGTGGCATAACGTTCCGTGTACGAAATAATTTGTTTGTTATATCAGATTCCCGCTTGACGCGTTTGATCGAACCCTCTACAGGTTTCGCCACGTTGCGTTTCCGCGCCCGGCGCTCTCTTCGAGGCTTCTCCCTTCTTATGATTGTCATTCCCGCGCAAGCGGGAAGCCAGATTCTCGACGGCGAAGAAGTGTCATAACGGTGAATGCGAATTTGCCCGATACGGACTCATGCCGGGCCGCGGCGCTCCGGGTTCCCGCTTGCGCGGGAATGACAATGAGAGGTGCGGTGGCATAACGTTCCGTGTACGAAATAATTTGTTTGGTCGCGCGATTTTGCGCTTGACGCGTTTGATCGAACGCCTTACACGTTTCGCCACGTTGCGTTTCCGCGCCCGGCGCTCTCTTCGAGCCGCCGGGTTTTTGTTTGCCCTGGCCGCATGCGCGCCGGAGGGAAAGCCCCTTGCCAGCCTCGCGCGCAAGCATGTTCGGGGGCCGGCGCAATCTCGATCTGTTTCTTTCCTCGCTCGATGGGCGCAACCGCGCCATCAAGGAGCACGATTGGCCGTTCTGGGCGCGGGACGAGCAAGTGGCGCCCGAGGGCCCGTGGACGACCTGGCTTTATATGGGCGGGCGCGGCGCCGGCAAGACTCGCGCCGGCGCGGAATGGATCCGCGCACGCGTCGCGCACGGGATCGGGCGGCGCATCGCGCTCGTCGCTTCCACCGCGGCGGATGCGCGCGACGTCATGATCGAGGGCGAAAGCGGCCTGCTTGCGACATCGGCGGAGTGGGACCGGCCTTCCTTCGAGCCGTCGAAGCGGCGGCTCACCTGGCCGAATGGCGCGATCGCCACACTCTACAGCGCCGAGAAACCCGACGCGCTGCGCGGACCGCAGCACGACACCGCCTGGTGCGACGAGCTCGCGAAATGGAAGTATCTCGAAGCCGCCTGGGACAATCTGCAGCTGGGCTTGCGCCTCGGCCCGGCGCCGCAACAGGTGATTACCACCACGCCGCGCGCGCTTGCGAGCCTCAAGGCCATCATTGCGCGCAGCGACACTGTGACGACGCGCGGAACGAGCTACGCCAACCGCCGGAATCTCGCGCCCGCGTTCTTCGCCGAGATCGTGCGCCGCTACGAAGGGACGCGCTTCGGCCGCCAGGAAATCAATGCGGAGCTGATCGAGGATGTCGCGGGCGCCTTGTGGACGCGCGCGATGCTCGATGCCGCACGGCTTCCGCACGGTGCATCGCCACCCGGAATGTCGCGCGTCGTGGTGGGCGTCGATCCATCGGGAACGCGCGGGGGAGACGACCGATGCTCGGTCGGGATCGTCGCGGCGGGAAAAGGCATCGACGGCCTGGGCTATGTGCTCGCCGATTTCACCTGCGCACTGTCGCCCGCGGGCTGGGGCCGTCGCATCGCCGAAGCCGCGTCCCTGCACAAGGCCGACTGCATCGTCGCGGAAGCGAACTTCGGCGGCGCGATGGTGGAAAGCGTGCTCGCTGCCGCCCATGTCGGAACACGCGTGAAGATGGTGACGGCCTCGCGCGGCAAGATCGTGCGCGCCGAGCCGATCGCGGCGCTCTACGAACAGAACCGCGTGAAGCATGCGGCTGCGTTTCCCGCGCTCGAAGACCAACTCGTGTCTTTTACGCCCGACGGCTATGTCGGCGAAGGCTCGCCCGATCGCGCCGATGCGGCTGTGTGGGCGCTGACCGAACTCATGCTGCAGCCGAACGCGATGGAGCCCTGGTTCGCGCAGGCGCGCAAGGCGGGGTATAATTTGTAAGGCTCGTGGTTCCCCCTCACCCACGCCGGCGCGCGTTCCGAAATACGTACCTGCATCCCTCTCCCACAAGGGGAGAGGGGAAATGCGGCGCACTGCACAGGCATTCGGAAAAGCAGCGCAGGGAATTCCCCTCTCCCCTTGAGGGAGAGGGGTGCGAGATGAGATCTCTCACGTGCTCAAGTGCGGGTGAGGGGTCCTCACAAACAAAGGCACGTCATGCCCAAGCTTTCCGAACCGGGTGCGCGCGTCGTGGCTGTTCCCCCCGGCCTGATCGCGCGCGCGGGCCAGGCGGTGCGCTACGCCATCACCGGCGTGGCGCCCGCCAACTGGTTCGGGCCGATGCAGCCCGCAAAGCCAATGGCGCCGGAGGGCACCGGCGGGCGCGCCTTCAACTATCCGGTCGGCTACAATCTTCAGTTCGAGCCCCGGCACGAAGAACCCGTCTCCTTCGAGCAATTGCACGCGCTCGCCGACAATTGCGACCTGCTGCGCCTCGTCATCGAAACACGCAAAGACCAGATAGAGGGACAGGAGTGGGACATCCGCCCACGCAAGCGTGCCGACGGGACCCATCCCGCGCCGAGCGCATTCGCCGGTGAAATCGCGGCCTCGAAAGCGTTCTTCGCCGAACCCGATCGCGACCATGATCTTGCCGGCTGGCTCCGCATGCTTGCCGAGGAACTGTTTGTTACCGACGCGGCGTCCATCTGGCTCAGGCCCGACCGCAAAGGGCGCATCAATGCGCTCGAGATCATCGACGGCGCGACGATTGCGCCGCGCATCGATGCATATGGCCGAACGCCGGAGGCGCCCGATGTCGCCTATCAGCAGATTCTGCACGGCGTGCCCGCCGCGGATTTCAGCCGCGACCAACTCATATACCTGCCGCGCAACCGGCGGCCCGGCCATGTATATGGCTATCCGCCGGTCGAGCAGGTGTATCTGACCGCCAACACGCTGATCCGGCGCGCCACGCACCAGCTCGCCTTCTATACCGACGGCAATATCGGCGACGGCCTGATCATCGCGCCGCCCAGCATGCCGGATGACAAACTTCCGGAATGGCAGAATTACTGGGATTCGATCTGCGCGGGAAACCTGAAGGCGCGCCGGCACGGCATATGGGTGGCGCACGGCACCGATTTCAGGCCGCTCAAGCCGCCGCAGCTCACCGATCCGTTCGACGAGTTTCTCGCCCGCATCATCTGTTTTGCGTTCTCGATCAGCCCGCAGCCCTTCGTCTCGATGATGAACCGCGCGACCGCCGATACCGCGCATGACGCCGCGATCGAGGAAGGGCTGGTGCCGGTGCTCAATTACTTCCGCCGGCTGTTCCGTATCCTGTTCGACCGGATGGGCTGGAATGACATCGAGATGGTAGCGGTGGACGACCGCGAGACCGATCCGAAGACCGCTGCGGACATCGATGCGTCCGACATCGCCGCCGGCATCCGCACCGTCAACGAAGTCCGCGCCGCCCGCGGGCTTGCGCCGATGCCTGGTTGTTGACCAGAACGCGCTGAACTTTCCTCCCCCGCCGAGCGGAGCGAGGTGGGGGAGGTGCCCCGAAGGGGCGGAGGGGGCCAGCGGCACGCGCCGGAACGTGCCCCCTCCACCGCTTCGCGGTCCGCCTCCCCCGCGTTCCCGCGGGGGAGGAAAACAAACATGGAGCTCTGATATAATTACTTCTGCACCTGGAACACCGTTCCGTCGGAGCCGTACTCGGTGGTGCCGTAGAGCATCCCGTTCGCGCCGGCGAGGAGGTTTGCGACGGGCGCGTCGCCCTGGCCGTTGAAGGTGTTCAGCACCGTCAGGCTGCCGCGCGCGGAGAGCTTGAACACCGTGCCTTCGTCGTTGCTGCCGCCCGACTGCGTCGTGCCATAGAGATTGCCCTTCTTGTCGAGCAGAAGCCCCGCGGCAGGATGCGCGCCGTCGCTGCCGCCGGTAAAATCGTAGAGAATGGTCTCGGTGCCGTCGGGCGCGATCCGGAAAACGATGCCGCAGCCGACGCCGTTGCATTCCGTCGTGCTGCCGCCCGCTTCTGTCGTGCCGTAAAGATTGCCATTCTTGTCTTCGACCAGGCTCGCGACGGGCGACCAGCCGTCATTGCCGCCGCCAAACGCATACAGCGTCTTTTCCGTCCCGTCCTTCGCGATTTCGAAAACGGTGCCGCAGCCGGGCGAGGCGCCCTGGTTGCAGGCCGAAACGTTGCCGCCATAGGCCGCGGTGCCGAAAAGATTGCCGGCCTTGTCGATGACGAGCGCGGCCTGCGGGTTTGCGCCATCGCTTCCGCCGCTGAAAGCGTACAGCACGTTTTCCTTGCCCCTGGGATTGATCCGGAACACCGTGCCGCAGCCGCCGAACTGCACGATGCACTGCGTGCCGCCGCCGCCGTCGGTCGTGGTGCCATAGAGATTGCCCTTTTTGTCGGCAACGACACCGGCCAGCGGATAGGCGCCATCGGCATCGCCGCCGAACGCATAGAGCACCTTCTCCTTGCCGTTCGCGCCGATGCGGAACAGCGTGCCGCAGCCGTAACTGATTCCACCGCAGCCGTCGCTGCCGCCGGTCGCCGTGGTGCCATAGAGATTGCCCGCTGCGTCCACGATCAATCCGCCATACGGGCCGCTTCCGTCATATTGCGCGGTGAAGGCGTGAAGCACCGTTTCCGTGCCATCGGGCGCGAGCTTGAACACCGTGCCGCAGCCGTAAAGCCGGCAGGTGGCGCCGCCGGCGCCCGTCGTTCCGTAGAGATTGCCCGCATCGTCGGAGATCACGCCCGCATAGGGCCAGAGTCCGTCGCTGCAGTTCTGTTGCGAACAGAAATGATAGAGCACCGAATAACCGGCGGCGTGTGCGGTGCCGAGCGGCGCAACCACGCCGAGCGTCAACGCCGACGCAAGAAGCACGTTACGCAAACCGAATATCGACATTCCAGGATCTCCTCATGGCAAAAGCGCCGCGACCGTAAACGCAATCCGCCGCGCGACGCAAATTGCGCATTCAGCGCACTGACCACCACCGCTCGTCTCACGCAGAGCCGCAGAGCCGCAGAGCCACAGAGCCACAGAGGCGCGGAGAAGACTCTCACCACGAAGACACGAAGGACACCAAGGAAAAGACTGCGTGCGAACGCGCGCGAAAACTTCGTCGTGCCCTTCGTGGCTTTGTGGTTCAACTTTTCTTCTCTGCGGCTCTGCGGCTCTGCGTGAGATCAATCTTTCTTGAAGGAGTCACACATGGATTTTCGCCTGTTTATCCCGATCACCAAGGTGGATGCCGCAAAGCGGCTCGTTTACGGCACCATCGCGGAAGAGATTCCCGACAGGTCCGGCGAGATCATGGATTACGCAAGCGCGCGGCCCGAATTCGAAGCCTGGTCGGCGGAGATCGCCAAAGCCAGCGATGGCAGGAGCGTGGGAAATCTGCGCGCCATGCACGGCCAGATCGCCGCGGGCAAGCTCGAACACCTCGCTTTCGATGACGGTGCGAAGCGCATCGAATGCTGCGGCAAGGTGGTGGACGACGCGGAATGGCAGAAGGTACTGGAAGGCGTCTACACCGGCTTTTCGATGGGCGGCAGATATCTGAAGCGCTGGCCGGATGCGGAGAACCCCGTGCTGACCCGCTACACGCCGCAACCGGTGGAAGTGAGTCTCGTCGACAATCCCTGCATCCCGACCGCGACGTTTGAAGTGGTGAAAGAAGACGGCTCGACGGAGCTGCGCAAATTCCGCGAGCCGGTGATTGAGAAAGCCGGTGCGCGGCATTCGAAGGAGGATTTCGCGCGCGTGCAGGCGATGCACGATACGGCTGTCGATTTCGGCGCGAACTGCCAGGCGAGCGGCGATGCGGGCGACGATAATGTCGACGACGAGGAAAACGATGCGGAGAAATCCGTGCGCGCGAGCGAGTATGGCGATCTCGTCGCCACGCTCTTCGACAAGATGTTGTCGCAGATCGCGGCGCAGGATGCGCGCATCGCCACGCTAGAGGCGCAACCGCTTCCCGGCGGCCCGGTGCTGCGCGGCGCGCGCACGATCCTCAAGAGCGAAGATTCCGGCGGCGCGAACTCCGCTGCATCCGGCGATCCGGTCGGCGCGTTCCGCAAACATCTCGAGGCGCTCGCCCCCCGCGAGCGCGCGCTCGCCCTGATGAAGTTCAGCCTCGCGAACCCGCTCCCGCATTAGGCACCGCGGCCGCCAGGGATTGCACGCGGAGCCGCGGAGTCGCGGCGAAGAACGACGATACGCCGTCGCGCGCCCAGGCGCTTTTGCGCGCCTTCGCGCGCGACTTTTCTTCTCCGCGATCTCCGCGGCTCCGCGTGAGCATTTTTTCAACACGAAAACAGAAGGAAGAAACATCATGAACGTCACCCAGGAAACCATGGCGCTGATGAAGGCGGCGCTGAAGAACTCGTCGGCCGATCTCGCCAAGGCGGTCACCACCGCGCAGGGGCTCGCCTATTACGATCTCCAGGCGCCGGCGAAGAATCTTTATCCCGTCATCACCAAGCTTCGGAACATGACGCCGCGCGTCGGCCGTCCCGCGGGTTACGGCACCGCCTGCAACTGGAAAGTCGTGCAGAACGTCACGGGCTCTGGCTTCGACGCGATGGGCTGGATTCCCGAAGGGCAGCGCTCGGCCGCGATGAGCTACACGACGCAGAACATGAGCGCGCCCTATGTGACATTGGGCGAGGAGGATTATCTGACCTTCGAAGCGGAAGCCGCAAGCGAAGGCTTCGAGGATCTGAACGCGACTGTTTCCATGCGCCTCCTGCAGAAGACGATGCGCAAGGAAGAGACGGGGCTGCTGGCCGGCAACGCCACGCTCGCGCTCGGCACTCCGTCCACGCCGGTCCTCAGCGCGCCCGCGAACACGGGTTCGACGCTGCCAACCGCTACCTACTCGGTGATCGTGGTCGCGCTCACGGCCGAAGGCTGGCTCAACTGCAAGGGCAGCGCGACGAACGGCTTTACGACGCAGAAGAGCATCACCGGCCTGGACGGCGCGACCTACACACTGAACGGCGGCAATTCGAACCGCTCGGCCAACGCCACGCAGGCCGTCACGCTCGGCTCGACCATGCTCGCCGCAACCGTTGCACCCGTAGCGGGCGCCGTCGCTTATGCGTGGTTTGTAGGAAGCGCAGGCTCGGAGACGCTGCAGGCGATCACAACGGTAAACAGCGCGACGTTCTCGGCCCCGCTCGCCACCGGCCGCCAGGCCGCGACCACGGTGACGGCGGATTGTTCGACCAACGCCAATCTCGCCTTCGACGGTTTTCTCGTCAACGCCTTCCGCTCGGGCATCTGGTTTGCCCAGCCGACCGGCACGGCGGGAACGGGCACGCCGCTCACCTCTTCGGGACGCGGTTCGATCAACGAAATCGACACGCTGCTCAAGAACATGTGGGATACCTACCGGATCGGCCCCACGGTGATCTTTGTAAGTTCGCAGGAGCAGCAGAACATCACCAGCAAGGTGCTGTCGAACGCGAGCGGGCCGCTTCTGCGCTACGACGTGAGCGCCACGCCCGGCCAGCCTTATGCGATCTCGGCCGGCGGCCAGATCCGCTATTACTACAATCCCTACACCGGCGGCGGCATGGAGAGCGGGCCCGGCGGCGGCGACACGATTCCGGTCGTGGCGCATCCCGATCTTCCGCCCGGCACGCTGTTCGCGCATTGCGAGAAACTGCCGGAATGGTACCAGTCGAACGAGGTGCCCAACGTCGCGGAAGTGATTACCAGGCGCGACTACTACCGCATCGACTGGCCGCTGCGCACGCGCAGGCGCGAATACGGCATCTATGCCGAGGAAGTCCTCGCCGTCTACGCCCCCTTCGCGCTCGGCATCATCACCAACATCGCCAACGGGTAGCGATCGCCCCTCACCCGCGCCTGTGCGGTTTCGACAGCCGTACCTGCATCCCTCTCCCTCAAGGGGAGAGGGGAATTTCGAGCGCTGCACAAATATCCGTTTGTCCGTGCAACGCGTTGCACTTCCCCTCTCCCCTCGTGGGAGAGGGGAGCGAGACGGGGTCTCTCAAACGCACGGCTGCGGGTGAGGGGGAAACGCGGAATCCGAAAGCATGGCCTCCACCGACCTCTGCACGCTTGCCGACGTGAAGGCCTGGCTCGGGCGGAGCGACTCCAATTCCGACGCGGTGCTCACGAGCCTCATTACGCGCACCGGCCGGCAGATTCATTCCTATCTCCGGCGCGGTCTGCTTCTGCCGCGCGAGGTGAGCGAAGCCCGCGACGGCACGGGTGGAGAGACGCTGGTGCTCAAACACTGGCCGGTGTTGTCCGTCGCATCGGTCATGATCGGCAGCGAAACCATCCCGCAGCGCAGCGCGTTATGCGCGAGCGGCTGGGCGCTCGAGCCCTGGGACGGCACCCCGCCGGGCCGCGCGCAAACGCTGTCGCTCGCGGGTTTCTGCTTTCATCGCGGCGCACTCAACGTGGAGATCGCCTACCGCACGGGCTATCAGATCGGCGCCGAATCCCAGACGGTCGCGAACGCAAGCGCCACCGTGCTCGCACCGTATGGCGCCTGGGCGAGCGACGGTGGTGTCAGTTACGCCGATGGCACGCCGCTCACGCCGGTTACCGCCGCGCCCGCCATCGGCCAGTATCAGCTGACGCCGAACGCGCCCGGCTCCTACACCTTCAACGCGGGCGACAATAACGCGAGCGTGCTCATCACCTACGGCTTCGTCCCCGCCGATCTCGCCGATGCCTGCATCGAACTCGTCAGCGAGCGCTTCAAATACGCCCAGCGCATCGGCGAACGCACCCACAGCCTCGGCGGCAACGAAACCATCGCCTTCGACACCACGCGGCTGACGCCGCTGGTTGTTTCGCTGCTGCAACCCTACCGCCACGTGCTGCCGATTTGACCGGAGCCTCGGACAAACATCATGCGTGCTTCGACAGGCTCAGCATGAGGGGGGATTTTACTGACGTCCATACCGATGCCACCACAGATCTCCTCATCCTGAGCCTGTCGAAGGACGCACATCGCCGATGCAGGTCTCCAAGTGATTACCACGCAGCTTGATGCGCCCCCAGCCATCGCAAAACTGGAGACGCTGAAGAAACGCCTGCGCACCGGTGTGGGCGAAGCGGTGGAGAGCGCGGCCGCGCGGCTGCGCGCGATCGTACAGGCGAAATTATCCGGCGAAGTGCTGAAGGCGCGTTCGGGCGCACTTCGCGACAGCATTCGCGCGGCTATGGATGCCGACGGCACCGCCGCGCGGGTGTTCTCGGACGGCTCGGTTCCGTATGCGCGCGTCCAGGAATATGGCGGACGCGTGAACGTTCCCGCGATGGCGCCCGTAAATGCGAAGGCGCTCGCGTTCGCCTATGGCGGCCGGATGGTGTTCGCGAAACATGCAGCCGCCCATGTCGTGAGCCTGCCCGAGTGCAGCTATTTGCGTTCCTCGCTCGCGGAATTTGCGCCGGTATTTCTCGACGACATCCGCAAGGTGGTGACGGAAAACCTCGCATGAGCGAACCGCAGTTCTCGCGCGAGGCGATCTATGCCGCGCTGTTTGGCCTCGCAAGCGGCGCGGCGGGATTCGCCACGGCGACGCGGCGGATCAAGGAATATTCGGGCGTCGACCAGGCGACGCAGCCCGCGCTGCTGCAGGTGGAGCTCGGCGAGAAGTGGGAGTCGCGCATCGGCCTGCCGCCGGTCGTCAAGCTCAACGTCCGCCTGTTCGTCTATTGCGAGAGCAACGATCCGACCGAGGCGGTTTCGACGCAGATGAACGCGCTGCTCGACGCCGTGACCAATGCGCTCGCGCCGCCGGTTCTGCCGCACGGAACGTTCCGGCAGACGCTTGGCGGTCTGGTGAGCCACGCGGGCATCGCGGGCGAGATCGTCATCGCCGAAGGTCTCTCCGGCCAGTCGGAAGCCGTCATCCCGATCGAGATCCTGGTCAACGCCTGACAGCGCATAAACATCACACCCTTTCCTCACCATGGCCGGCCACCGAGCCGGCCATAGTGAAGAAGGAGCGACTTTGCACGCACCACAGAAGGAAAAAACCAAATGCAGCTCAATTTCGGCGTCGGCACGTGCATCGGCAAGCGCACCGACATCGCCAATGCGAAGCCGTCGTTTCTCGGCGTGCTCCAGGATCTGGAGATCGACATCGCGGTGACGCTCAAGGAACTCACGGGCGCCTACAAGATGCCGATCGATGTCGCGCCGAGCGCCATGAAGGTCACCGGCAAAGCGAAATTCGCGCGCATCCAGGGCGCGAGCGTCAACAATTTGCTGCTCGGCCAGACCGAAACCGACAATGCCGGCATCGACATCGCGGTCGCGGAGCCCTTCTCCGTGCCCGCCTCGTCGCCCTACACCTACACGGTCGCGAACGGCGCGAAATACACCGAAGACCTCGGCGTCTTTTACGCGAACGGCGCGCAGCTTCAGCCCGTCGTGGCATCGCCCGCGCAGGGGCAGTATGTGCCGGGCGTCGCCGGTACGGGCACGCTGACCTTCGCCGCGGCCGATGCGGGCGCCGCAATGGTGACCTATTACGGCTACACCGCGACCTCGCTCGTGCAGCTCAGCCTGGCCAACCAGCTGATGGGCACGGGGCCGGTGTTCGAGCTGCAGGCGAAGCAGGATTACTTCGTCCAAGGCATCGAGAAGAAGCTGATCCTGAAGCTCAACGCCTGCCGCGCCAGCAAGTGGTCGCTGCCGTTCAAGAACACCGACTACACCATCCAGGATTTCGAGTTCACCGCCTTCTGCGACGCCAACAACAACTGGGGCACGTTCGCGTTCAGCGAATGACGGCTTCCCCCTCCACCGCTTCGCAGTCCCCCTCCCCCGCCTGGCGGCGGGGGAGGAAAGAAACGCCGGTGCGTTTCCTCCCCCGTGCGAAGCATGGGGAGGGGGACCGCGAAGCGGTGGAGGGGGCGGTGACCCATGCGCGATCCGACAATCAGCATCGCCGGGCGCACATGGCGCGTGCCGTTGCTCGCGCCGCGGCAGAACCGGATCGTGCTGCCCGCGTTGATGAAGCCGGCGGCGGATATCGCGTGTCTGCTCGACATGGTATTCGCGGCGATGACGCGCGCATGTCCGCATCTCGACCGCGACGAATTCGAGGATTTGCCCATTCCGTTTCACGAACTGCTCGATGCGATTCCCGTCATCGCGCAGCAGACGGGCTTCCTCGTCTCGGCGAAAGCAGAGACCCGGACAAACGGTCCGCCGGATTTCGATGCGCTGATCGCGGAATTTTGTAATTACCTTCCTGGCACCACACCCGACTACTGGGAAGACGCGCTGACCGCGCCGCGCCTTGCCGCGATGCGCGAGCAATGGCGCAGACATCCGCCGCTTGCCGTGCTCGCCGCCGCCTGGCTCCGTTATCGCCCTCGCCCGCGCGACGAAGACGCACTCGCGGAACTGCTGCGGCTGTTCCCGAACGGACAGCTGCGGCTCAACTGAGGATGACTCGATGAGCGACACGCCGACCATCCGCCTCGCCGGCCGCGACTGGCCGGTGCCCGTTCTCGCGCCGCGCCAGAACCGTATCGTGGTGCCGACGCTGCTCGAGCTCATTCCGAAGATCGGATCGGCGAGAGCGGGCGAACCACACAGCCTTGCCGGGCTCGCGCGCTATCTCGACACGGCGGCCTATGACCAGCTGACCGACATCGCGTTCGCCGCGCTCACTCGCGCGCATCCGGGGCTCTCGCGCGCCGAATTCGACGATTTCCCGATCGACACGCTCGAGCTGATCGCTGCGGTCCGCACGATCGCGCTGCAGGCGGGCCTCATGCGCGGCCCCGTGCGCGAATGAGCGACAACGCCGTCGAGATTTCCTTTCGCGCCGATCTTGCCGATCTCGAATCCGGCACGACCGAAGCGGTGGCGCTCATCGGGCGCGCCGCCGACGCGATTCTGCGCATCGCCGAGGAAAGCTCGCTCAAACAAATCGCGATAGAAGAAGACAAGAACGATTTCCTCTACCGCATGGGCGAGGAATCGCTCGATCAGTGGCAGGCGAACGCCACAGCCGGGGAAGATGCGAAGTATGAGGCCGAGCTTGCATTCCTCGAAAAGAAAGCTGCGGTCGACAGTGCCGATGCGGCGGCGGAGGCACGCGATCTGGAGAGCCGTGCGGTCCTTTATGAAGCCCACACGCTCGCGCTCCAGAAGATCGACGAGCAATATGCGGAACGCAAACGCGCGCTCGATCAGCAGGAGCTGCAGGACTTCATCGCGAACGACAATGCAAAACTCTCGGACAGCCTGCGCAGCATCGCGGTCCAATACGATGAGCACAAGGTCGGCGCGGACCGGCGCTTCGCGCTGGAACAGCAGCTCACAAACAAGATCTACGGCGAGGAGCTGCAACGGCTGAACGCGGTCGTCGCTTCGCTCGCGGCCGGCACCAAAGCTTATGAAGACGCGATCAAAGCGCGCGAGAAGGTCGAGCAGGAGTTCACGAAGCAGTCCGAAGCGAACACCGATCGGCTTGCGCAGGAAGAAGCGGCGAAGTGGACGCAGCTCGGCAATTCGATCAGGTCGGCCTTCAATTCCGCGATCGACGGATTGCTCTTCCAGGGCAACACGTTCAAGCAGTTCATGCTCAATGTCGCGGAGGGAATCCTCAAAGCCTTCCTCGAGATGGGAGAAACGATCGCGGAGAACTGGATCGAAACCCAGATCGCGGCAATGATCGAAACGAAGACCACGCAAGGCACGACCGCGCTTGGTCAGGTCGCCGACGCGGCGGGTGTTGCCGGCGCCAATGCGTACGCCGCCTATGCCGCGATGCCGCCTGTTGCCGCCGCGATGGCCGCGGAAGCGGTCGCGGCGACCATGGGATTTTCCAGCCTGATCGCGCTCGATACCGGCGCCTGGGATCTGAAGGCGGACACGATCGCGCAGCTCCACAAGGGCGAGATGGTGGTGCCGCAGAACTTCGCGAGCGGACTGCGCGCGAACGGCGGCGCGATGGGCGGAAACGATGTGTCCCTCAATTACGCGCCCACCATCAATTCGCGCGAACAGGCAACACTTGGGCAGATGCTGTCCGCGCACGGCCACGAAATGCACGCCTGGATACGCCGCGAATTCCGCAACGGCGCGCTTCGCGCCTGACCCCTCACCCGCGTTCGCGCGGGTTTTGACATCTGTACCTGCATCCCTCTCCCATCCGCCTGCGCCAAGGCTTCGGCGGACAAGGCGTATCTCCCGACCCGCCGAAGCTTCAGCGAAGGCGGGCAAGGGGAGAGGGGAAATTCCGCGCTTTGCGCGACCAATGGCAAAGCAGTGCGATGACGTTCCCCTCTCCCCTCGTGGGAGAGGTGTGCAAATGCGCAATCCATCAACCTCTCCAGAGCGGGTGAGGGGGAGATCGCATGCCCATTCTCGCCTATCCGCGAAATCTGCCGGGGTTAGCGTACTCCAAGATACGGCGGCCGAAGCACAGCGTGTCGGTGCAGACGCACCAGTCGGGCGGCGAAGTGCGCATGTCGTACTGGGCGGAGCCATTGTGGGAATGGGACCTCACTTACGAGGTGTTGCGCGACGGGCAGCGGAATGGCTGTGCGTATGACGAGCTGAAACAGATCGAAGGACTGTTTCTCGCGAGCACCGGCTCGCTCTCGGGATTCGCGTTCTACGACGATGACGATCATTCGGCGGTGCAGTCGGGCATCGGCATGTCTGACGGCACGACCACGACCTATACGCTCTCCCGCCTTCGCGGCGCGGCAATGGAGGGACCGGGATATCTCGGCTCCGAGACCATCGGTCTTCTCGATGTGACGCAGCCGTTCAATCTCTACGTCGACCAAACGGCCGTCGATGTATCCGATCCGGTGTACGGTTATACGCTGAACACCTCGGTTCCGAAGAAGCAGCAGCTCGTCTTCAACACCGCGCCGCCGGCCGGGCACGCCCTCACCTGCGACATGAGCTGGCTCTATTATGTCCGCTTCCAGGCGGATTCGCTCGATCTCGAGAAGTTCATGCATCAGCTCTGGGGCCTGAAAAAGGTCACGCTCTGTTCGCTTCGGTATTGAGAAAGTGGCTCACGCAGAGCCGCAGAGGGAAAAGTCAGGAAATAATGCACCACGGCGACGCGGAGGATGCTCCGATAAGCTCAGCATGAGGGTGATTATTTCTTCCTCACCCTGAGCTTGTCGAAGGGCTTCCGCGATCTCCGTGTCTCCGTGGTGGAACTCCTTCTTCTCTGGGTCTCTGCGGCTATGCGTGAAAATCTTTTGAGGTGCCATGCGCAGCTTCATCAACGGCAATGGCTGCGGGGCGGCGTTTCTGGCGTCGCGCCAGCCATGTCATACAGCCGAGCTGTTCAGCTTCTATATGCTGTCCGGCACGACGCTCCGCTGGACGAGCTATGACCGGAGTCTGACGATCGGAAGCGCGACCTGGCTTGCGCCCATCGACGGCGCGCCGCTGATCACCCGAAACCGCCTCGGCACGAAGAATACCGTCGAAGTCCCGGAACTCGAACTCCGCCTTGGCGCGGCCGACGCGCAACTGCTCGACGGTCAGAACATCAAGACGCAGATCCACAACGGTGCGTTCGACGGCGCGCGCGTCGAAATCGACCGCGTGTTCATGCCGGCACCCGGCGATACGCAATTCGGTTACGTCGTGCTGTTCAACGGAAGATGGTCGCAAGCCCTGATCGATGCGGAAGGCGTCACGATCACGGCGAAGGGCGACAACGTGCTGATGAACCAGCAGGCGCCGCGCAATCTCTATCAGACGAACTGCCTGCACACCTTCTGCGATGCAGGCTGCGCGCTGGCCGCGGCGGATTACACGTTTACCGGTCGCACCGTGGGCTCGGGTTCCACACCGAAGAATCTCGTCTGGACGGTGCCCGCAGGCTTCACCGCTTCGCAGTTCACGCTCGGCAAGGTCACGATGAGGAGTGGCCCCGCCATTGACCAGGTCCGCACCGTGCGACTCGCCGCGGGAACTTCGCTCGCGCTCACCTACGCACTCTATGACGCGCCCGCGCCTGGCGACACGTTCGAGATTCTCATGGGCTGCGACAGGGACCAGACAAGCTGCCAGACCCGCAGTCCCGTCGCCGGCGGCAGCGTCAATAATATCCAGCATTTCCGCGGTTTTCCGTATGTGCCTCAGGCCGAGATCGCGGTGTGAAAGGGAACGCGGGCAGCGAACCTTCCGGACAACCGGGGGAAGAACATGCATTCCATTTGTGATGTGCGCCGAGTCGTCGCGGATTCGTTCGCAAGTTCCATGACTTACGAGGGGAACGGATCGCGCCATCACACGTTGGATGGCGAAGTGTCGAACGAGTGCAATGGATAGATCCATCGAGTTCCTGCCGCCGCGCCGGCGCATTGCCTATTACCGTGGCATGGCTGCGGAAGTGCGCCGCCTTTCGGAAAAGGTGCAATTCGAGGAAGCGCGCCTGCAATTCGTCGCGCTCGCCGCCGCATGGGACGGGCTCGCGGACGATCTGGAATTGAAAGAGAACGGCGCAAGCCGCGGACCGCGAAATCCGCCGGCTGCGGAATCCATCGCGTCCTGAGGCGCGATCTACAGCAGCTTCTCCTGCCGCCCTTTTTCGGCTTTGGCTTTCCTGAAGACGGTGGGATCGATCCACGGCATGTCGGGACGCTGGCCGGCGAAGAGCTGTTCGACCGTCAGGATCTGGAGCTTCGGATATTCGCCATATTCGGTCTTGTAGAAACCCTCGGCGATGGCTTCCTTCTTCATCGGGCCGGTCGGCTCGGCGAGGCAGATCAGAACGCCCATCTTCGCATTTTCGCGGTTCACGACCTGCGCCAGCTCGCGGATCATCTTCACGTCCACATTCTCGCCGCCCTTGACCGAGACGATCGCCTTCTCGGTCGTCTTGCCGTCGGGCTTGAAATAGATGAAGCCGTCAACGCCGGTGTCCGCGCCTTTCTTCTTGCCTCCGTAAGGAACGGCATCGACCAGCGACACCGCCCACCACTGGAACTGATATTTGTCCTGTGCCGCGAGCGCACGCGCGCCGCCGAGGTCGCGCGGCACGCCGTGAATGATGATCGGAATAGGCCCGAACGCATCGCGCAGCCGCTTCTGGATCAGAGAAATCGCGAGATGCGTAATGTCGATGCCGATCCACTGGCGGTTGAGTTTCTGCGCCGCGTGCACCGTCGTGCCGCAGCCACAGAAGGGATCGAGAACGAGGTCGCCAACGTTAGATGATGCTCCAATTATTCTTTCAAGTAACGAAAGAGGTTTTTGTGTTGGATATCCAAGGCGCTCTTGCGCCTGCGAATTAATGGGGGAAATGTCGATCCAAACCGTTCCCATCACCCCGCCTTCCATCTCTGCGAGATAACGTTTGAGCCTTGGGCGTTTTGTCGTATCGAACCCTCCATCTTTGCATTTCGGATAATAAATGCGAACTTCGGCGTCCAATTTCGCCATTGTTTCCCGCGAATAGCGCCAACCCTTGAGCGGAAATGGAAATCCCTTCCATTCGTACATCATGTTAGGTCGTGGGTTTGGACTGGTCATGTTGTCAAGCATGTAGAGACCGCGGCCATCCTTGTCGTCGTACCGGTACTTGGCCTCGCGATATTCTTCTGAATGCATGTCGCGCGGGATGTTCCAGATGATCCGATCAGTCTTGGAATACATAAATATGCAATCTGCTACTTTACTCCACGTCCTGCTGTCACTGTGTGTTGTGGTGCGCTTCCAGACAATTTCATTTTGAAATCCTGCAAATCCAAACACCGCATCCAGCAATAGTTTCAAATAGTGGCTCGCGGTCGGATCGCAGTGCAGATAAAGCGACCCGGTCGGCTTGAGCACGCGATGCAATTCGAGGAGCCGCACCGCCATCATGGCGAGATAGGCCATCATGTCGTTGTCGTGCAGGAACGAGCGCATGGCGCGCAGCATCTCGGCGGCGTCGGTATTGCCGGACTGCATCACCTCGTCGAAGGCGCGCTCGGCGGACTTATCCCAGTGCCAAGTATCCTCGAACGCCTCCATCTGGGCGTGGCTGTCATGGCCGTCGGGCGCCTTGAACAGCACGTTGTAGGAGGCGTTGGAGTTGAAGGGCGGGTCTAGATAGACGAGATCGACCGATTCGCTCGCGATGTGCTCGCGCAGGATGTCGAGATTGTCGCCATAGTAGAGACTGTTCATGCCCTCTCGCCCCAGCGATTCGCGTGATCGGGCCAGCATATCCGACAACTTCAAAAACTGTCATGGCCCGGCGCGGCGTGCCCACGTCCGGGCCGCCCATGTCCCGCGCGCGTCTGCGCGCGAATGACCGGATCGCCATGCACCACCTGGGTGGCTCGCATTCGTGGGCCATGACACGCTGGGGAAGGTGGAACAGCGGCAGACATCCGCGTTTCCTATCTACAGCGCCTTTGAGAGCCCCACAAAAATCCCGCGCCTGGGGCCCCATTGCGGGGCGCCGACGCCGACGCCGGTGCCGTTGCGGATTTCGTATTTCGTGTCGAACAGGTTGATCACATCGATGCGGGCGGTGAAGCCTTTCGCGCCGTCCACGTCGAAGGCCCGGCTCACGCCGAGATTGAACTGCGCGTAAGCGGGAAGATGGGCGCCGTTCGGAATCGTTTCGCCGTTCGGCAGTTCCAGATCGGCGCGCAGGCCCGAGCCGTAGATCATATCGGTGCTGAGAAGTGTGCCGGCCCAATTGTACGATACGCCGGCCGACGCGGTCAGCGCCTGCTCGTGGTCGAGATGGATGAAATGATCGGCGATGTAGGCGAGGTCGCCGGGATCGAAATTGAACTGGCTGGAGACGATGTGCTCGCCCACCGCATGCAGGAGCGCGAGATTTCCATAGGCCGAGAACGGACCGCTCGTGTAGTTGCCGGTCAGCTCCGCGCCATACTGCTTGCCGTTTTGATAATTGAACGGCGTCAGGATGATCGGCGCGCCGAACTGACCTTCGTCGATCAGATCGACCGAGCGCTTGTAGAACGTGTCCAGCCCGACGGTGAACCCCTCCCAGAATTTCTGCTCGGCGCCTATGTCGTAATAGTTCGCGCGTTCCGCGCCCGGCGTTGTGTCGAGCGTAAGCGCCGGCGTGGCCGACGTGCCGACGAATTTTGCCACATCCTCGCCGCCCACAAGCTCGGAAGGCGGCGGCGAGTAGTAGCGCGCATAGCCGATGTGCAGAGTCGTTCCGTCGAGCGGCTGCCACACCGCGTTGGCGCGCGGACTCAGCTGGCTGCCGTGCGAAAACGCCTGGTATTCGTCGTAGCGGACGCCATAGTTGAGCGTCACATTCTCCAGGATCTTCCATTCGTCCTGCAGGTAGCCGCTATAGGTGCTCGCCGTGTTCTGGCGGTTGTCGATGATGGTGAGCGGCACGTCGTAGGCGGGATTGGAGGGCGGCAGCGGCGTGCAGGCATAGGGATTGGAGAGCGCGCCCGTGCCGGTGCAATCTTCAGGAAGCACTGACGAATTGGTGTCGCTCGCCAGCCGGTCCGTCTCGAGAACAACGCCGGCGCGGATCGTATGGGCTTCGTTCAGGTGCCACGCCGTCTCGCCCTGGAATCCCCACGCCACGTCGCGCTTGTAGGCGCCCTGGGCGATACCGTTGTAGAGCAGGTCACCGATTTCATCGGGCGCGAAGTCGAGGCTCGAATAGCGATAAAAGCCAGACAGCTGGAAATCGAAGGCGCCCTGGCTGCGCAGATAGCTCAGGATCGCGTAATGCGTGAGCTCGTGCTGCCGCTCGTTCAGATCGACGCTCGGATATTCGGTCTGACCGTTTACGGCCAGTCCGAGACCCGGCGATAAACCCGCGATGTCGGGAATCTGGAAATTGTCGTGCGAGGTACCGAGCACGGCGCTCACGCTGCTGTAATCGTCGAGAATGTCCTCCAGATAGGCGAACCCGTGATACTGCTCGGTGCGATCGTGATGCGGATTGGAACTGCCGTCCGGCGACTCGATTCCAAGCTGGTCGGTGAGATAATCGCCGGAGACGAAATAGTTGAGCGATCCCACCGAGCCGCCGTAGTCGAAGCTCGGCTGCAGTTCGCTGTGGCTGCCGCCATACATCGAGATTTCACCGCCCGGTTCGAACAGGCCGCTTTTCGTTTTCATGTCGACGATGCCTCCGGTGACGAGGCCGTATTCCGCCGGCAACGCGCCGGTGATCAGCTCGACCGAATCGGCGAGCCTGGGATCGAGCGTCTGTCCGAAGACGCTGATGCCTTCGGGGAGAATGATTCCGTTCAGCCGGTATTGCAGCGCGTTGTGCTCGCCGCGGATGTGGAACTGGCCGTAGGAATCCTGCGCCACGTCGGGCATCTGCAGGATCACCTGATTGAGCTGCACGTCCTCGCCGCCCGGCTCGTTGCCGATGTCGGTCGCGGTGATCGTGTAAGTCGAGGCGCCGATCTGCGTCTGGATCGAGCTGCGTGCTTCGCCGAGCCGCTTGGCGGTGACGACGACGGTTTCGACGGAGCCCGAGGCCGGTGTGGCAGCGGCCGGCGCGGTGCTTGCGGGCGGCGTCTGTTGCGCGAAGGCGAATGTGTTCCACAACGCCGCTGCGGCGGCGGTGGTGTAAAGCCATGTGCGATGCATCTGATGATCCCATTGTTCCGGTATTCCTCTGCGAAGGAGGAATCGGGTTTCGTCATGGCGAAGGCGGGCGAACGTGTTCACGCACGCGCGCCATCGCAGCGGCTCGAAAATGGACGATCAGATGCGCGGCGGCGCGCGGCCTTGCCAGCTGTGGGATGCCGCAGTGACGGCGGCGAAAACCGGCCGGACGCTGATTTCAAGCGCAGGGACTATGTCCGGCGGCGCGAGCGATATCGCTGTGGGAATGACGTAGCTGCCATAGAGCAGCATTTCCTGGCACAGCGGGCAGTTCGCCGGATCATCGCTCTTGGACGGATGCGCGGGCGCGCCCGTGTGATGCAAACCTGGCAGCGTATCCGCGAGGATCGGAACCGGATGAACATGGCTGCCGATCGCGTAGCTCTGGAACGCGAAGGCGAGCATCGCGAACGCGATCGCCAGCCGCTGCCAGCCGTTGGCACGCGTGGCTGCCCCTCTCCGGTTATGCCGCGCCTTATGCTGCATCCGTCCGCTCGTCACATCCCGTGAGTCGGTCTTACCCCACCCCGCCCGCTCCTGTCACCTTGTGCCGGCAATGGACATCGCAACTTGGCTCACCCCCTCACCATGGCCGGCCCCAGAGCCGGCCACCCAGTGCGCGAGCGTCCGCTAGCGCAAATGACTCATTCGCCGCGCCGACGCACCGCGGCTCGATGGCCGGGTCAAGCCCTGCCATGGTGAAGTTGAGTGGAGCCGAACAGCGCACCGCATTCATTGCCGAGGCGATGACATGGCTCGGCACGCCATTCCGCGACCAGGCGGATGTGAAGGGCGGCGGCGTCGACTGCGCGATGCTGTTGGTGCGCGCCGCCGTGGATACGGGAATTGTTGCTCCGTTCGATCCGCGGCCGTATCCGCCGCAATGGCATCTGCACCGCGACGAAGAACGTTTCCTGGCGATTGTCTCAAGGCTCGGCGCGGAAGTAGATCGTGCCCCGATGCCGGGCGACGTGATCGTCTATCGCGTCGGGCGCTGCTTCAGCCATGGCGGGATTGTGATCGCCCCTCGACAGGCTCGGGGTGAGGGAAAAACGAAATCTCATGGTGAGCCTGTCGAACCAGAGCCTGTCGAACCAGAGCCTGTCGAACCACACGTCCTGCACGCCTATTACAAGACCGGCCACGTCGCGATCTCGCCGCTTCACGAAGCTGAGCTGGCGTATCTCCCCGACGGCCGCCCACGGCCATTCAAGTTATTTGATTTGTGGGCGAAGGCCCCTCACCCGCACTGGAGCGGTTGAGAAATCGCGGCTCGCTCCCCTCTCCCATCCGCCTACGCCAAGGCTTTGGCGGACGAAGAGAATAACCTGACCCGCCGAAGCTTCTGCGAAGGCGGGCAAGGGGAGAGGGGCAGAGTGAAGCGTGGCTTTGCCACCGCTGATGCAACGCACGGAATTCCCCTCTCCCCTCGTGGGAGAGGGATGCGAGTTTGGCCGTCGAAATCTGCTCCGGCGCGGGTGAGGGGTAATCCATGAGCTTCTTCAGCGGGGTCAGCGGTACCAACTCCACCTCGCCCACCGTTTACACCGGCCTCAACCTGCAAACCTCGGCGCAGGGCGTTCCGGTCATCCTGATGTGGGGCAAGAACCGCATCGCGCCGAACATCTTCTGGTACAACAATTTTCAGGCGCACAAGCAGTCCGGCAAGGGCGCCGGCGGCAAGGGCGGTGCCAAGGGCGGCGGCAACTACACCTACACCGCCGCGGTGATGCTCGGGCTGTGCGAAGGCCCGATTGTGGGCGTCGAGGCGGTGTGGGCCGATCAGACGCAATACGCCGCGGGCACGGGCCTGGCAAAGCTCGGGCTGACGCTTTTCACCGGCATGGCCGCGCAGGCGGTGTGGTCGTATCTGACGACGAACTATCCCGCCCAGGCGATTCCCTATGAATCGCTCTGCTACGTCGCCAACTCGAATTACCAGCTGGGTTCCTCGGCCGCGCTGCCCAATCACAATTTCGAGGTCGCGGGGCCGCTCGCCTACAGCGCGCCGGAATGGGGCCAGGGCGACGCCAACCCCGCCGATATCGTTTCGGACTTTCTCACCAACCCGCAATATTCCATCGGGCTCACTTCGGCACAGATCGATGCGACGAGCCTTGCCTTCTATCGCACCTATTGCGCGGCGCAGTGCATCAATCTCTCCCCCGTGCTCGACACGCAGGAGCAGATATCGGAAACGCTCGACCGCTGGGCGTGCCTGACCAACACGTGGATTTTCTGGAGCGGCGGCGCGCTTAAATTCGTGCCGCTCGGCGACAGCACACTCGTCCGCGGCGCCGTCACATACACGCCGGACCTGACGATCCGGTACGCGCTCACCTACGACGACTTCATCGCCACGAAAGTGAAACAGGGCTCCTCGAGCGGCGATGGGGCGTCAAAGACCGGCGATGGGGGTCCCGTGCAGGTCACCCGCGCCGATCCGGCCGACTGTCCCAATCATGTGAAGATCGAGATCAGGGATCGCGGCAACGCCTACAATTCCGCGCCCGTCGAATGGCAGGACCAGGGACTGGTCGACCAGTTCGGCCAGATCGATTCGAGCGTCACCACCGCGCACGAAATCTGCGATCTCGGGATTGCCGCGACCGTGGTGCAGCTGATCGGCCAACGCGCGGCGTATATCCGCAACACCTATGCATTCAAGCTGGGTTACGAGTTCTCGCTGCTCGAGCCCGGCGATCTCGTGTCGCTCACCGATCCGCATCTGGGACTGAGCGCCTTTCCCGTGCGCATCCGCAGCATCGACGAGGACGAATCCGGCGCGCTCTCCATCATCGCCGAAGAATTTCCCGGCGCCATCGGAACGGCACCGTAAGCAGAAAAGCTATCATGCCGGGCGAGCGCGAGCGAGAGCCAGGACGCAGATCGCCGGCATATCCGGAGAGTTTGCCGCTCTGGGTCGCCGCTTTCGCGGGGATGACGTCGATGGGGTTGCCCAGAAAACATTGTTCCCGCGCACGCACTGTCATTCCCGCGAAAGCGGGAACCCAGATGGATGCTTTCAAAGGAAGCTCACAGAAGTTCATCATACAGGTCCTTCCAGTACGGATTCATCGCTTCGATCAGGTCCAGCTTCCACGCACGCCGCCATTTCTTGACGCATTTCTCACGATGAATCGCGGCGTGGATATCCTCATGGCACTCGAACCAGACCAGTCGATGCACGCCATAGCGTCTGGTGAACCCCCCGATCACATCGCTCCTGTGCTCTGATGTTCTGCGCACGAGGTCATTCGTAACACCGGTGTAAAGGGTTCCGTTGCGCCGGCTCGCAAGGATGTACACACAATAGAAGCGGTTCAACATTTGGCGCGCATCCATTTCAAGGCATTCTGGCGAAACGCACCCGACAATGTTTGCCGAAATTATCGCGGTGCTTTCGCAGGCGAAAAATTGCGACGCAATCGCGCGTTGCCGTCATGTGCGGCGCTATGGGTCCCCGCGTTCGCGGGGATGACAGGCTTTTTTGAGGAAGAGATTTGATGGGTGCCCAGATTTCGGCAGCGGGCGGGACGTATGATCCGAATGTCGATCCCGGCAATGTCAATCCGCCGGCGATCTTCGAGCCGTCGACATCGCTCACGGGCGGCAGCCCGCAGGTGTGGGTGGCGGCGAGCGGCGGCGCGAACTGGGGCGGCTGCCTTGTGTCGCTCAGCTTCGACGGCGCGAATTTCGATTACATCGGCACGATCACCGCATCCGCCTTTCAGGGCGTGCTCACTTCGGCTTTGTCTGCCGCAAGCGGGCTCGACACCACCAATATGCTTGCGATCGATCTCACCGAAAGCGCCGGCATCATGCCGACCGCCGCCACACACGCGGATGCCGATGCGTTCCGCACGCTTTGTTACGTCTGCCCGGCTTTCACGACCACCGCACCCGGCAGCGGCGAGGTGCTGGCCTATGGCGCGGTTTCCGCAACCGGCACCTACACCAACGACCTGACATACCTGCAGCGCGGGCTTTACGGCACGACGGGCGCGAGCCACGCCAGCGGGGATTTCTTCACCCGCGTCGACATCGGCGAGGTGAATACCCCGCCGAACTCCGTGGTCAGCTATACGCTGCCCACGAAGTACATCGGCGCGACGCTCTCTGTGAAGCTTCAGAGCTTCAACGTGTTCGGCAACGCGCTCGAGGACATCTCGACCGTCACCGAATACACCTACACACCGAGCGGGCAGGGCTATGGCGGCGGCGCGGGTGGCGTACCCACTGCGCCAACGGCCTTCACCGCGACGCTCTACACCTATACGGTGGGGCTGAACTGGGCCGACAATCCGGCGGCCGACAACGTCACGTCCTATCTCGTCCAGCGGAAATTCCACCTGGGCGTCACCTGGTCCACGATCGCGAAGGTGACGGCCTCCGCCTACAACGATTCCTCCGGCATCTCGAACACCGCTTACGATTACCAGATCATCGCCGTGAACGCGGCGGGCAACTCCTCGCCGTCATCCGTGCAGACGATCACCACCAACGCGAATTTCAACTAACGGTCTCACGCGGAGACGCGGCCCGCCTACGCTAAAGCTACGGCGGGTCAAGAGATTGCATTCGTCCGCCGAAGCCTTGCCTGCCTGCGCGAAGCCGAAGCTTCGCTTCGGCGAAGGCAGGGCGTAGGCGGAAGGCGCAGAGAAATTCACCGCCAAGACGCCAAGACGCCAAGACGCCAAGGCAGCCGATGTAACTGCGAATGGCTGCGGTTTGGTCGAGCAAAGAGTTGCGCGCCTTCGCGCGCGATCTTTTCCTTGGCGTCTTGGCGTCTTGGCGTTTCATCTTTTCCTCTGCGCCGCGGCTCCGCGTGCAAAATCTTTTTCGACGAGGTGACTGTGGCGAACATCTACCTCCTCGCGCCCGCCGCGAATATGAGCTTTGCCTCGCTGACCTCCGGCTCGACCTATCTCTCCGATGCGAACGCGCTGGTCATCGTCAGCAACGGCTCGACGGGCGACCAGATCGCGCTCGTCAACGCGGGCTGCGTCGCGCTCTCCTCCGTTCCGGGCGGCGGCTATGCCTTCCGCAGCGGCACGGCCTACACGGTGGCGGGCGCGGACAACGGCAACATGCTGCTGTTCACGAGCGCTTCGGCGGTTGTCGTCACCCTGCCAGCGACTCTCCCGGTCGGCTTCCGGGCCAAGGTGTTCGTCGCCGGCACGGGCGGGCTCACCATTGCCGCCGGCTCTGGCGCGAACGTCGTCTCGCCCATCGGCATTCTTTCCACCACCACGCAATATTACGAATTCGAATGCTCGGTCATCTTTCAGAACGGGACGAATACCGCCGCCGGCTGGGATGCCGTCATCAGCCCGACGCCCGGCGTGGGCTCCGGCATCGTGGGTGCGACGACGCTCGCCAATCTCTATTTGCAGGACACCGCGGACCACTATGCGCAATACACGAGCGCCAATGTCTATCAGGACGGCACAGGCTCGAATAACGGCACCTGGCTGAAAACCGGCGCCGGCAACGGTTCGGGCAATTGGACGCAGGTTTCCACCGCGACCCTCTCCGCGCTCTCCACCGCGCTCTCGGCCGAGACGGTGCGCGCCGTAGCGGCGGAAGGCGGTCTGGCCACGCTCATCGGCCAGGCCGCGCCCGCCTGTGTCTGGGCGGATGACGGCAACGCCTTCACCTGGGGCGTGTTCGACACGTCCGGCGCGCCGATCATTGCCGCGACGTCAGGCGCACGGCTCGTCGGCAGCGCGGTGGATTATCTCGACACGTCCACGATCGCGCCCGGCTATGCCTGGGCGGACGATGCAGGCGGCTCGACCACGATGCTCGTGCCGCCGCTCTACGGCGCGGGCGTCATGCCCACGAGCGATGCGAACGGCAACGTGCTCGTGCCCTATGGCGCGGCCCCCGGCCCGCTCGACGATGTCGTGCCCTTCGTCAACAAGCCGGACGGGAGCTTGCGCGCCTGCAACGCCGATGCCTACGGCGCAGGGAAAACGCTCTTCATCGCCTCGACGCGCGGCAATGCCACGACCGGCGGCATCTCCGGGATCCACCAGATGGGCCCGGTGCTCAAATGGGTGGACGACGCGACGGCCAGCGGCCTTTCACCGCTGCTCGAGCGGCGTCAGTTCGATTATCGCGCCGGGCAATATCTCGCGAATCTCGGCACGGTGACGAAGCTCATCCACGTCATCGACATCGGCCATTCGCTGAGCGTCGGCGGAACGGCGGCGCTGCTCACCACCGCGCCGTTCTTCGCCCGCGGCGTGATGTTCAACGGCGGCCCGAAAGTCACGCAGGGCGCGGCCGGCGTAGGCTGGCCCACGCCGCCGCCGATCTGCGCCGACGGCTACAACGGCCAGCTCCAGCAGCTGCTCGAATATTACGAGTTCCAGAACACCAACGGCTATGGCGAGAGCCATGGCGGCGGCGTGGTTGCCTGGGCGAGCACCGGCGCCATCGCCTCGAACGAAGCGGTCCTGTTCTCGACCGTGGGCGCGGGCGGCGCGCATCTGGCCGATCTGCTCTCCGGCACGACGCAGTTTGCGAACCTGCTGCGCGTGGCGGAGCGCTCGGCAGCGATCGCGGCCTTCAACGGCTGGGCGTGGGAATGCTACGTCACCTGCTCGATCGGCGAGAACGATTATCTCACCTATGCGACGATCGCGACCGGCTTCCAGACGAACCTCACAGCACTCCAGGCCGCGATCGAAACGGCCATCCTCGGCATCTACGCCGCGAACGGCTTCACCGCGCCCGTCCACGTGCCGCTGGTCGTCGAGCAGCCGTCAAGCTGGACCGACAGCAATTACAACCTGACGGTCTGCGCGCTGGCTTATGTTTTTCCGGCGCTGGCGCGGAGCAATCCGGCGCAGTTCAAGCTGGTCGGCCCGGAATACTACACCGACATGTATTCGCCGGGCGGCGGCGCCACGTCCGTGCACAAGACGGCGCTGGGCTACAAGCTCGACGGGCAGTACATGATGCGCGTCGTGCAGAAGCTGCGCGCGTCGGGTGCGGTGCCCGGGCTCTATCTGACCGGCGCCTCGAATTCCGGCACCACGCTCACCCTGACCACCAGCGCGGCCACGAGCCTCGCCATCGACACCAGCGTGGTGACCGATCCGAACGGGCAATCGGGTCTTCGCTGCATCGACACCTCGGCCGGCAACGCGAACGTGGCGCTCAGCGGTATCTCGGTGTCCGGCACCTCGATCACTGCGACGATGGCGAGCAAGATCGCCGGCCATGTCTACATGATCGGCGCCGGCGACATCGGCACGGCCGGCAACAACCCCGGCCCCACCACCGGCCCACGCACCACGATCCGCGACAGCTCGGCCGATGTGAGTTCGACCGATACCAACGCAACGCCGATGGTCAACTATCTCTCTCACGATCAGCTGAGTTTCACCGCGACGTAACCCCCTTCCTTGTCATTCCCGCGAAAGCGGGAACCCGGAGCGCGGAATTCTCCGGAAAGCGCAGCGCTCCAGGTGCCTGCTTGCGCAGGCATGACAAGGGACAAAAAGTTCAGGAGCAACGCTTATGGGCACTGCACCGACCCCGATCCTCGTTTCCGCCACCGGCACCGGCAATGCCGCCGACGGCACCATCACCCGCGATGCCATCGACGACCTGATCGGCGCGATGTCGCCGCACCTCCTGATCTATCTGCGCGCGAAGAAGATCACGCCCTCGAATTCCAGCTTCGTTGATGCGCTCGGCAACACCGTGGCCGCAAACACGAGCGGCGCCACGAAGAACAATGCCGACCCGAACTTCAACGGCAAGCCGTCGATCACCTTCAACAACACGAACAACGTCTACACGATGGCCGCCGGCAGCATCGGCGTCGGAAGCCCGCCAGTCGCGATGACGAATTCTTTCACGGTGATGGCGGGAATTCGTCCAAGCGCTGCTGGTGCCCAGTCGCTCTACGGTGACAACGCAGTGACTACGGGATTGTCGAATATCACGGGCCTATACCTCGATACTAATGGTCGCCTTAACTACGCGATTGGAAGCTCAACCTATACAATACTGTCAACCCTGTTGTCGCCGGCTGCCACGGGTGTCATTTGGATCTCGTTCGATGCTACAACCAGTATCCTGCGCGCAGGGCTGAATAATGGCAGCACGCTCATTCAAACAACCACAAATAACACGCGAGTCGGCGGCGGGACTTCCACAGTATGCCAGCCATTCGGCCTTTCACCTTCCGGTAGCGCAGGATACCAGTGCTTTAACCGGTGGGCACTCTTCAGCAAAGCCTATATGAACGGGTCGGCGTCGTCCGATGATGCAACGTTCACAAACCTTGTAACAACCTTTGCCGTTCTCATCTAATATCTATTGTTACAACGGCTTGCGGTGTATGAAGTAAGCTCGGGTGGCAAGAAGACTCTCTCGAGACTGTCCCAGAAATTGAGGGGCAACGATCAACCCGTCCAACGCTCGCTCATCGATGCTGGCGGAACTCTCTATCACCTCAAATCGTGCGTCGACAAACATTTGGCGTAACCTCTCGAGCGGAATGCGATTAAAGTACTGAACACGATTCTGATACCATCTTCTCCAGCGCCTCTCCGGTATTGCCAAATACTGCTTTGTCGAAGCACACGGGTCATAATGGGTCAGATGGTCGTCGAGCCCTATCTGATGAAGCGATAGACCGCCCGCCGCGAGCGCATCGTACATGGTGCGGATGAACGATGGCAAAGCGTTAGCATCGACATGCTCGATCACGTCCACACTGCAGACAAGGTCGTAGTTTTTCGGCTTGATAGGAGCAACCCAATAGTTCAGGCCTAGTTCACGATAAATTTCTTCGAAGTTGCTGGTTTCCGCAATAACCTTCAGCTTTCGCTTTGCGGAAGCGTGTTCCGATTTCGGAATGCCAATGTCTCCCAGCCGGTTTTCAAATCCGTAAAATGCACGTTTCAGCCGTAGCAACTGCCGGTTATCCCAAACGTCGTGGAGGTCTACCCGTGGGACGCCCGCGAGCGAGAGGACGATCCCATAGAAATGAATCCAGCCCGTTCCAATTTCAGCGGCGACGCCGACCCGCCGCATATCCCCTACGCTTGAAATGAGCCAGGCCGCTTTTGCGGCGTAGCTGTCGACGTCGATAGTGCCACCGTCGCGGAGTTGGTTGCCAAGCCAGCGGTAGCAGGTTCGTGCGGGTGCCCCGGCGCTGAAGGCCTTCAGAGCGAGCGCCGCGGCTTGATATCGGATCACCGTGGGACCTTCTCCAGACGTTGACGTCTCGCCACTAAGGAATCACCAACGTCCATGGACTCTGCTCCTGCTTGGTTTGTCAAAACCAGTTGGGGGCATCAACAGGAATCAGCCATGCAGTCAATCGATGCTGCGCTGCTCGAACAGGTAGCGCAAGGCGGAACGCCGGCAATCGTGGGAGCTGCTGCGCGGGAGATCTCCCGACAATTCCCGTGCGCGGGTATTGATTCGCCGCTCCGCGCCGCGCACTTCTTGGCTCAAGCGTCCTACGAAACGCGCAATTTCACTCGGCTTTGCGAGAATCTGGACTACAGCGCGCGCAGAATCGCCCAGGTGTGGCCGCGTCTTGCGGCGCGGGCGGCCGCGCTCGCCGGTAACGCCGAAGCTCTCGCCAATGCCGCCTACGCGAATCGCGACGGCAATAGAGATGAGGCCTCCGGTGATGGCTGGCGCTTCCGTGGCCGTGGGCTATTCATGCTGACTGGCCGCGCGAACTATGCTGCGTTCGGATATGTCGAAAATCTGGACTGCCTCGCTGAGCCGGATGGGGCGGTTGAAAGTGCAGTTGCCTTCTGGACTGCACGCGACATCAATTCCGCAGCCGACGAAGACGACATCGAGAGAGTGACGCGACTCGTAAGCGGCGGCTCAGAAGGCGTTGCAGCGCGCACGATTCTCAAACTACGGGCGCTCAGGCTTCTGCAGTCCCCGCAGGACCGACAAGGCGGGGCATCAGGGTGTCAAGTGCGCGCTTCGCCGCGCGCGTGACCGGTCGTTCCACCCATTGCCAGGCCAGACAGCCGAACGTGGTACCGACTGCAATTGCTACAACCGGGAACAACGGCGCGGCCAGACCCAGGCCTGCGGGCAGGTGAAGCCGTTCCCAGATGACACGAAGGCCCACCACTGCGAAGAGGTGTGTGAGGTAAATTGAGTAAGACGCGTCGCCAAGCAGGTGTAGGAGCCGATTGGCGGGAAAACCAGCTTCCGAGCGTTCTATCGCGATGGCAGCCAGAACGATTGCGACACTGGGAAGGCCACGCAGCGGCACGCGCCAAGCAAGCGTCGAATCCTGAACGCCAATGACGCAGAAGAGAAATGCGCCCGCGATCAGCGCGGCGAGCCATGCACCACATGGCAACCACGCCGTCAGGCCACGCAGATCAATGCACGCGATCGCACAGCCGAAGAGGAATTCGAAGACGACCGGACGACTCCAGAAAATCAGCGGCGCCGACTGTGGATGCGCGAGATATCCTGCGGCGAGTATGACAGTGAAGATCGTGGCGAGACGGATGGTGCGCGACGTGCTCGAACAGGTGATGAGCGCACCAAAGAGCAGATAGAAGAACATTTCGTAGTTAAGCGTCCAACCAAGCTTCAGGAGCGGCGAAATATTTCCCGGCTCGCCCGCACTGAAGTGCGGAATGAAGAAAAGAGAAGCGGCAAGATCGGTCCATGAAAACCGGCTGTGGCGCGCAAATCCACTGCCGAACGCAAGGAGCACCGCCGTCACCAGCGTGGCCGTCCAGTAGAGCGGAACGATTCGGGCAATGCGGCGGCGGAAGAACGTCGCTCTGTCGTAGCCGTGCATTTCCGTCGTGTAAGTCATCACATAGCCGGAGATGACGAAAAAGATATCGACGCCGCCCTGTCCTAACATAGCCAGCAACGGGTTGATCGTCCCGCCGGCGAACTGACCGCAGGCATGTGCGATCACAACGAGTATCGCGGCGATACCACGAAGATATTGAATGGAGGCGAGTTCGCGTTGGCGCAGCATCGCGAATCACTCCCGCTTGCGCGCGATGCTTGCGCCGGGGGCTCGCGTGCGCAAGCGCCGGTTTTCCGCAGGCCCTGAATCCCCGCTCCAGCGGCGAGCTGTCGCGTGTCGCCGCGCGACCGTTCGCCGATGGCGCGTTTTCCGCGACCAGCAACCAGCCGGCCGCGCGCCGGCATTTTCCAAAGGAGCATCTCATGAAGTCACAGAACGCGGCGCAGGCCGTGACGTCGCCCGGCATTTTCCAGACCATCATTGCCTGGGGCCGGCAGGAGCTTCAGACGATCGGGAGCGAAGCCGTAAGCCTCTGGGACACAATCGAACCCGGGCTCGTGGCCGAAGCCGAATCCGCGATCGGCCAGTTTCTCGGAGCGGCCGTTCAGGCGGTCGAGCAGCAGGTCACGCTCGTGCTCTCGGGCGAGGAGAAATTCGCCAACGCCAAGGACGCGGTGCTCGAGGCGGTGGAGGCCGCCGGCCAGACCATGGGCAACACGCTGCTCGAATTTCTGGTGAACCTCGCGCTGTCGCTTCTCAAGTTTGGCAGCGCCTCGTCGCTCGTTTGATCCCACGCACGCGGAACCGGCGACATCAACCGCCAAGGCGCCAGGACGCCAGGTACAGCCGATTGCACCACGGAGTCACGGAGGTCACGGTGATGCTTCGACAGGCTCAGCATGAGGGTGATTGGATTATTACTCCCTTACCCTGATGGTGATTGTACTATTACTTCCTCAACCTGTTGGTGATTGGATCATTACTTCCTCGCCCTGAGCTTGTCGAAGGGTTTCCGTGCACTCCGTGCCTCCGTGGTGCAACGACAGGCCTTGGCGTCCTGGCGGTTCACGTTTCCTGTCCCCGTCCCGCGCGCTCCCGCAAAAAGGAATATTGCATGTTTGTTTCATCCTTCGCGAAGGACATCTTCACCGGGCTGGTCCGCCATTTCGCCACGTTCGGCGGCGGCTGGCTGCTCGCGCACGGGCTCATCACGGGCGACCAGATGAACGGCTGGATTGGCTCCATCTGTTTCATCGGCGGAATCGCCTGGAGCGCCTGGGACAAATGGCAGCGCGCAGGGGCCATCTGATGTCGCGAAGCCACCGCACCGTCGCGGGCTTTCTCGCGAATGGCGGCGGCGCGGTGACGTTCCGGCTGCTCGCCACAGCGCTTGGCGTGGCGATCCTCTGGCTGTTGCGCTTCGAGGGCGAGCAGCTGAATGCGCGGCTCGACAGGATCGAGAGCGCGATGACGGCCGTGGCCGCAATCGCCCAGACCGCGTCGGCGCAGGGCGAGGTCGACGCCGCGCGCGTCTCCGCGCTCGATGCCGCAGCGGCCGAACTGCGGCATACGCTCGACGATCACGAGCACCGCATTTCCGAGCTCGAAGGCGCCCGCCACCGCTGATGATCCTCCACTGCCAGATGTGCAAGAGCCGCCCGGGAGACCGGGCGGCTCTTTGCGTATCGGGAGGTCGCTGGCGGCCGGAGAATACCGCGCGCGTCCCCCGCCCCCGCTGTGTTCGTCCGCGCTAACGGAGCCAGATGAGCGCGAAAATCGCGCTCGCGAGCATGACGGCAGAAAGGAACGTCCAGGCCGGCACATCATGGGGCGCTGCCACAAGGCTGGCCGAAACCTGCGAGGCGCGCCGGGCGACAAAGGCCGGGCTGAGAGTGAAGCTGTGATGGCTCACGATCTGGCTCCCTGTGCGAAATCGGGATTAACGCCGTCTTGCGCAAACCAGCGGAGCAAGTACCGGGCCAACGCGAGAGGCCGGCCGGAAATTGCCGATGTGCGAGTCCGCCGGCACAGCGCGGTTTCCACGCCCTCGTCACGTCGGCATCCCTGACCTATGATCCGGCACGTCCGGTATCGAGACATTAAGGGGCTGACAGCCAATGAAAATCCGTCCGGCAGTAATTGCGCTTCTGGCGTGTTCGTGCCCGTTTCCCGCCATCGCCGCGCCCGCGGCGCAGGACGTTCTGGAAGCGGTGGGGCATTGCGCGGCGCAGGCCGACGACCGTTCGCGGCTCGCCTGCTACGATGCGCTAGCGCCACGCGTGAAAGACGCGCTTGCCGCGCCGCCGGCGGCGCTCCCCGGCAACCGCCAGCCCACCGCGGAAGAGGCGCGCTCGTGGTTCGGCTTCGATCTCGGCAATCTGTTCGGCGCGGCGCCCGAGCAGCAGACGACCCCCGCGCAATTCGGCAGCGACAGGCTTCCCGAGATGCACACGAAAGAGGACGTGGCGGCGGTCGCGGTGGACAGCATCACTGCGGGGGTGAGCGAGGTGGCTTACACCGCGTTCGGCAAGTTCATCGTGTTCCTCGATAACGGCCAGGTGTGGCGGCAGATCGAAGGCGATGCCGATCATGCGGTGTTCCGCAAACCCGCGAACGTCAACAAGGTCACGATCGATCGCGGGCTGATCGGCAGCTACAATCTCAAGATCAACGACAGCGACCGCACCTACAAAGTCACGCGGGTGAAGTAAGCCCCCTCACCCGCTTTCGCGCAGTCGAGAGACCTCGTCTCGCATCCCTCTCCCACAAGGGGAGAGGGGTAATTCGGCGCATTGCTTTACCGGTGTCGGTGCAATGTGCGAAACTTCCCCTCTCCCCTTGTGGGAAGTCAGCATGCGATGCCGGAGCAGCTGGAGCACGACACGATGCGCACGCAATTTCTTGACGGCGAAGGTTTTCGCGTCCTGCGGTTCTGGAACGCCGAACTGAACGACAATTTCGACGGCGTGATGGAAATCCTACGCCTGACTCTGGAGTCGGCCCCTCACCCGCTTTCGAGCGGTTGAGAGATCTCGTCTCGCATCCCTCTCCCACAAGGGGAGAGGGGAACTTTCGCGCAGTGCACGAACAATGGGAAAGCAGCGCGCCGAATTACCCCTCTCCCCTCGTGGGAGAGGGGTGCAGGGTCACGATGCCGAAACGCGCGCCGGCACGGGTGAGGGGGAGATCGGGGAGCTCAGTACATCCGCACCGCATAGACGGGCGGAAGGCGCGCCGGCTCCATCTTCCAGTCCTCGCCGGCATTGTCCGAAAACCACAGGCCGCCGCTCGTCGAGCCCATGACGAGACTTTCGCCTGCGTCGTCCACGTCGAGACCATGGCGATAGACGAGATCCCAGGCGGGTGAAGGCAGACCGGACCGCAGCGTTTCGAAACTCTTGCCGCCGTCGCGCGTGCGCGTCACCACCATGGTGGCATCGATGGGCTCGCGCCGCTGGTCGGAATGCGCCGGCACGAACCAGGCGGTCAGCGGGTCTTTCGGGTGCGCGGCGACCGCGAAACCGAAATTGGACACGGGCGGATGCAGCTCGCTCCATTGCCGCGCGCCATTGGTACTGTGGAAGACGCCGTTGTGATGCTGCAGCCAGAGCGCTTCGGGCGCGGCGCCGCAGCACACGACGCGATGCGGATCCTGCACCGCGCTGTCGTATTTCTGCTCGGGCGGAACGTAGGCCGCGTACATCCCGTCGGTCGAGGTGCTCCAGCTTCGTCCGCCGTCGCGCGTCGCCCAAACGCCGCCGCAGGAAATGCCGACCGTCACATGGGCAGGATCGCGGGGATCGACGAGCACGGAGTGAATGCCGGCATCGTCATAGCCGCCGCCGAACCAGCGCGGGCGCTCCGGCACATTCCAGAGCGCATCCACAAGCCGCCAGTTTGCGCCTCTGTCCTCCGAAACAAACAAACCGGCGGGAATGCCGCCTGCCCATATCCTGCCCGGCTCGCCGGCGCCGCCCTCCTCGAGCGACCAGATCTGCTTGAGCGCCGGGTTGCCCTCGCCTGTCGGAAACGCCGGCACTGCAATCTCCTGCCAGCTTGCGCCCCGATCGTCGGAGCGGTGCAGCTTGGGACCGAAATGGCCGAGGTTGAGCGCGGCGTAGAGCGCACCGTCGCGGGCATCGGCGAGCGAAAGCGTGACGGGCTGGCCCGCGAAATGCGTGCCTGATAGCCGCCAGCCGCGATCCTCCCGGGCGAAGACGAAGAGTCCCTTTCGCGTGGAAACGAGTGCGCGCTGCTCTTTCATCTCATCCTCCCGAAAGCGCCTGCATCACATGGATTTCCGAGTTCTGACGGAGCGGCGACGCAAGCGCCGCATCGTGCGCGAGCCGTTCGCCGTCGAGAAAGATGCAGACATGCTGGCGCAATCGCCCCTGCTCGTCGAGTACATAGCCGCGCGCCTGCGTGTTTTTCGCGAACACCTGCGCGAGCGCCTCGCCGACGGTCGCGCAGGCGATGTCGAGCGGTTCCGCCGGCACGAGCGGCCTCAGCCGCGCCGTGAAATGCACGGTCGCCATCGGCGAAGTCTATGGCTCGCAGGCATTCGCGCGCAACCACCCTCCCCTTGAGGGAGGGTCGAAAATCGAGGCGCGCGTCAGCGCGCGAGATTTTCGGGGAGGGGTGATCTCGACACCGTACTTCCGGTGAACAGGGGTGCTGTCGTCGGCATCAGCCCTCCCCGAAATTTGCTGCGCAAATTTCGATCCTCCCTCAACGGAACTAGGGCATCTACACATTTTTGAAGCTCCAACCGGCGAAGAATTTGTGGAAATAATCGAGGCCGTTGTGAATCGTGATTGGGCCTGGTGGTTTTTGGGAGGCGTATCCACTCCAACCGCCGAGTCTGGCAATGATCCAGG
>DASXYZ010000068.1:0-18834 GCA_036502185.1 Rhizomicrobium sp.
GGCATGTTCCCACGTGTTACTCACCCGTCCGCCGCTGACGTATTGCTACGCCCGCTCGACTTGCATGTATTAGGCCTGCCGCCAGCGTTCGTTCTGAGCCAGGATCAAACTCTCAAGTTATGATCCTGAGCCTTTCGCGAATCGCTTACGTTGTTCGCAACTTCACATGACGGAGTTGAACGCGGCCCGGACCCGTCGGGCACGGACCACATTCGCTGTTCATGCTTTATTGCTGAAGAACGCGAGCGTTCGGAATTGCTCGATTGGTTGTGCCCATGAACTTTCGTCCACGGGCCGCGACCGAGCCGCCGCCCACGTTCCCCTTCCTCGAATCACAATGTCAAAGAGCCGCCCAAAGGCACGAACTTCCACTATGCCAGAGAAGCGACGCCGCCCGCAAGACGGTGGCCCGGCGGGCGGCGTGGAGGGGGTATATAGGCAGGTGGTCCCGGCGTGTCAAACGGTAAACGAGGCTCTATTGCCGAATCTTTTTGCGGTGCAAAAAGGCCATGGCCCAAGCGGCGCGCTCGCGCTTTCGAAGAGCAATAATGGCGAGCATCGAGCGCGCATCTTCCCCCCCTCCACCGCTTCGCGGTCCCCCTCCCCCATGCTTCGCACGGGGGAGGAAAACGCCGGTGCCTTTCCTCCCCCGCGCGGCACGCTTGGGGGAGGGGGACCGCGACCCGCCTACGCCTGCGGCTTCGGCGGGTTTGCAAATAGTCCTCCGAAGCTGCGAAGCAGCGAAGGAGGAAGCGGTGGAGGGGCCGGGCCTCGCGCAGATGCCGGGTGTTCGACACCGATCCCGGCTACGCTGCCGGGTGGGAGTAGCGCGGCAGGCAATGAACTCGAACGGCCAGGATCTGGAGCACATCGCCGGCGTGACGCTGCAACATTATGACGACCGCGCCGAGGATTTCCGCGACGGCACGCGCGAGCACGATGTGAGCCAGAACATTGCCGCCCTGCTCGAGCACATCGAAGCAGAGCCGCCGGCCTCCATTCTCGATTTCGGCTGCGGGCCCGGACGCGACCTGAAGACATTCGCGGAACTGGGTCACTCGCCCATCGGCCTGGACGGCTCCGCGCGCTTCGTTGCGATGGCCCGCGCGGAGGGCGCCGAGGTGTGGGAACAGAACTTCCTCGCGCTCGATCTTCCGGCCACCCGCTTCGATGGCATCTTCGCCAACGCTTCGCTGTTTCACATCCCCAGCCGGGAGCTCCCGCGCGTGCTCTGCGAGCTGCACGCGACACTCAGGCCGCGTGGCGTTCTGTTCGGCTCGAACCCGCGCGGCCACAACGAGGAAGGCTGGTTTCACGGGCGCTATTGCGTCTATCACGACCTGGCCAACTGGCGCCGCTTCATGCGGAACGCGGAATTTACCGAGCTCGGCCATTACTACCGCCCCGCAGGGCTGCCGCGCGACCAGCAGTCCTGGCTCGCCAGCGTCTGGCGCAAATAGCGCCCCGGCTCCTTGCATTCGCGTGATGGCATACCTATGTACACGTCTACACGGAGCCCCCAAATGCCGCTCAACATCAGAAATGAAGCTGTCAACGACCTGGCGGAAAAGCTGGCGGAGCGAAGGCGCATGAACAAAACCGAAGCCGTGAAGCTGGCGCTCGAGAACGATCTGCGGCGCCTGGAAGAGGCTATCCCGCTGCGGGAGCGACTCCGGCCCATTCAGAAGCGGGTGCTGGCGCGGCCCGCCACAGGGCATCAAGCTGACAAGGCCTTTTACGACGCGCTGAGCGTCGAGAGCTGATGTTCGTCGATGCTTCGGCGATCGTTGCAATTCTGAGCCGCGAACCGGAAGCAGATCGATTTGCAGACCTGCTCGAACATGCGAGGGCGCCGGTCACCTCGCCCGTAGCCGTCTTCGAGGCGGCATTGGGACTTTGCCGCAAGCGGCATGCGAGCGTCGACGAAGCCGGGGCGGACGTAGGGGAATTGCTTGCGCTCGCGGGAATAGAGTGCGTGGCGATCGCCTCCGCGGACGCGCAAACGGCGCTCGCGGCTTTCGCGCGCTATGGCAAAGGAACCGGCCACCCCGCGCAGCTCAATCTCGGCGATTGTTTTGCGTACGCAGTCGCACGCAATCGCGGCATTTCCCTCCTGTTCAAAGGCGAGGATTTTACCCACACCGATATCGAAATCGCCGGCTGACGTGGGGAACGGGAGAGGATCGAGTGGGGAGCGAGCTTGGGGGTGAGTGCCCGCTCCCCGCTTTCCGCACTCAGCGAGCGGCGAGACCCGCGGCGCCGTCGGGCAATCCACCAATCGTGCCGACCTGCTTCAGACTGCCGTCCGAGCGAACCTGGAAGCCGGTGATCGTGCCGTCGCCGGCATTGCGCACATAGAGAAACTTGCCTTCATGGCTCAATCCCATGTCGACCGGTGTGTTGCCGGTTCCGGCGGACACATCGAGAAGCGCGAGCTTGCCGCGGCCCGACACCGTGTAGCTCGAGATCGTTCCGCTGCCGGTGTTCGAGGTGTAGGCATAACGGCCGTGATTCGCAACAACCACCCAGCAGGCAGCGGTCTGCGTGTCGCCCACCCCGGCGGTGACATCGACAAGGTTTCCGTCCTTCTTGACCCTGTAGGACGAAAGCTCGGAAGCGCCCTTGTTGCCGCCCTCCGCGTCGGAGACGACGGCCACGTGGTTGGCGCGGCTGAACGCGAAGCCGAAGGGCGTCGTTGCGCTCGACGCAAATTCGACGCCGGGCTGGGGCGTGCCGTCGCGTTTCAGGACGAATGTGTCGATCAGATTTGTTCCGGTCTCCGTCGCCACGAGTGCATGTCCGCCGGGGCGGAAGGACACCTGCGCGGGCGCGGCCGAAGCGCCGCCAGGCAAGGGCTGCATCGAATTCTGCAGCATGGTCAGTTTGCCCGTACCCGGAGCGATGGTGAAACCGGCGATGTTCGGGGTTCCGCCCGCATTGAGCGCGTAGAGCAGATGGCCGCGAACCGTCAGGCTGACGGGCATGGTCCCGCCCGACGACACCGTGTTCGCGGCGACGAGCTTGTCCTTGTCGACCTGAAAGGCGCTGATCGAATCGCTTCCCGCATTGACCGCGAAAAGGAAGTGCTCGTTCCTGCTCAGCACCACCGGGTTCTGCGATCCCAAGGGATCCGCACCGGAGCCGGCGCCGGAGCCGCCGGTGGCAAAGCTGCCGGCGGAGCTCAACATTCCCGATATGTCGCGATGAAAGACGATCACGCTGTTGCCGCTCGCCTGATTGCTGAGGACGTACACATCTCCTTTGGCGCCCGCGACTCCGTCGCCCGCGGCCGCGGCCGGCTGAGCGAAAATCGACGGCAGCAAGAGGAACGGTGCTGTAACAAGGAAGCGAGAAACGGTCCGATACGGATTGGTGAAAGCCATGGCATTGATCTCCTCGGTTGGTAGTGTCCAGGACGCTCCAGCCGGGCAGCGGAAGAACCCGCTACCAATTGCCGATTGTATCGCGGGGATTGCTGCGTTTCTCGCGTATCTGCGGTGGCTGCACCGCTAAATGCAGAGCTAAACGCGGCCATGGACGGCCTGGACCGCGCAATCACCCGCGAGCTTCAGCGCAACACGCCTCGGGTCCGCGAGCCGGCCATGCATATGAATCCGATCGCCAACGCGGTTGCCTGACGCAGGTAGTCGAATCCGGATTTTCCGCTTTCGAAGAGCATGATGGCGAGCATCGTGCGCGCGTCTTCCCCCTCCACCGCTTTCGCGGTCCCCCTCCCCCGCCTGACGGCGGGGGAGGAAAGAGAGACGGCACGATCCTCCCCCGCGCCGCACGCGTGGGGGAGAAAAATGAAGCGCGAGATCTTCTTTCCTCCCCCGCGCGAAGCGTGGGGGAGGGGGACCGCGAAGCGGTGGAGGGGGCGGTGCTTGTGCAGTTACCGGGTGTCGGCCACTGAGCTTGGCTGCGATGCCGGGCGGCTAGCGATCGGGCGATGAACAGGAACGTGCAGGAACTGTAATCCGGGGACAGTTTCTCCATCACCGGACGGCAAAATCGGAATCGGACGCGGTTACGTCATTCCAATCAACGGGGGCGTCTCATGTTTCGCGCATTCCGACCCCGAACCTGATTTTCCGACCCTGATTTTCGCGCTTTCGAAGAGCATTATGGCGAGCATCGTGCGCGCGTCTTCCCCCTCCACCGCTTCGCGGTCCCCTCCCCCGCCTGACGGCGGGGGGGAAAGAGGCGGCGCGATCCTCCCCCCGCGCGCAGCGCGGGCAGGAAAATGAAGCACGAGGTTTTCTCTCCTCCCCCGCGCGAAGCGTGGGGGAGGAATGAAGCGCGAGATTTTCTTTCCTCCCCCGCGCGAAGCGTGGGGGAGGGGGACCGCGAAGCGGTGGAGGGGGCAGTGCTTGTGCAGATACCGGGTGTCGGCCACTGCAGAAGCGCAGGTTATTCGCAGCCGTCCACCTCGAACAGCGCTTGATCGGCGAAGCCGAGTTCCATGCAGATCAGCCGCGTGTAGGTTTCGCGAATTCCGGCGCGCTTCCTCAGGAGTTCGATGATGCGGACCAGGTCTGCCTGGTCCTTGCAGGTGACCTCGAGCGTAAAATCGAACTGGCCGGTCGTCCACACCGCACGCCGGACCTCCGCGATTTCCGACACCAGCTTGCGGAGTTCCTCCGGACCGGCATTGGCGCCGGTCTTGACATCGACATAGGCGCACAAGTGATAGCCAAAAGCGGCCGGATCTACGTGTGCGTGGAACCCGCGAATGACTCCCGCCACGGTCAGCCGCCGGACGCGTTCGGCGGTGGCGTTGGCGCTGAGATTCACCTGCGCCCCCAGTTCACGGAAACTGAGGCGCGCGTTGCGCTGAAGCTCGCGGGTGATTGCGCGGTCAATCCTGTCCATGGCCTCGTTTTCCCCTGTCGAAGACGCGACGGAGCCAAGAATAACGTGAGAAGCGCAGTCCTTTCCATGATAAAGTTAGTAGGCTGGGGCACGGAGGGTTCATGCTCGCCGTCCTTCCTATCGCGGCTCTCGCGCGTTTCGCCGCGACTCCGAGTCTCGCCCAAGCGGGACCCGCCCAGGCGCCGGCCAAGACCATCGACCCGCCCCGTTTCCGTTTCGACAAAAACCACCCTGAATTCCAGCCACCGGAGGGTACCATGCGCCGCCGTCTCAGCTCTGCACTTACAGGTTCCGCATTCTCATTCTGTCTCGCGTTGGCGGGCGCGGCCTGCATCGCCGCGACGCCGGCATCTGCACACGGGTTCAGGGTGCTTTACACCTTCTGCAAGGACGGCGGCGACTGCGTGGATGGTCAATACCCCTCGGGAGGACTGGTCGAAGATGCGAATGGCAATCTCTACGGTCTGACGAGCTCTGGCGGCGCCAGCACGTACTACGGTGTGGCTTACGAGCTCGAGCGCACCGCAAAGGGCCAATATAAGTATAGGGTAATTTACAACTTTACCGCGGGGGACTCCGCAGAACCCGGCGGGACGCTCATTTTCGACACGGCCGGCAACCTTTACGGAACTGCGGCCGGCGGCGGGAGCCACAATGGAGGCACGGTGTTCGAGCTGGTGCCGAACAAGCACCAGGTCCACTGGACCGAGAAGATCCTCTACAACTTCTGTTCACTGGAGAACTGCGCCGACGGCACGGGCCCCGGGGGGCCGCTCACCTATGCGGGCGCGGCATCGGGAGCGCTTTACGACGGGATATCGCCGCTCTTCGGAGTCACGTTTGGGCTTATCACAGAGGATACAGCGGGTACCGCCTACGAACTGCAGCCGGGCACAGGCTTTCAGCTTCTCCATACTTTTTACGGAACCAACGGTGACGGCGTCGGACCGGTCGCGCCGCTGGTCGAGGACTCATCCGGTAACCTCTATGGGGTGACGATCCAGGGCGGTGATCAATACTTCAATGCCGGAGTGCGTTACGAGCTGAGCCCGGCGAAAAAGGGCTACACCGAAACCATTCTGCACACGTTTTGCTCAATTTCGCGTCCCTGCACAGACGGAGACACGCCGGAAGGCGCTCTTGTCATGGACACGTCGGGCAATCTTTATGGGACGACCTATAACGGCGGCGCGGATTGCAGTCCGGACGGAGAGATCGGCTGCGGCGTGGCGTTTGAGGTGATGCCCGACGGGACCGATTCGCAAGAGACCGTGCTTCACGCCTTTTGCAGTGCGAAGCATTGCGCCGATGGCGTAAACCCTACTGGCTATCTCCTGATGGATCCGCAGGGAAATCTCTTCGGAACGACCCTGGTGGGCGGGAACAAGGTCGGGCCGACCGGCCATGGCACGCTGTTCGAGCTGAGCGGATCGAGCCTTCAGGTCCTGCACAAATTCTGCCAGCAGGCCAATTGCACCGACGGCGACTACGCCGAGGGCGCGCCGATCCGCGACTCGAAGGGACGGCTGTTCGGCACGACCCCCCTCGGCGGCGCTGGTGTGGGAGGGAGTCACTCTGGCAATGGAGTTGTGTACGAGCTCGTGCCGTGACTCGCGATTGCAGCGGTGTTGTCCGGCTTCGGCACGCTGCGTGGGAGTGCAAACGCTTAAAACAAGGAGACGGTCAGTCGCTTACGACTAATCAACTAATTCCGGGCGCGTGGGCGCTCACGGGATTTCCGAAGGAGGAGACCATGCGCCGCAATCTCACCTGTGCCGTTACAGCTTCCGCGTTTTCATTCTGCCTGGCGTTGGCGGGCGCGGCTAGCATCGCCGCGACGCCGGCATCTGCACATGGGTTCAGGGTGATTTACACCTTCTGCAAGGACGGCGGCGATTGCCTGGAGGGCGCGGGTCCGGAAGGGCTGGTCGAAGATGCGAACGGCAATTTCTACGGCGTGGCGTACTCTGGCGGCGCCAGCAAGTACTACGGTGTGGCTTACGAACTCGAGCGCACCGCAAAGAGCCAATACAAGTACAAGGTGCTGTACAATTTCGGCGCGACGATCGACGACGCCGCGGGACACGTCGGGTCGCTCGTTCTCGACACCGCGGGCGATCTTTTTGGAGCGGCGGGCGGGGGCACCCACGAGGGCGGCGCGATATTCGAGCTTGTGCCGGACAAAAGGCATCGCAATTGGATGGAGCAGATCCTCTACAACTTCTGTTCACAGGAGAACTGCACCGACGGCGGGGGTCCCGACCACGGGCTCACCTATGCGGGCGCGGCATCGGGAGCGCTGTACGACGGCAAATCGCCGCTCTTTGGCGTCACCTTCGGGACTGGAGGGGAAGGAGGGGGTGCGCCGAGCGTCGCCTACGAACTGCAGCCGGGCGCGGGCTTTCAGCTTCTTCATACCTTTGGATCCGGGGGCGACGGCGCGGGAGCGATCGGGCCACTGGCCGAAGATGCGTCGGGGAACCTCTATGGGGAGACGATTCAGGGCGGTGCCTACACCAATGCCGGAGTGGTTTACGAGCTGAGCCCGGCGAAGAACGGCTATGCCGAAACCGTGCTCCACACATTCTGCCCTGGGTATCCCTGCGCGGATGGAGCCACGCCCGAAAGCGGCGTGGTCATGGACACGTCGGGCAACCTTTATGGGACGACCTATTACGGGGGCGCGGATTGCCCGGTGGATGGCGACGTCGGTTGCGGCGTGGCGTACATGGTGAAACCTGACGGGATTAATTCCCAGGAGACCGTGCTTCACACCTTTTGCAGCTCGAAACATTGCGCCGATGGCCTGAACCCTGTTGATCCGCTCTTCCTCGACGCGCAGGGAAATCTCTTCGGCACGACCTTGCTGGGCGGCAACAAGGTCGCGCCGGATGGTCAAGGTACGCTGTTCGAAATAAGCGGATCGAACTTTCAGGTTCTGCACAAATTCTGTCAGCAGCCCAATTGCACCGATGGCGCCAACCCCGATGGCGCGCCGATCCGCGACCCGAAAGGGCGGCTGTTCGGCACGGCGGGCGGCGGCGCCGGCCACGGAATTGCGTACGAGCTCGTGCCGTGATGCGGGCGACTTCCAGCACCGTAAGGGATTCCGCACTCGATTCGACGGATCGGCGCGATGACCGGTCCGTCCCGTGTCTGGGGTGAAATTATTTCTGATCGACGGGAATGGAACCGACCCTCGAAACGTCATCAGGTGCAAGGCTGGGGCACGGAGGGTTTATGCTCGCCGTCCTTCCTATCGTGGGTCTCGCGCGTTTCGCCGCGATTCCGACTCTCGCCCTGGCGGGACCCGCCAGGGCGCCGGCCAAGACCATCGACTCGCCCCATTTCCGTTTCGACAAAAACCACCCCGGATTCCAGCCGTAGGAGGGCACTATGCGCCGCCATTTCAACCGTGCCGTAACGGATTCCGCATTTTCGATCAGCCTGGCATTGCTGGCAGCGATCTGCCTCGCTTGCCCGACCCCCGCATCTGCGCACGGGTACAGGCTACTCTACACGTTTTGCCAGGCTGGCGGCGACTGTCCGGATGGCCAGGGTCCTTCGGGCGGGCTGGTCGAAGACGGGTCGGGCAATCTCTACGGCGTGACCTACTCTGGCGGCGCCAGCAAATACTACGGTGTGGCTTACGAGCTCGAGCGCGCCGCAAAAGGGCGGTACGCGTATCATGTGATCTACAATTTCGGCGCGACGCTCGAAGACGCTCTGGAGCCCGGCGGATCGCTCATCCTCGACACGGCCGGCAATCTCTACGGAACTTCGGGTTACGGGGGCGCGGGAGAATACGGACTCGGCACGGTGTTCGAGCTGATGCCGAACAAGCGCCATGACAAATGGACGGAGAAGCTCCTTTACAGCTTCTGCTCGCAGACCAATTGCAATGACGGCGGATTACCCATGACGCTCACCTATGCGGGCGCGGCGTCGGGCGCGCTTTACGACGGCAAATCGCCGCTCTTTGGCATCACGGCCGGATTTGGAGGGGAGGGAGCGACTGCGCCGAGTACCGCGTATGACGTGCAGCCGGGCACAGGCTTTCAGCTCCTTCATACCTTTGGATCCAGGGGCGACGGCGCCGGAGCGTACGGACCGCTGGTCGAAGATGCATCCGGTAATCTCTATGGAGCGACGGTCCAGGGCGGTAGCGACACAACCAATGCCGGAGTGCTTTACGAGCTGAGCCCGGCGAAGAACAGCTACACCGAAACCATTCTCCACACGTTCTGCCCTGGGTATCCCTGCGCGGATGGCTCTCAGCCGGAAAGCGGCGTGACCATGGATGCCTCGGGAAATCTCTATGGCACGACCTATTATGGCGGCGCGGATTGCAGCGTGGATGGAGACATCGGCTGCGGTGTCGCATTCATGCTGAAACCCGACGGAATTAGTTCGAAAGAGACCGTACTTCGCACCTTTTGCAGCTCGAAACATTGCGCCGATGGCGTAAACCCCTTCGGGCCGCTTCTGCTGGACGCGCAGGGAAATATCTTCGGCACAACGCTGCTCGGCGGCAACAAGGTCGCGCCGTATGGCGGCGGCACCCTGTTCGAGGTAAGTGGGTCGACCTTTCAGGTTCTGCACAAATTCTGCCACTACCCGTTTTATGGCGGCTCCTGCACCGATGTCACCGATGGCTTCTACCCGAACGGGGCGCTCATCCGCGACGGCAAGGGCCGGCTGTTCGGAACGACATTCTATGGCGGCGCCGGCCAGACGGCGAGCTACTCCGGCAACGGCGTTGTGTTCGAGCTCGTACCCTGAATCGCGATTGCAACGGTTTTGCGCGGCTTGGGCGCGCTGCGTGGGAGAGCAAACGCTTAAAACAAGGAGACGGTCCGTCGCTTACAACTGATCAACCAATTCCCGGGCGCGGGGGCGCTCACGGAATTTCCGAAGGAGGAGACTATGCGCCGCCATCTCAGCTTTGCCGTTACAGCTTCCACATTTTCATTCTGCCTGGCGTTGGCGGGCGCGGCCTGCATCGCCGCGACGCCCGCTTCTGCACACGGGTTCAGGGTGCTTCACACCTTCTGCAAGGCCGGCGGCTCCTGCAGCGACGGCCAAAATCCTTCGGGCGGGCTGGTCGAAGATGCGAATGGCAATCTCTACGGCCTGACGGGCTTTGGCGGCGCCAGCACCTATGGTGTGGCTTACGAGCTCGAGCACATCGCAAACAGCCAATACAAGTATAAGATAGTTTACAACTTTGGCGCGGGGAACGACTCCGCAGAACCCGGCGGGGAGCTCATTCTCGACACGGCCGGCAACCTTTACGGAACTGCGGCCTTCGGCGGGAGCGGCAATGGAGGCACGGTGTTCGAGCTGGTGCCGAACAAGCGCCATGACAAATGGACAGAGAAGATCCTCTACAACTTCTGTTCACAGCAGAACTGCAACGACGGCGGTGCCCCCACGGGGGGGCTCACCTATGCGGGCGCAGCATCGGGAGCACTTTATGACGGGACATCGCCGCTCTTCGGAGTCACGGCTGGATTTGGAGGGGAAGGAGGGCAGGCGCCGAGTACGGCGTATGAGTTGCAGCCGGGCGCAGGCTTTCAGCTTCTTCATACTTTTACTGGAGCCGAGGGCGACGGCGCGCCAGCGATCGGGCCCTTGGTCGCAGATGCATCCGGCAATCTCTACGGGGTGACGGTCCAGGGCGGTAGCGACACAACGTATGCCGGAGTGGTTTACGAGCTCAGCCCGGCGAAGAACGGCTACACCGAAACCATTCTCCACACGTTCTGCCCTGCGTATCCCTGCACGGATGGATCTCAGCCGGAAGGCGACATGGTCATGGACGCGTCGGGCAATCTTTATGGCACGACCTATTACGGGGGCGCGAGTTGCCAAGTGGATGGTTACATCGGCTGCGGTGTCGCATTCATGCTGAAACCTGACGGAATTCATTCGAAAGAAACCGTGCTTCACGCCTTTTGCAGCGCGAAACATTGCGCCGATGGCGTAAACCCGTTTGGCGATCTCCTGATGGACGCGCAGGGCAATATCTTCGGAACGACCTGGCTGGGCGGGAACAAGGTCGGGCCGTATGGTCAAGGTACGCTGTTCGAGCTGAGCGGATCGAGCCTTCAGGTTCTGCACAAATTCTGCCAGCAGGCCAATTGCACCGACGGCGTCACCCCTAATGGCGCGCTGATCCGCGACTCGAAAGGGCGGCTGTTCGGCACGACCATTAATGGCGGTGCCGGCCAGACCCAAACCTATCCTGGCGATGGAATTGTCTACGAGCTCGTGCCTTGAATCGCGATTGCAGCGGTGTTGTCCGGCTTGGGCACGCTGCGTGGGAGTGCCGATGAAATAGGAACTCGATACGTCAGCTTTGGCGGGTGCCGGACGCATGGGCGCCGGCAGGACTCCGCGGGGGAGAAATATGATGCTTGGTCTTGGTAGGATTGCTGTCGCCGCACTGGCAGTTTCCCTGGTGCCGATTGCCGCCGCAGGAGGGTCCGGCGGAATTCAAGAGAATGCCGCGAAAACGCAAACCGCGGCGCGCTCCGCCGACATCGACTGGCCGCATTTCCGCTTCGACAAGAACCACACCGGCTATCAGCCGTTCGAGACCACGCTCTCGAAGGACAACATCGCGTCGGCCGAGTTGCTGTGGGAGGACGATCTCGACACCGGCGGCGAAAGCTTCGTGTATTTTTCCTCGCCAGCGGTCGTGAACGGCGTCGTGTATATCGGCACCGACGACGGATATCTTTTCGCCTATTCGGCGGACGGGTGCGGCGGCGGCATCTGCGAAACACCGCTGTGGAAATCCACTTACATTCCCCAGGTGATCGATTCGCCGGCGGTGGCCAACGGCATCGTTTATGTCGGTTCGCAGACAAATTACTTCAGCGCGGCCGGCAAGCTCGACGCCTTCGCGGCGGACGGCTGCGGTCAGTCCGTTTGCGCGCCGCTTTGGCAGGGCGATGCGGGGCCGGACTCGATCATCGAGTCCTCGCCGGCGGTGTGGAAAGGGCTGGTCTTCGTCGGCGCCTACGACGGCAAGCTCTACGCTTTCAATGCGCAGGGTTGCGGCAAACGCCATTGCACGCCGGTGTGGGTGGGGACGCTTGGAGCAGGTACGGTATCGAGCCCGGTGATTTACAAGAGGACCGTCTTCATCGGCGCGAACGACGGCAAACTCTACGCTTTCAACGCCACGGGATGCGGCAAGAGCACGTGCAAGCCGCTGTGGACCGGCGACTTCGGTGAAGACTATGGAGCGTCGCCATCGGTTTCGAACGATATCGTCTATATCGCATCGAGCGGGTACGGCGAAGGGCATCTCAGCGCTCTGTCCGCCTTCGCGGCAAATGGCTGCGGTACCAAAAGCTGCACTCCGCTCTGGCAGGGCGTGCTTCCCCAGAATTACTATGACTTCACCGGTTCTCCCGCGATCGCCCATGGCCGCGTCTATGTTCCCGCGGAAGCGGACACAAATGGCGTGGCGGTTTATCCGGCGGCGGGTTGCGGCCAGCCCACCTGCAACATGCTGTGGATGCTGGACGGCAGCGGAGATCAATCCGCTATCGAATCTTCGCCGACCATCGCCAACGGTGTCGTCTATGCCGGCCGCAACACCGGCGAGGTACTCGCCTGGGCCGACCCGTGCCGCCAGCAGGAATGCGAGCAGATCTGGACGGGCGTGACGGCGGCGGGACAGATCGTCAACTCCTCGCCCACGGTGGTGAACGGCAAGATCTACATCGGAAGCTCCGACCTCGGCCCCGAAGGCATTCTGTACGTGTACGGGCTGCCGCAATAACAGGCGATGGAGGAAACAATGCTCAGGTTTTGGCATCTCTTCGGCAAAACATTCCCGATCGCGGGCTTCGCGCTGGCCATCGTCATTCCCCCTGGCGCGGCCCAGGCGGACAGCGAGCGCGTTCTCCACAGCTTCAACTACGAAAAGGACGGCGACATTCCTTCCGGGCTCATTTCGGACCGTGACGGGAATCTGTACGGCACGAACTATGCCGGGGGGCGCAGGGGCTACAGCGGACTGGGCACGGTTTTCGGTCTCGCACCCGACGGGACCTACACGGTGCTTTATAGGTTCACGGCGAAACTCAAAAACGGCAACAGTCCGACCGAAGGTCTCACCCGCGACAAGGCGCGCAATCTTTACGGCACTACGAGTTATGGCGGCGGAGGTTACGATGTTTGTGAATTCGGCTGCGGAATTGTCTTTAAGCTGGCGCCGGACGGAAGTGAGACCGTGCTGCATAGATTCCAGGGCAGCGACGGCGCCGACCCGGACAGCAGCCTGACGCTCGACGCCGATGGAAATCTCTATGGCACAACGTTCCACGGCGGGAGCCGGAACTGCGGCCAAGGTTGCGGCGTCGTTTTCAAGCTGACGCCGAAAGGAAGGCTGACCGTGCTGCACGCTTTCACCGGAGACGATGGCGCCAATCCTTCCGATGCGCTGATCGCGGACCGAAACGGCTACCTTTACGGCATTACCAAGAACGGCGGCGTTAGCCAGAATTGCCTGGGCGTCGCTTGCGGCACACTGTTTGAGCTGGCGCCGGATGGAACACTGACCGTCCTGCATTCCTTCCAATCCTACGACGGCGCGACTCCGGCCGGGCCGCTGGTGCGGGATGCGGACGGCAATCTTTTTGGCGTCACCGTGGGCGGCGGCGACAACAACTGTGATCCCGATCTGGACGGCTGCGGCGTTCTCTTCCAGCTTGCGCCGGATGGAACGCTCGCGGTGCTCCACGAATTCAGCGACGGCAGCGACGGCGGTTTCCCCGAAGGAGGCCTGATTGCCGACAACGCGGGCAATTTCTACGGCACGAGTTACAACGGCGGTCTGCACGACTGTGTCCAGGGCAGTGATGCGGGCTGCGGTCTTGTCTTCAAATTTGCGCCGGACGGAACCGAGACGGTGCTGCACAGCTTCGATAACGACGATGGGGGATTCCATCCGAGCGTAGGCGCCCTGATCATGGACAAGCGCGGCAATCTCTACGGCACCACCTGGGGAGGCGGCGCCAACGGCGCCGGCACAGTCTTCGAGGTAAAGACGAAGTAGGCGGCACGAGTTCGGTTTGAGGCAATGATCCAGAATCGGAGGAACACCATGTTTCGCGCTCGACAATTCACCGCCAAGACGTGCCTGGTCGCCGCATTTGCATTGGCCATGGCGATGTCGGGCAACGCCGCCCAGGCGAACAGCGAGCGCGTGCTCCACACCTTCAACTACCAAAAGGACGGCGCCGTCGCTTCCGGGCTCATTGCGGACCGTGACGGCAATCTGTACGGCACGAATTACGGCGGGGGCCGCAAGGGCTACAGCGGACTGGGCACGGTTTTCGGTCTCGCACCCGACGGGACCTACACGGTGCTTTATAAGTTCACGGCGAAACTCAAAAACGGCAATAGCCCGGCGAGCGGTCTCGCCCGCGACAAGGCCGGCAATCTTTACGGCACCACGCAGGATGGCGGCGCAGGTTATGACATCTGCTATGATTTCGGCTGCGGAACAATCTTCAAGCTAGCGCCCGACGGAAGCGAGACGGTGCTGCACAAATTCAAGTTCAGCGACGGCGCCTTCGATGGTGCCGAAGATAACAACACACCGATCCTGGACGCGGATGGAAATCTCTACGGCACGACGTCTCACGGCGGCAACCAGAGTTGCTACGAGGGTTGCGGCGTCGTTTACAAGCTGACGCCGAAAGGAAAGCTGACCGTGCTCCATTCCTTCAACGGAGACGACGGCGCCAATCCTTCCGGTCCGCTGATCGCGGACGCAAACGGCGATCTCTACGGCACCACCTGGAACGGCGGCGACAGCCACAACTGCACGGGCGCCTCTTGTGGCGTCATTTTCGAATTGGCGGCGGATGGGACCTTCACCGTCCTGCATTCCTTCCAGGAGTCCGACGGTGCTGCTCCCTTTGGCCCGCTGGTGCGGGACGCCGAGGGCAACCTGTATGGCAGTACCATAGGCGGCGGCGACAACAGCTGCGATTCCGACGGAGACGGTTGCGGCGTCGTATTCAAGCTGGCGCCGGATGGCACGCTGACGGTGCTCCACAAATTCACCGGCGGCAGCGACGGCGGTTTTCCCCAGGACGGCCTGATCGCGGACGGCTCCGGCAATCTCTACGGAACGACCGTCAGCGGCGGCATTCCAGACTGTGTTGTGGGCGGCCTTATCGGTTGCGGAGTGGTCTTCACATTTGCGCCGGACGGCACGGAGACGGTGCTGCACAGCTTCGACGACAATAACGGGGGATACGATACGGGCGAAGGCCCCCTGATCATGGACAAGCGCGGCAATGTTTATGGCACCACCTGGGACGGCGGTGCCAACGGCGATGGCACCATTTTCGAGGTGAAAACGAAGTAGGCGTACGTGTTCGGCCTGAAACAATGATCCACAATCGGAGGAACACCATGTTTCGCACGCGACACTTCACCGCCAAAGCGTGCCTGCTCGCCGCTTTTGCATTGGCGATCACAGTCCCGCTCGTGGCGGCACAGGCGAAAGGCGAGCGTGTGCTCCACAGCTTTGATCCCGACACGGACGGCTTTCTTCCTTCCGGGCTCATCCGGGACCGTGACGGCAATTTGTACGGCACGGCCGATGCCCGGGGCCAAAAGGATTTCAGAGGCGTGGGAACCGTTTTCGGTCTCGCGGCCAACGGGACCTTCACCGTTTTCTACAGGTTCAAAACGAAGCTGCGCGACGGGAAATATCCGATCGGCGGTCTCGCCCGCGACAAGGCCGGCAATCTTTACGGGGCGACCTCCGAAGGCGGCGGCGGTTACGATGTCTGCGAGTTTGGCTGCGGCACCGTCTTCAGAGTAGCGCCGGACGGCACGGAGACGGTGCTGCACGCCTTTGCCGGCAGCGACGGCGACCTGCCCGTCAGCACTCCACTCCAGGACGGCAGCGGAAATTTCTATGGCACGACCGAGTACGGCGGCGCCGACGGTGACGGCGTTGTCTTCAGACTGGCGCCGGACGGGACTCTGAGCGTGCTTCATTCCTTCGACGGCAGCGACGGTGCAATTCCCCAAGGCGACCTGCTCGCGGACAAGAAAGGAAACCTCTACGGCGCGACCTTCGACGGCGGCAGCGGCAATTGCGCTGCCGGCTGTGGGGTTATTTACAAACTGGCGCCGGGCGGAACGCTGAGCGTGCTTCATTCCTTCCAGGGATTAAGCGATGGCTCCAGTCCAGACGGCCCGCTCGTCCGCGATGCTGACGGCAACCTATACGGCACCACTGTGGGCGGCGGCAGCACCTGCGGCGACGGCGACGGCTGCGGCGTCGCCTTCAAGCTGGCGCCGGACGGCACACTGACCGTCCTGCACGTGTTCACCGACGGCAGCGACGGCGGCTATCCCGAGGGTGGGGTGATCGCCGACGGCGCCGGCAATCTCTACGGCGTGACGGTCGATGGCGGGCTTCAATATTGTCAGGCCGGCTGCGGAGTCGTGTTCAAGCTGGCACCGGATGGAACCGAAACGGTGCTGCGCAGCTTCGACAGCGGCAAGGGCGGATTCCACCCGGAGTACGGCCTGACGATGGACAAAGGCGGAAATCTCTACGGCACAACGTGGGAGGGGGGCGCCAACGGCGACGGCACCATTTTCGAGGTGAAGACGAAGTAGGCGGCACGTTTCGGGTTGCCGCAACGGTACTAAGCTGAAGAACCAGGAGGAAGCCGTGGTCCAAAATTCCAAAAGCTGTTGGGAGACACGCAAAGGGGTGAAGTTTGGGAGGATTTTCCAGCGCGTAAGCGCGCTCGCTGCCGCCGCGGTGCTTTCGTTCGCGATGTCGTCGTTTGCTGTCGCCGGCGGCATGCCGTCTGGCGCAAAAATGCCGATCAAGACGGTCAATTGGCGGCACTTCCAGTTCGACGAAGGCCATACGGGCTATCAGCCGTTCGAAACGACCCTGTCGCAGGACAATATCGGCTCCGCCGAGGACTTGTGGGAGGACGAGCTCAGCCTGGCCGACTATTATTCCTCGCCAGCGGTCGTGAATGGTGTCGTCTATGTCGGAAGCGAGGACGGATATCTGTTCGCCTATTCGGCGGATGGCTGCGGCGGCATCTGCCAAACGCCGCTCTGGAAATCCACGTATATCGCCGGAATCATGGATTCGCCCGCGGTGGCCAACGGCATCGTCTATGTCGGCTCGCTGACGAACCAATTCAGCTCGGCGGGCAAGCTCAACGCCTTCGCGGCCAAAGGCTGCGGCCAATCCGAGTGCAAGCCGCTGTGGCAAGGCATTGCGGGAAGGGAAGCCATTCTCGATTCATCGCCTGCGGTATGGAAAGGGCTGGTGTTCATCGGCTCTTACGGTGGCAGGCTGTACGCGTTCAATGCGCAAGGTTGCGGAGCACGCCGCTGCCAGCCGGTATGGACGGGCAAGCTGGGAGGCAGCACCGAATCCAGCCCCACCCCATACAAGGGAGTTGTCTATATCGGCGCCGATGACGGCAAGCTCTACGCCTTCAACGCGCCGGGCTGCGGCGAGAGCAGCTGCAAACCGCTCTGGACCGCCGACATCGGCGGAGAGGCGGAAGACTCATCACCGGCCGTGTCCAACGGGGTGGTCTATATCGCTTCAGGCGCGGTGCTGTCTGCCTTTAACGCCAGCGGCTGCGGCGCGAAGAGCTGTGCGCCGCTCTGGCAAGCGAGGAGCGGCGGTTACGTGTTTTTCGGCGGTTCCCCCGCAATCGCGCACCACCGTGTCTACATCCAGGACGAGACCGGGCTCGACGTCTATTCGGCGGACGGTTGCGGCAAGGCGAGTTGTTCTCCGCTCTGGCATAACTCCGTCAGGGGAGAGCAGGCCGCCTACTCCTCGCCTGTGATTGCCAACGGCGTCGTCTATGCCGGCGGTTATGAAGAAGTGGTGGCGTGGGCGGATACCTGCGGCGAGCAGGAGTGCGCCGAAATCTGGAAAGGACATACGGATACGGGAGATGAAGTCACCGCCACGCCCACGGTCGTGAACGGGAAAGTCTATGTGGGGAGCTCGCGTCTGGGCGGCTACGGTGTTTTGTACGTCTTCGGCCTCTAGTACCCGGAATCAGAGTTGAGTGATACGAGCCGCCGCCCCCGTGGTTCGACAAGCTCACCATGAGGGCAAGAAAACGGCCTCATCCTGGGCCCGTCGAAGGATGCGACCCGAGTCACCGAACGCTGATAGTGGGTACTAGGGCCTGTCCTCAATTAGAGGATTCCCAAGAGCATAGCTGCGTGATTCATGGGAGGTCAGCTGATTCGGAGCTGACAGATGCGCCGCTATGCCCTTCGGGACGATCAATGGGACAGGATCAAGGACTTTTTGCCGGGACGCGAGGGTCACGTCGGAGTGACGGCGAAGGATAACCGGCTGTTTGTGGAAGCCGTTCTCTATCGTTATCGCGCCGGTATTCCGTGGCGGGACCTGCCGGAGCGGTTTGGCGATCCGATCAAGGTTCATACCCGCTTTTCGCGTTGGGCGAAGAGCGGCCTTTGGAAGAAGATGTTCGAGATGCTGTCTGTGGATGCGGACAATGAGTACGCCATGCTCGACAGCACCATTGTGCGGGCACATCAGCATAGTGCCGGCGCTCAAAAAAAGATGGCGAAGACCAGGCGATCGGGCGCAGCAAAGGCGGATTGAGCACCAAAATCCATGCCCTGGTCGATGCGCTCGGCAATCCGCTGGCCTTCTTCCTGACCGCGGGCCAGGTTCATGACCTGGAAGGTGCGGACGCGCTTCTGCCGCAGATGCATGCCGACGCTTTATTGGCAGACAAGGCTTTCGATGCGGACGAGCGCGTTATCGAACCTCTGCTTGCGGCAGGAAAAAAGCCCGTGATCCCGCCCAAGAGCAATCGAACCGTCCAGCGCTTCTATGACAAAGAGCTGTACAAAGCACGCCATCTCATCGAGAATTTCTACTGC
>DASXYZ010000069.1:0-1891 GCA_036502185.1 Rhizomicrobium sp.
CAACAGCGCCGTACAGGAATACAACACCGGCATTCAGCGTTTCCCCGCGGCTTTGTTTGCCGCTTCATTTGGCTTCGCGCCAAAGGATTTCTTCGACCTCGGCCCCGACCGCCAGACCGAGTTGCAGGCGCCGCAGGTGAAGTTCTGATCGTCATTCCGGGGCGCCGCGCAGCGGCGAACCCGCGCGGACCTCGACCTCGCTCCGGAATGACGCAATGGTAATGACGCGATAGCCATGGCCTCCTACGGTCTCTACACGCACATCCAGTCGAACCGGCGCCGGTCGATCGCGCTGCTGGTCGGCTTGTTCGTGCTGGTCTACGTCATGGTTTATGCGGGCGCGCTCGTCGCCGAGGCGCTGTCGGTCAATGCCGACCTCGATACGCTGCTGCAGCTCGCCTGGCACGATCTGATCCGCGCGCTCCCGGTGGCGACAGTCGGAACCGTGGCCTGGATCGCCATCGCCTACTACTTTCACCAGAGCATGATCGACGCGCTGACCGGCGGCCGCGAAGTGACGCGCACCGAGCAGCCGCGGCTCTACAATCTCCTGGAAAATCTCTGCATCTCGCGCGGTATCACCATGCCGAAGCTCAAGGTCATGGACAGCGACGCACTCAATGCCTTCGCGTCCGGCATGAACGAGAAGCAGTACTCCATCACTGTGACGACCGGGTTGCTTGCGCTGCTCGATGACGCGGAACTCGAAGCGGTTCTCGGCCACGAGCTCACGCATATCCGCAACGGCGACGTGCGCATGATGATCATTGCGGTGATCATTGCGGGCGCCATTGCGTTTTTTGCCGAACTGGTCGCGCGGCTTTGGTTCTACAACGGCTTCGGCTTCGGCCGTTCGCGCGATCGTGAGGGCGGCGGCAGCGGCGCGGGCTTTGCCATCCTGATCGCCGTTTCGCTGCTGGTCGTCGCCTACGTGCTGTCGTTTCTCATTCGGCTCGCCTTGTCGCGCGAGCGCGAGTATCTGGCGGATGCCGGTTCCGTCGAACTCACGAAAAATCCCGACGCCATGATTTCGGCGCTGCGCAAGATCGAGGGCCGCGGCGAACTGCCGGGCGCGACCTCGGCTGTCATGGAGCTTTGCATCGACAATCCGCGCGAAGGCTTCGGCGAACTGTTCGATACCCATCCGACGGTGGAAAACCGCGTCGCCGCGCTGGTCAAGTTCGCGGGTGGCCACGATCCCGGTCCGATCGCGCTGCCGGAGCAAGAATCGCCGCAGTCAAATGAATCGGATATGGTTAACGCCGACGAGGCCGATCAGCCGGCGCCATCAGGGCCCTGGGGCCCGGCGAAGCAGCCCGATACCAGGGCGGCGCCGGACGAAGAAAGCCCCGCCACACCGAGTCAATCGCGGGGTCCGTGGGGACCCCACAACAGCTAGCCGCAATCGCGTCACAATTCGCGCCTGATCGATACGAACGCACCGGACAATGTTCGCGACCGTCTTCGCCAGACTTCCAAACGGCGTGCCGGATGTGTACAACACAAACAGGTGCAGGGACGCGACGCATCCGGTTTGGCCGCGTTGAAGCCCGGGGTTTGGGGCTCGGGGCTCCCAATAACGCAGCGGCGGCAGTGACACAGCGGCGCGTCAGCGAGGGAGAGCCATGGCGAAGCCAACAATAATCGTGGTCGGCGCGGACAAAGGCGGCGTCGGCAAGACCACAGTTTCGCGCACGCTGCTGGATTATTTCACAGCCCATCAGGTCCCGACCCGCGCTTTCGACTCCGAAGCGCCCAAGGGCACGCTCAAGCGCTTCCATCCCGACGTTACCGATGTGGTCGATGTCACGTCGATCCCCGACCAGATGCGGATTTTCGATACGCTGTCCGATGCGAGCGTGACGGTCATCGATGTGCGCGCCGGCCTTTT